>JAEWIX010000032.1 GCA_023386885.1 Pseudomonadota bacterium
GGGGCAAGGCAGTGTCCTAATCACTGGCGCAGTGCCCGCCGGATAGAGCCCCTCACCCCAACCCTCTCCCCGCAAGAGCGGGGCGAGTGAGAAGTAAGAGCTTACGCCTTCCCGCCAGAATCCTTGCGGGTCTGGTTCACCTGCATCCTGGCGTAGGTCGACATCAAACCGACCTCGTTCGACAGCGTCACCAGCTAGAAGCCCATGTTGATCGCGCGCGCCGCTCCTTCCGCGCCGGAGCAGTGGATGCCCGGATTGAGGCCGCGCTTGCCGCACTCCTTGATGATCTTCTCGTAGATCTTCAGGATCTCCGGCTCATCGCGGTCGAGCTTCGGCACCAGACCGTAGGAGAAGCCGAGATCGGACGGGCCGATATAGACGCCGTCGAGGCCCTCGACGTCGAGGATCGCTTCCATGTTCTCGACCGCCGTCTTGGTCTCCATCATCGGCAGCAGCACGATCTCGTCGTTGGCCGTCTTCTGATACGAGCCGGCCGTGCCGTACATGCCGGCGCGGATCGGGCCGTTGGAGCGGGTGCCCTTCGGCGGATACTTGGCGAACTGGACGAGGTCCTTGGCTTCCTTCGGGGTGTTGATCATCGGGCAGATCACGCCGTAGGCGCCGCCATCCAGCACCTTGCCGATGATGCCGGGCTCATTCCACGGCACGCGCACCATCGGCGTCACCGGATGCGCCTGCATCGCCTGAAAGCATTGCACCATGGACTGATAGTCCTGCACGCCATGCTGCATATCCACGGTGACGCTGTCGAAACCGCATTGCGCCATCACCTCGGCGGAAAATCCCGACGGGATCGCCAGCCAGCCGTTCACCACGGCCTTGCCTTCAGCCCAGAGTTTCTTGACGTTGTTGGCCATGTGCCCGTTGTCCTCTCGATGATGGGAATAAGTGGTCGAAATTGCGGATGGCTCATGCGGCGTTTTGGAGAGCCGTTCCTGCCGCTATGACGCAGTTGCCTTGGTGATCGCAGCATCGCTGACACCGACCTCGCGCGCGGTGTTGACGATGGCGGCCCAGGTGTCGTCCGGCAGCGGCACGCCGTTCGCGGTGCGCTCGGCGCGCGTGCGCGCTTCCGGATCGCCGGGGATCAGCACGCCGTCGTTACCCTTCGCCGGCTTGGTGTCCTTGTAGTAATCGACATAGCGGGACATCTCCCCGTCGAAAAAGTTGGCGGGATCGATCCGTTTGGGATCGATATAGATCGCCAGCATGCCGTTGGCGAAGCGGCGGTTCGGTGCGGTGGCGCCGGTGCCGGTCAACGCACCGCCGAGCAGTTCGCAGATCAGCGCCAACCCCGAGCCCTTGTGATCGCCGAACGCGCGGATCGCGCCCTTGCCTTGCGAATGATCGCGGGTGCCGTCCTGGGTATAGGGCCCGTAGAGCACATGCGGATCTTCGCTGAGCGTGCCGTCGGCATCGATCAGCGCGCCGGTCGGCAGCTTCTTGCCGCCGCGGCTCGCCACCAGCACCTTGCCTTCTGCGACAATGGAAGTGGCGAAATCCAGCACGATCGGCCGCTGCCCCACGCGCGGAATGCCGACGCAATAGGGCGCGGTGGAAAGCCGCCGTTCGACGCCGCCATAGGGCGCGACCAGGATCGATCCCGCCGCGTTGACGAAATGGATCGACACCAGCCCTTCCGCCGCCGCCATCTCGGCCCAGTCGCCGATGCGGCCGATATGGCCGGCGTTGCGCAACGCCACCGCCGCAAGCCCGCTCGCCTTGCACTTCTCGATGCCGATCTTGACCGCCTGTGGCCCCACCGTCTGGCCGTAGCCGAACTTGCCGTCCACCACTGCCAGCGATGGCGTATCCACCACCAGATCGACGGTTTGATCGGGCACCACCGCGCCAAGACCCTTCCATCGCACATAGACCGGCACGCGAATGACGCCGTGGCTGTCGTGGCCGGTCAGGTTGGCGGTGGTGAGATAGGTTGCGATCCGTTTGGCTTCTTCCTGCGACGAGCCGGCATGAGCAAACACATCTGCGACGAAATCGATCAGCTTCTCAACCTGCACGGTCACCATGGCGCGGCGTTCGCTCCCGTTTTGATTTTTGTTGAAGGTCAGTTTGCGCGAAAACGCGGGGACCTGTCCATGCCTCCCGCAAACGTCGAAAGCCATGCACGCGCACTATTGGTACATTCCCGCGCGACAAGCGGGCATGCAATTTTGCGGCTACAGGGATGCGTCGTCGTCCTCGTCCTTGAGGTGGCCGTTGCCGGGCAACGGCATGTCCGCGAGGCTCGCCTCCAGCCCGCTCAACATCTCGTGCAGTGCAGCAAGCCGCTCCGCGCCGTAGCGTCGCGTCATCTCCGCGTAGATCGCTTCCGACGACGGCGCCACCGCCTCGATCAAACGCAGTCCCTCGGCGCTGATCGACACCAGCCCGCGCCGCAAATCGGTTTTGACGCTGCGGCGCTCGATCAGACCGCGTTGCTCCAGATCGCGCAGGATTCGCGACAGGCTCGGACCGAGCAGATAGGCGGAGCGCGCCAGTTCGGTGACCTCGATCGTCTCCACGCCGGCCAGCGCGCGCAGGATGCGCCACTGCTGCTCGGTCAGCCCATGCTTGCGCAGCGAGACACGAAAGTGGCGCATCACGGCTTCGCGGGCACGCAACAGCGCCATCGGCAGCGAGCGCGAGAATTCGCGCATCGGCGCCGCCCGGCCGCCAGTTTGCTCAACGGCTGCGGCCGCCTTGCGCGAACGGACGCCGCTTCGCGGCGCGGGGGTCTTTACCGGCATCGGTGCGGGCCTTTTGCGCAATTTGTCCATGGTCCGCCCGATCCACCTTCCCGGTTTTCGGCATCGGCCGATTGCCAGATTTCATTTAACATGTTAATCATATTCCAGACCTGTCGTCCGAGACAATCATCAAGGCAAGGATTCTGGACTGCATTTTCCGCAATCGCCGCGCGGAAACCGGTGACCCGAAGTCGTTGCGGCGATGGCGTCGAATACGCGAGCAGAGAGCGACATGCCACATTTCACGCTGGAATACTCGGCCAATCTCGAACCCCGCGTCGATATCGGCGCCGCGGTCGAGGTGGTGCGCAAGGCCGCAATCGAAACCGGCGTCTTCCCGCTGGGCGGCATCCGCGTCCGCGCCATCCGCTGCGAGCACTACGCCGTCGCCGACGGCAACCCCGCCATGGGCTTTCTCGCCATGGTGCTGCGGCTTGGCGAAGGCCGCGACCTGCCGACACGGCAGCGTGCCGGCGAACACATCTTCAAGGCGCTCTCGCAATTCCTCGAACCAGCGTTTGCGGCGATGCCGTTCGCCCTGTCGTTCGACATGCAGATCAACGACAAGGACATGAGCTGGAAACGCAACAACATCCACCAGCATCTGGCGAAGCAAGACACGTCCGGTTGAATCCATCGGTTGATCCGGATCAACGATCCCGACGACACCACCAAGCGAGTATCACTTCAACGCATTCTGGAAAAACCATCATGCCGGTCCCGCAGCATATTTTCGAGCCGCCGTTCAACGTCCTCCGCTCCAGCCACGCCGTGCTCGACGTCACCGACCTCGATGCCAGCCGCAAGTTCTACGAGACCATCATCGGGCTGCACGTCGAAGACGCCGACCGCGAGGTGGTCTATCTGCGCGGTTCCGAGGAGCATCAGCATCACTCGCTGGTGCTGCGCAAGGCGCAAGTCGCGGCCTGCAACCGGCTCGGCTTCAAGGTCGGCAACGACAAGGACCTCGACAAGGCCGCGGCCTTCATGGCCGCGAACAAGATCGAGCACGCCTTTGCAGAAGTGCCGTTCCAGGGCCGCACCTTGCAGTTCATCGATCCGTTCGGCTATCGCATCGAACTCTACGCGACCATGGAGAAGCGCCCGCACCTGCTGCGCCGCTACGAACTCTACAAGGGCTGCCATCCGCAGCGGCTCGACCACTTCAACGTGTTCGCCGCCGAAGTGCAGGACACCGTGGATTTCTACGCGCGGCTCGGCTTCCGCCTCACCGAATACGCCGAGGAAGACGGCCCGAACGGCCGCATCGCCGCCGCCTGGATGCATCGCAAGGGTAACGTGCACGACTTCGCCATTACCAACGGCAACGGCCCGCGCCTGCACCATTTCGCCTACTGGGTGCCCACCGCGATGAATATCCTGCATCTGTGCGACGTGATGGCGTCGTGCGGCTATCTCGTCAACATGGAGCGCGGCCCCGGCCGCCACGGCATCTCCAACGCGTTCTTCCTCTACGTGCGCGATCCCGACGGGCATCGGCTGGAGATCTACACCAGCGACTACAACACGATGGATCATGACCACGAACCGCTGCGCTGGTCGCTGCGCGATCCGCGCCGCCAGACGCTGTGGGGTTCGCCCGCGCCGCGCTCGTGGTTCGAGGAAGGCTCGCCCTTCGTCGGCCAAGCCGTGCGCGACGCGAAGTTCAAGGCCGACGTGATCGTGGCGGACTAAGAAATGACTGCTGTGACCCGCCCCCACCTCGCCACCTTCACTACCAACGGCGCGCCCCGTTACGGCGCGGTGACCGACGCCGGTATCGTCGATCTCTCGGCGCGCTTCGGCCAGACTTTTCCGACGCTGCGCGAAGTCATCGCCGCTGATGCGCTAATGAAACTCGCGGATGATGCCGCCGGGCGTTCGCCCGATGTCGCGCTCGATGCGGTTACATGGCAACCGCCGATCCCCGCGCCGGAAAAGATCATCTGCATCGGCGTCAATTATCCGGACCGCAACGCCGAGTACAAGGACGGCAAGGACGCGCCGCCTTATCCCAGCATGTTCATGCGCACGCCGCGCTCCTTCGTCGGCCACGGCACGCCGCTGGTGCGGCCGAAGGCGTCGCCGCAGCTCGACTATGAGGGCGAAGTGGTGATCGTGATCGGCAAGCCGGGTCGCCATATCGCCGAGCGCGACGCGCTCGACCACATCGCCGCGATCACGCTGTGCAACGAGGGCACCATTCGCGACTGGGTGCGCCACGCCAAGTTCAACGTGACGCAAGGCAAGAACTTCGATTCCACCGGCAGCCTCGGCCCGTGGCTGGTGCCCTACACCAATGAGGCGCAGATCGCGGATATCGCGCTGACCACGCGCGTCAACGGCGAGACGCGGCAGAGCGACCGCACCGGGCGAATGATCTTCAGCTTCCGCTACCTGATCCATTACATCTCGACCTTCACCACGCTGGTCCCGGGCGACGTTATTATCACCGGCACGCCGACCGGCGCCGGCGCGCGCTTCGATCCGCCGCGCTTCCTCAAGCCCGGCGACGTCATCGAAGTGGAAGCCGACGGCCTCGGCACCTTGCGCAACGGCGTGGTGGACGAGTAACGGCAGCTACCGTCATGGCCGGATTTATTCCGGCCATCCACGTCTTTGTATCGTTATATCATGGAAGAACGTGGATGGCCGGGACAAGCCCGGCCATGACGAATGCGGGTGTGAAATGGCCCAACCCTACACCGCCTTGCGAAATGTCAGGTTGATGCGCTGACGCTTGAGCAGCGGATGCTCGCCTTCCGCTAGCGGCGCGACGCCATGATAGAACAAGCGCGACGGACCGCCCCAGACCACGACATCGCCATGGGTCAGGCGATAACGTTGCGTCTTGTCGCTGCGCTTCAAGCCGCCGAACAGAAACGTCGCCGGCAATCCCAGCGATACCGAGACGATGGGCGCTGAAAAATCCGTCTCATCCTTGTCCTGATGCAGCGACATCTTCGCACCCGGCACGTAGCGGTTGATCAGACACGCATCCGGCGCAAAATCCCTGAAGCCACCCGCCTCCGCCGCATCGCGCGCCAACTGCAACAACACTTGCGGCATCGCCGGCCACGGTTGGCCGCTCTCGGGATCGCCCGCGTCATAGCGATAGCCGCGCCGGTCCGTCACCCAGCCGACCTTGCCGCAATTGGTCATCGCCACCGACATGGTGAAACCGCCCGGCGTCACCATGTGACGGAACGGTGCTGCGGCGATCACTTCGCGCAAGGCGGCCAGCAGTTCTTCCTGCCGCGCCAGCGTAAAGCCGCGCAGCAGCACGGCGCCATCCGCCATCGTCTCACGCGACGGCTGCGCTTCCGCTACTCCCGCGAACAGATCGCCGGTCACGTCCTCACCTCTCCGCGTTCCTCACTCACTTCGCATCGTGGAAAATGATTCCGACGGTATGACGGCGGCCCGAGCGCAGCCGGCTGACGCCATGCCGGAGATTGACGCGATACGATCCGCGCGTGCCCTGCACCGGCCGGTGATGCACGGCGAACACCACGGCATCGCCTTGCGTCAATGGCACCACCTCGGCGCGCGACTGCATGCGTGGCCGCTGTTCGGTGAGCACAAATTCGCCGCCGGTGAAATCGCGCCCCGGTTCCGACAGCAGCACCGCGACCTGCAACGGGAACACGTGTTCACCGTAGAGATCCTGATGCAGGCAGTTGTAGTCGTCGCTGACGTATTGCAGCAGCAACGGCGTCGGCCGGGTCTGTCCCGCCTCGTGACAGCGCGCAAGAAAGTCGTCGTGCATCGCCGGATAGCGCACGTCGATGCCCATGGTCGCGTTCCAGCGATTGGCGATCTGCGACAGCGGCGCATAGAGCGCCGGACGCAGATGCGCAATCGGGTCCGGCAGCGGATAGCTGAAATACTTGTATTCGCCGCGCCCAAAACCGTGTCGCGCCATCACGATGCGGCTGCGGAAGCGCGCATCATCGGGATAGAGCGCGGCGAGATCGACGCATTGCTGCGGCGTCAACAAATTCTCGATCACTGCGCAGCCGCGCGCATCGAGATCGTCACTAACGCGTTGCCAGTCGATTGTCTCGATCGTCATCGGCGGATCGACCAGGCGGGCGGTACGGGCGCTTTGCATGTCATGGCCTCCGGAAACAGACACCAAACGATATGCGCACTGGCCCGCGCCGCCGCCACCCGTTTCCCGTCAGCCGCGCACGGCGGATTCGATGCCGGCCGCAAGTTCGAAAATACGGCGATCCGCGCCACCGGAGGCCGCCAGCATCAGGCCGACCGGCGCCTCGCCCTCGCGCTGGATCGGCAAGGTGATGGCACAGCCGTCGATGGTGTTGATCAGCGTGCAGTTACGCAGCGACAGCACGTTGGCTTTCGCGTAGGCGTCGTCGTCCTTCTCGAGGTCGGCGATGCGCGGCGGCGTGATGGCGACCGTCGGCATCACCAGTGCATCGAACGGCGCGATGCGCGCGTCGAAGCCGTCGATCATGGCGCGGCGATGCTTGAGAAGGTCGACATAGTCCGCCGCGCTCTGGCCCTCGCCGCGACGGATGCGGCCGATGACACGCGGATCGTAATCGGCGCCGCGCCGCGCGATCAGCGCGCGATGCCAGGCCCAGGCTTCCGCGCCGGAGAAACCGCCCTTGGCGTTGAGCACCGCGACCTCCGCGAATTCCGGCACCGCGATGCGCTCGATCACCGCTCCCTGCTGCGCCAGTTTCGCCACCGCGCGCTCGAACGCCTGCGCCACGTCGTCGGCAATCTCGTCGAACGCCACCGTGGTCGGGATCGCGAGCCGCATCCCCTTGATCGGGCGCGGCGTCACCGGCTTGATCGGCTCGTCGGCATGAACGGCATCGAGCGTGACGCAACAGGCGACGCTGCGCGCCAACGGCCCATAACCATCGAGCGTGAACGACAGCGGCACGCCGCCATCGAGCGGAATGCGCCGCGCCGTCGGTTTGTAGCCGACGATGCCGCAATAAGCGGCCGGGATGCGGCACGAGCCGCCGGTGTCGGTGCCAAGTGCGCCGTGCGCCATGCCGTCCGTCACCGACACCGCCGCGCCGGAAGACGAACCGCCGGGCACATGGCCGACGTCACGCCGCCACGGGCTTTTCGGCGTTCCGTAATGCGGATTGAGGCCGAGGCCGGAATAGGCGAACTCCACCATGTTGCTGCGGCCGATCAGCACGAAGCCGGCGCGACGCAGCCGCGCCACCACCGGCGCGTCGGCGACGGCGGGTGGCGTATCGTCGAGCGCCTTGGAGCCGGCGCGGGTCTGCTGGCCCTTGATGTCGAACAGATCCTTGATCGACACCGGAATGCCGGCGAAGCGCGACGGCGCGGCGTTCGCCTTGCGCAAGGTGTCCATCGCGTCGGCGGCGGCCTTGGCGCCCTCGGCATCGACGGAAATGAAGGTCCGCGCCCCCTCGCCGTTCTTGTCCGCGATTTTGGCGAGGCAATCCTCCACCAGCGCGCGCGCCGTGGTGCGGCCGGCGTCGAGATCGGCGGCAAGGGAATCGAGAGTCGGAGTGTTCAACATCATGCAAACTCGCTGGAGGAAGGGCTTTTCTAGGCTACGCCGCGATCATGATCCGGCGGAAGTTCGATTTCCAGATCGAGTAGCGCAGAGCTGAGCGATTTGCCATGCGCATCGAGCGCCAGAGACCGCGTCACGCCGCCACCCAGCGCCTGATCCAGCACGAAATTCAGCGCGGCGATGTTTGGCAGTTCGTAGCGCACCACCTCGCCGAACACGATGCCCTCGAAATGCGCCTTGACGCGCGCGGGCGTCACCTGTTCGCACAGCAAGGGGTAATGCCGCGCCTCAAAAGCGATCACCGAGATGTTGGAGATGTTGCCTTTGTCGCCGGTGCGGGAGTGGGCAATATCGCGCAGCTTCGCCATTCACGCCTCCACGAAACGAACTTGCGGCGCGGCCAGATCGCGCGGCAGCAGCACCGAGGCGACCGCGACGATATCGCGCGCCGATTTGAACGCACCGCCGCCGCCCGCCGGGCCGTTGGTGTAAAGCGTCTCGACCTCGTCGCCGATCCGCACCGCTTCGGCCATTGTATCGGTGCGGCCGGCGACGCGCACGCGCACCTCGTAAGGCGCGCCGCCCTGCGAACGCTGCGCACCATGCAGAGCGTCGATGCCGATCAGATCGAAGCGCCATTCGTTGGCCTCGACTTTCGTGAATTTGAGTCGCTCGCGCACGATCTCCAGCGCCAGCCGCGCACGGGCCTCCGCGCCGGGGCCGGCATAGGACATCTGCCCCTCGCCGATATAGCCGTCGACATAGCCGACCGAGATTTTCAGCGTGTCGGGGCGCGGCTGGCCTCGCCCGCCCGAGACGCGCACGCGATCGGGGCCGATTTCCTCGACAGTAACTTGCGAAAAATCCGCGATCACGTCCGGCTGCATATAGCGCGCTGGATCGTGGACCTCGTAAAGCAACTGCTCCTTGCAGGTGCGCGCCGACACCTCGCCGCCGGAGCCTTCCACCTTGGTGATGACGAGGCCGCCGTCCTCGCTCACTTCGCCGATGGGAAAGCCGAGCCGCGCCAGACCGGCAACATCCTTGAAGCCGGGATCGGCGAAATAGCCGCCGGTCACCTGCCCGGCGCATTCGAGCAGATGCCCGGCGACGGTGCCGCGCCCGAGCAGATTCCAGTCGTCCATTGCCCAATCAAATGCATCGATCATCGGTGCGAGGAACAGCGCCGGATCGGAGGCGCGGCCGGTGATGACGATATCCGCGCCGGCCTTCAACGCCGCAGCCATCGGCTCCGCGCCGAGATAGGCGTTGGCGGAGACGATGCGGTTGCCCAGCGTCTTCAAGGTGCCGTCGATCTCGATCAGCGGCAGATCGTGCTGCTTGCAGGCCTCCAGCACGTCATCCCCCATCACCGCCGCGATCTTCAATCGCGACAGCCCGAGCGACGCCGCGATCTGCGCCGTCTTGCGCGCCGCCGCCCATGGATTGGCCGCGCCCATGTTGGTGACGATCTTGATGCCGTTCGCTGCGCAAGCCGGCAGCACCGCGCGCATCCGCGCTTCCAGCAGCGGATCGAAACCGTCGTCGGGATTCTTCAATCGCGCGCGTTGCGCCAGCGCCACGGTGCGCTCGCCAAGGCATTCGAAAACCAGATACTGGATATCGCCCATTTCCGCGAGTTCGACGGCGGGCTCGATGCGATCGCCGGAATAGCCCGCGCCGGATCCGATCCTGATGCTGCGCATCGCCATCTCCTCACGCCGCGTCGAGCGACGGCGCGCGGCGGTGCCAGTCGGTCACGGCCTGATAGGCGCGACCGATGCGCAGCGCCATTGTTTCCTCGTTGGCAGCGCAAACGATCTGCAGCGAGGTCGGCAGGCCCGATGGCGAGAATCCGTTCGGCACCGCCAGCGCGCAGCGGCTGACGAAATTCACCATGCGGGTGAAGTGCGAGGGCACGAGGTTGTGTTGTTCAGCGGTGGCGGTGGGATGTGCCGTCATCGGCGCGGTCGGCGTCAGCAACGCATCGACATCGGCCAGCGCCGCGTCGGCGGCGGCGCTCATCGCCTCGCGTTCGCGCAGCAAGCGCAGATAATCCGTCACCGTCATGGTCCGCGCCACCGCGAAGCGTGCGCGCACCTGTTCGTCCACCGGCGCGGCGGGATCGTCGATGATTTCTTTCAGGAACGAATAGCCTTCCGCCGCGATCAGGCGGCCGGTGAGCGCACCGAAATCCGCGATGCGGAACGGCAGCGTGACGTCGACGATCTCCGCGCCCATGTCGGCGAGTTGCGCCAGCGACGCATCGTAGGCATCGAGTACTGCCGGCTCGCAGACGTCGCGCTCGTTGCCGGGCATCCGCGCCAGCCGCAGGCCTTTCACGCCGCGCGGCGGCGGGCCATTCAGAACAGCGTTGATGGCGGACGCATCGGCGCCGCGCATCGCCGCGAACAGGATCGCAGTGTCGGTAGCGCTACGCGCCAGCGGGCCCGGCGTGTCGAGCGTGGTCGAGAGCGGCAGGATGCCGTCGGTCGCCACCTGCCCCGCCGTGGTCTTCAATCCGGTGACGCCGCACAGCGCCGAGGGAATCCGCACCGAACCGCCGGTGTCGGTACCGACCGCCCACGGCACCAGCCGCGCCGCCACCGCGACGCCAGAGCCGCTCGACGAGCCGCCGGGCGTGCGCGCCTCGCGCAAGTCCCACGGATTGCGCGGAGCGCCCATGTGCTGGTTCGTGCCCCACGCGCCGAACGCGAATTCCACCGTATGCGTCTTGCCGGCGACAATCATGCCGTTGGCTGCGAGCGTACGCGCCAGGGTGCCGGTCGACGGCGAGACACGCCTCTCCCAGACTTTCGAACCGCCGGTCGTCACCTTGCCTTCGAGATCGACGAGATCTTTCAGGCCGAAGGGAATGCCATGCAGCGGCCCCAGCACATAACCGGCGGAGCGTGCGAGATCGGCGGCCTTTGCTGCGGCCCGCGCGTCCTCGGCATAAATCGCGATGAAGGCGTGCAGCGCCTCGTTGTGCCGCGCGATCCGCGCCAGACACGCGTCGGTGAGTTCGACGGAGGAAATCTTGCGCTGTGCGAGAAGCCCCGCCAGTTCCGCAACCGTCAATGCCGTGAGATCGCTTCCGCCGCCCATCGCCGCACCCCGTTGTTGTTGGTCTTGGGTTCGGTCTTAGAGGAATTTACTTCAAACCGAAATAGGCCCGGCGCAATGCCTCGTTGTCGCTCATCTCGGCGACGGTGCCGGAGAAGCGGATGCGGCCGCCTTCCAGCACGAATACCCGCGTCGCGACTTCGAGGAAGCCGATATTCTGCTCGGCGATCAGAAGCGCCAGCCCCTGCTTTTGCAGGCGGCTCAGCACCTGAAGCACTTCCTTGACCAGCAGCGGCGACAGGCCTGCGGACGGCTCGTCCATCACCAACAGCTTCGGCTCCGCCGCCAGCGCCTTGGCGATGCCGAGCATCTTGCGCTGGCCGCCGGAGAGGCTGGAGGCTGCGTTGCGGCGCTTCTCGCGCAGTACCGGAAACAGGCCGTAGAGTTCTTCGGTGCGCGCGCCGGGATTGGCGTGGCCGAGCGCCTGTGCGCCGACTTTCAGGTTTTCCTCGATCGACAGATCGGGAAACACCGCCAGCTCCGACATATAGGTCATGCCGAGCCGCATCCGGTCGCTGGAGCGCATCCGCGTCACGTCACGCCCGCCGAGCGCGATGTGGCCATGTCGTGTGTCGATCAACCCGACCAGCGATTTGAGGAACGTGGTCTTGCCCGCGCCGTTGGCGCCGAGCAGCAGCACGGTTTCGCCCGGCCGCACGTCGAGATCGACGCCCCACAGCACCTGCATGGTGCCGTAACCGGCATCGACGCCCTTCGCGTCCAGCAACGATGCGGCTTCAGGCGCCATGTTCGCCTCCGAGAAACACCTCGATCACCTGCGGCACCTTCACCGCCACCGCGAGCGTCCCCTCAAAAATTTCCTTGCCGGCATTCATCACGATCACGCGGTCGGTGATTTGCTCGATGAAGCCCATCAGGTGCTCGACGACAATGATCGCAAGGCCCGATTGCGCCAGTGCCTTGATGTGCCCCGCGATCCAGTCGAGTTCCGTCGGGTTCAATCCCGCCGCGAGTTCATCGAGCAGCAGCAGCCGCGGCCGCGTCGCCAGCGCGCGCACCAGATCCAGCATCTTCTGCTGCGAACTGTTGAGGTCGGCGGCGGGGCGGTCGGCCAATTCCGCGAGATGATACTGCTCGAGCAGATCGGACAGCTTCGGCGGCGTCACCTCGGCGCGACCATAGGCCAGCGCTACCTCGACATTCTGCCGCACGGTGAGCGACAGGAACGGCTTCGGAATCTGGAAAGTACGGTTGACGCCGCGATGCACGATCTTGTGCGACGCCACGCCGCCGATCGACGCGCCATCATAGGTCAATGTGCCGCCATCCGGCGCATAGAGCCCTGAGATGACGTTGATGGCGGTGGTCTTGCCGGAGCCGTTGGGGCCGACCAATCCGAGGATTTCGCCCGACGAGACGTGAAAGCTCAGGCCGTCCAGCGCATGGAAGCCGCCGAAGCGTTTGATCAGTCCGTTGACGGTGAGAATGGGCGTGGCGTCAGGGGACATTCCAGCCTCGCCGCGTTGCCAGCGACACCAGACCGGCCGGCAGGAACAGCACCAGCGCCATGATCAGCACGCCATAGATCAATTGGAAATACTGCGGCGTGGTAAAGCCGATCAGGTTGTAGATGCCGTAAAGGATCAGTACGCCGACGATCGGCCCCATGATGGTCGCGACGCCGCCGAACAGCGCGAATACGATGGCGAAGATGCTGAAGTCGCTGCTGAACACGTTGTCGGGATAGAACACCGAGACGTACCAGGCGAACACCCCGCCGGCGAGGCCCGCCACCAGCGCCGACGCCAGCCACGCGATCACGCGCATCTTCACCACGTTGACGCCGGCCATCGCCGCACTCACGGCATCCTCGCGCACCGCCTGCAACGCCATGCCGAAACTGGAATTGCGCAGGAACACCACGATGCCGAGCGTCAGCGCCAGAATGATCAACGCGCCGATATAAGCGAGCGTCGGATTGAAGGTGCCGTTGAGCGCCACGCCATACGGCCCCTTGGTGATGGATTCCAGCGCCGGGTTGGCGACGAAGTGCAGCACCGCCAGCGCCGCCGCCAGATTGGCGATGGCGAAATACGCACCCGACAGCCGCAGCAGCGGCGTCAGCAACAGGCCCAGCAGCACGCCGACCACGCCGGCGACGAGCACGGCGAGCGGCGCCGGCGTCTGCAAGTGCATCACCATGATGGCGAAGCCGTAAGCCCCCGCGCCGAAGAAGCCGACATAGCCGAACGGCAGATACCCGGTGAAGCCGTAGATGATGTTCACGCCCTGCGCGAGGATCAGGAAGATCACGAAATTGAACAGCAGCAGATGATTGTCATAGACGCCCGGCAGGATCGCGAAAGCGGCGATCAGCGGCGCGACGATCAACAGCAGGTGGCGTATGAGACTAGGCAACGCGCACCTTCCTTCCCAACAGTCCGCTCGGCCGCAGCAACAGGACGAGGATCAGCAGCACATAGGGCAACAGGTCCGCCCACGACGACAGGAAGGTCTGCACCAGCATGTAGCAGATGCCGTAGACGACGCCGCCGAGCGCGGTGCCGAGCGGATTGCCGAGCGAGCCCAGCACCACGATGACGAATGCGGTGACCGTGGCGTCGGCGCCGAACGCCGGCGTTACCGAGCCGAACATGAAGGGCGCGAACACGCCGGCGATCGCCGCGAGGCCGAGCCCGATGCCGAACGCGGCGGCGCAGACGCGATCGACATTGATGCCGGTGGCGAACGCTTCATCGCGCCGCGACATCACCGCGCGGGTCAAGGTGCCGAGCCGGGTGCGATAGAGATAGACATAGACAAGACCGATCGCGATGACGCTGACCGCCGCCGCGATCACCCATGCCGCCGGAAACGCCTGCCCGAGAATCTCGACCGGCCCGCCTTCGGGCTTGGCGCCGAGCGCCTTGGCGGCGGCGGTCATCAGGCTGCCGAGTTCGCGGCTCGGGATCGAGCGCTCGCTGGTGCCGAAGGCGATGGTCACCAGCGCCTCGATCACCTGCGACAGGCCGAAGAACAGGATGATCGACAGCATTTCCGGATCGCGCGACTGTTGCAGGCGCGGCACCAGCAGGCCGTACAGCACGATGCCGACGATAACGAAGATCACGAACGCCAGCGGCACCGCCAGCAGCGGATCGAGCCCGAGAAGATAGAACACGCCGAACGCGACGAACGCGCCCAGCATCAGAAAGTCGCCATGCGCCAGGTTGACGATGCGCATGACGCCGAACACCAGGTTCAGGCCGATTCCGACCAAACTGAAATACAGCCCGAACAGAACCCCGGCGATGAGCGGATAAGCCAGCATCAAGTCTCCGTTGCGTCGGTCTGGCGGCGAAATCGAACCAGGGCACGATGGAGTTGAGATTTACGCGGTGGCGTCATCCTGAGGCGCGAGCGTAGCGAGCCTCGAAGGATGAGGCCGTCGCCCTTCGAGGCTCGGCGCAATGCGCCTCGCACCTCAGGGTGACGGCTTTCAACCTGGCTTACGGCCGCGGATAGATCGGCTTGCCGGTGGCGACCTCGTGCGGATAGACCGCGACGAACTTGATGTGGCCGTGATCGTTGAGTTCGAGCTGGCCGAGCGGCGTCAGTTCGCCGATCTGTCCGCCGGTCTCGTCGAGCGCGAAGGTGCCGTCGAGCGTCTTGAGCTTGCCGGATAGGCCGAACACCGCCTTGCGCAGGTCCATCTGATCGAGGCTGGCGGCTTCCGACAGCGTCTTCTCGATCACCAGCGCCGTGGTGTAGCCCGCCACCGCGTTGAAACCGAATTCGATCTTGCCGTCGGAGTACTTCTTGTCCCACGCCTTGCGATAATCGGCGATGTTCATGCCGAAGTTGACCGGATAGGCCATCTCGGAGGGCGGCACGTAGGTGAAGACGTGCTGCAGGCCCTTGGCTCCGACATTCTTCTCCAGCAACTCGGTCTCGAGGCCGGGATAGATGCAGAACAGCATGTTGAACTTGATGCCGACGTCCTGCACGTTGCGCAGGAAGGCGATGTCGTTCGGCGCGTAGCCGAGATGGATCACCGCATCCGGCTTCGCGGCGCGAATGTTGTTGAGGATCACCGTGTAGTTGGTGGTCTCGGTCGGCACGCCCTGATCGTAGACGATCTCGATCGGCGCCTTGGCGTCCTTGATGAACTTGCGCAGCGCGTTGGCCTGCGTGCCGGTGAACTCGTTGGTCGAATACAGGATCGCGACGCGCTTGATGCCAAGCGCGGGGCCGTCCTTGGTCAGAAAGTCCGCGATCGGCTTCGGCCAAATGGTCGAGACTGGGTCCGACATCAGCGCGATGTACGGATTGTCCTTGGTGAAGAAGCTGCCGCCGGTGCCGGTCTGGTCGAACAGGAACATCTTATGGTCGCGGGCGATGGTCACCGCCGGCGCGGTCAGCACCGAGCCGGAATCGGCCACGAACAGATCGACCTTGTCCTGGGTGATGAGCTGATTGTAGAGCGTCGCGGCGGTCGCGGTGTTGCTCTGGTCGTCATAGGCGATCAGCTTGATCGGGATTTTCTTGTCGAACGCCTTCACGTAGACGCCGCCCTCGGCGTTTTTCTGCTCAACCCAGAGTTTCAATCCGGCATGAACCGGCATCGAGATCGAGGCATAGCGGCCGGACGAAGCGTAGAGCGTTCCGAGCTTGATTTCCGATGGCGCATCGGCGGCCGAGGCCTGTGAAACCATGGCTGGCGATGCCAGGGCCATACCGATGGCCATGGCCGCGATCACTCTCTTCAACATCTCGTCCTCCCGGATTGTTTTTCTTGTGCGACAGATTAGCGCTGCGACAATCTATCGTCTTGCGTTTGCCGGATGCAAGGGCGGCTGGCAAGGTATCTTTTGCAGGCAACAGGGTCCGCGCACCGGTCGAATGGTGTGCCGACCCGGTCAATTCCGTCTCGCGGACGGCTCAACGCCATCGGCATATCTGCCCGTCGCTCACCCTCCGAGCGTTGACGCTGGCGGGACAAATGGCGCATCAAGATCGTCATGCGCGGACCCGAGCGATCCGCGCGGTGACAAAGTGAGGAAACGAGACATGGCCGAAGCCGCGCGCGCGCGCCCCATTCCGACGCCGGAAACGCAGCACTTCTGGGACGGCACCAAGGCCGGCGAACTGCGCCTGCAACGCTGCGACGCCTGCGATCATGTTTATTTTCCGCCGCGCCCGTTCTGTCCGTCCTGCGCCTCGCGCAAGGTCTCGGTGTTCCCGGCGAGCGGCAAGGCGACGCTCTACAGCTACGTCATCAATCACCGCCCCGCCGCGCCGGGCTTCACGCCGCCCTACGCCATCGCCGTGGTAACGCTGGAAGAAGGCCCGCGGATGATGGCCAACATCCTCGATTGTCCGCAGACGCCGGAAGCATTGGTGCTGGACATGCCGCTGAAGGTGAAATTCGAGAAACTCGATGACGCCATCACCCTCCCCCAGTTCGCTCCGGCAAAGGCTTAAACTCATGCGACGCAATCAAGTCGCCGTGGTCGGCGCGGCGGAAACCACCAAGCTCGGCGTCATTCCCGACATGTCGCAGATCCAGCTTCACGCGGATGCAGCGCTCAACGCCATCGCCGATGCAGGATTGAAACTCTCGGACATCGACGGCATCGCCACTGCAGTCGAGACGCCGCAGCAGATCGCGCATTATCTCGGCATCACGCCGACCTGGGCCGACGGCACCTCGGTCGGTGGCTGCTCGTTCATGCTGCATGTCCGCCACGCCGCCGCCGCCATCGAAGCGGGCTTGTGCAAGACGGTGCTGATCACGCATGCGGAGAGCGGCAAGTCGATGATCGGCAAGCCGCCGCGCTCGATTCCGCCCTACAGCCTGCAAGGCCAGTTCGAAGCGCCGTTCGGCGTCTATGGTCCGCCGAGCATGTTCCCCATTCCAGTGCTGCGCTTCATGAAGACCTACGGCATCACGCACGAGCAGATCGCTTCCGTCGCGGTGGCGCAGCGCGAATGGGCGGCGAAAAATCCGCGCGCGATGATGAAGGACCCGATCACGGTCGCGGACGTACTCAACTCGCGCATGATCGCCTATCCGTTCCGTCTCCTGCAGTGCTGCCTCGTCACCGACGGCGGCGGTGCGCTGATCCTCACCTCGGCGGATCGTGCGAAGGATTTTCCGCAGAAGCCGGTCTATATCCTCGGCACCGGCGAGAGCGTCGAGACGCCGATGGTCAGCCAGATGGAGACGTTCGATTCCTCGCGCGCCTTCAAGGTGGCGGGGCCATTGGCGTTCAAGGAAGCCGGAATCGCGCACAAGGATGTCGATCACCTGATGATCTACGACGCCTTCGCGCACCTGCCGCTCTACGGCCTCGGCGATCTCGGCTTCATGCCCTACGAGGAAACCGGCAAGTTCATCGCCGACGGCAACACGCGCCCCGGCGGCAAGCTGCCGCTCAACACCAACGGCGGCGGCCTCAGCTACATGCATTCGGGCATGTACGGCATGTACGCGCTGCAGGAGAGCGTGCGGCAGATGCGCGGCATCGCGCCGGCGCAGGTGAAGGACGCGAAAGTTTCCGTCTGCCACGGCGTCGGCGGCATGTTCGCCGCATCCGGCACCATCATTTTCACCAACGAGAAGTAATCACGAGCGCGAGAGCATCATGGCAAGCACCAAATCACTCGACGGCAAAGTCATCATCGTCACCGGCGCGGGACGCGGCATCGGCCGCGCCATAGCGCTGCTCGCCGCAAGCGAAGGCGCCAAGGTCGTGGTCAACGATCCGGGCGTTGCCGCCGACGGCTCCGGCACCGACGCTGCGCCCGCCGAGGAAGTGGTCGAGGAAATCCGCAAGGCCGGCGGCACCGCGGTCGCCAATTTCGACAGCGTCGCCGAAGCCCTCGCCGCCGCCAACATCGTCAAGACCGCGACCGACACCTACGGCAAGCTCGACGGCGTGGTGAACAACGCCGGCATTCTGCGCGACGCGATCTTCCATCGCATGAGCGTCGATGCGTTCGAGCAGGTCATCAAGGTACATCTGATGGGCTCGTTCTACGTGTCCCACGCCGCCGCGCGCCTGTTCAAGGAGCAGGAGAGCGGCTCGTTCGTGCACTTCACCTCGACCTCAGGCCTGATCGGCAATTTCGGCCAGGCCAACTACGCGGCCGCGAAACTCGGCATCGTCGGCCTGTCGAAGTCGATCGCGCTCGACATGAGCCGCTTCCACGTCCGTTCCAACTGCATTTCGCCGTTCGCCTGGAGCCGTCTGATCGGCACCATCCCGACCGAAACGGAAGCCGAGAAGGAGCGCGTCAAGCGCATGCAGCAGATGGGGCCGGAAAAGATCGCGTCGCTCGCGGTCTACCTGCTCGGCGATGCCGCCAAGGATGTCACCGGACAGATCTTCGCGGTGCGCATGAACGAGATCTTCCTGATGGGGCAGTCGCGGCCGATCCGCTCGATCCATCGCGGCGAAGGCTGGACCCCGCAGACCATCGCGGAGCACGGAATGCCGGCGCTGAAGTCGTCGTTCTACAAGCTCGACCGCTCCGCCGACATCTTCAACTGGGACGCGGTGTAACCGCCCGCGGCGCGGAGGCACGCACCGTGATGCATCCAGCGAAAATCCCTCCGCGTCATCCGTTCGCGGATGCGATGAAGCTGCGTGTCGATGAGCAACACTCGGGACGCAGCGTCTGTTCGGTCGAAATCGAACCGGACATCCATTACAATCCGCACCGCATCACGCATGGCGCGGTGCTCTACGCGCTGGCCGATACCGGCATGGGCGTGGCGCTGTACCCGACGCTTGCCAAAGGCGAGACCTGCGCCACCATCGAAATCAAGATGAGCTATTTTCGCGCGGTGCCCTCCGGCGTCGTCCGCTGCGAGACGACCCTGATCAATCGCGGACGGACCATCGCCAATCTCGATTCCCGGCTCTACGTCGGCGATACGCTGGTCGCGCAGGCCAACGGCAACTACGCGATCCTGAAGCCGAGAACGGAAACCGCCGTCGCGGCGTCGTGACAGGCGCGGCCGTTCAACCGCGAAAGTCGTCCGAACGTGACGCGCGCCACAAGGTCCATAGGATGCGCAGTCGCGAGTCCGGTTGCGGCGTATAGGGATCGAAGTCCGGTTGTCGCGCCCGCTCCAGCGTGCGTCGCGCCACCGCCATCGGTAGGAACACGCGCCGCGCCGCCGGCGGCAGCGCCATCAGCGGCGAATACATCAGCTTGAAATGCGACAGCGCGAGGTCGACGAATTCCTCGATCGTCGCGCGCAGCGCCGGCGTCATCTTGCCGGCGAACACTTCGTCGACGCTGCCGCCGTGCCGCGTCAGCATGTCGAGCGGCAGATAGATCTGTTGCCGCGAGGCATCGAACGGCAGTCGCGTCAGCACGTGCAGATAAGTTTCCGCGATGCCGGCCTGCCGTGTCACTTCAGGAAGCGCATCGGGCGAGGCGCCCGCGATCCGCGCGCCGAGTTCGAACAACGTACCCGAAGTTTCCTGCGCGTAGGTGCCGAGCACTTCGCTATCCGGCATCGGGTCATTGTAGAGATCGAACTGGTGCGCCTCGATCAGCCGCGTCAGCCGCTCCACGGACAGCGCATGCGCTTCAATCGCGCGCATCAACTCCGACGCAACAGGACTGCCCTCAACATAGCCGTGCCCCTGCCCGGCCAGCATGTCGGTCCACCATTGCAGGCGGATTTCGCCGGCCATCGGCTGGCGGATGTGTTCGTGCACGCGCGCGATCTCGACGTTGAATGCATAGAGCGCCAGCAGCCCACGCCGCACGTCCTGCGACACGAACAGCGTCGAGGCATAGCGGGTGAAATCGAACTCGCGCACCAGCCCGGCGCAGAACTCCGCCGCATCGCCCGGCTGCGCGCTCATCGCACTCATGGTACCGCGATCAGCGCCGCCGCGACGCGCCGCCGCTCGCCCAGCATGATGTTGTAGGTGCGGATCGCCGGCCCCGTCTGCATCGCGTCGATGCCGACATGCAGCCGCCGCAGCGCCTCGCGCAAATCGTTGGGCGGCAGCCAGACGTCATTGCCGGTGCCGATGAGCAGCGTGTCGATGCTGTTGGCCTTCTCGAACACACGCGCGAGCGAATAACGGTCGATCTGTTGCGGCGACGTCACCGGCCACGCCCACATCGAATCCGGCAGGCACAAGAGCGAGCCGAGATGCGACATCTCGTCGAAGCGGAAGCCGCCGTTGCCATAGGCCTCGATCGGTGCCGAGCGCGGCAGATGCGGTGCGTCGCCGGACGCCACGCTCACGCCTTGGCGGTGGTGTCGGCCTTCGCAGCCTCGGTCGACTTCTTGGCCGGCTTCGCGGACTTCAACGGCGCGGCATCCTCGCGATGGTTGCCGACGCCGAGATAGATCAGGATCGGAGCCGCGATGAAGATCGAGGTGTAGGTGCCGACCAGCACCACGCCGAACATCATCACCGCCGTGAAGGAGTGGATCGCGTTGCCGCCGAATATCAGCAGCGCGAACAGCGCCAGCGTTACGGTCAAGTGGGTGATGATGGAGCGCGACAGCGTCTGGTTGATCGACTCGTTGAGAAGCTGCGGCATCGGCATCTTCTTGTAGCGCCGCAACAATTCGCGAATACGGTCGTAGATGACGACGGTGTCGTTCAGCGAGTAGCCGAGAATGGTCAGGAGCGCGGCGATACTTGTGAGGTCGAAATCGACCTGCGAGATCGACATGAAGCCGATGGTCAGCACGATATCGTGAACGTTGGCGACCATGGCGCCGAGCGCGAACTGCCACTCGAAGCGGAACCAGAGATAGATCAGGATGCCGACGATGGCCAGGATCAGGCCGAGCATGCCGTAGGCCAGCAGTTCGCCGGAGACACGCGGGCCGACCACCTCGACGCGGCGATATTCGACATTGCTGCCGAGCGCGCCGCGCACCTTCTGCACCGCCGCCTGCTGCGCCTCGTCGCCGCCGGGTTGTTCGGCCACGCGGATCAGCACGTTGTCCTGCGAGCCGAACTGCTGAAGCTGCACTTCGCCGAGGCCGAGGCCGCCGAGCGTGGTGCGCATCGAAGCGATGTCGGCCGGGCCGCTCTTGGTCTGCACCTCCATCAGGGTGCCGCCCTTGAAGTCGATGCCGAAGTTCAGGCCGTGGGTGAAGAACAGCGTGATGGCGATGATCGACAACACCGCCGAAATCGGGAAGCTGATGCGGCGGAACTGGGTGAAGTCGAAATGGGTGTCGTCGGGCACGATACGCAGCGACGGCAGCCAGCCAAAGATGCTGGCGATCGTCAGCAGCACGATGAGAGCCGCAAGGGCAAGCAGGATCGTTTGTGTCACAGCCGGCTCCGTTCTCTCAAATCGGCACGTTCTGCGGCCGCTTCCACCGCACCCAGGCGGCGACGATCAGGCGCGTCACCTCGAAGGCGGTGAAAACCGTGGTGATGATGCCGATGCCGAGCGTCACGGCGAAGCCGCGCACCGGGCCGGTGCCGATGTAGAACAGCACGGCGGCGGCGATGAAAGTGGTGATATTGGAATCGAGAATGGTTGCAAGCGCCCGTTTGAAGCCGGCGTCGATCGCCGCGATGGCGGTGCGTCCTGCGCGTAACTCTTCCCGGATACGCTCGTAGATCAGCACGTTGGAGTCCACCGCGATGCCGACCGTCAGCACGATGCCGGCGATGCCGGGCAAGGTGAGCGTCGCGTTGAGCAGCGACAGCACGCCGAAGATCATGGCCACGTTGATCGCCACCGCGATGTTGGCGAACACGCCGAACAGCCGGTAGGTCAGCAGCATGAAGACGATGACCAGCACCGAGCCGACATAGGCGGCGCGCTCGCCCTTCTCGATGGAGTCCTGTCCGAGGCCGGGGCCGACGGTGCGCTCCTCGATGATGGTCAGCGGCGCCGGCAGCGCGCCGGCGCGCAGCAGGATCGCGAGGTCGTTGGCCTGCTGCACGGTGAAGCCACCGGAAATCTGACCGGAGCCGCCGGTGATCGGTTCGCGGATGACCGGCGCCGAGATCACCTCGTTGTCGAGGATGATGGCAAACGGCGTGCCGACATTCTTCAGCGTGGCGTCGGCGAACTTGCGCGCGCCGGTGGTGTTGAACTTGAAGGTGACAATCGGCTCGCCGGTGCGCTGGTCGAAGCCGGGCTGCGCGTCGGTCAGGTCGCCGCCCGACACCAGCACTTCCTTCTTGATGACGTAAGGAACCTTCGGCTCCTGCGCGCTCATCAACACTTCGTCATCCGGCGGCGCGCGGCCCTGCGCCGCCTGCTCCGGCGACACGTTCGGATCGACCATGCGGAAGTCCATCTTCGCGGTCTTGCCGAGAATTTCCTTGAGCCGTGTCGGGTCCTGCAGGCCGGGCACCTGCACCAGAATGCGGTCCAGCCCCTGCCGCTGAATCAGCGGTTCGACGGTGCCGAGTTCGTTGACGCGGCGCTCGACGATCTGGATCGACTGATCCACCGATTGCCGGATACGGTCGGACACCGCCGCCTGTGGCACGTTCATGCGGATCAGCCCGCCGCCGGCATCGCTGACATCGACGCTGCGCGCGCCGGTGGAGCCGAGGATGCCGCCGAGCGGCTGCGACAGCTCCTTCAGCTTGGCCAGCGCCTTCTCGACATCGGGCTCCTTGACGCGAACCTCAACGGCATCGCCGCGGATCGCGAGCCCGGTGTAGCCGATGCGGGCGTCACGCAGCGAACGGCGCGTCTCGTCGCGAACCTGATCGAGCTTGTCCTTCTTGACGGCCTTGGCATCCACCTCGAGCAGAATGTGCGAACCGCCCTGCAAGTCGAGGCCCAGCACCAGATGGCGCTGCGCCCATTTCGGCCAGGTCTTGACGGTCGCTTCGGGGAAGAAGTTGGGGACTGCGCACAGGCACACCAGGAGCGCTGTGGCAATGATCGCCAAAGCCTTCCACCGCGTGAAATACAACATCGAATTGATCCGTCAGACGTTCCGGTGTGAGCTGGTGTGGTGGTTCGGAAGTCCGCTTTGGTTTTCCCAGCGATTCCCTTAAGCGAACTTCTGAACCCGGGCCACACCAGAATCATAAAATTGTAGTGTCCTTCGAATCCGAAGTTCGCTCACGGCCGCGCTGTAGGCTGAGGCGAACTTCGGGTTCGGGACATTAAATAAAAGAAGCGCGATCAGCTCGCGGACGCGCTGTCCTTGTCCTTCGTGTCGCCCTTCTCCTTGGCGGGCTCGCCCTTGGTGCGGACGCCGGAGATCATCTGCCGCATCTGGCGGATGCGCACGCCGTCGGCGACCTCGACCTCGATCTGCTCATCGTCCACCACCTTGGTGACCTTGCCGACCAGACCGCCGTTGGTGACCACGGTGTCGCCGCGGCGGACGTTCTTCACCAGATCGTTATGCTCCTTCACCTTCCGCTGCTGCGGACGCAGGATCAGGAAGTACATGATGACGAAGATCAGTGCGAAGGGCAGCAGCGACATCAGCATGCTGTTGGTGTCGCCAGCCGCGCCGGCAGCCTGAGCGAAGGCAGGGGTAATCAGCATCCGGAATTCCTTGTGAAATGGAGGCAGACCGGCGCGACGCGGCAGCGTCCGGGCCGGTTTCGGGCAAATTCGCGCGGACTATAACGGCCACGGTTTCAATTGCAACGCTGCGGCGGGGGTGTTCTGCCCTCCCCAGCGCCCGGCTTGCAGCAGTCCCCGCAGGCCTTTAAGGGTGCTGCGTCAGGAACCCGGAAAATGTCGAAAAAACCTAGCAAAAAGCCCTCCCGAACCACTCGCCCCGCCACCAAAGTCAAGTCCGCCGCCAAAGCCGCAACGGCCCGCGCCCGCGCGGCAAAACGTCCCTCGCCGCCAGCCGGCGACGACACCGCGGCTCGAATCGCCCACGCGCTGGAGACGATCGCCGCCCATCTCGCCAGCGGCAGCCCGGCGACCACCTCCCCGCAGGACATCGCCAAGGCCGAAGCCTTCATCTGGAACCCGGGCGGCCGACTGATCCCGGTGCCGAAGGTCAACCGCGTCGAACTCGGCCTGCTCAAGGGCGTCGACCGGATGCGCGACATCCTGATCGAGAACACCGAGCGCTTCGCCACCGGCCTGCCCGCCAACAACGCGCTGCTGTGGGGCGCGCGGGGCATGGGCAAGTCATCGCTGGTGAAGGCGGCGCACGCCAGCGTCAACGCGCGGCGCGACGTCAACGGCCGGCTCAAGCTGATCGAAATTCATCGCGAGGACATCGAAAGCCTGCCGACGCTGATGGCGTTGCTGCGCGCCTCCGAGTTCATGTTCATCGTTTTCTGCGACGACCTGTCGTTCGACGGCAACGACGCGTCGTACAAGTCGCTGAAGGCGGTGCTGGAAGGCGGCATCGAGGGCCGTCCCGACAACGTCATCCTCTACGCGACATCGAACCGCCGCCATCTGCTGGCGCGCGAGATGGTCGAGAACGAACGCTCCACCGCGATCAATCCCGGCGAAGCGGTCGAGGAAAAAGTGTCGCTGTCGGATCGCTTCGGGCTGTGGCTCGGCTTTCACAAGTGCAGCCAGGATGAATACCTCGCCATGGTGCGCGGCTATTGCGCTCACTTCGGCATCACACTCGACGACGAACAGCTCGAGCATGAGGCGCTGGAGTGGTCGACCACGCGCGGCTCGCGCTCCGGCCGCGTCGCCTGGCAGTTCACGCAGGAACTCGCCGGCCGTCTCGGCGTGCGGCTCGCGACGAAGTAAGTCAGGCCGGCATCGGCCGGCCCAGCTTCCGCTCAAGAACGGCCGATGGGGGCGGGAACGAGGCGATCTGATCGGCCAGCGCTTCCGGCGCGTCGATGGCAACGAATGTTCTGGCGTCGGGCAGTTCAATCAGCTCGGCGCCGCGGAAGGCCTGCTGAAGCCGTCGGCCGAGATCGAACTTGAACGCATAATCCGCGGTGCCCCAGACAATTCGAACCGACCCCGAAAAGTTTTTCAGCCGGGTCGAGACATCGAGCAACTCGCGCGGATTCATCGCCCGCAGGAAGCGAACGGCATCCCGACGAATCCGCACGTTCGTGAGAGCCGGCTCGATCCACGATCTTGTCTGCGCGGCATCCAGTCGCTTCGCCAGAAGGCCGAAACCCAACGGCGAATGACGAATACCACGGAGGCGCATGGGAAGCAGGTTGGCTTTCATCCGCCACTCGCCCTTGAGCAGCCGGAAAACGACATTGAAGGGAAACGGCGGAAACGTATCGAACGCGTCGCAGTTCGTCAGCACCACGCGGCCGATCCGGCACGGGTCCATGTCAATCGCGAACTGGGCAAGCGCTCCGCCGGTGTCGTTGCCGACCAGCGTGACATCGGTGAGATCGAGCGCCTCGAGGAATGACAGGATCAGCCGGGCAACCCCGCGCGGCGACTGATCCGCATCGGGGTGCATCGGCAGCCGATGCGCGCCGAGCGGCCAGTCGGGCGCGTAGGACCGGATGCCCCGGGCCGCGAGGAGATCGGCAACGCCAGACCATACCGTGCCATCGACGAGAAAAGCGTGGACGAACACCACCGGAGGGGCGCCTGCCCGCTCGGGTCCGGTCATACGGTAGTTGATGGAGCCGCTGGGAAGATCGATCGTCGGCATGTGAGCCTCCTTTGACTTCGCAGACAAGAAACATACAATGTGTATGTAATTTACAGGCAGACTGTATGAAAAGACCACGGCGGACGCAAGCGGATCGAACGGCGGCAACCCGCACGGCCCTGATCCGGGCCGGCCGGACCCTCTTTGCCTTGCACGGCTTCGCCGGTGTCGGCACCGAAACGCTGGTTCGTGAGGCAGGCGTCAGCCGGGGCGCGCTCTATCACCAGTTCGGCGACAAGACAGGGCTGTTCGCCGACGTCCTTGCCGACATCGAAGGCGACGTGGCGCGAGACCTTGCGGCGGCAATGCGTGCGGGCGACGCAAGTGACTTCGTTGCTGCGATGATGCGGGCCGTCGATGCCTGGCTCGATGCCTGCGAGAGTCCGGAAGTGCAGCGGGTCGTCCTGATCGACGGCCCGTCCGTGCTGGGCTGGGCACGCTGGCGCGAAATCTGCCAGCTCCACATTCTCGGATTGATCGAAGCCGTGCTCGCCAAGGGCATGGAAGACGGCAAGCTGCACCCGCTGCCCGCCAGACCGTTAGCGCATATCCTGCTCGCCATCGCGGATGAGGCGGCGCTGTATGTGCACACGGGCCGCGATCGAATCGCGGCCCGTGCAGAAATCATCCAGATTATCGAGCCTTTGATCCGGGCACTCGTCAAACCCTGACGGTCACCGCATCACCCGTATCCGGGATGGAGGGCCTTACGCGCCGTTGAGGAACTTGAGCGGGTCCACCGGCGTCGAGCCCTTGCGGATCTCGAAGTGCAGTTGCGGCGAGCCCGCTTCGCCGGACTGGCCGGACTTGGCGATGACCTGACCGCGCTTGATGCTCTCGCCGCGCTTCACCAGCAGCTGACTGGCGTGGGCATACGCCGTCACATAGCCGTTGGAGTGTCGCACGAGAACGAGATTGCCGTAGCCCTTCAACTCGTTGCCGGCATAGGCGACGACGCCGTCCTCGGCGGCCTTCACCGGCGTGCCTTCCGGCACCGCGACGTTGATGCCGTCATTGGCCTTGCCGTTAGTCTTAGCGCCGTAGGCGGTGACGACGCGGCCACGCACCGGCCAGCGGAAGGTCGGCAATGCACCGGTCGCCTCGGCCGACTTGACCGGCGACGGCGCGGCAGCGGCGGCCGGGGTTTCGGTGGCGCTGGCGAGCCGCGCCTTCTGCACCGGTTCGGTCGGCGCCTGCGCGACATGCACCGGCGCGGGCTGCGCGGGAGCCGACGGCGCGGTGGCGCCGAGTTGCGCCGGCGGCGCACCCGTCGCGACTGGCGCGGCAGCCGCAACCTTGCGGCCCGGCACCACGATCTTGCTGCCGATCTTGAGCTGCGCGGTCGGCGACATGTGATTGGCACGCGCGAGTTCCGCGACCGAGACGTGGTTGCGGCGAGAGATGCTCATCAGCGTATCGCCGCGATTGACGTAGTGCGTACCCGCGACGGCGGGTGCCGGAGCAGCCGCAGCCACCTTCGGCGCGGCGACGGGCGCCGGCTGCGCATGCGCGGTGTGCCGCGAGGGAATGATCAACTGCTGGCCGGGACGCAGCGCGCGCGGTCCCTTGTAGCCGTTGGCGCGTAGGATCTCCGCCGACGACACGTTGTAGCGCCGCGACAGGCCCTCCAGCGTATCGCTGGTGCCGACGATGATGGTGGTGCCGTTGCCGTGCGAGGGCGCGGCATGATGGGCCGGCGCGGCGGCGACCGAACGCTGCGCCACGGTTCCGGTGGATTCGATGCGCGGACGGGCCGGCGGATCGTAGGAACTCATGCCGCGTCCGCCGCCCGAGGTGCCAGACGCCGCCGGATAGCTCGGATAGCTCTGCGGCGCCGACACCGGCGGCGGCAAGGACGACGAGGAATATTGCTGTTGCGAGGGCTGCGGCCGGGAATACTGCGGCAGTTCCTGCCGCTCTACCCGCGGCGTCGGCGCCGCGTAAGGCGCACCGCGGACCGAACCGGTCGTCTCGCTACGAGAGTGGAAGGGATTGTCCGCAAATCGCGTGGACATGTCGGCGCTGCAACCAGCGACACCGATCGACATCACCGCCAGCACCGCCACCTGCGGAACTCGGCGGGAGCAAAGCAACTCGACTACCCGGGACATGGTTACTCACTCATACGCAACACGACTAGGAATTTGAGTAAACACGCGGGCAGTAAACAAGGCTTTAAGTCCGCCAAATTTGATTCACCATTTCATTGTTTCGACAGACTGCCGCTACATTTCGCGCGCAAGGCCCGGCAGTGCCGGCACGAAACGCACGTCGAACAATTCGCGACGATCGAAGCCATCCGCGGACGGCGTGATGCGCACCAGGGTCTGCCGTCCATGCGGCGGGCCGACCGGTGCGACCATGATGCCGTCCGACAGCAACCGCTCCGTCAGCGACGGTGGAATGTCAGGCAATGCCGCGGTGACGATGATGCGATCGAAGACGCCGAGATCGGCCGGCAGCGCAAGACCATCCGCCAGCATCACCTCGACATTGTCGCAATGAAGCCGCGCCAATCGCTTGCGCGCACTGTCCGCCAGCGTGCGGTAGCGCTCGACGCTGACCACATGGGCGCACAGCCGCGCCAGCACCGCCGCCTGATAACCCGAGCCGGTGCCGATCTCGAGCACGCGATGATCGCGCCGCAACTGCAGCTGCTCGGTCATGTAGGCGACGACGAACGGCTGGCTGATGGTCTGCCCGCAGGCGATGCCGAGCGCGGTGTCGCGCCAGGCCGCGTCGCGATCCGCCGGATCGACGAAGGCATCGCGCGGCACCTCCTCCATCGCGCGCAGCACCGCCTGATCGCTGATGCCGCGACGGCGCAGGCCGAGCTGAAACAGCATCTTCTCCGGCGGATTCTCGGCAGGTGACATGACGGCCTCGCAGAACTCATCCAACCGGAGCGACGGCCGTGCCGTATCGATATCCGCCGCCGCGCCCGATCGTGCGCGACTATATCGCGGACAAGTTTATAGAATTTCTGCGCCCGGCGCTGGCTGCCGCTTTATGCGGCACTGCGCGTGAACGCACCGCAGCACAAGGCCCTCGCAGTTCGGCGCGTCATCGTGTTGCTTTTGGTTCCGTTATTTGCGACTTTCCCGCCACACTGATTAAAGGGCTTCCCCCATGACTGCGTCGAGGCCACCGGGCGGTTCGGTCTTTCTCGTCGAAGACGAAACCATGATCCGGATGATGGTCGCGGAAATGCTGGTCGATCTCGGCTACCGCATTGCCGGCGAAGCCGGAGACGTGGACGAGGCCCTGCGACTGATCGAAACCGTCGATTTCGACATCGCGCTGCTCGACGTCAACGTCAACGGCAAGGTGGTGACGCCGGTGGCTCGCGCTATCGCCGCGCGCAAGTGCCCGTTCATTTTCGCCACCGGCTACGGCACGCAGGGCATGCCGGAAGAATTTCGCGGCCGCCCCGCGTTGCAGAAGCCGTTCCAGATGGAAACGCTGGCGCGCATGATCGAGGACGCGCTGAAAAGGCCTGCGGCCTGATCGGATCATGGATTAAGACTGCGCGGCGACGTCATCCTGAAGTGGCGATGCATTTGCATCGCCACTCGAAAGATCGCCGCTATCGTTACTTCAGCGTCGCCGCCAACGTTTCGGAAAACGCCTCGTCGGTGCGGTTGAGCCGCAGCGGCGTCACCGAGATATAATTCGCGGCGAGTGCGGCGAGATCGGTGCCGGCATCCGGCGTATCCATCATCGCCGCTCGTTCGAACCCGATCCAGAAGTACGGATTGCCGCGCCCGTCGTGGCGTTGATCGACTTTCAGGAAGCCGAGATTGCGCTTGCCCTGCCGCGTCACCTGCACGCCCGCGACGTCTTTCGGCGCGCAGGCCGGGAAGTTGATGTTGATGACGGTGTTCTTCGGCACGCCCGCCTCGATCACCTTGCGGATGATGCGCGGGCCGTATTCGATGCCGGTGTCCCAGGTCGGATTGCTGCGCGTCTCGAACGAGAATTCCTGCGACAGCGCGAACGACGGCAGACCAAGGATGGTGCCTTCCAGCGCGCCGGCGATGGTGCCGGAATAGACCACGTCCTCTGCGACGTTGCGGCCCTTGTTGACGCCGGACAGCACGAGGTCCGGCTGCTTGTCCTTGAGAATGTGGCGTGCGCCCATGATGACGCAATCGGTCGGCGTGCCGCGCACGGCAAAGCGCCGTTCGCCCACTTCGCGCAGCCGCAGCGGATCGTTCAGCGACAGCGAATGCGATACACCGGACTGATCGAGTTCGGGCGCGACGATCCAGACGTCGTCGGAGAGTGCCTTCGCGATCTGTTCGACGATCTGCAGGCCCGGCGCGTGAATGCCGTCGTCATTGGTGCAAAGAATCCGCATGTCTTGGCCTTATCTCTTTTCGTCATGGCCGGGTTTGTCCCGGCCATCCATGTCTTCTCTCTTAACGCGATGAAGTTGACCCGACGGCGTCATCCTGAGGTGCGCGCGACAAAGTCGCGAGCCTCGAAGGATGCGCCGTCGCCCTTCGAGGCATTGCTTCGCAATGCACCTCAGGGTGACGGCCTCAACTTACCCCGCCCGCTCAATCACCTTCATCCCGCCCATGTAGGGCTGCAACACCTCCGGCACCGCGATGGAGCCGTCTTCCTGCTGATAGTTCTCGATCACCGCGATCAACGCGCGGCCGACTGCCGTGCCGGAGCCGTTCAGCGTGTGCACGAAACGCGGTTTGTTGTCGCTGGCGCGATAGCGCGCATCCATGCGCCGCGCCTGAAAGTCGCCGCACACCGAGCACGACGAGATTTCGCGATAGGCGCCGCCCTCACCCTGGCCCGGCATCCATACCTCGATGTCGTAGGTCTTTTGTGACGCAAAGCCCATGTCACCGGTGCACAAGGTCACCACGCGATAATGCAGGCCGAGCCGCCGCAGCACTTCCTCGGCGCAGGCCAGCATGCGCTCGTGCTCGTTCTTCGATTCCTCCGGGGTGGTGATCGACACCAGTTCGACCTTGGTGAACTGGTGCTGACGGATCATGCCGCGCGTATCACGCCCTGCCGCCCCCGCCTCGGCGCGGAAGCAATGCGTCAGCGCCGTCAGGCGCATCGGCAGTTCTTTCTCGTCGAGAATGGACTCGCGGACGAGATTGGTCAGCGGTACTTCGGCGGTGGGGATGAGCCAGCGACGGCCTCCACCAAGCGAACGTGCGTTAGCAATTATTTCTGCCGAACCGATGGAATCAATTCGTTTGAACGTGCCTTCCAAGTCAGCAACCGCCTCGAACTGATCCTCGCGAAACTTCGGCAATTGCGCGGTGCCGAACATCGCATCGTCTTTCACCAGCAGCGGCGGATTGACTTCGGTGTAGCCGTGCTCGCCGGTGTGCACATCGAGGAAGAACTGGCCGATGGCGCGCTCCAGCCGCGCCAAGCCCTTCTTCAGCACCACGAAGCGCGCGCCGGAGAGTTTCGCCGCCGCGTTGAAGTCCATCTGCCCGAGCGCTTCGCCGAGATCGTAATGCGGCTTCGGCGTGAAAGCGTAATCCCGCTTTGCGCCGTAGCGATGATGCTCGACGTTGTCGTGCTCGTCCTTGCCATCGGGGACTTCATCAAGCGGCAAGTTCGGAATTTCGGCCAGCGCGTCCTGCAATTCCCTGTCGGCGCCCTTCGCGGCCTCCTCCATTTGCGGCATCGTGGTCTTGAGACCCGCGACCTCGGCCATCAGCGCCGACGCGCGCGCTTCGTCCTTGGCTTTCTTGGCATCGCCTATTTCTTTCGAGGCCGCGTTGCGCCGCGCCTGCGCCTGCTCGAACGCATGGATCGCCGCGCGCCGCGCTTCGTCGACCGCGAGCAGCCGGTCCGACAGCGCGCCGAGCCCCCGCCGTTTCAGGGCGGCGTCAAACGCCTGCGGGTTGTCGCGGATCGATTTGATGTCGTGCATGAACAATCATCCTGCGTCATGGCCGGAATTGTTCCGGCCATCCACGTCATTGCTGGCAGCTTTAGAACAAGTCGTGGATGCCCGGGTCAAGCCCGGGCATGACGAATCATGGGCGGCATCGCCCCATGATAGAGGAAACGGCGCTTTGGGGGGGAAGCGGCGTCGTGGCCCTACTCCGCCGGGTTGCTTTCCGCCGGCGGCGTTGAGTCCGTCGAGGTCCCGGCCTTCTGTTTGGCGGCCTTCTTCTCGACGACCTTCACCGCGATGATCGAGCCCTCGTAGAGCAGCAGCAGCGGGATCGCCAATGACATCTGGCTGATGACATCCGGCGGCGTCAGCACCGCAGCGAGGACGAAGGCGCCGACGATGAAATAGCGCCGCTTCTCGCGCAAGGTCTTCGACGTGAGAACGCCGACGCGGCCGAGCAACGTCAAGATCACCGGAAGCTGGAAGGCGACGCCGAACGCGAAGATCAGCGACATCATCAGCGACAGATATTCGCCGACCTTGGGCAGCAGCGCGATCTGCGCCGTCTCCACGCCGGGCGCCTGCTGCATTCCCAGCGAAAACCGGATCAGCATCGGCAGCACCAGGAAATACACCACCAGCGAGCCCAGCACGAAGAAGAACGGCGTCGCGATCAGATACGGCAGGAAGGCATTGCGCTCGTGCTTGTAGAGGCCGGGCGCGACGAATTTGTAGATTTGCGCGGCGATGATCGGGAACGAGATGAAGCCCGCGCCGAACATCGCCAGCTTCAACTGCGTGATGAAGTATTCCAGCAGCGCAGTGTAGATGAACTTGGAATTCTCCGGCCCCGCCACCCAGACGAACGGCCACACCAGCACGTTGTAGATCTGCTTGGCGAACACGAAGCACAGGATGAATGCCACGCCGAACGCCAGCAGCGCCTTGATCAGCCGCCCGCGCAGCTCGATCAGGTGATCCATCAACGGTGCCTTGCTGGCCTCGATGTCGTCGGCACTCATGACGCTTTGGCATCCTTGCGGAGATCCGCGTCGAGATATTGATCGGCCGCGTCAACTTCCGCCGTCTTGACCTCGACGGTCGGCGCGGCCGCCGGCGTCGCATCCGCGGCGGCGGTCACGTCGTGTGCGGCGGTCGTCACCTCACGGGTGATCGCCAGCGGTTCACCGGCCGCGCCGTGGGTTTCGGTTTCAATCAGCGGTTCGGACGACGCGGATGGGGGCAACGCCCCATCCGACGCCGACGATGTGGACGCGTCCGGCGTAGATGACGCCGAATTGGACGCCGCTGAGGTGGACGACCCCAGCTCGTTGAGATCGCCGACCTTCATCGCGTCGCTGACGTCCTGCGTGAGCGAGGTCAGGATATTGTTCTTCGACAGGCTCGATGCAGTGTCCTTGATATCATCGAAGGACTTCTTCAGGTCGGCCATTTCGGCCTCGCGCATCGCCTCGTTGAACTGGCCCTGGAACTCGGACGCCATGCGGCGCACCTTGCCCATCCACTGCCCGATCATGCGCAGCACGCCGGGCAGCTCCTTCGGGCCGATAACGATCAGCGCCACGACGCCGATCACGACCAGTTCACTCCACCCGATGTCAAACATCCGAAAATCCGCTCGCGCGAGGTGCGCTCGCGCCCGGCGGCTGGCCTTGACCGGTCATCGCGTCACCGACACAGATCGGTCACGGCTTTGCCGCAAGAATCCCAGGCCTGCCGATCCGCGCCCGCACGGCTCAGCCGGCCTTGCTGCCGACATCCGTGCGCGCGGCGGTCGAAGGCTGCGCGTTGTGATCGATGGTCTTGACGGGTTCGGGCTTTTCCGCAGTCTTTTCATCGTCCTGCATGCCCTTCTTGAAGGCCTTGATGCCCTGCGCCACGTCGCCCATCAGATCGGAAATCTTCCCGCGCCCAAAAAGCAGCAGGACGATCGCGATCACGACGATCCAATGCCAAATGCTGAGTGAACCCATCCTGCATTCCTCCAAACGCACGGCCGGCTACCGGCCTCATCTTGCCTGAACCTAGTTGGCGGGGGCGGCAAAAACAAGGACTTAGGCCGCGTCAAATCGCGGGTGACAGCCCGTCTTTCGGCTAGTCTTAATGCGCGACGATCGTTGCGAAATCAGCCTTCCGCGTCGCCTTCGGGTTCCACGGCCGGCGCCAGCGCCAGTTCGAGTTCGCCATCCTCCAGCGGGTCCTCGTCCTCGCGCAGCGCGGGATCGTCGGACGGCACCGGAACGCTGAAGCCGGACGGCAGGCGCGAGTCGAGCAGACCGGTGCCCTTGAGTTCATCGAGGCCCGGCAAGTCACCCAACGCTTCGAGGCTGAACTGCGAGAGGAAGGCTTCGGTGGTGCCGAAGGTTAGCGGGCGGCCGGGCGTCTTGCGGCGACCGCGCGGACGAATCCATCCGGTCTCCAACAGAACGTCCAGTGTCCCCTTCGACGTCACGACGCCGCGAATTTCTTCGATCTCGGCGCGCGTCACCGGCTGGTGATAGGCGATGATCGCCAGCACTTCGATTGCCGCACGCGACAGCTTGCGCGTCTCGGTGCTTTCACGCGTCATCAGCCACGCCAGATCGCCGGCGGTGCGGAAGGTCCACTTGTTGGCGACGCGCACGAGGTTGACGCCACGCATCGCGTAGTCGGCTTGCAATTGCGCCAGCGCCGCCTTGACATCGACGCCTTCCGGCATCCGCTTGGCCAACGCCGCCGTATCGAGCGGCTCGCTTGATGCGAACAGCAACGCTTCGAGGAGACGCAGTTCTTCGGGCCGCCCTTCAGGCTGCGCGCCAGACTGCTCGGCATGAGACTGCTCGACATCGGACTGCTCGACGAGAGTTTCAACAATCTCGAGATGCTCGATGCGCTTTTCAGCCAGACTTGCCATGGCGGTGTCTCCTTCTTCCACTTACTGCACCGGAGTGTCCGGCGCAGCCGTTGCATCGGGCGCCTCGACCGGCAACCGTTTGCGAAAATACAGCGGCGCGAACGCCTGCTTCTGGTTCACTTCCATCGTGCCTTCGCGCACCAGTTCGAGCGTCGCGGCAAAACTCGACGCGAACACCGTGGCGCGTTGCGAAGGATCGAGGACGTAAGTCATCAGGTATTCGTCGAGGCAACTCCATTCCTCGGCGACGCCGACGAGACGTTCCAGCGACGCACGCGCTTCCGCGAGCGACCATACGGTGCGTTTGGCGAGATGCACTGTCGCGAGCACGCGCTGCTGCCGCTGCACGGCGTATGCGCTGAGCAGATCGAACAAGGTCGCGGTGAATTTCGGATGCTTGATCTCGGCGATCGCTTCCGGCTGGCCCCGCATGAAGATGTCGCGCTGCAATTGCGGCCGCGTCATCAAGCGGTTCGCAGCCTCACGAATGGCTTCGAGCCGGCGCAGCCGATTGGCGAGCGCGGTCGCCATTTCCTCGGCGCTCGGTCCTTCTTCGGACGGCGGCTCCGGCAACAACAGCCGCGATTTGAGGAAAGCGAGCCACGCTGCCATCACCAGATAATCGGCGGCAAGCTCCAGCCGGATTTTCCGCGCCGCCTCGATGAATACGAGATACTGATCGGCGAGCGCCAGAATAGAAATCTTGGCGAGATCGACCTTCTGTTGCCGCGCCAAGGCGAGCAACAAATCCAGCGGCCCTTCATAGCCTTCGACATCCACGACCAGCGCGAGATCGTCATCGGCCCGCTCGGCAACCGGCGGCCGACCGGTTTCAAATGACAGGATTTCCGCGCTCATACGTTCGTCTCCCCGGCGCGGCGAACCATTGCCGCCAGTTCCGCGCGCCCCGCAGCGATATCGAAACCGGCATCGGGTGCGGTTCGCGCAGCCAGCGCCGCGACGGCACGTTCTTTGGCCTTGCCCGCGAGCCACGGCGTTTCGCCTGCGACCGCGCGCATCTCCTCGAAGTTGCCATTACAGTGCAATGCGACGTCGCAACCAGCGGCGAAGATCGCCCGCGTCCGGTCGGCGAGCGAACCCTCCAGTGCGTTCATCGACACGTCGTCGCTCATCAGCAAGCCCTGGAACCCGATCCCATCGCGAATCACCTGTGCAATCATTGTCGCAGAAGTCGTCGCAGGTTGGGCAGGATCAATGGCGCTAAACACAACATGTGCGGTCATCGCCATCGGCAGGTCGGCCAGCGGCCTGAAAGCCGCGAAATCGGTCCGTTCAAGTTCCGCCCGAGGGGTTTCCACCACCGGAAGCCGCAAATGACTATCAGCCGTCGCCCGTCCATGGCCGGGAATGTGCTTCAGCACCGGCAGCACGCCGCCCTGCCGCAAGCCGGCGGTGACCGCGCGCGCAATGGCCGCTACCTTGCCCGGTTCCGTGCCGTAGGCGCGATTGCCGATTATGGCGTCGGCGCCCGCCACCGGAACGTCCGCCAATGGCAGGCAATCGACGGTGATGCCAAGCGCGGACAGGTCGAATGCAATCAGCGCCGCCGCGAAGTGCGCCGCCCTGAGCCCCAGTCCGGGATCCTGGTCGTAAAGCATGCCGAACACCGCGCCCGGCGGATAGATCGGCCAATGTGGTGGGCCAAGCCGCTGAACCCGGCCGCCTTCCTGATCGATCAGGACCGGCGCATCGCGCCCGCCGATGCATTCCCGCAAGCTCGCCACCAGATCCTTGACCTGTGACGGGCTCTCGACATTCCTCTTGAAGAGGATGAATCCCCACGGCTGCTGCTCGCGCAGAAACGCACGTTCGTGAACCGTCAGGGCAAGTCCGGAAACTCCGGTAATAAAAGCGCGCGCGTCCATTTCGGGCGATTAGCCCGACCAATCTCAGGGGTCAAGGAAAGCGCCGTTAATTCCTTTGGACGACGCATTGACCGCCAGCGGACTTGAGATTTCCACAGAATTGAACGGCTTGCTCCGACGTGCCGAACGGCCCGACCATGGCGCGGTAGTAGACGCCGCGCGAGCCCAGATCGGCCCGTTTGATCAAGGGCGTATGCGATCCGAATACCGATGGGAATTTGTGCTGCAACACCTTGAAGGAGGCCCGCGCGTCTGTCTCGCTCCGCTGCGACGAAACCTGAACCACATAACCGCCGGTTACAGCCGGCTGCTCGGGGTGAGCAGGACTGACCGACGCCACGCGGCTCGGCGCAGCCTGCGGCGCCAGCGACAGCGGCGCATTGGCGCTCGGGGCGGCGGCCGCCGTCGGCGGAACGGCAGCGCGGGTGGTCGCGGGAGGTGCCGGCAC
>JAEWIX010000045.1 GCA_023386885.1 Pseudomonadota bacterium
TGTTAGCGCCGATGCAAAAGTGGCCCACTGCGCCGAAGTAAACCTGACCCACCTGGGAAATAATGGCGGTTTTGCGCGAGCCGTCGATGTTGAGCCAGGAGCAAGCAGTGGAGATACGAGTTTTGGCCCGTCGTGGGTCTGGAGTGCGAGAGATAGCGCGGCAGTTAGGCTGTTCGCGGAATACGGTGAGGCGGTACCTTCGGGACCAAAAGGCCGGTCGTTACGGCCCGCGTGCCCCGCGGTCGACCAAACTGGAGGGGTACAAGGATTATCTGCTTGAGCGCGTCAACCAGGCACGGCCGCGCTGGATACCAGCGACGGTGTTGCTGCGGGAGATCGTCGAGCTTGGCTACACGGGCGGAATAAGCCAACTGAAGGCGTGGCTGGTGCCGCTGAAGAAGGGTGAGCCGGAAGCGATCGTGCGCTTTGAGACGCCGCCGGGCAAGCAGATGCAGGCCGACTTTACGTGGGTGCGGCGCGGGCGGGATCCCTTGGTGGCGCTGGTGGCAACACTGGGCTACAGCCGAGCGACGTACGTGAAGTTCGGTCAGAAGGAGGATGTGGCGGCTCTCTGCACGGGGTTGCGCGAAGCTCTGGACTACTTCGGCGGCGTGCCCGAGCAGATTTTGTTCGACAATGCCAAAACCGTTGTCATTGAGCGCGATGCCTACGGAGCTGGGCTACATCGGTGGAACGATCGGCTGCTCGAATTAGCTGAAGAATGTGGCTTTGCGCCCCGACTGTGCCGTCCATACCGTGCCAAGACGAAGGGCAAGGTCGAGCGGTTTAATGGCTACCTCAAGGGCAGCTTCCTGGTGCCGCTGGCGGCGCGCCTGCACGCGACCGGCTTGAATCTGACGGCGGAAGTCGCCAACGCTCATGTACGGCGCTGGCTCGACGAGATCGCCAATGCGCGCGTCCATGCCACGACCAAAGCGATTCCGGCACGACGTCTGACCGAAGAGCGTGCTGTGATGCTATCGGCGCCGGCGCTGAAAGCGACGCCGGCGGTTCCGCTGCAGGTACCGGTTCCGGTCGAAAGCTTACAGCACCCGCTGTCGGTATATGACGCACTTTTGGAGGTGCGGCCATGATCCAGCAGCACGAGCGGATCGGCAGCCTGTGTGAACAACTGAAAATGGCCTGCCTGGCAACCGAATGGCCAGGCCTCGCTCAACAGGCCGCACAGGACGAGGTTAGCTTCGCCGACTTCCTTGAGAAGCTGTTGGGCCGCGAACTGGCGGCGCGCGAACAGCGGAAGCGCGTGACGCTGCTGAAGCTGGCGACAATGTCGGCGGTCAAGACGTTGGAGCAGTTCGATTGGAATGCCGGCAGCGGTGCGCCCAAGGCGCAGATCCTTGAGCTGTCGCACCTGGCGTTCGTGGAGCGTGCCGAGAACGTTGTCTTGCTTGGCCCAAGCGGTGTTGGCAAAACGCATATCGCTCTCGCCTTGGCATATCGGGCGGTCATGGCCGGCCATAAGGTCCGCTTTATCACCGCGGCCGATCTCATGCTGCAGTTGGCAGCAGCACGAGCCCAAGGCCGTTTGAAGGAATACTTCAATCGCGCAGTGATGGCGCCAAAGCTGATCGTCATTGACGAGATTGGGTACCTGCCGTTCGGACGCGAGGAAGCCAACCTGTTCTTCAACGTGGTTGCCAAACGTTACGAGCGCGGCTCCATTGTGCTCACCAGCAACCTGCCGTTCACGCAGTGGGCCGGCGCCTTCGCCGACGATCAGACGTTGACGGCCGCCATGCTCGACCGCCTGCTGCATCATGCCCACATCGTCCAGGTCAGCGGCGAAAGCTATCGCCTGCGCGATAAACGCAAAGCCGGTCAGGCGGCAAGGAGGGTTACCGGAGAAAAATAGATCTTCGCGCTGGCCGACTGCTTCGGGCTACGCCCTCCGCAGCCGGCCAGCGCAATCCAGCGCCGCGGTGGGTCAGAATTACTTCGGCGACTTCCGTCAAAGGTGGGTCAGATTTACGTCGGCGTTGACACTTTCAAGACTGACCTCATTGCCTGCATTGTAGGCGAGCACAGAAAATAACCGGTTGAGTTCGGTAATTTCGTTGATGCCATATAGGCTGGGGAGGTCCTTAAGCAGAACTTTGTCGATAATATCGTTCCTAATAAACTGTTCTGCGTTCTTCCTGACCTCCTCGTTCAAAACCGCCTCGGGGTAGCCTCCATAGTTCAGGTAATCAACAAAACTTACATTGAGTAAATCTATATCCGTAGCCTCATATAACGGACGTTCACCTGACAAATCAGTTCGGATCAACTTGTCATCGAGACCAGAAAATTGCAAAAACTCATAGAACGTTAACGGAGGCAGCATGAACTCCGAGAATCGGCCCGCGCCGGATTCTCTGCTTTTCAGACGGAGTGCAGCAGCGGCGGATCCCGAAGCAATGAATTTCAATTTTGGATAGGAATCGACCAGATCCTTTAGATGGTTCTCCCAATCGGAAAGATATTGGATCTCATCAAAAATTACGATGCCGGAATCTTGGGCGGGGATGAAGCTAAGAAACTTCTCAAGTCTCATCCTCGCGTAAACTGGCGCGTCAACGCTCACATACATAATGGAGCGGGGATCCGTGCCACTGGATATTGATTCCGCGATCAACTGCCGAAGCATCACCGTCTTACCCACACGGCGCGGGCCCAAGAGGATCGCGGCTCTCTTTACGCCCCGATTCAGGGCAAGCCGCTTGAATGAGTCAAAATAAACCCTTCTAGGCAGGTCCCTTTCTAAGACCGCATAACTTGGGTCACTCCACCACGGGTTGTCGCGCTCCGCGCGAAGCCGAATCTCTTCTAACGAAATCTCTTCCATTCGTTAGTGATAGTGCTCTTTCACTAAGCTCGCAAGATCACTATATCATTGATATTGCTTCTGTTTTAGAATCGAATAAGAAACGCTCGCAAAATTTTTAAGGTTCCGCCTTTCGAAGCGCCCCAAAATCAATCCGCGCTCCTCAACCGCCTCATGGTGAACTCGATCTCACCGCCGGGCAGTTCCCGCCAGGATTCGACCGCAGACATGTAGGCCGCTGCCGGCCATCGATCCAGGAACGCCCTCGCCGTCTGGCGGGTTTCGTCTCGGGGTTGGGTGAAGGTCTCGCGAGCGTAGCCGTCGTCCGCGGCCGCTTGTCGGCGGCCGCTTGTCGGCGCCGGGCCGCCATCCGATCGGCAAGGTCTTTCGGGGGGCGGTAGGCCATCCCGGTACTCCACGAGCGATGCACATCATAACGGAAAGGGCGCGGAACTCATGCCCCGCGCCCTCCCCCAAACTCGCTGAACCAGGCGGAAAGGCCCGCCCTATCCGAAGCTCGAAAGCTTAGCGGGCGGCCTCAGCGAGGTGACAGCGCTTGGAATTAGACACTGGACCACCTCCTTTCATTGTTGATGATGCTCCGAAGCTAGTGGGTTTCTCTCAAAGATCAAGCATTGGAGAGATTTCGACATCGGCGGCCTACCCTTTCACCTTCGAAGGAGGGAGTCGCGAGCCGCTATTCGGGCACCGCAGCGCGGAAGCCTTCTAGGCCATAGGTTTCGCGCTGGGCTTTCATTAGATCCACAAGATCATTTGGATGAATGAACTCGTCTCGAAAACACGGATACAGCTTAGGATCAAATATTCTCCGCAACCACTCGATCACGATGCGATGACGCTCAGACGTTTTGAACTCGCCGTGGTAGGTCAGCCACAAATCGATGTGATACGGCGGCCCAAAATCGACCGCTACAAGTGGAGCGCCCATGGCGATTGAGCATGTCGGCAGAAAGCCAATCCCAGCGCCGCGTTCGACGGCATAGAGCACCGCAGTGCTCGAGTTTGTCCGAACGCTGATCAGACCATCGAGCGACTTGATTTCTGCTAAACGCGCAAAAGCAAATTCATCGACCGCCGGCGCGTTCTGACTCACATATCGATGCTGGGCCAATTCCTCCTTCGACTTCGGAACGCCGTATAGTTCAAAGTATCGTTGCGACACGAACGGTCGAATATGAAGTCGCGCCAATTTCGTTACGATTAAGTCTGGTGACGTTGGCTTGCTTAGTTGAATGGAGATGTCGGTCTCGAGCCGGGACACATCAGCCGGCTGCATCGCGCACTGCAAATCGACAGTTAGCCTCCGATAGGTTTTCTGAAAGTCGATCAGTCGAGGCAGAATCCAAAATAGACCTGGACCTTCGGTAACAGCCACTCTCACTGTCCCGGCTACATCGTGTTCACCAGTTGAGGCACGGCGCATCACGTTAAAGCTGATGCGCTCCATTTCGCGCACATCAGACAGTAGAGCACGCCCCTCTTCGTTCAGGACGATACCAACACGGTCGCGGAGAAAAACCTTGTAACCCAGGTCCGCTTCAAGTCCGTCAATGCGACGCATGAGCGTCGCACCGCTCAATTGCAGTGCTTCCCCAGCAGCACGGAAGCTTCGGTGTGACGCACATCGAAGAAATAGCTTCAGGTCATCCCATGCGGGCTGGCGTTGCGCAAATGAAGCACCCTGCTTCAATACTTGCTGCATACTGAACCGCCCCTCCCCAGTAGGCTGCCCGAAACGAGGAGGAGTTTAGATGTATTTATCTCAATGTGACAACGCTCCTAAGGTCGCACGTCACGACTTCGATTTCGTTCCTCGAAGAGCTGAAGTCGATGTTGCACCCGCGAAATCAAGCGATTTCAGTATCCTAGCTGAGATGGCAAACGCGAAGATTCCAGAGGTCACTGTCACCGGGCCCTTCTTGGCAGCTTTCGCTACTCGAGATGTCGACAGCATTCTTGCATTTCGTCATCGCGGCAAGGTTGTCGGCGGCGTCGCCTTCCTATTTCTTAATGAAACAGGTCTCGACGATTTGCTGCTTGGCCAATTTGACTTTGCGGCTCCGTCTGAACGAGTTCTCGCCCGTCCGATCGACGACGTTGCGGCAATCTACACGTGGGCGACAGCTCTGGATGGTCGAGGCATCCTTGGCCTTGGCAACGTCGCGGAGCATCTTTCCAAGCGTCGCTTCCGCTTTGCCGACCTCTATGGCCGGCCAAATACTGAGGACGGTCGACGCCTGGTCCAGTCGGTTGGTTTTAAGCCGATTGCGGCGTTTCAAGACAATCTCTGGATCTACGAGCGAGCGTGGAAGCGAGGTGCCCCATTCTCACCCGTCACGCCTTCTCTCACCGCCGGTTACAGTCATGCCTAAGAACAATTCGATTTCGGTGCGCCTCGCCCGCGACACCAACGACCTGATGCTGGTCACCGCGATCCGAAGCGCCGTCTACTTGGCCGAACAGAATTGCCCCATCGACGAAGAGTTCGATGGCAACGACCTTGTTGCGGCTCACTTCATCGGTTTCATCGGGAGTGAGCCGGCCGGCTGCTTACGCGTTCGATTCTTCGGGGATTTTGCCAAAGTCGAGCGACTCGCGGTACGTCATCAGTACCGCCAATCAACAATGGCATTTCGGTTAGTCAAATCAAGCGTTGAATATATCAAGCGGAAGGGATTTCGCAGGATCTACGGTCAAGCCCAGGATCGCCTCGTCGACTTCTGGGCGCACTTCGGTGCGAAGCCTTTGCCTGCGCGCAGAAAGGTTGTGTTCTCGGACTTTTCCTACACGGAAATGATCCTTGAAATCGAGCCGGCGCCTGACGCGATCACGCTCGAAACCGACCCTTACGTCATCATCCGGCCGGAAGGCGATTGGGATCGCGAGGGCATTCTCGACCGGTCATCAGGGCGCAACGTGACTTCACCCCTTCGCCATCTGTGATGCTTACCGATCTTCCCCTTCTTCTGTGCGTAAACTTACAGAACGAGTTTCTGCTGGAATGCAGTCCGAACTGGATCGCAGATGGCGCGATGATTTTAGAGCTCTGCCTTACAATACAGTCTGAATGGCGTCGCCGAATGTTGCCTGTCGCGCATCTCAAAAGAATTGCGAGCGAAGCTTACTTCTCTCCTTCATCAGATATGTCAGATTGGATCGAGTGTTCGAGACCGCTACCGTTCGAACTCGCGTTCGAGCATTCAATGCCATCCGCCTATAGCTCAACAAAATTCCGCGAATACATGAAACATATTGGATCCATCCAATGTGTTGTGATCGGCTTTTCGCTACAAGATTCGATCATTTCAACAATCATCGATGGCTACCACAGAGGAGACGAATTCAGGGTGCTAAGCAACGCAGTTGGTTGCAAAGCCGGTCAGAACGGCTCCCTCAAGCTTCCGATCCTTGAGGTGTTAAGCACGTTTTCCAAGATAACCGATTATAAAGTGATTGGGGATCCGCACTAACTGCTGGAGAGCTTTTTTGCCAGGTCGATCACTGACCGACGCGCTTCAACGTCCTTGATCTTGAAGAACGCACGGAACAATTCCCAGCTTTCGCTGGTGAGTGGGTCTGTTTCGCCTGCATTCTTGCGCATCTGCTCAAGAATCGATCGCAAGCCTTTTGCGCGTTGTTCTAACTCGTCCATGGGGGGCCATATCAAATGAAAAGTCGAGTTGAGAAGTTCGAAAAGCTAGGCATGGCACTAGAGCTCGCATCCAAGCTTTCTCATGAGCTTGGCTTGGATCACCTGCCAATACTTCTGAATATGGCCAGGTTAGAATTATTGAATGAATTGTCGGCCGACGGCGGAAACCAGCATGTCGGAGAACCGCGTCGCGGGATTTCTTCTTCGCGACGGGATATCAATTAACGGAAAAGATTTAGTTTCCTCCAAAAGAGTATGGTTAAGAGGCAATAAACCATTGCGTGCTGCCTTCTGATCAACCACGTTTCGCAACGCTAACACATAGGCACCAACCCGGAATTGCGGATGCGCAACCTAACTGCGATCTTTTTACTACTTCTCGTTTTCCCAGCGGCGGCGCAAATGCCCCCAAAGCCGGTTAAAAAGCGCTATGCGTAGAGGCGACACGCATACCGCTCTACACGATCGACGCCACCGGCACGATGACAATTGACTAGAAGCACGTCGAAGCCGCGGCGCACGCGGCCGACCTCACCGATCACGATATCGCCCGCGCATTGACCGCGGTGCGCGACGGCACCGCCAAACCAATACGATGACGAAAGCCAACCAGCTTTCCATCCTTCTGCTGGTAGTAGCGGCGCTACTGGCATGCCACTGGTGATCGCCAAGTGGCCGGCGGCACGCGGGCTGCTGTCACCCATCACCGCGCTTTTGCCCAGCGCGACGGTCGACAGCGGGTTGGATGACCGCGTGATCGTCGTGGCTACGGGCGCGCTCATGTCAGCGTTCGCTTGGGTGAACCGGTGAGCCAACGGCAATAAAAGCACACTCCGGACAGTGACCGGGTTTAGATAGGTGAGCCGGCTTAAGCGCCTGAGCATAAAAACAGTTCCCGTTCTGCTGGGATCGCCACCCCGCCTCGGCCGCGCACGGATTGCGACGATTCGAACCGACGTTTGAAATCACACTCGACAATTCCGCCTTTCCCTGTTGAATGGTTCCGATCGCCTGCAACCATCAACAAATCATTCTGGAGAGATACGCGATGTTTTCCCACGTCATGATCGGCACCAACGACCTGGATCGGGCCAAGGCGTTTTACGACAAGTTGCTCGGCACACTGGGCGTGCCGCCAGCCGTGGTCGATCGGCATCGGATTTTCTACCGCACCAAGAGCGGCACCTTCGCGGTCTCCAAGCCGATCGATGGCCAACCGGCGACCCACGCCAACGGCGGCACCATCGGTTTCCTGGCGAAGTCGCAAGAAGAAGCCGACGCCTGGCACGCCACCGGCATCGCCAACGGGGCGACATCTTGCGAGGATCCGCCGGGCGTGCGCGACAACGGCGCCGTGAAGCTCTACCTCGCCTATCTGCGCGATCCCGACGGCAACAAGATTTGCGTGCTGCATCGGGTCGCCTGATACTGGCATCCATCGTATTTAAACAAAGTTCGAGGGGGCCCATTGCATGGGTCCCCTCGCTGTCTTTATGAAGCAAAATCGCCGCGAGCCAGTGGACCTGAATGCCGTCTCTCGCGTAGACAGGGGCAACTCAATTCCCCATTCGGGGATGGCCCACACGCCATCCTCTCTGCCCTATGCCAAAGGTTATCGATGAGTGGATTCAAAGAACCCAGCTTTGCCGATCGTCAAAAGGCGGCGCTGCAAGCCAAGAAGGACATTTTAAACAAGTTCCGCGCGCAGCCCGGGCCCGACGATCCAGCCGTCAAGCAGCGGCAGGCGGAACGCGCGGCACAGGCCGCCGCCCGCGCCGAGGCCAAGCGGCTGCGCGATCTTGCCAAGGCCGAAGAAACAGCCCGCGAGACCGAAGCCGCACGGCTCGCCGCCGAACAACTCGCGCGTGAAAAGGCGGACGCGGCCGCCCGCGAAGCCGAACTCGAGGCCGAGCGCAAGGCCGCCCGCGACGCGCGCTACGCCGCGCGCAAGGCGCGAGGCAAGAAGAAATAATCTCGGAGATCGGACGCGATGCCGCGTGTTGCGGCATCGCCGTGATCGTATGCGGTTACTTCTTCATCTCATCCTTTTTCATCATCTTGTCGTGCTTCATGCCGTCCTTCGACATCTTGTCCTTGGACATGCTGTCTTTTGACATCTTGTCCTTCGACATCGTCGTGGTCTTGGTGTCCTTGCTCATCTTGTCCTGCGCCAAGGCAGGGCTGAGCGTCAGGCCGAGCGCGATGACGGTCGCGGAAACAGCCGCAGCGATACGGATACGCGAGATCATGACAGTGTCCTCCTGTTGAAACGCCGCACAAAGCGGACCGCAACAGGAGCTACGCAGAGAAATCGGGATTGTTACGCTAACACTGAGGCCTTGATTGAGGCCTTGAATTTAGACCTTGGCGGCCTTGCCGCGCTTGGCATTGAGTGCCGAGGCCACGCGGCTGACCGGCGGGCGGCCCAGCAGTGTGCTCATCTGGTTGGTGGCAGCCAGCAGCTTGTCCATGTCCACGCCGGTCGGAATCCCCATGCCTTCCAGCATATAGACGACATCCTCGGTCGCGACGTTGCCGGTGGCGCCGGGCGCGTAAGGACAGCCACCCAAGCCACCCGCGGCAGAATCGATCACAAAGACGCCCTCCTCCATGCCGGCATAGAGATTGGCAAGCGCCTGTCCGTAGGTGTCGTGGAAATGCATCGCCAATTTGTCGGCTGACACTTCGCTGCCGACCGCGCGTAACATGGCGCGCGCCTTGGCCGGCGTGCCGACGCCGATGGTGTCACCCAGCGAAATCTCGTAGCACCCGAGGTCCCATAGAGTCTTCGCCACGTCGACAACGGCGGCGGGCTTCACCTCGCCATCGAACGGGCAGCCGAGCACGCAGGAGACATAGCCGCGCACCCTGATGCGGTCGGCTTTCGCGCGAGTCAGCACCGGCTTGAAACGCTCGATCGATTCCGCGATCGAGCAGTTGATGTTGGCGTGTGAAAATCCTTCCGAAGCCGAGGCGAACACCGAGACGACTTTCGCGCCGGCGGCAATCGCGGCCTCGTAGCCCTTTTCGTTCGGCACCAGAACGTGAAATTCCCCGACCGCCGATCTGGAAACCGCGCGCAGCACCTGGTCCGAGCCGACCATCTGCGGGATAGCCTTCGGCGACACGAACGCGCCGACCTCGCAGGTGGTCAGGCCCGCCGCCGCCAGCGCCTCGACGAAGGCGATACGCGCCTCGACGCTCACTGAGGTCTTCTCGTTCTGCAGGCCGTCGCGCGGCCCCATCTCGACGATCTGAACCCGATCGTTCATTGCGGTTTATTTCTCCGTCGGCTCGATCTCGGCGAGTTCGACACCTTCCTGCACGATATCGCCGACCTTACAGTTGATGCGCTTCACCACACCCGCGAACGGCGCGCGCAAGGTCTGCTCCATCTTCATCACTTCGAGCGTGAGGATCGGCGCGCCCTTCTCCAGCGTCTCGCCTTCCTTCGCCAGCAGCGCCACCACGGTACCGGGCAGCGGCGCGACAATCCGGTCCTCGCCGACGTGTTCGTCGTCGCCGCCGCTGAACGGATCGGCCCATGTGAACTCGAAACGTCCGTTGCGCGTGCGGACATAGACGTCGCGACCGTCGAGCACCGCCACCGCATGGCTGCGCGCGCCATCGAGCGAGACCGCGAACGCGCTGTCGCTCTCGGCGTTGAAAGCGAAATCGATCTGGTGGCCGTCGATCTCCAGCGCCGATGCACCACCGCCATAACGGCGCGCGATGGTCAGTTCAGTGCCCGGCCCCTGCTTGAAGGTGAAAATGCGATGACGCTGGCCGACCGGCATCCAGCCGTCGGTCTGCCACGGCGACTGCACGTCAGCGCGCATCTCTTGCCGCTCGCGCGTGAGGATGGCTGCGACCGCCGCCGCCAGTTCGAGCGGGCCCGGCGCCGGCGGTTGTGGGGTGAGATCCTTCAGGTGCCGCTCGATGAAGCCGGTGTCGATCTTGTTCTTGCGGACATCGGGATGCGTGATCAGCGCGGACAGGAACGGAATGTTCGTGACGACGCCGCGCACGTCGGTCTCTTCCAGCCCGCGATTGAGCCGGTCGATGGCGACGTCGCGCGTCGGCGCCCAGGCGATCACCTTGGCGAGCATCGCGTCGTAATGCGGCGACACGTTGCTGCCCTGCCGATAACCGGCGTCAATCCGCAGGCCGCCGATTTCATCGGGCGTGCGCCAGGTCTTGATGCGGCCGACCGACGGCATGAAGTTCTTGTCGGGATTTTCGGCGTAGACCCGCGCTTCGATGGCGTGGCCGTTGAGTTTCAGTTGATCCTGCGTCATCGGCAGCTTCTCGCCGAAGGCAACACGCAACTGCCACTCGACCAGATCGACGCCGCTGATGAGTTCGGTCACCGGATGCTCGACCTGCAAACGGGTGTTCATTTCGATGAAGAACACGTCCTTGCCATCGGAGACGAATTCGATGGTGCCGGCGCCGACGTAATTCACCGCACCGGCCGCCTTGCGCGCGGCCTCGCAGACCTTCTCGCGCTGCGCGGCGTTGAGCGTCGGCGACGGCGCTTCCTCGATCACCTTCTGGTGGCGCCGCTGCAAGGTGCATTCGCGCTCGAACAGCGACAGCAGATTGCCGTGGCTGTCGCCGACGATCTGCACTTCGATGTGACGCGGGTTCTGAACGTATTTCTCGACCAGCATGCGGTCATCGCCGAACGCAGCCTTCGCCTCGCGCCGCGCGCTCTCCAGCGCCGCCTTCATCTCGGAAGCCTCGCGCACGACGCGCATACCGCGTCCGCCGCCGCCAGCCGACGCCTTCACCAGCACCGGATAACCGGCCTTCTCGGCCGCCGCCGCCAAGGTGGCATCGTCCTGCGCCTCGCCGTGATAACCCGGCACCAGCGGCACGCCGGCCTTTTCCATCAGCAGCTTGGAGCCGGACTTCGAACCCATCGCGGTCATCATCGCGGCGGTGGGGCCGACGAACACCAGGTTGGCGTCGGCGCAGGCCTGCGCGAATTCCGCGTTCTCGGACAGGAAGCCGTAGCCGGGATGAATCGCTTCCGCGCCGGTCTGCTTCGCCGCCGCCAGCACGCGCTCGATATTCAGGTAGCTGTCGCGCGCGCGCGCCGGGCCGAGCAGCACGGCATCGTCGGCCATGGCGACATGCACCGCGTCGGCGTCTGCTTCGGAATAAACCGCGACGGTGCGCAGGCCCATCGCCTTCGCCGTCCGAATGACGCGGCAGGCGATCTCGCCACGATTGGCAATCAAGAGCGTCCGGAAACGCCGGTAGTGTGCGGAGCCTGCCATCATTACATCCTGAAAATACCGAAGCGGGTCGGCTCGATCGGCGCGTTCGCCGCCGCCGACAAACCGAGACCCAGAACCAGACGCGTATCGGCGGGATCGATCACGCCGTCGTCCCACAGCCGCGCGGTGGCGTAATAGGGACTGCCCTGCTTTTCATACTGCGCGCGGATCGGCGCCTGAAATTCGCGCTCCTCCTCGGCGGACCATGTGCCGCCCTTGGCTTCGATGCCTTCGCGGCGCACCGTGCTCAGGACCATCGCCGCCTGCTCGCCGCCCATCACCGAGATGCGCGCATTCGGCCACATCCACAGGAAGCGCGGCGAATAGGCCCGGCCACACATGCCGTAGTTGCCCGCGCCGTAGGAGCCGCCGATCACCACGGTGAACTTCGGCACCGACGTCGTCGCCACCGCCGTCACCAGCTTGGCGCCGTCGCGCGCGATGCCGCCGGCTTCGTATTTCTTGCCGACCATGAAGCCGGTGATGTTCTGCAGGAACACCAGCGGAATGTTGCGCTGGCTGCACAATTCAATGAAGTGCGCGCCCTTCAGCGAGCTTTCGCTGAACAGGATGCCGTTGTTGGCGACGATGCCGACCGGATAGCCCCAGATATGAGCGAAGCCGCAAATCAGCGTTTGCCCATAGAGCTTCTTGAACTCGTCAAATTCAGAGCCATCGACGATCCGCGCGATGATGTCGCGCACGTCGAACGGCTTGCGGTTGTCGGCCGGCACCACGCCGTAGATTTCCTGCGGCGCGTAGAGCGGCTCGCGCGGCGTCTGCCATCCGGAGACATGACGCGGCGACTGCTTCAGCGTGCTGACGATCTTGCGCGCGATGCCGATGGCGTGGCGATCGTTCTGTGCGTAATGGTCGGTGACACCGGACTGGCGCGAATGCACGTCGGCGCCGCCGAGTTCTTCCGCCGTCACCACCTCGCCGGTCGCGGCCTTCACCAGCGGCGGCCCGCCGAGGAAGATGGTGCCCTGATTGCGCACGATGATGCTCTCGTCCGACATCGCCGGCACGTAGGCGCCACCGGCAGTGCAGGAGCCCATCACGATGGCGATCTGCGCGATGCCTTCCGCCGACAGATTGGCCTGATTGTAGAAGATGCGCCCGAAGTGGCGCTCGTCGGGGAATATCTCGTCCTGCTGCGGCAGGAACGCGCCGCCGGAGTCGACCAGATAGATGCACGGCAAGTTGTTCTGCCGCGCGACGTCCTGCGCGCGCAGATGCTTCTTCACCGTCATCGGATAGTAGGTGCCGCCCTTGATGGTCGCATCGTTGGCGACGATCACGCATTCGCGCCCCGAAACGCGGCCGACGCCGGTGACGACGCTCGCCGAATGCACGTCGCCGCCGTAAAGCCCATTAGCCGCCAACGGCGACAATTCGAGAAACGCGGTGCCGGGGTCGATCAGCAGATCGACGCGATCGCGCACGAACATCTTGCCGCGCGAGGTATGGCGCTGGCGCGACACCTTGCCGCCGCCGCCCGCGACCTCGTTGAGCTTGTCCTTCAACTCCGTGACCAGCGCGCGCATCGCGTCGGCGTTCTGGGTGAAATCCGGAGAATTCGTTGCAATATTGGAATGAAGCGGCATGACGTCCAGAGGGTTACGGGTGAACGGCCTTGAGTAACGGCCGGGGCCATGTTGTCATTGTGGCGCCACCTCGCGCAACCGGTACTTTCGGGTCTGACGGGAAACGCCGAATCTTCCGGCAGTTCGCTGCACGCGACGGAGAGAGCAAGGTTTCTGCCGGGTAAAGTATCACCTGCGACCCACGCATGCGCGTGGGCAGACACGCCCTTCCGATCAGAGGTTCAGCCGACCCGTTCGATCAAATTCGGTCGTTGAACCGAGACGGATCAGTGCGTCCAGGGGTCGGTGCGGTGGAAGGCAAAATTGTCGGCATAGGCGGCCTGCCGGCGCGCCCGCTCCTTCGGCTCGATCACCTGATAGGCGATACCCTTGCGCTCGCAATAGGCGACGGCCTCGTCCTTGGTGTCAAACCGCAGGGTCAATTGCTGCTTCATGTCGCCCGAACTGGTCCACCCCATCAGCGGCTCCACCATGCGCGGCTGCTCGGGCTCATAGTCGAGCTGCCATTCCTTGCTCTTGGCGAAGCCCGATTGCATCGCGCTCTTGGCGGGTTTAAAAATACGTGCGGTCATGACGTGGCGTGGCCTGTTGATTCGCGTTTCGACGACAACCGAATAAGGCGGCCACGGGATCGCGCCGCCTGTCATGCTCCGGATCTCAGGCCGAACACCAGTATTCGTGTGTGGCTGCGATCCGTGCATGACTGATGCTATAATCCGTCCGCGGCCTTGTGACAATCTCGCCAAAATAGTACCTGCTCGCCAGATTAGAACTTGCCGGCAACTTTACGTCATTTGCTCCATCCCAGTTCACCTCGACGGCGCTCATGGACATCCACGCAACCTTGCCCCCGAAAGGCCGCGATCTGCGGCTCGACCTGTTCCGTGGCATCGCCAACTGGGCGATCTTCCTGGATCACATCCCTAACAATGTGGTGAACTGGATCACGACGCGGAATTACGGTTTCAGCGACGCTGCCGATCTGTTCGTCTTTATCTCGGGCTATACCGCCTCGTTCGTCTACGCAAAGATGATGCTGGATCGTGGCTTCGTCGTTGGTGCCACCCGGCTGTTCAAGCGGGTGTGGCAACTGTATGTCGCCCACGTCGTGCTGTTCGTGATCTATATCGCCGCGATCGGGTATGTCGCGCAGCGCTACTACGATGTCGAGATTATCAACGAGTTCAATGTCGCCGGGCTGATCGAAAATCCGATTCAAACGCTGACCCACGGCCTGCTGCTCTCCTTCAAGCCGCTCAACCTCGACGTGCTGCCGCTTTACATCGTGCTGATGGCGTTCTTCCCGCCGGTGCTGTGGATGATGCTGCGACGGCCGGACCTGACCATGCTGGCCTCGATCTGCCTGTACTTCGCGGCGCGACACTATGGCTGGAATTTGCGCGGTTATCCGGAAGGCGAATGGTACTTCAACCCCTTCACCTGGCAGGTGCTGTTCATGTTCGGCGCATGGTTCGCGCTCGGCGGCGCGACGGCGTCGCGTTCGGTGATCCGCTCCCCGGTGCTGCTGTATTTCGGCGGGGCCTATCTGATCTTCGCGCTGATCATGACGATGGCCGGTCGCTTCCCGGATTTGGGCGCGCTGTTCCCGCGCTGGCTCTACGACGCCTTCAATCCCAACGACAAGACCTATCTGGCGCCCTATCGCGTGCTGCATTTCGTCATCATCGCGTTCTTCGTCACGCGCTTCGTGCCGAAGGAGTGGCCCGGACTGGAATGGCGCATCTTCGAGCCGGTGGTGAAATGCGGTCAGCAATCGCTCGCGGTGTTCTGCGTCGGCGTCTTCCTGTCGTTCGTCGCGCACTTCCTGCTGATCATGAGTTCAGGCTCGCTGCTGGCGCAGATCGGCGTCAGCTTCGCGGGAATCTTCGCCATGACCGTGGTGGCCTATTACATCTCGTGGTCGAAACAGCAGGATAAGCCACGGCCGAAGCCGTCGGCGGCCACTCCTCCGGCAGACTCACCGGCAGCACCGGCCAAGCGCGCCGACGCGGCGTGAGCGGCGCGGATCAGTTGCGCAGGCCCGGAGCCTCGACGCCGGTGCGGGCGACGTATTCGGTGTAGCCGCCGCCGTATTGGTGGATGCCGTCCGGCGTCAATTCCAGCACGCGGTTCGACAGCGCGGCGAGGAAATGCCGGTCGTGCGAGACGAACAGCATGGTGCCCTCGTAATCCGCGAGCGCCGCGATCAGCATTTCCTTGGTCGCGATATCGAGGTGGTTGGTCGGCTCGTCGAGCACCAGAAAGTTCGGCGGATCGAACAGCATCAGCGCCATCACCAGCCGTGCCTTCTCGCCGCCCGAGAGTACGCGGCATCGTTTCTCGACGTCATCTCCCGAGAAGCCGAAGCAGCCGGCGAGCGCGCGCAACGAGCCCTGCCCCGCTTGCGGAAACGCATCTTCCAATGACTGGAACACGGTGCGTTCGCCATCGAGCAGATCCATCGCATGCTGCGCGAAGTAGCCCATCCTGACGCTGCCGCCGAGCGCCACCGTGCCGGCGTCGGGCTCCGTCGCGCCCGCCACCAGTTTCAACAGCGTCGATTTGCCGGCCCCGTTGATGCCCATCACGCACCAGCGCTCCCGGCGGCGCACCGCGAAGTCGAGATCCTGATAGATGCTCCGGCTGCCATAGCCCTTGTGCACGTTTTTCAGGCTGACGACATCCTCGCCGGACCGTGGCGCGGTCGGAAAGTCGAACAGCACCGTCTGACGCCGGCGCGGCGGCTCGCCGCGCTCGATCTTGTCGAGCTTTTTGACCCGGCTCTGCACCTGCGCGGCATGCGAGGCGCGCGCCTTGAAACGCTCGATGAACTTGATTTCCTTGGCGAGCATCGCCTGCTGCCGCTCGAACTGCGCCTGCTGCTGCTTCTCGTTCAGCGCGCGCTGCTGCTCGTAGAATTCGTAATCGCCCGAATAGGTCGTGAGCGATCCGCCGTCGATCTCAACGATCTTGCCGACGATGCGGTTCATGAACGCGCGATCGTGCGACGTCATCAGCAGCAGGCCGTCATAACCTTTGAGGAACTGCTCCAGCCAGATCAGGCTTTCCAGATCGAGATGGTTCGACGGTTCGTCGAGGATCATGGCGTCGGGCCGCATCAAGAGGATGCGCGCCAGTGCCACGCGCATCTTCCAGCCGCCCGACAGCTTGCCGACGTCGCCCTCCATCATCTCCTGACTGAAGCCGAGGCCGGCGAGCACCTCACGGGCGCGACCGTCGAGCGCGTAGCCGTCGAGTTCCTCGAACCGCGCCTGCACCTCGCCGTAGCGCGCGATGATCTCGTCCATCTCGTCAGCGCGGTCCGGATCGGCCATCGCCGTTTCCAGCTCTTTCAGCTCGACCGCGACCTCGCTGACCGGCCCGGCGCCATCCATCGTCTCCGCGACGGCACTGCGCCCGGCCATCTCGCCGACGTCCTGACTGAAGTAACCGATGGTGACGCCGCGATCGACCGCCACCTGCCCCTCGTCGGGCAAGTCCTGCCCGGTGATCATGCGGAACAGCGTGGTCTTGCCCGCGCCGTTGGGGCCGACCAGACCGACCTTCTCGCCCCGCTGGAGCGCGACCGACGCCTCCACGAACAAAAGCTGGTGGCCGTTCTGCTTACTGATGTTGTCGAGCCGGATCATATTCCCACGCGCCATACGGAAGCGCGCGCTTCCAGGTCCATGCCAATGCTTGATGATGTTCGTTGATGCCGCCAAGGTTCGTATAAGGAAACGACCTACGGGCATTCCAAGGCACTTGGAATCATATTTTGACGGTTTTCACAAGCCACCGGCCCGATGCAGATCGCGATGAAACGCGATGAAAAGCCAGTCCTTCCGTTGCGTTTTGAATCCTCGCCTCCGGTGACCGAGAACGCGATCACAAAGGCGCGATGCCTGATCTAGTTTGAGCCGCCGCAATACGCGCGCCAAATTTGCGACCTAACGTAGCTCTCAATAACGAGGGGGACCAATACAGGGAGGTCCAGTGCATGCTTATGTTCCCTCCGGTCGACTCCGTGAGAATTCTGATCGCCGCATCGATTGTCGCAAGTGGCTTCTGGCTTTGGGGTACGGCGCTCCCCATGATGACCGATGATGTCGAAGGCGACGACTAGACGAAATGGGCGCGGTGAATGCCGCGCCCTTCTTCGTCAAACCCTCGCACCTTGCATCCAGCCCCGATGGTTTTGATCTGCCACTTCAGCGCTTAGCGAACCGCCGCCTGGGCCGTCAGCTATCATGATCGAGACCGACAGATTGCATACTCTACGGCTCACCCGTGGCGCGCTACGAGCGATGTTGTTCTCGGAGGGCCCGTGCGCTCATACTTCTTTGATTTTATTGGAAAATCTTGAAAATGGTCGGGGCAGCTGGATTCGAACCAACGACCTGCAGTACCCAAAACAGGCCCGCTATGCCCTCATAAGACATCCCGTGCCCACTGTCGCCCCCTCAGCTACGGTTTTGCGGCCCAATTATTAACCTCGGCGCTACTTGGGCCCTCTCTGATTGGCACGACGGTGCTTCCCCCGTGCTTCCCGGAGGGCTTATGAGCAAATCGACCATAACGAAAAGCCTGGTCGACAGCTTGCGGCCCAAGGCGGCTGAATATGCGGTGTGGGACGAGAAGCTACCCGGATTCGGCGTGCGAGTGCGGCCGACGGGCGGGATAACTTTTGTCGTCATGTACCGCGCCGGCACGGGTCGAACAGCGCCAACCCGCCGCTTCACCCTCGGCGCTATCGGCAAGCTGACGCCCGATGAGGCGCGGACCCAAGCGAAGATCTTGCTCGGTGCTGTTGCCGCGGGCTCTGATCCCGCCGCCGAGAAGCGGACGAATCGACCAAATCGCGATCGATTGACTTTCGATAGGTTGGCGGAGCTGTACCTTGATGAATACGCCAAGCCCCGCAAATCGTCTTGGAAGAACGACGAAAGCTATCTAAAGCGGCCCCGGGCGAAATGGCGCCGGCGGCTGGCGGCGGATATCACCGATGATGACGTCGCCGCCCTGATCCAGGAAATCGGCGCCGACGCGCCGGTGAGCGCCAACCGGACCCAATCGATCCTGCATACGCTGTTCGCCTGGGCAAAGGAGCCCGGTCGCAAATATGTCCCAAGCAATCCCGTCGCCGGCATGCGGCAGCGTTTCCATGAATCACCGCGCGAACGGGTTCTTTCCGACGATGAGATTCGGACCCTCTGGCGCGGTTTGGACAACCCTGATCTGCCGGCAAGCCGGGCTGTGGCGCTGTCGTTGAAATTCATTCTGGCGACGATGGTGCGCCCGGGCCAATCCGCCGGCGCCATGGTCGCTGAAATCGTCGACCTCGAGGGCGCCGATCCGCAATACCACATCCCGAAAAGTCGCGTGAAGAAACGCCGCGACGTCATCGTACCGTTGAACACGTTAGCTGTGTCGGTTGCGCGCGAAGCAATTTGCAATGACGAACAGGCGGCAATCTTCACGGCATGGCGAAGGTCGTCGGTTGATCCGGAAGCGGGAACGACTGGCGATCCCGATGCGCACGCACCTGCCCCGCCGCCGCTAACGCGCGACGCGCTCGCGGCCGCACTCAACGGCAGAACAGCCAAGGGCAAGAAGTCAGCACGGCGCGGCATTCGTGAATTTCTCGGCATGGCGCATTTTACGCCGCACGATCTCCGACGAACTGCGGCCACGGTGGCGCGACGTGGCGGCGCCAGGCGCGAAGATGTCAAAGCCCTCCTCGATCACCTCGAGGGCGACGTCACCGCCACTTACGACAAATACGACATGCTCAGCGAGAAGCGCGGGGTCGCCGAGATACTTGCAAGCGAACTACGCAAGATCGTCGAGCCGAAACCGCAAGAGCATCCGGCCGATCCTACGCCGGAGAATAACGTCGTGCCGTTCAAAGAAAACATGCGCTTAGTTGGCTGAGAAAAAGTTACCGAAAGATTCCTGACAGAAAATCATTTGCAAGGGGAGACGGTGCGCGCCATCTGTCCTTTCTCGACTGACGTAATGCGACCGCGGTTGCGCGCTCGCCGGTTTTGCGCAATCGTGCCCGACAACGCTAGGGGGCGTTCATGACCAGTGGCCAGTTTTGGACCGTTTTCACTATTGGGTTCTCTGCGGCGGTAGCGTTACTCGGGTTCGGCTGCGGCGCGCTGGTGTTGTTCTGGCACGAGCCTGTTTGGCGGCTTTCGCTCGCGCTGGGATCCTTTGGCGCATTCCTAACGCCCGTTTATCTGGCACTCATCCTGGCAGCATCAGGCCTTGTTGTCGCCTACTGGATTTTCAGCGCGCAACAGACCGTCAATCATTGGCTCGCAAATCGTGCGATCGCTAGATTCGAGCGTGAGTACCGGTCGCTGGAACAGGAATACGGGACGGCGGCCGCTAATGACATGATGCGATCTCGCCTCGATGATCTGACGCGCCAATCCCCTGCACCTTTCGGAATATTCGATGGGCGTGCGGTTCGAGACGCGATGGCTAAGGGTGGAGTTCGCTCGGACTCATTTTGATACATGGCCCGCCAAAACATTGAACTTATTCCCCACTTCACCGCGAACACATTTGGACGCCTCGCCTCGTGATTCGTCGCATTTTTCGTTTTCGGCTCTTTTTGGAGAGATCGTTAAAGCTGACAGAGACTTCGATCTTGGAGATAGCGAAGTAATAGCAACACCTACGATGTTGATTTTTGCGAGCCGATGGCACGAGGTTGACGAAACCAATTTGCCCTCCTCTGCTGCCCCAAATGGCAGGAGAAAAACATGGGCAGAATACCGCGGGAAGTCCCCTGGCTAGATCGTCGCGACAACGACGTCTGGTACGTCTACTGGTATGATCCGAAAATTCGGCAGACAAGATCGCTGTCGCTGAAAACCCGAGACGTGAAAGCCGCGATCAGTGCGTATGCCGACTTTCTCGTTTCGTGGGCAGGTGGCGGGCAACCGAACCGCCGGTCCTTGGGGGTCGTTCTCGACTTCTATCTCAAGCACCACATTGGCCGCAGCGCCAACGACAGGGAACGACCGATGAATGCGTGCAAGCCGCTCCGTCGGTTTTTCGGCAATCGCGATTTGCGCACGATCGACATCCCGGCGTGCCACGAGTACATGGACGCCCGCCGCAAACAGAAAATCTCCGATGGCACGATCCGGCGCGAGCTTTACGTGATCCAGGCAGCCGCAAACTATGCGCTCAAGCATAAGAAGATCATGGCCGCGGACATGCCGACCATTGAGGCGCCCCCAGATTCACCGGCGCGGCGGGCATTCCTGACGCACGAGGAGTTGGAGAAGATCTTCGCCAGCGCGGAGCCCGCCCTCCAGGACTTCATTGCCCTCGCCTACTACACCGGCTCTCGGCGCGGAGCGATCGAGGATCTAGCCGTTTGCCAGGTCGACCTCGCCGGCGGTTTGATCGAACTGATGCCACATGATGCGAGCCCCACGGAGCGCCGTTCGAAGAAGCAAAAACCGACGGTGCCGATCGCACCCGAAATCCGCGGTCGCCTCGAGCGGCTCATCGCAGGGAAGAAACCCACCGCAAAGGTGCTACCGCCGCGCAGCTACTATCATCTGTTCAAGGCCCACGCGACGAACCAGGGATTGGAAGCGAAAAGCTATCCGCACATCCTGCGCCACAGCCGGGCCACGCACTTGCTGCAGGCCGGCGTCCCGATCTATGCCGTCGCCAAGCTGCTCGGCGACACCATCGAAACGATCGAGAACTCCTACGGCCACCACAGCAGCGACTACTTGGCCGACGTCTTCCGCGGCAAGGGGCCGAAGCTGAATTGAGGCTAGACCTCACTGAACTCATAGCAGATGGGACTTAGAGAATTTGCTTGAATACAAAGTATGAAACGACCGTGGCATGAAGAGCCGTTATCCCAAACAGGATAGACTGAAACGGCTCTTTCCTCGTCTTGTGGCGAAACATCTGCTGTCCTAGGACCGCGCCGACGCTTCCTCCGATTAGAGCGACAAATAGCAGGTTGAATTCCGGAATACGTCTCATCATGTTTCGGGCGGCCGACTTGTCCCAACCCATCATCGCGAAGGCCGTCACATTCAACACAGCCCAAAAGAGCAGCGCGATGAATATGACTTCAGATCTCACCTATCGTCCCCATGGCCCATCTGTATTGTTCTGAGCATAAAGAAAACCCCGCCGGAGCGGGGTTACTGAATTGACGAAAGTTTATTCTAGCTCTTGTCCTTCGCAGCCTTCTTCCTTCGTGGTCTCGGGCTGTCAGCTAAAACGTAAGAGAAATTAAGATCCGTGGGAGCACGTGGCTCAAATGCTACGATAAATCCAAATTTGTCGACCGCTTCCACCGTCGCGGAATCAAAATTCTCGCCATCTTCAATTCTGACTTTATCTATAGTTGCGGTAGGCTGCGGAAAAAAGACATGTACGCGCCTCTCATCGAGAAGCAGTCTTACATCCCTATCAGGATATTGCAGCTTAGGCGGCATCGACGAATATCGCATATATGACACGAGGCTGGACAGAAGTTGCTCCGCCAGTTCGCACCGATCTTGGTGCGATGCATCACTTACGCGTTCATATTGCGCAGCAATCAAACCCGCCGCGCCAGCTAGGTTTGCTTCGTTCGGGACAACACCGGCCTTTAGGCGAAGCCCACCCGCGTAGTTATCTCCAATTTCATCCTCGACGAATACCTTGACCGTTCCCGCTTCTTTTATTTCGAAAGGCTGGATGACTGCTATCACCTGCAATTGAAAGAAGTTCGCGCCAGCGCCTTCTGGGACCACTGCTTCGTTGAGACTGGGCGTATGGTCGATTCTAAACGGCGGATGACCCGGACGCTCGATCCGCACGGCTACTTTCTTCGGACGATCATTAATTGGCGTCCGGAACCTCACAACAAAGTAAAGTTGCGCTAGCGAAAACGGGATCTGCGGCACCAACAGGTCGGAACTGTAAATGCCAATGAATGCAAGTTTGCCTGCGCCAGCATCAGCGACTTGGTCGCATGCTTGGAACGTCGCTAACCGCGTCACGGCGTTACCGTGGCCAACATAGCTGGCGCAGTATTCGTTACCGAGTTTGTCACTGAAATTGTATTGATCCCGTGCGCGCGCTTCCGTCGCTTCGGAAGTTTGAATTCTGGAGTTCGGCCGAGTGCCCAAGCCAACTGCGCAAGAGTGCGGAGTTCGAGCGGGGCCGAGCCGTTGAGAATTCTACTCACTACCGATCGGTTCACGCCAAGAGCGCGAGCAATATCGCTTTTGGTCAGGCCATGTTCCGTCAGTTCCTCAAGATAGGCCTGCAATAATTCTTCGCGAACGTCACCAATGAATCGGGCCGCGCTAACGTTTTGGGGCGACAATGAATTTGGTGACGACATGAGATGGCTCGCTTCCTTGAATGAACTTCCCTGGCGTGAAACCGAGTGATGTTCGAACATATCTCGTTTGCTCAATATATCCGCTGTAGTTGATCCGATTTGATTTCAGAAGCTTCACATCACAGCCCGAGTCCAGAATTGCGCAATCCTTGGCTACAAACCAGCCAAATGCTCTTACATCCTTCGTTTTGAATTCCCATACCCCGTCTTCCAGATGGCGAATTGGCGAAATTGGCGAATTTAGCCTGAGTGGAGCGTTCGTGAGATAACGACCGAGGAGTCCCACCAACTGCTCCTCTGATGAAAGCATGGCGTCCCGCGACGGAATTGAAGGTAGGACTGTTTCCAAGAACTGGAAAAACCGGCCCGTCCCAAACAATCCTCGTTCTGGCAACTCATCTGGAAGGAGCCCAAACGCTACCGACTTGATGGTCTCGGAAGCTATTAAACTGGTAATTGTTGACATGCAAGTCAACATCCCGCGAGATGCATAGTCAACCTTTCAAGGTTAAGAATTGTTCACCAAATGGTTTGCTACCCTAGCGATAGTTCAGTGCCTGTTCCAGCCCGCAAAGCAGGTCAACTCAATCCGCGCTCCTCAACCGCCTCATCGTGAACTCGAGCTCTCCGCCGGGCAGTTCCCGCCAAGATTCGACGGTGGTCATGTATGCCGCCGCCGGCCATCGATCGAGGAACGCCCTCGCCGTCTCGCGGGCTTCGTCTCGGGGTTGGGTGAAGGTCTCGCGGGCGTAGCCGTCGTCCGCGGCCGCTTGTCGGCGCCGGGCCGCCATCCGATCGGCAAGGTCTTTCGGGGTGCGGTAGGCCATCGCGGTACTCGATACTCGCCACCCAGATATATTCAGCGCGCTGCCTTCGGGAGTCCTCGCGGCCCGAGCGTCGACATGCTCCACCCCTCCCAACGAGGAAAGCCCGGCCACCTTGCGAAGGACTCAAGTCAGGTGGGGTTAGGTTGCCTGCGAGGCGTCGACTTAATGTCACTCGGTCGCTATCGTCGAGACAGTCGTGTTCTCATGATCATCTGCATTTGCGGGCGCTACCCGCGTGGGCATGATCGAGAAACTAGGAATGCCGCCCATCTTACTGGATGCGATGCGGAGCCAGAAACACATCATCCGTCCCCAAGTTCTTGCTCACCGACTCTTTCAGCGATTTAGCTACCGGATAAGGAGCGTATTCACCAACGTAGACCGAATAATAATCGTTCCCCGGCTTAGGGTCCCCGACCTTTGCCGTGAGATCGGGTCGCTTGCTAAGACTGGCCGCGAGTGCTTCGGCAGCAGCTTTGTCTTTGAAAGACCCTACCACTACACGGTATTGTTGTTCGTCTTTCCCAATACCAAGAGGGAGCAAAAAGCCGCGCCAAAAATCGGATGAAGTCGTTGTACTCACTTCGCTTGCGTGTGCGGTAGATACAAACGATAGGTCGGAAATGGCCGTTCTGGTTCGGCTCAACTCCGAAGTCGAACCGCCCAACCAAGTTGTGACCAAAGCTGGCGCAGCAACAGCTATCGCAAGCAACTTGACCGGCTGATTTTCTTTGGACGCCATCGCGCAGATCGCCCCGATAACAGAGAGGCAAAACAGCAAAATCAAGTACATGGTCAACATCCCGGGGATTTTTCCCGTATCGTTCGTATCGATGAGCACGCGAAGCCAATAGAGGTCTTGCCCCATAAATTTTAGTATGACGGCAGACACTCCCCCGGCCACACCCCACGCCGCTCTTCCAGAGCTTGAAACTTCTTCCATGCAACATGCCCCATTTAGCCAAAAGAAGGCCGCCCGAAGGGACTTATGGCAAAACTTCGCTGGCAACGAAAGGTTGTATGAGCGCCGCCAGAAAGACGGTTCGGAGCATGAGACTCAAGCTCGGTGCGTTGTTGAAAATGCAGATTGGTGGCTGGATCGGGCGGTCATCCCGGCCTAACGGAAACCCGATATGCTGCCCACGACCACGGCTGGACTCGAAGAACTTAGAATGCTGGAACGACGGATCGAAAACGGCGAACTGCGCTTGGGGGATCATGCGAAAACGGCCCGCGAACAGACCACCATCAAGCGCGAGATCGTTTTCGATTTGCGGATGCTCGCCCGCAGCCGGCTTGCGGAGCATTAGAACCCAAGGGAGCCTCCGTCCGACCTCATCCGGTTTTCGTTGCGGATCAACTCGAGGGTCTGCCGCGCGTGCTGGGTTTCTCGGACGTTGTCGCCAAGCAAGTCTTTAACCTCCCGCAAGAGATCATTCGTGCGGCGCGCCTCCTCGACGACCTCGGCGACCTCGTGCACCGACTGCACCATGTCGTGCACGGCCTCATCACGATACCCTGCGGGACTGGCGCACGGCGGGAGCGGCGGCCTCAGCGAGGTGACACCATTTGGAATTACCTCCACTCCGATCATTTCCCCCTGGCCTGTGGCTGCCGCGCCGCGTTGTCCAATGCTATCAGACGCCGCAGATTGATGTTGTGCTGCGGCACATTGGGGTTGCGCACCGGCCGTTCGAGCAAATAGGCGGCGACGTCAGGATTGAACCACGCCATCTGCACGATCTGCTCGGCAGCTTGCTTATTGGATGGCATGAGTTCGAGCATCAGCCGGAAGCGTCGAACGATGCCACCTCCTTTCAGGTCACCGTAGATGTGACGAGCGCCCAGCTCCAAGATGCGAGGGATAACCCGCTCCGCCGTCTGCGACCCAACCGTCGCGCGCTTCTCGGCTTCCTTGAAGTAGCCGAGCAGCTTGTGCGCCTGGCGGAGCGTACCCATCTCCTCCGGGCTGAATACCTTGGCCATCAGCTTTTCGTTGGCTTTGAACTCGGCCGCCAGCCGGGCGTAGCGCACCTCGTAGGTTTCGCTGGTCTGCTTCGTGCCGGTGACGCGCTTGTGCAGTTCGTCAGCAAACGCTGCTTTCCAGCCGCGCTTGGCCGCCTCGTCGTTCTTCACCAGTGCGTTGATCTCGTCGAGCCGCTTCTCCGAACTCCATCCGCCGTTGAGCAGCTTGGCCGCGACGTCGCGCGGATCCTCGCCGCGCAGCAGCGTGCCGATCGCGCCGCGGTCGATGTCGGCCTCCGTGGCCTTGGCGGTCTTGCGCGCCTGGTCGAGGAACGCCTTGGCGTCGGTCGAAAGTTGTTGGCCCCGTCGCGCCTCGGCCACGACACTATCGAACTCGCCACGCAGCGTCGGGAATTGCGACAGCACGTCGGCGTTGTTGCGTGTCCATGCCGCCGCGCGCGCTGGATTGATCGTCCCGTCGCTATTGAGCACGGACGTTGCGAAGTCGGAACGCATGTAGTCGCGCACGGCAGTTTGGCCCGCCTGTTCGCTCGGTGCACCGGCCATCATGCGGTTGAGCGCGGCCGCTTTCTCCGGGCTGCTCAGGAAACGGCCAGCGGTTTCGCTCGGCGGCGTGTTGCCGCGATTCAACGTGCCGTCCGGCTGCTGACCACCGCGGTCGATGTCGCGCGTGAACCTCGCGCCTTCATCGTTGCGCTCCGGCCGGAACCGCTCGGCGAACTGGCCATAATTGGCGTTGGCCTCGGCATAGCCGGGCGCGTTCTCGATGGTGCGGTTGAGCGAGCGCTGCAACTGGCCGAGGTTGTCGGCGAGGTCGAAGTTGCCGGATCGCTGCGCGTTCTCTCGCGCCGTGCTGACGAACTTCCGCAGGTCGGCCAGATCGGCGCCGGACGCCGTGCCGGGGCCGCCGATGTTGGCGCCCGTTTCCGGATCGATTTGCGGCCGTAGCGCGTCGAGCCGGCGCATGAAGTCATTCGGCAAGGTGCCCGGCGCAAGGCCATTGGCGCTTGCGCGCACGCGGTCGATCGCCGCGAACACGTCATCGGACGGCAGTTGCTCGTTGCGGCCGGGCGCGTTGTCGAACATTTCGTTTTTCTGTTGACGCGCGGGCACGTAGTTCTGGTCGACGACGGCGCGATCCAAATTGCGGCTGGCGTTGGCCTTGGCGTCGGAATTGGCGATGGCGCCGAAGTCGGCTCCGAACAGTTCCTGGTCCCGCTGCCGTGTGGCCAGTTCTTCCGCGCGGCGCGCCACCTCGCCCTCCGCCGCGGCCATCTTGCTCTCGCGCGCGGCGTCGGCCGCGCGAAACACCGATCCGAGGTCAGCTTCCGGATCCCGCAGACTGGCCACCCGCCCGGCGGCCGCGCCCTTGATGTTTTCGTCGCGCTGGATGAACGGAGCCGCGTTCTTCATACGCGCGCCACCTTCGGCGCCAAGCAAGCCGGGATCACCCGACAGCATCCCGGTGGTGGGCAAGCTGGATCGGCTCAACGGCTCCTCGCCCGCCAGCTTGGGGCTCAGCAGTTCAGCCGCATTCTCGCGAATATCCTGAGCCAGCGCCTTCGGCGACAAATGGGCGGAAGCCTGGAAGGTCCGCGCTGCACGATCGATATCGGGATTCGTGTAAGGCGCACTTGTTTGTAGGTTCACGGGAATCTCACGCGGCGACGGCAGGGATTTCGCTGCGATGCTTCGGAGCAGTCCGCCGATCCCCGTGGCGGCGGCCTGCAGCCCGGCCGCCCCGACGCCGCCAACGAACGGGGCCGCGATGTTTGCGGCCACGCTGTCCGGGGCGTATTCCTGCGCAGCCGAAGCGCCCGTACCAGCCCCCGCGCCGACTACGGCGTCGCCGGTCACGGTGGTGGCAGGCGCGGCCGTATAAGGCCGCGTGACCGTATCGAACACGCGGCCAGAGATAGTCGTCGACGGCATCGTCCGCGTGGCCAGCTGCGGGGCACGTGCCGCGAGTGCAGTACCCGCGGTCAATCCCTGCGTCGCAAAGTCGTTGACGTTCTCGAACAGCCGCTCGCTTGGTGACATCTCGCTTCGCGGAATCATCAGCGGAGCTGCTGCCGTCTCGGCCATCTGCGACGCAGGCGTCGCGTAGGACCAATTTGTCCCAAACAGCTTATTCGCGCCGGCCACACCAAGATTCACCGCACCCGCCGCAAGATCGAACGGCATCGCCGCCGTGTGCAACAGCCCCTTGGCCACACCCTGGGAGCCGATGCCGAAGTCGCGCACCGCTCCGCCGACGCTGCTCGGCAGGATGGACATGGGCCGCTCGACCGGCTTAGGCGCTTCAGGACGAACAGTGATGCGCGTCGGCTCGCCATTGCCGCCCAGCACGATGTCGGGCGTCGCCGGCACAGCGGGAGCCGCCGCCTGCGGAGCAGCGTCGAGCGTGAACCCTGGCGGCAACGGCGGAAGCACAGCCGGTTGCGGCCCAGGCTTTGTCGGCGCATCGGCGAATTGATCCCAAGGGTCGACGGTTGGTGCGCCCTTGAACTGTGCCCACGGATCGTTCTTCGGCAAGGGATCGAGTGTATAGCCAGGCGGTAGCGGTGGAATTACAGGCGACCCATATTGGCTTGACGCACTCGCCGGCGGATCCAGCGTAAATCCTGGCGGCAACGGCGGCAAACCGGCCGATGTCGCCGTGTCAGAAACGAAGTGAGCTGGAAGCGGAGGCGTGCCGAACGAAGCTGGCGCGGCAGCGTCGTCCAACGGTGACCGTGCCATGTGCTACGCCGTGCCTTTCATGACCAATTCCCACGCAGCCCCGTTCCACGCGCACAGGCAACTCTCGTTGACGGCGAGCGTGGCGATTGCACCACCTGAATAGACCGTCTGCCCGAAACCGCCGGTGGTCTTATTGGCGATACGCACTGTTGCGCCATTAGGAACGTCAGTAGAACCTAAGTAAACATTTCGAGTAGCAGAACGACCTTCCGCCAAGCGGAGGGTCGGACGGTCGACGTCCGCAGAGCCTCCCGCGTTATGCGTGACGTCGGCGTTCGTGTTGATGTAGCCGACGTTCCGGTTCATATCGCTGCGAATAATACCGGCGGTCGATGAATCCGTGAAGTGGTTAGCGGCCGACGAGAAACCAAATACGTCGTTTCGGTATACACGCACCCGGCCCGACGAATGGGTGCAGTTGACCTTGAAAGCGCCGCCCACACCGGAGCCTGTCGAGAGCGTGTTGCCCGTGACTTGCAACGGCCACGATCCCGATCCGACGTCGGCGTTGATCTCGAGCAGGATAGCCCAAATGTTGCTGGCGATCCGGATGTTGTTGTTCGAAATGGTCGCCCACGGCGCATTGAGCGTGTGAATACCAAACGATAGGGCGTCCGTATCCAACGAAATGTCGTTTCCGTTGACGAAGTACCGGGAGCCAGTAACTGACGTGTCTCCGGACTGGCCGCCGAGATCGATGGCACCGTGAACACAGCTTTGAATGCTGTTGCCGATGACTTCGGTAAACGCCTGCTTGCCGTAAATGCCGATGGCGACAGCGGACGTGTAGCCGTAATCGACCAAGCGCGTGATGTTGGCAACGCGATTGAACGCGATGATGTTAGCGTACGAATACGGCTGCGCGCTGTATCCGTTGAACTGGATGCCAATGTTGTCAACGTACTGGATGTCGTTCCCGATGACGTGCCCGCCATTCACCCCGGAATAGTAGACGGCATGACGTTTGATGTTCAGGAATGCGTTATCGTTGACCCAAATGTTCGTGCCATAACCGAACGATACGCCGTAACCTTCGGACGCTCCGGTGTACCCGACGATGTCGTGGATATTGCAACCGGTGACGCGCCAGTTCGTGGCGACCGCTTCCCCGTCCGCCGGATTGGACGCCACGCCGACGGTGAATTTGGAGATGTCGCAGTTGTGAACCTTGACGTTCTTGGCCGGAATACGCCCGGTCAACGCCGTCGTGCTCGAATGAATCGCGGCCTGATACAGCTCGGACCCTGGTGCGGTGCCGGTGCGATTGGTGCCGACGAATTTCAGGTTCTCGTAGACGCCGAAGTCCGCCGCTGCGATGACGCCCCACACCGCAGTCGTCACCGCCACAGCCAGGAGCAATCCGCCACCCCAAACCCGCTGGCCAGGTCGCGGCTTCAGCGTCGCGTCGACCGTGAAATCCGTACCGCCAAGATCGATCGTCGCTCCTTCAGGCGCAAAATCCATGCACGCCTGAATGGCCGCGCGCTGATTGGCGGCCGTGTCGCTCGCGTTGGCACCAAACGTCTGCGGCGTGAATGCCAACTTCCGCACGCGGTCGTACCCCGCCTGCGTCACGCCATCGGCCAACGTCAGCACGAGATCGCCGCTCGTCGTCCCGTTGCTCTCGAAATCGGCGTCGCCGAGATCGCCGAGGTCCGCGTACCCCAGCGTCCGGAGCACATCCGGCGCCGTGAATGGCCGATAAGACGCCATCGCATACGCCCGGCTCGACATCGTCGGCGGAACCGACGCCACGGCCGCCAATGCGGCGTCTCGCGCCGCCTCCGTCGTCACGCGATCGGCGTCAACCTCGTCTTTCACACCATCGACGTACTCAACAGTGCCGGAAATGCTGTCGACACTTTCGGCGGCAGCCACCGCACTCGCGGCCGCCTCGCCTGCTTTGGTGGTGGCTGTCGCGGCGCTGCCGGCCGCCTCGCCTGCTTTGGTGGTGGCTGTCGCGGCGCTGCCGCCGGCAGCGGCCTCCGACGCGGCTGCGGCATCCACACTCGCTGCGGCCAGGTCGGCTTGCTCACCGAAATCGACAATCACATCCCATTTCGACTCGTCGAAGCCATCGGTCGACGTATGGTCTTCCTTGCTGTGCCAGAATTTGTTGTCGTGGAGCACTGTGCTGTCGGCGGTGTAGTCGACCCCCGGCTCCCACATCGTCGGCAGGCTGAAACCCAACTGAAACGTCGAATCCAGTTGCGCTATGCCAACGATGCCGTTGGCCAACTTGCCATCCGGCCGCATAACCCCCTTCAGGAAATCGACGATTTCCCCGATGGACAGTTTCGCAGCGTCAAGGTCGACATTGACCTTCCCGCCCGGCAACGGCCGCGTCGGATTGCTGTTCTGATACGACTGGTAATCGTACTGGCGGGTGTATTTTGTCGGATAGGGCATTTGGTGACACCGATCGTGCGCAGGAATTTTCGGCGCCGTCGGTGAAGCGGCTGTGTCACCAAAAGTAGCGATACTATAGCATATTTGGCGAATTTGAGAATAGGTGGTGCATCATTTTCCGCACATTGCCCGCCTTCCTGCACCTGTCCAGCGAACGATCGTCGTCTAACACAGATGCTGGGACTTGGTATGCAGGTGTGCAACAAGCGAATGTGCTCTGGCAATCACCGCTCACGACGTGACCGGCCAAACCTATTCGGTTCGCGCGGCTCTTTCAGCTTCGGCAAATCGTCCGGCTTGTCGGGGTACATAAAATCCCCATGCCGCAACCAGCGCCCATCAAAGCGGTCCCAAAACTGAATGGCGTGAAGCTGCAACGAAAACTCATAGGTCACGTACAGGACGCCGCCTCGCCTCATACGTTCGCCGGTCGGATCAAACGGGATATCGTTCAAGCTGCAAATCGCGTTGATGCCGTGCCAGTGCTCGCGGGCGTACATATCCGGCAAGGCGACGTGGTACGGGTGCGAGCGTTTCCAACGCCTATCGCCTCCATCGCGTGAATAGAAGCCGGGATGGTGGACCAGCAACTCGGGCAACCGCGCGATGCCTTTAGCAATCCGTCGCGCTTCGTCGGCTGTCAGGTGCTCAGACGCGAATGACCAACCCGCCGAATGAATGTCGTCCCGGCAGAAGATCGTCACCAATCGAAAGCCGTTCGCATCCCGGACCACGTAGGCGTCGGGGCCGTCGCGAACTGCGGTCCACGGCGGTGGAAAATGGCGTTTTGGCGGGATTGACTTCATGAGAACAAACTAGGAACATGAACCTAGCACAGTCAACGAGGAACCACCGATGTCCGCCCTGAACGATCAGAAACCGGAGGACGAAGCCGACCGACTAGAGGTCGCGACGGATCAGGCAATAGCGGCATGCGGCGGCGATCTTCGCAGCGCCATTCGTGCGCTGATACTGGCGAACGAGTTTTTGCAGCATCAGCTAGAGGCGAAAGTTTCGACGGGATACGTGCGCGGCGCTCCGGTTGAGGCCGTGCCGCGTCGGCGCATGGATTGGTATGATTGAATCTCTCAGGCGCTTCCCGCTAGACTGGCATCGGGAAACGCTGAGGATCACGACATGAAAATCACAAGCCTATTGCTCGGACTTTGCCTTCTATCCACGCCAGCGTTCGCGCAAACGATACCGCCGCAAGATGCAGCATCGCATGTCGGAAAATCTGTCACGGTGCGAGGTGTCGTGGATGAAGTTCACACTTCCAACCGTGGCAACGTGTTTCTCAACATGGGTGGTCACTACCCGAACCAAGCGTTCACCGGATTCATTCGAGCCCGTAACGCTGCGACGTTCCCCAACGTGCAATCTTATCAGGGTAAGACCGTGAGCATTACCGGCGCTCTGAAGCTCTACAAGGGCAGCCCCGAGATTGAGTTAGACTCCGCATCGCAGCTGAGCGCGAAGTAATGGCCATGGGCTGGCGTGGTCAGCACAATCGCGATCTGGCGAACGAGCGAGACAGCAATCGGCATCGAGTGCATCTTGGGCTTTTCGTTTTCGCGGCGGTGTTGTTTTATGCGATGTGGGTCGCTGCGAGTATGAGGTGAGTCATCGATAGACGATGACCAGCCACTGGAGTGATCCGCGCTTGTCGCACCGGAAATAGAAAACCCCGCCGGAGCGGGGTCGAAAATATGGCAGCCCGTGATTCCGTCTCAGTACCGCGGGTTTCTGGTACCGGTCTGACCCGTGTAGGGGTTATAATTCCCTCTGCTCCCGAAGTTGTCCATCTGTGTACTGTTTGGATTGGTTGCCTGGTGCGGTTGGACATAGGTGCCACGGCTCGTCGTGTAGCCGCCAACCGAATGGCTTTGCGAGTTTGAGCCGCTCCCATAGGTCCGATATTGGGCCTGAGCAGCAGTCGCCATCAGCGCAGCGGCGCCAGCGATAATCAGTGCTTTCAACATTGTTCTTTCCTTTACCCACAAGCGGGCAAAAGCACCCTGTCACCATTGCAAGTTGAGTCCAACCACGACGTTTGGACGAATTTCACCAAGCGCCGCAACGCGGCGGACAAAGTCCGGCTTCTCAACCGCCACATCGAGATCGAGAAGTTTGGAACCAATACAGCCAATTCCGCTTGAATCCCGGTTCTGTCGCGTTCAGTTCCGGAGTGTCCCATGGCCCCGCGCGCCAACTGGAAGGGCTTCTTACGCCTTTCGCTTGTGACCTGCCCTGTAGCCCTTTTCCCTGCGACGTCCGATTCCGAAAAAATCAGCTTCAACCAGATCAATCGCAGGACCGGGCACAGAATCCGGTATCTCAAAGTGGACGCCGATACTGGCGACGAAGTCGAGCCCGACGACATCGTTAAGGGCTACAAGATCGATACCGATACCTACATCACCGTCGAGCCGGAAGAACTTGAGAAGGTCGAGATCGAATCCTCGCGAACGATCGAGATTGATGAGTTCGTCGATAGGGCTGACATCGACCAGCGATACGTTGTGCGCCCCTACTATCTCGTGCCTGATGGCAAGATTGGTCACGACGCCTATGCGGTGATCCGCGAAACCATCCGATCCATGGGCAAGGTCGCCATCGGCCGCTTGGTACTGACAAGTCGCGAACACATCATCGCGCTCGAGCCGATGAAAAAGGGTCTGATGGGATTGTTGCTGCGCTACCCATACGAGGTCCGCGACGAGGATGAATACTTCGACGATATTCAGGATGTGAAGGTCACGAAGGAAATGCTGGATCTCGCGAAGCACATCGTCGAACAGAAGTCCGGCGAGTTCGATCCCGAGAAGTTCGAGGATCGCTATGAGACCGCTCTCACCGACCTGATCAACGCAAAGCGAGCCGGGAAGACTGTCAAGGCGAAGGCGCGACCAAGTGGCGAGAACATCGTCGACCTCATGGATGCGCTGAAACGCAGCATTGCGGGCAAGAGTACCCAACCAGCACAGCAAGCCAAGGCAAAGCCCAAGCGCGGTCGAAAGACAGCGCCCGGTCAGAAGGAAATGCTTCTGCCGATTGCCGGCAAGGCGCCAGCTAAGACTGCGAAGGCGCCCACCAAGCCCGCAGTTAGCCGTAAACGCAAGACGGCATAACGATGCCGGGCAAGCGCATTCAGGTCGACGACGATACGCTCGTGAAGATGACCGACCTTGGTCGTCGACGGATGGCAACGTTTCAAGAACTAGTGGATGAGGCGTTTGCCGATTTGCTCAAGAAGCACGGCGTCCCAATCGATTTGAAGGACGCGTTGAAGAAAAGCGTCAGACAAACCGAAGCGAAGACGGATACGTCGTTTCCAAGGAAACGCGGTGTAAAGCGCGCGAAGAAACAGCGCGGGCGTTAGGCGGCTGATCTCAACCTTCACGTCGTGGTGCCGGGCCACCCCGAGGTTCTCGGATTTTTGCAAATTAGTAGAACCGGGTTGCGACGTTTGCGCGCCACGGCCGCGGCCCCCCGCCAGGGGTCGGACTCGGCAGGCGAGGGCCTAGGGTCGATGCTGATCGATCGTCGACCGCGCTGCGGACGCAGCCCCATCGCTGCCACGCTCACGCTGTGGCCGATTCGTCACCGTGCTGCCGCGATACGTGTTAATTCGATGCGATTCACAAAATAAATTTTCGATGCAGTTTCCCAACGAGCGCAATGCGCTGCATGTTGCCTTTAGCGTACTCTGCTTTTTGTGCCGCAACACCCTATTGCATTCTCCAATTTTGAGCGCATCCTAGTCGTGGGTCGAAAGCCCATTGAGCTAAGCCGAATATCGTTTCCGGTCAGTCGGCGATCACACTTTCTAGTCCAGGGGCCGCACGCGCATGTCCAAGGCGCGAGCCTAAAGGCGTGCGGGGCTGCTCTTAGCTGCGGTCATTTCGCCCCTGGATGCAATCTTGCTCGAAAGGCAAAAAGCTATGGCAATCCACACCGCTACCCTCTCCGCTCAGCCCGTTTCCGTGCTCAACACCTATGAAGCCGGCGCGATCCAGCAATTGCGGGACCGTGGCGCCTCGACGTCCCTCGAAATCGGACCCTTCTATTCGGTCGTCGAGGCGCATGTAACATCCGGTGTCGCGGTGCGGATGCTGGCGCCGCTGGGGCGGCGCGCCATCGGAAAATTCAAAGCCCTCGATGGGAACATGGTGTTCATCCGGGCTGCGGTGTCGCCCAACATGGCCGCGCGCATGCTGGCCGCGGCGCGGCCGCTGGCGTAGGTTTACGTCGGTTTGGGGCGCAGAGATGCGCCCCGTGTTTCCCCGGTGCTTCCCATAGCCGGAAGCACCGGCTTTCACAGAACGCAACGTCTGGAAAAAATATGATTAATCAGCAACTTGCGTGGTCGGGGCAGCTGGATTCGAACCAACGACCTGCAGTACCCAAAACTGCCGCGCTACCAGGCTGCGCTATACCCCGATCGACCCGCAAACCGCGAAGGGTTTGCTACGGCGAGATGTCGATACACGCTCCCGGCGGCGCCAGCAAGCCGCGCCGCGCACGCTCATCGCCCGTTGAACAACGGGTGCGCAACGCGATCGCCCGGCGCGATGCCGTACTTCTTCGCGGTTCCGGCGATCACTTCGAGCACGCCTTTCGCCAGCCCCCGCGACGGGATGATTTTGGTCGATTGCGGCACGGTGTTCTCGGCGATCCGCAAAATGCGTCCATCGGCTCGAATGAAGATCATGTCGAGCGGAATGAAAGTGTTCTTCATCCACATCGAGACTTCCTGTTCGGGTGAGAAGTCGAACAACATGCCGCGGCCGTCGGGCAATTCCTTGCGATACATCAGCCCGGTGCGCTTCTCCTCCTCGGTGGTGGCCACCTCGACGGAAAACACCTGAACGCCGGACTTCGTGGCGATCTCGAGAGTCTGCAGTTCGGCCGCATGTGCGCTGCCAGTCGCCGCGACACCGGCCGTCAGCAGCGTCAGCAGCGCCAGCCAGCGTCCCAGTCGTTGCGAGCGCCGCTCAAGCCATCGCATCACCGTCATCGACATAAACCCTGACCGCCGTTCACGTGGGTATCCAACGGCGACGATAGGTAACCGCTTTTACGCCAAGCGCAACCGCGCGGCCTATCCGGCCACGCGATCTGACAGGCTTGTGAACGAGCGAGAATGTCCGGCAATCCGGATCTCGACGAAGCCGATCGAGGCGGATCAGTGCGAGGCGAGCCCGGCGGGACCGTGTTCGGGATGGATTTCCGCCGCCATCATGCCCTTCGATCCCGGCCCGAACCGCACCAGCACATACTGGCCGGGGCGCAGTTCGGTCATGCCGTAACGCCGCAAGGTTTCCATGTGAACGAAGATGTCCGGGGTGCCTTCGCCGCAGGTGACGAAGCCGAACCCGCGCAGCCGGTTGAACCACTTCACCTGCGCGCGTTCGAGCCCACTGGTCGGCGTGACGCTGACATGGGTGCGCGGCGGCAGCATCTGCGCCGGATGCACGGCTGTCGATTCATCCATCGAGACCACGCGAAAGGCCTGATAGCCCTTCTGGCGCTGCACGCACTCGCAAACGATGCGCGCGCCCTCATAGGCTGTTTGATAGCCATCGCGACGCAGCACCGTGACGTGCAGCAGCACATCCATCGATCCATCCTCGGGAACGATGAAGCCGTATCCCTTGGACGCATCGAACCATTTGATGACGCCTCTGATCTCGATCAGCTTGCCGGCATCGTTCAGACCCGCAAGCGGATCCAGCGCCGTGCTGCGGCTGTCGTCGACGAAGGCATCGGACTGCACTCTTCCAGCGCTCGCCCCTTGCGCTCCAAATTGCTTGGACTCGAATCCGTCCGACCCCATGACCCCGGACCTCACACGTTCAAAAAACTTCGGCCACGCTGCCCTGACGACAACGCGCATCGACTCTTCGCAGCCGCTGTTCTCGAAGACGCCCCGCGAATCTCCTGATTCGACGATAGCACTCCCGCTCAGGTGGCAAAGATAAAAAACCGTTTACCGGCGATCTATAAACAGGCTTGCGTCGCGCGAATCAATTTCGCGCAATCGAATCTGCGACGATTGGAATCGATCCATTCGCGGATGAGTGCCGATCAATTGCCGACGAACGGCGCGAGCACCTCGCCGATATCGTGACGGATCACCAGATCGGCGTCGTCGTCCTGCTCGGTCGGCTCTCTGTTGACGATGACGAGACGTGCGCCGGATTGCTTCGCCAACAACGGCATGCCTGCCGCCGGCCATACCACCAGTGACGATCCGATCACCACGAACAGGTCGCTCGCCTGCGCGAGTTCGCTGGCGCGGCGCATCGCGTCCTCCGGCATCGATTGCCCGAACGAGATCGTCGCGGTCTTCACCGGCTGCGCGCAGGCATCGCATACAGGGGCGCGGCCGCTCGCTTCGAATTGCGCCCTGGCCCAGACGAGATCGTATCGCGTGTCGCAGCCGAGGCAGCGGGCGTAAGTCGTATTGCCGTGCAACTCGATGACGTCGTCACTGGCAATTCCCGACGCCTGATGCAGGTTGTCGATGTTCTGGGTGATGACGCCGGGAACCTTGCCGGCCTTGTAGAGCGCGGCCAGGGCCCGGTGCCCGCGCCCCGGACGCGCCGCGGCGAAGGTCGCTTCCATGTCGAAGCGCCGCCGCCAGGATTCATCCCGCGCCTCCTGGCTCGCGACGAATTCGTCGAACGGAATCGGGCGGTTGCGCGTCCACAATCCACCGGGCGAACGAAAATCGGGAATGCCGCATTCCGTCGAAATGCCCGCACCGGTGAAGGGAACGATCGCGGACGACGTCGCGATCATCTCGCCGAGCTGTTCCACGCCGTTCTGAAGGTCTTTTGCGATCATCTGCTGCCCTGAATGTCGTCTTCGTTTCAGGGAAGGTTAGCGCAAATGTTCGGTTCAGGCATCATCGACCCGGAACCGCGTTCGGGTCTTCGGTCGTCGTCAGATTTGTCGAGCGCTACTTTGCAAGATAGCGGCGTACCGCAGCCACCGAGCCGCCGACCTCACCGATGGCGGTGACCAACTGCTCCTGCGAAATGTTCAGGCGTCCGGCCCAATACGCGGTCGCAGTCGGATCGTTGACATCGATCACCGGCGCGGGCCGCCCGCCCTGGTCGGCCGCGGCGGCCAGAACAGTCGATACTGGCGCGAGCGTGATCATGCGGAAAGAATATCACCCCGTCTCACCTCCCCAAGCGCAAGCGCAGCCGATCGTTAACAGAACCTTTCCACGAACATGCCTCATAAGCGCCCGCGCGGCTCGCGCCATCGTGCTAAAACCGCTAATCATCCCAACCGGATCGCGGCCCCGAAACGCGGATCGACGATTCACCCGACCGATGCTGCTGGAGGATCATCATGCGCTACCTGCACACCATGCTGCGCGTTCGCAATCTCGACACCGCCCTGAAATTCTATTGCGACGCGCTCGGCCTCAAGGAAGTCCGCCGCATCGACAACGACAAGGGCCGCTTCACACTCGTCTTCCTCGGCGCCTCCGCTGACGAGCAGCTCATCAAGGACAGCCAAGGCCGGGGCGCGCCGCTGGTTGAACTCACCTACAACTGGGACGAAGAAAAATACGGCGAGGATCGCTTCTTCGGTCATCTCGCCTACGAGGTCGACGACATCTATGCGACCTGCGAGCGCCTGATGAAGCTGGGCATCACCATCAACCGTCCGCCGCGCGACGGTCAGATGGCTTTCGTCCGCTCGCCGGATCTGCACTCCATCGAACTCTTGCAAGCCGGCGATGCCAAGCCGCCGCAGGAGCCATGGGCCTCGATGCCGAACACCGGCCACTGGTAAAACGCCGGAACATGCATCACCTCCGTGCGTTACCTCGATGACAACAGATCGAGGAGATGCTCATGGGACGCGGCATATTGCTGTGGCTGCTTGGCGTACCGATTCCGGTGATCATTCTGCTGTGGCTGTTCTTTCGCTAAGCAGAAGGATATCGCGTACGGGATCGCGCGCCTGAAAGAAAGGCTCCGTCATGCGGAGCCTTTCTTTTTGCGTTGAAGCATGACGGATCGGGTTGAATACATCTTGCTTCAGTTGAAGCTCCGCTCGAACCAGAGAATGCCGACGATCACCGCCAGCGTCACGGCGGTGACCACGGCACGTCGGGTCCAGCTCATGCCCTGGCCGAACCACCACAGCAGCGCGCAGCACATCATGACCGGAACGATGATGTCGAGACGCATGGCGATCTCCTCACTTCACCGCTGCGTCAGCGCGGCCCGCTGCGTATACCCGATCCCCCGCCGGTGCCGATACTGATCGAGCCGCCAAGCCGGACGCAGGTGTCCGAGCCCTCGACCTTGACGAATCCCGGGCCGAACGCTGCGCATGGATTCGGCGCACGCGATGGCGGCTTCTCCAGTGTCCTGCGCGGCGCGTTGGGTAGGCGGATATCCGATTGCGCCAACGCCATCGGCGGCGCAACGATTGCGAAAACAACGATCAGTCCAGCTTTGAACATGGTGCGGATTGCTTTCGGTGAGAGGCCCGGATCGGCCCCGCAGAATGCTTTAGCATGATCGGCTAAATCATTGAAATTGTGGCGCTCCCTAGCGGAATCGAACCGCTCTCTCCACCGTGAAAGGGTGGCGTCCTAACCGATAGACGAAGGGAGCGAAACACCAAACCCAAGGCGATTGCCGCGTTCGGGCCGAGGTTCCGCGCTGCCGTGAAAATGTCCGCCAAATCAAGCGCTTGAAGAAACGCCAGCTCCGCGCCGGACGGCCGCGAAGCAGCGCGTTCCGGAGACAGCGGCGAACGTATAATGGCGTTTGTCGGCGCGGGCAAGCCACCTCGCCCGCCGATTGTGGAATGAGACGTTCACTCCGCACACACATCGATCCTGTTGGGGCAGCGGCCGCCGCGCGATATTCTTGTCGTGAGGCGGGGGTTTTTGTGCGGGTGAGCCGA
>JAEWIX010000097.1 GCA_023386885.1 Pseudomonadota bacterium
GGGGCGAGCTACCCTTGCCTCGAAGGATGACACCCCGGCCGTCGCCCCTTCGAGGCTCGGCGTGAAGAACGCCTCGCACCTCAGGGTGACGGCATCCGATTCAATTTCGATTGACCGTGCTACCGCAGCCCCGTGCTGTCCGGGAAACCCAGCATCAGCCGCATGTTCTGCACCGCGGCACCCGACGCGCCCTTGCCGAGATTGTCGAGCCGCGCCACCAGCACCGCCTGCCGCAGCGCTTCATTGGCGAACACGTAAAGCTCCAGCTTATTGCTCTCGTTCAACGCTTCCGGCTCGATGCGCCCGCCCTTCGCGGCGGAGTTGTCGAGCGGCATCACCTTGACGTAGTTGCTTCCAGCATAGCGCTTCGTCAGCGCGCCATGGATATCCGCGCCGCTCGGCTGGCCCGGCAGCGGATCGAGATGCAGCGGCACCGACACCAGCATGCCCTGCCGGAAGTTGCCGACCGACGGCACGAAGATCGGCCGCCGCGTCAGGTTCGCATAACGCTGCGTCTCCGGCAGATGCTTGTGCTGCAAGCCGAGGCCATAGAGTTCGAACGCCGGCGCGGAGCCGTTTTCGAAACTCTCGATCATCGACTTGCCGCCGCCGGAATAGCCGCTCACCGCATTGATGGTGACGGGGTAGTCGGCGGGCAGCAGCCCGGCATCGACCAGCGGCCGCAGCAGCGCGATGCCGCCGGTGGGATAACAACCCGGATTGGCCACCTTGCGCGCATGGCGGATTTTATCGGCCTGATCCGGCGCAAGTTCGGGAAAGCCGTAGGTCCAGTCCGGTGCGACGCGAAACGCAGTCGAGGCGTCCAGCACTTTCGGCGCGGCATTGCCCATGGTGTCGATCAGCGCGACGGTTTCCTTCGCCGCATCGTCCGGCAGGCAGAGGATGACGAGATCGACCTCGGCCATCAGCGCCTGCTTGGCGGCGGGGTCCTTGCGCTTGTTGGGATCGATGCTGCGCACCGCGATGTCGCCGAGCTGATCGAGCCGCTCGCGAATGCCGAGCCCGGTGGTTCCCGACGCACCGTCGACAAAGACGGACGGTTTCACGGCGGCCTGCGGCACCTTGCCCTGCATCTGGCTGGTTTCGGACATGGTCATCGTTCGCTCCTTCAATCCGCAGCGCCGCTGACAGCGGCGTCGGTGTTGTAGTCCAGTTGCGGCCGCAGCGCGACCATCCGTTCGGCAAGCGTTTGCGCGTTCGTATCGGGTCGCGACGCCAGCGCATCGGCGACGGCGACGTGATCGGCATCCGACTTATGCTGGTTCAACTTGAAGCTGCCGTGAATGTCCTCCACCGTCATCACCAGTCCGACAATGCCGTTCTGCATCGCCTTCAAACGTCCCGCCGTCATCTTGGCCGTGGTCCATGGCCGCTTCGGCGCCAGCCGTGTTTCGAATTTCTCGCTGAGCCGATCGAGATGCTCCGGCAAATCCTGCGCCGGCATCACCTTGACCGGACCCGACAGATGCACCGCCTGATAGAGCCACGTCGGCACCTGATCCGGCGAGACGTACCAATCTGCCGAGACATAGGCATCCGCGCCGGTCACTGCCATCAGCCAATGAGCTTTCCCGTCGGCAAGCCCGATCAGCGGATTGTTCCGCGCGAGGTGGAACGACAAATGCGGTGTGCCGTCGCCGGCATAGTCGACGCAGAACGGGACCGGCGACGCCACCGGGACGTGGCCATCATGCGCGCAGACGAGTCCAAAGCCGCGCGCCTCGGCGAACGCGAAACTCGCGGCACGATCAGTCTTGAACAGAGGCGGCGTATGCATCGGTGTCTCCTTCGGCTCTCGTAAAAGCCGCCGGGACCAGATCACGCGATGTCAAAGGAAACTGCCGCGGATCGGATCCGGCGGCAGGGGCGACGACTTAAGCGCAGACGTCCGCCCATACCGCGACGATACGGCGGCGGGCTCGGGCGTTGGCGCTGGTGAAAACGTCGATCATGGCGTCGTCGTATGTCCGGTTCAGCGATCCGTCAAGAGCGGCCTCGTCGGATCTGATATCAGAGAAGGCTCCAGACCCATTCAATCAGGCGCGACGCCACGTCGCCGAACACCAGCAGCACCGCCGACCAGATGAACGCCGACACGAAATTGGCGATCTGAAAGTGCCAGTACGGCATCTCGAAAATGCCGGCGGCCAGCGGCACCGAGGCGCGCAGCGGCCCAAAAAAACGGCCGATGAAGATGCCCGGCACGCCCCATTTCTTCACGAAGGCCGCGCCCTGCGGCAGCAGGTGCGGATAGCGCGACAGCGGCCAGACCGTCGCGACACGGTCCTTGAAGGTGAGCCCGATCCAGTAGGACAGCCAATCGCCGAGCGCCGCACCGACGGCGCCCGCCACCCAGACCGGCCAGAAATCGATGCCGCCCGGCCCCAGCATCGCGCCGATCGCCACCAGCACGCCCCACGCCGGCACTAACAGCGAAATGAAGGCGAGCGATTCACCGAACGCCAGCACCAGCACCAGCGGCGCGGCCCAGGCCTGATGGAGACGCACGAAGGCGATCAGATCGTGCGCGTAGCCTTCCATCAAACCGCCTTTCGTGGATCGCGTGCGAAAAGCCCACCATCCGGTTGAACCTTTTTACAGTTGCGCACGTCGAAAGCTGGGTATTTCTGTACCTGTCCCGAATTGCCGGTCTCACCCGACTCCGACATTCCAAACCTATATTGAAATCAAAGGATAAATTGAATGATTGCGTCAGTGATGATGTGCGCGAGTGTCGTGCTGTTGTTGATTGGTATGTTGGCCGGCGTCGTCATGGGTATGCAGCAGGATTTCACGCTGGCGCCCGCTCACGCCCACCTCAATCTGGTCGGCGGCGTGCTGCTGTTCCTGTTCGGCCTGTACTACCGTGTGGTGCCGGCCGCCGGTCGTCTCACAATGGCCAAGGTGCAGGGTTGGCTGCATATCGTCGGCGCAATCGTGTTTCCTGCCGGGATCGCGTTGGTCACGCTGAAGGGACACAGTTACGTCGCGGCCCCCATCGTCGGCTCGCTGATCGTGGTCGTCGCGACGGCGCTGTTCGCCACCATCGTGTTCCGGACCGCGCAGAGCTGACCACCCTGGTGCGGGAACCGCACGTCCGCTTCCCACGTCCTTGCAATCTTGCCGGGACGGTCACAATTGCGACCCCAACCGTGGCATAGTCAGGCCAGCGATTCGCACTTTGATTGCGAATATTTTACTTCAATAACGACGAATAAAACATTGGCCAAAAACGCGAAACAGAAAGAAGTCGACCTCTTTGCGGGTAGCGCCCGCGCGCCCGCCAAACCGGCCGCGCGCGGTCCAGCGGTAAGCGACAGCTACACCGCCGCCGACATCGAGGTGCTGGAAGGGCTGGAGCCGGTGCGCCGGCGGCCGGGCATGTACATCGGCGGCACCGACGAGAAGGCGCTGCATCACCTCTTTGCCGAAGTCATCGACAACTGCATGGACGAGGCCTTGGCCGGCCACGCCACCTTCATCGAGGTGGAGCTTGGCGACGACGGCTTCCTCACCGTCACCGACAACGGGCGCGGCATCCCGGTCGACGCGCATCCGAAATTTCCGAAGAAGTCGGCGCTCGAAGTCATCATGTGCACGCTGCATTCCGGCGGCAAATTCGACTCCAAGGTCTACGAGACCTCGGGCGGTCTGCACGGCGTCGGCGTCTCGGTGGTCAACGCTCTCTCCTCGCGGCTCGAGGTCGAAGTGGCGCGCGGCCAGCAGTTGCATCGCATGGTGTTCGAGCGCGGCCACCCGGTCGGCAAACTCGAAGACCTCGGCAAGGTCAACAATCGGCGCGGCACCCGTATCCGTTTCAAGCCCGACACCGAGATCTTCGGCGCCAAGGCCGCGTTCAAGCCGCAGCGCCTGTTCAAGATGGCGCGCTCCAAGGCGTTCCTGTTCGGCGGCGTCGAAATCCGCTGGCGCTGCGCGCCCGAACTGACGCGCGGGCTCGAAGGCGTTCCGGAGCAGGCCACATTCCATTTCCCCGGCGGCCTGAAGGACTATCTCGAAGCCGCGATCCATGCCGACACGCTGGTGCACCCGGATATCTTCTCCGGCAAGGCGGGCCGCAACGGCGCCCATGGCGGCTGCGAATGGGCGGTGGCGTGGACCGCCGACGCCGACGGCTTCCTCTCCTCCTACTGCAATACAGTGCCGACGCCGGATGGCGGCACTCATGAATCCGGCATGCGCAGCGCGCTGCTGCGCGGCCTGAAGGATCACGCCGAGCGCGTCGGCCAGGGCAAGCGCGCTTCTTCGATCACCTCCGAAGACGTGATGGTCGGCGCCGCCGTGATGCTCTCGGTGTTCGTCCGCGAGCCTGAATTCCAGGGCCAGACCAAGGATCGTCTCGCCACCGCCGAAGCCTCGAAGATCGTCGAGCAGGCCATCAAGGACCCGTTCGACCACTGGCTGTCCGGCAATCCGGTGCAGGCCAACAAGCTGCTCGAATTCGTCATCGAGCGCTCCGACGAGCGGCTACGCCGCCGTCAGGAAAAGGAAACCTCGCGCAAGACGGCGGTGAAGAAGCTGCGCCTGCCCGGCAAGCTCGCCGACTGCACCAACTCGGCCACCGATGGCTCCGAACTGTTCATCGTCGAGGGTGACTCGGCCGGCGGCAGCGCCAAGCCGGCGCGCGACCGCAAGACCCAGGCGATCCTTCCCTTGCGCGGAAAAATCCTCAACGTCGCTTCCGCCACCAAGGACAAGCTGGTCGCCAACGCACAGCTCTCCGACCTGATGCAGGCGATCGGCGCCGGCACCGGCGTCAACTACCGCGAGGAAGACCTGCGCTACTCACGCATCATCATCATGACTGATGCCGACGTCGACGGCGCGCATATCGCTTCGCTGCTGATCACGTTCTTCTACCGGCAGATGCCGAAGCTGATCGACGAGGGCCACCTCTATCTCGCGGTGCCGCCGCTGTACCGGCTCACCCATGGCAGCAAGACGGTCTACGCCCGCGACGACGCCCACAAGGATCAGCTCCTGAAATCGGAATTCAACGCCAATGCCAAGGTCGATGTCGGCCGCTTCAAAGGCCTCGGCGAGATGATGCCGGCGCAGTTGAAGGAAACCACCATGGACCCGGCCAAGCGCACGCTGCTGCGCGTGGTGCTGCTGCCGGACGACCGCGAGGACACCGCGGATTCCGTCGAGCGTCTGATGGGGACCAAGGCCGAAGCCCGCTTCGCCTTCATCTCCGACAAGGCCGAATTCGCCAGCGAGGACATGCTGGACGTGTAAAAATTCGGGCCGCGCGGCCGCCGACCCAACACCAGAAAAACGGAGCATCGCCGATGGCCCCTCACCTGTTCGATCTGTCCGGCAAGGTCGCGGTGGTCACCGGCGGCAATGGCGGCATCGGCCTCGGCATGGCGCGCGGCTTCGCCGCGTGCGGCGCGACCGTGGTGATCGTCGGGCGCAACGCCGGTAAATCCGCTGCGGCGGTCAAAACCATCGAAAGCGACGGCGGCAAGGCTCTCGCACTTGAGGCCGACGTCACCGACACGGCGGCTGTCGTGGAGTTGGCGAAGCGCATTCAACGCGACCTCATCGGCGCCGATATTCTCGTCAACAACGCCGGCATCAACATCCGCAAACCGCCGCACGAGATGTCGCTCGACGAATGGAAACAGGTGATCGACACCAACCTGACCAGCGCCTTCGTGTGCTCGCAGGCGTTTCATCCGGCGATGAAAGCCAAGGGCGGCGGCAAGATCATCAACATCGGATCGATGCTGTCGATCTTCGGCGCCAGCTTCGCGCCGGCCTATGCCGCGAGCAAAGGCGGCATCGTGCAGTTCACCCGCTCCTGCGCCGTCGCCTGGGCGCCCGACAACATTCAGGTCAACGCCATCCTGCCCGGCTGGATCGACACCGAACTGACGCAGCGCGCGCGGATCGATGTTGCGGGATTGCACGACAGGGTGCTCGCGCGAACGCCCGCCGCGCGCTGGGGCGTGCCCGGCGATTTCGCCGGCATCGCTGCCTTCCTCGGCTCCAGTGCATCCGACTTCGTCACCGGCACCGCCATCCCGGTCGACGGCGGTTATTCGATCGCGGGCTGATTCTTCTCGTATATCCTGAAAAGGAAAATACCGACCGCACCTCCCGGAGATGTGGTCGGCGAGATTCCTGTGCCGTTAGCTCGCCGGCAACAGTACCTTGTCGATAACGTGGATGACGCCGTTCGACTGCTTGACGTCGGCGATGGTCACGGTGGCGACACCACCCTTCTCATCGGTCAGCGTGATTTTGTCGCCCTTCATCATGGCCTTGAGCATACAGCCGCCGACCGTCTTCACCGAATGGCTGCCGCCGTCCTTCGCGATCATCTTGCCGATGGCGTCGGACATCACGTCGGCCGCGACCACATGGCAGGTCAGAATCTTGGTCAGCTTCGCCTTGTTCTCGGGCTTGAGCAGCGTGTCGACGGTGCCGGGCGGCAATGCCGCGAACGCCTCGTTGGTCGGCGCGAACACCGTGAACGGCCCCTTGCCCGACAGCGTATCGACCAGACCGGCGGCCTTCACCGCCGCGACCAGGGTGGTGTGGTCCTTCGAGTTCATGGCGTTCTGGACGATGTTCTTGTTCGCATACATCGCCGCGCCGCCGACCATTGGATTTTTTGCGTAGGCCGCGCCGGTCAAGGCGGTGACGGCGAAGGTCGCCGCCGCGAGCATCGATACAAACTTGCGCATATCTGCAACTCCCTGAGTTTTCCAGTCCCTTGCGGACGGGACAGGCGGAGCTACGGCAGGCGCTCGCATGAAGTTTCGAAACGGGTGAAAAATTATTGCGATCGGGTTCCGCGCCGGATCACAGCGCGCGCAGATCGCCGGACGCCACCACCGGCCCGGTCGGCTTGCCGGTGGGCGAGCCACCGCGCGGCTCGAGGCTGATGGCGAATAGCGCGCCGGACCCGATCAATGCACGATGGGCTGGCGCAACGGCGAGATGAACATTGGCGCCGGCCGGGATCACACCCAGCGACACCGGCGGTTCGTTACCCTTGATGATCCACAATTCGAAGTCGCGCCCGGCGGTGCGATCTCCGGCGAGATGCGACAATCCGATCTCGCTGGAACGGGCATCGTAAGCCGCAAGATAGCGCACGTCGGTTTTGTCGCCGGCGAGCGCAGCGATCAGGCGCGTATCGGGCGTCGTGGTCACGGGCTTCAACAAGGGAATCGCGACGGCGATGAAGAAGGCAGCCAGGCTTGCAACGGCAAGGCCGCGCCAGAACGCAAGGCTTTGCAACAGGGTCGGCTTTCGCCCCGCCGCTGCCCCGCCGCCGAACAAACGTGCGTCGAGCGCCTGCTTCACCGACGTCGGCGGCGCCACCTCGTCGTAGCCGGAATTCAACGGTGACAGCCGCGCTTCCCACGCCTCGACCAGCCGCGCGAAACCGGCATCGGTCTCGATCCGGCGTGCAAGCGCCTGTCGTTCCTCGGCCGGCAGCACACCCAGAACGTACTCGGCGGCGACATGATCGTCGCCTCCGGCGTCCGGCGCTCTGTCTTCCCCCGGCGTCATCGTTCCAGACATTCCTTCAGTTTCATCAGGCTGCGCCGCAGCCACGTCCGCATCGTATTGAGCGGCACCGAAAACCGTTCGGCAAGCTCAGCGTAACTGTCGCCGTCCAGATAAGCCCCGCGCACGGCCGCCGCGCGATCGGCTTCGAGTTCTCCGAGGCAGGCACCGAGCCGCTCGCGCTCGCCTTCCGCCACCGCCTGCGCCTCCGGTCCAGGCCGCTTGTCGGCAAGTTCGGCTGCCTCGTCGATTGCCGCCGTTCGCGGGCCGCGCGCGCGAATGCGCTCGATCGCATGATTGCGCGCGATGGCGACAAGCCAGGAGATCGGACTCAGCTCTGACACGACGAAGCGGTCGGCCTTGGTCCAGACCTTGACGAATACCTCCTGCAGCGCCTCCTCGGCCTCGGCCCGGTCGGACAAGACACGCAGGCACACGCCGAAAAGTTTCGCGTTGGTCGCCCGGTAAAGCAGGTCGAACGCCGCCCGGTCCTTCAGGGAGACGCGGGCAATGAGCTTCGTGATGTCCTGCGACGTGAACTGCTGCGGCGCCATTACCGATGTAAGCTAACGGCTTCAATGACCATTGCAATGGCCGTCGCGACGGAACTCACTGCCGCTGCATCGCCGTGTCAACCTGCGGCGAATGCACGTGCTCCGGCCGCACGCCGATAGCGAGGAAGCGCGCGGTCCAGCCTTGCAGCCACGGCACGGCATTGATGATCCGCGCGAACAGCGGCGGCTTGATCGGCGCGCCGCCCGGCTTCAGCGCCATGGTGACGACGTTGTTCTGCACCGCGACCTGCATCCTCTGCGTCACCCGCACCGGAAATTCGCGGCGCTGGCGCACGACATCGAGTTCGGCTTCGCTCGGCGTTCCACTTCGTAATTTCTCCGCCAGAAGATTGGCGGTGGCGACCGCGTCCTGGATCGCGAGGTTGACGCCGACGCCGCCGACCGGCGACATCGCATGCGCGGCATCGCCGATGCACAGCAGTCCCGGCCGCGTCCATCGCTTCAGGCGATTGATCGCGACCGTCAGCAGCTTGACGTCGTCCCAATCCTTGATATCCGCGATGGTGGATTTAAGGATCGGCGCGAGGTGGCAGATGTTGGCGCGGAACGCGTCGAGCCCGCGCGCCTTCAGCGCGTCATATTGCCCCTTGGCGATGACATAAGCGCATTGCCAGTAATCGCCACGATCGAGCGTGATCATCATCTGGCCGGATTCGATCCGCGCCAGCACACTTTCCGTCTCGGTGCCCTTGCCGACACGGAACCACAACACGTCCATCGGCGCGCCGATCTCCTCGACGTTCAATCCGGCGCAGACGCGCACCGTCGAGTGGCGGCCGTCGCAGGCCACGACAAGGTTGGCGTTGATCGCAAGCGGCCCCTCGGCATCGCGCGCTTCGACGCCGCACACCGCGCGGTTGGCCCAGATCAGATCCGTCGCCTCGGTGCTCATCAACACCTTGAGCTTCGGATAGCGCTGGCCCTTGTCGCGCAGGAAATTGAGAAAGTCCCATTGCGGCATGAAGGCGATGAACGGATGTTTCGCGCCGCTACGCCCGATGTCGGCAAGCCGGAGCTTGGTCTCACCGAAATAGCCTTCCAGTTTTTGCAGCTTGTCGTGCGGGAGTTTGAGGAAATCGTCGATCAAGCCGAGTTCATCCATCACCTGCAGGGTCGAGGGATGCACGGTGTCGCCGCGGAAGTCGCGGAAGAAGTCGGCGTGTTTCTCCAGCACGACCGTCTCGATGCCGGCCCGAGCGAGCAGATAGCCGAGCATCATGCCCGCGGGTCCGCCGCCGACGACGCAGCATTGCACGTCGATAGAGCGAAGCGCGCCCTGCTGTTCGGGATCTGTCATCTCATTATGCTCCAGCGCAAATTCTCGGACGCCGATCGCTCAACGATCGCCGTGCCCCACGATAACTCAATTTGCCGGTCGAAATTGATGCATTCGACCGGCATCGAGACAAATCATCGCGAGACGACACGCGTTGCGCTCGCGCGCGTGCAACGCAATACAGCGCGCCATGCATCATCACGCCAACGCCTTTGCCTGTCGATGCTGCGTCGCATTTCGCAACGCCGAAATTTGTCCGTCGCGATAAAAACTTCGCAGAGAATAAAGTTGCTTTCTCGACAGAGGCCGGCATTTCTGCTCAGATCGTCAAATTAACACCTCCGCGATACCCGCCATCCATCTTGGTTCGGGAAGAAAGACGGAGTGACGGAGAAAACGCATAGACGCCATTTACCTCACAGGGAGAGAACGCGATGCCGAGGACTTTGTCTCGCCGACAATTCGTGGCCGCAACCGCAGCAGGGTCGGCCGCCCTTTTAACAGCACCGTATGTTCGAACTGCCCACGCTGCGGGCAAGCTCACCATGGGATTTTGGGACCACTGGGTTCCCGGCGCTAACAAGACCTGTACCGAAATCGTCAATGAATGGGCCGCGAAGGAGAAGGTCGAGGTCCAGATCGATTACATCACCAGTCAGGGCAACAAGAACCTGCTGACCATCGCCGCCGAGGCGCAGGCGAAATCCGGCCACGACATTCTGGCGATGCCGACCTGGTGGCCCCATGCCCATGCCGACGACATCGAACCGGTCAACGACATCATGGAGCCGTTGATCAAGCTCAACGGCGACGTCAACGACACCGTGAAGTATCTCGGCAAGAAGGGCGACAAGTGGCTGGCGGTGCCGGCGACCATCGGCAGCCAGATCAAGGGGCCCTGCTCCCGTATCGACCTGATGAAGAAGTTCGCCAATATCGACGTGCAGGCGCTGTATCCGGCGGGCTCCGAGCCGAAGGCGGACGCCTGGACCAACGACGCCTTCCTGAAGGCGGCGGAAGCCTGCCACAAGGGCGGCAACCCATTCGGCATCGGACTCGGCGAAACGTCGGACTCCGTCGATGCCGCCGGCGCGTTCTTCCAGTCCTTCGGTGCCGAACTGGTTGACGCGAAAGGCAATATCACCGTGAAGAGCGATGCCGTCCGTCAGGCGGTCGACTTCTACAAGCGTCTGATCGCATTCCTGCCGCCGGACGTCTCGGCATGGGACGATGCCTCGAACAACAAGTGGCTGGTGTCGGGTCGTGGCGCGCTGATCATGAATCCGCCAAGCGCGTGGGCCGTCGCCAAGCGCGACGCACCGCAGATCGCCGAGCAATGCTGGACCCACGGCATGCCGGCAGGGCCGAAGGGGCGTTTCGCACCGTTCCTGCCCTTCCTGTGGACGATCTGGAGTTTCTCGCAGAACAAGGCAGCGGCGAAGAGCCTGCTGGTGCATCTGTCGCAGCCCGACTCCGTCGCCAAGCTGGTGGCGGCCAGCGGCGGTTACGACCTGCCGTCCTTCGCCAATCTGACCAAGCTCAAGACCTGGGCCGAGGAAGGTCCGCCGAAGGGAACGCTGTTCAGCTATCCCGACCCGTACCATCTGCAAACGCTGTCGATCGCGGCCTCTCCGGCGCCGCCGAAGATCGCGCAGCAGATCTACGCGCAGGGCACGCTCACCAAGATGTGCGTGCGCCATGCGCAGGGCGAGTCGATGGAAAAGACCCTCGCCTGGGCGGAAAGCGAGTGTGAGGGCTTCATGCGCGGCTGAGCCGGCATGACGCCGCGCCGCCGCGGAGGCATCCCGCCGGCGGCGCCACCATGCCCGCGCTGATCGCATGACGCACATCGGGCGCGACCGGTCCAAGCCGGCCGCCTCCGGTCTGCACCCTGCATCGACGCGGAACCCGCAGCCCCACGACGACATCAGGATCTTTTGCCATGGCAGAGGTTGCCGTCGATTCCAGTCGAAGCACCGTCCAGAGCGGGACGCGGCGCAAGCCCGCGAGCCTGCGCAACGCCCTCAAGCGCAAATCCACCGTCGCTTTCCTGATGACGCTGCCGCTGATCGTGTTGATCGCGACGCTGGTGATCTATCCGGCGTTCTACTCGCTGCATCTGGCAACCCTGAACAAGTCGATGCAACGCTTCGTTGGCTTCGGCAACTTCACCTTCCTGTTCAAGCGCGAGACGTTCTGGCTGGTGGTGCAGCAGTCTTGCGTGTTCGCCTTCACCGCCGTGATCTTCAAGGCCCTGATCGGCTTCATCGTCGCGCATTTCGTGCACAACATTCCCGCCAAGGGACAACGCAAATGGCGCGGCATGCTGCTGGTGCCGTGGGTCATCCCGCCCGCCATGAGCACGCTCGGCTGGCTGTGGCTGTTCGACCCCTCCTACAGCGCCTTCAACTACACGCTCGGCCTCGTCGGTATCGGCCCGATCCCGTGGACCGGCGACGCCGACTGGGCGCGCTTCTCGGTGATCCTGGTCAACGTCTGGTACGGCATGCCGTTCTTCATGATCATGTATCTCGCCTCGCTGAAGTCGGTGCCGGACCAGCTCTATGAAGCCGCCGCCATCGACGGCGCCAACTGGTGGCAGCGCATCTGGTACGTGACGCTGCCGATGATGCGCAACATCATCGCCATCACCACACTGTTTTCGCTGATCGTCACCTTCGCCAATTTCGACATCGTGCGGATCCTCACCGCCGGCGGTCCGATCGACAAGACGCACATGTTCGCCACATGGGCCTTCAAGCTCGGTATCGAGAGCAGCGACATTCCATTGGGCGCCAGCGTCTCGCTGTTCATGGTGCCGATCCTCGCCATCGCCGCGATCTTCATTCTGCGGGACGTCAACAAGCGCGGGAACGAAGCCTGATGAGCACCATCGCAATCGACAAGTCCGGCCCGAGCCGCAAGACCAAGTACGGCAGCATCAGCCGCGACCGCGCCTGGGCGCTGCGCTGGTCCTACTTCTTCCTGGTGATCTTCACCATCGTCTCGCTGGTGCCGCCGATCTACATGCTGATCACCTCGCTCAAGAGCAGCACGGAGATTTCGGCCGCGACCAATCCGTGGTGGGTGTTCCATCCGACGCTGGAGAACTACATCGCGCTGCTGACGTCGAACCAGTTCCTGACCTTCTTCTGGAACTCGGCGCTGGTGTCGGTGATGGTGGTGATCATCACCATGCTGATCAGCATTCCCGCCGCCTTCGCCCTGTCGCGGATGCGGTTCTGGGGCTCGGCCACCATCGCGACCGGCATCTTCCTCACCTACCTCATTCCCGACACGTTACTGTTCCTGCCGCTGTTCAAGATGTTCGCCACCTTCAGCAACTGGACCGGCATTCCACTGATCAATCACTGGTACGTGCTGATCATCGTCTACCCGACGCTGACGGTGCCGTTCTGCACCTGGATCATGATCGGCTACTTCGCCTCGATCCCCAAGGAGCTTGACGAAGCGGCGATCATCGACGGCGCATCGTGGTTCCAGACGCTGACGCGGATTTTCATCCCGGTGGCGCTGCCGGGGCTGATCGCCGCGACTATCTTCGCCTTCACCGTCAGTTGGGCGCAGTTCCTCTATCCGATGGTGTTCACCACCTCGACCGACCAACTCGTGATGCCGGCCGGCATCATCACCACGCTGATCAAGGGCGACGTCTTCAACTGGGGGCAGATCATGACCGGTGCGCTGCTGGGCGCCGCGCCACCGCTGATCATCTACGCCTTCCTGATGGATTATTACATTTCGGGCCTCACGGCCGGCGCAACCAAGGGGTGAGACGATGGCGGAAGTGACGTTGCGCAAGGTGGTGAAACGCTACGACGAGGTCGAGGCCGTGCGCGGCATCGACCTCGACATTCCCGATCATGAATTCGTCGTGCTGGTGGGTCCGTCCGGCTGCGGCAAGTCCACAACGCTTCGGATGATCGCGGGGCTCGAGGACATCAGCGACGGCGAGATCATGATCGGTGGCGACGTCGTCAACGACGTGCCGCCGAAGGATCGCGATATCGCCATGGTGTTCCAGAACTACGCGCTCTATCCGCACATGACGGTGGCGGAGAACATGTCGTTCGGCCTGCGTCTCAAGCACTACCCGAAAGCCGAGATCAAGCAGCGCGTGACCGAGGCCGCGCGGATGCTCGACATCACCGATCTGATCGACCGCAAGCCGAAGCAACTGTCGGGCGGTCAGCGCCAGCGCGTCGCGATGGGCCGCGCCATCGTCCGCAATCCGAAAGTCTTTCTGTTCGACGAGCCTCTCTCCAATCTCGACGCGAAACTGCGCGTGCAGATGCGCATCGAGATCAAGAAGGTGCACCAGAAGGTCCGCACCACCACGGTCTACGTCACGCACGATCAGGTCGAAGCGATGACCCTGGCTGACCGCGTCGTGGTGATGAACCATGGCCGCATCGAGCAGATCGGACCGCCGAACGAGCTTTATCATCGGCCGGCGACCAAATTCGTCGCCGGCTTCATCGGCTCGCCGGCGATGAACTTCATCCCCTGCCAACTCGAGGAGACGGGCGGCCTGCTGCAGGTCCGCGTCAGCAACACCATCGCGTTCCCAATCCCCGCCGAGCGCGTGGCGCGTTATCAGGCCATCCCGCGCGATACCAAATTGCTTCTGGGACTGCGGCCCGAGCACCTTGTGGACGCGCAATCCAACCCGAGCGCGACGTTCCAGCCGTTCGACGCCACCCCGGACGTCATCGAGCCGATGGGGATGGAAACCTTCGTCTATTTTCCGCTCGCCGGGGTTCAGCTCTGCAGCCGGATCAATCCTGCCATCGACGCCCAGGCGGGGGTGCCGCTGCGGCTGGCGGTGGACCTCAATCACATGCACCTGTTAAATGAGGCGACCGGCACCGTCCTGTGAGCGATGCTTTCTGGATCGGCCGCAACAAGGCGAGGCAAGAGGCGAGGAATGACGACCAACAAGAAGAAACTGCTGATTACCGAATCGATGTCGGAACACGGATGGAAACTGTTCAGGGACCGCGGCGACATCGAAGCCATCGAATTCCCCAACATGATCCCGCAGAAGGATTTCGTCGCGCTGCTGGCCGAACACGCGCCGGTGCACGGCGTGGCGCTCGGCGCCACCGCGTTCGGCGACACTGAACTCGACGCATCAAAGGACATGAAAGTCGTCGCCCGCATCGGCGTCGGTTTCGATGCCATCAACGTCCCCGCGCTCAGCAAGCGCAAGGTGCCGCTGATGGTGGCGGGCACCGCCAACTCGCCCTCGGTCGCCGAACAGGCGATCTTCATGATGATGACGCTGGCCAAGCGCGGCGTCGAGTTGCATGCCCTCGTCAAGGACGGCCAATGGGCGACGCGGCTCGGCCTGCTGCCGTTCGACCTCTACGGCAAGACATTGTTGATCGTCGGCTTCGGCCGCATCGGCACCCGCACCGCGAAACGTTGCCTCGCGATGGAAATGACCGTGCTGGTCTACGACCCGTACAAGAGCGCCGACGAAATTCGCGCCGCCGGCTGTGAGCCGGTCGACGATCTCGACAAGGCCCTGCCCCGCGCCGATTTCATCAGCCTGCATTGCCCGAAGACGCCGGAAACCGTCGGACTGATCAACGCCGCGCGGCTCAAGCTGATGAAGCCGACCGCTTATCTCGTCAACACCGCACGCGGCGGCATCGTGGTGGAAGCCGCGCTGTACGACGCGCTGACCTCGGGCCAACTCGCGGGCGCCGGCCTCGACGTGTTCGAGCAGGAACCGCCGCCGCTCGGCCATGCCCTGTTCGCGCTACCCAACGTCGTCATCGCCCCGCACGTTGCCGGCGTCACCCGCGAGGCGCTCGACCGCATGGGTGAACAGACTGCGCGCAATATCCTCAGCGCGCTCGACGGCGACGCCATCCGGCAGAACGTCATCAATCAGGACGTGCTGAACTGAGGATAGAACCGTCACCCTGAGGTGCGCGCTCTTGCGCGCCTCGAAGGGCGACGGCGATCCTTCGAGGTCGCTTCGCTCGCACCTCAGGATGACGCCGTCGCACGCATCGCAATTTGGGAGCACCACATGGCATTCAAGGAATTCGGCAACTATGACGCGCTCGGCCTCGCCGAACTGGTGCGCACGAAACAGGTGAGCCCGGCGGAGTTGCTCGACGAGGCCATCACACGCACCGCGAAGGTCGACCCGAAGATTAACGCCGTGGTGGTGAAGCACGAGGACTATGCGCGCAAGCAGATCGAGAACGGCTTGCCGTCCGGCCCGTTCACCGGCGTGCCCTTCCTGCTGAAGGATCTCGAAAACCTCGCCGGCACCCGCACCACCTCGGGCGCCAGCGTGTTCAAGGACAACGTCGCCGATCACGACGGCACCGTGGCCGCGCGGTTCAAGGCCGCCGGCCTCGTCATCTACGGCAAGACCTCGACGCCCGAATTCGGCCTGCTGCCGACCACCGAGACGCGGCTGTTCGGGCCGACGCGCAATCCGTGGAATCCGCAGCACTCGTCCGGCGGATCGTCCGGCGGCGCGGCAGCGGCGGTGGCCGCGCGCATCCTGCCGGTGGCGCACGCGAGCGACGGCGGCGGCTCGATCCGCATTCCGGCCTCGGCATCCGGCGTGTTCGGCCTCAAGCCCACGCGCGCCCGCACGCCGCTGGGGCCGGATCGTGGCGAAGGCTGGGGCGGCTTCTCCTGCAATCACGTCGTCAGCATCAGCGTGCGCGACAGCGCGGCGATGCTGGACGCCATTCACGGCGCCGAGCCGTCGAGCCCCTACACCGCGCCCGCGCCGGAGCGGCCTTACATCGAGGAGGTGAAGCGCGAGCCGGGACGGCTGCGGATTTTCTTCACCGATAAATCGACCTATGGCGATACGATCGATCCCGAGATCGCCGCCGCCGTGCGCGACGTCGCGACGCAACTGTCGAAACTCGGCCATCACGTCGAGGAGCGCGCGCCAAAGCTTGCCGCCGATCCCGCGGCCGTGATGGCGGTGATCGTCGCCGCCAACACCGCGCTCGCCGTGCGCCTCACCGAGCAGAAGCTCGGCCGCGAGATGACCGACCGTGACTTCGAACGGCTGACCATCGCCAGCGCGCGCAACGCCGCCAAGCAGAGCGCGACCGATTACGTCGCGGCGCAACTCGCGGCGTTTCAGATTTCACGCGGCCTCGCGACCTTCTTCGAGGATTGCGACGTATTCCTGTCGCCGACCCTGTGCGCGCCGCCGCTGCGCATCGGCGAGATCGACAGCATGTCCGAAAACCTGTCGCACATCTCGCCGATCCTGCGGCGCTACATGCCGGGCACCAGTATGTTCAACATGTCGGGGCAGCCGGCAATGTCGATGCCGCTCGCGTGGAACGCCGCCGGGCTGCCGCTCGGCATGATGTTCGCGGCGAAATTCGGCGACGAGGCGACGCTGTTCCGCCTCGCCGCGCAGCTGGAGCAGGCGCGGCCGTGGAAGGACCGCAAGCCCGCGATTTGCGCGTAGGAGATTTGTCGTGGTCCGTAGCGTGCCTCCGCAACCGCCGGCAACCGACTCTGCCACGGCAGCCGGCGTGACAGAAACCCGAACGGCCGAGCCTCATCCGGCGCAGACGGACGCGACGGCAAGCGGGGGCTACACGCGAACGGGTCCGGGGCCGATCGCGTCGATCCGCACACGCTGGACCGCGCGTCCGGTCGGCAGCATCACTTTTGTCGTCGATGAGGTGATGGGCGAGAACGGCACGCCGGTGACCAGCCGGCCGATGTCGCGCGAGGCCGCGATCAAACTGATCGACGAACGAGCGCAGGCCGCGCACGAGCGTTACGCGCTGTTGCGCAGCGACCTGGCGTGGCCGACGGACGACGCCGCGGAGCCCGAAGTGGAGATGCCTCCCGTCCCGCCTCCGGTCGATTGACTGCCTTGTCGCCGCTCATGTGATCCATCTCACATTCCTCGCGCGCGCCGCCTCCTAGGGTGTCCGGGACATCAGATCCCGCGCCCGGTTGAGGAGGTTCCCATGAAGGTCGTCGTTGCCGTCACCGCGCTGCTGCTCTCCAGCACCCTCGCCCACGCCGGAGATTCCTATTCGTTCGACATCGGCGGCCGCTCGGTCACCATCCACGCGCCCCGCGGCTGCGACCAGCCGTCGTGCATTTCGATTTCGATCCCCGGCGTTTTCTCCTACGGCCCGAAGCGCGGTGCGCGCATCGAGATCGATCGCGAAGACGACGACATGGAAACCTCGGACGCCGCGCCGGCGATCGCTCCCGCCCCGGCGCCGCAGCCATCGCGGACCGAGGTTCAGCCCGCAGCACCTGCTCCCGCCGTGACTGCCGCACAGCCGGCCCCCAAGGCCGCAGATGCCGAACTGGTTCCTGCGAAACCGGTCGCCGAACCCGCGCAGACGCAGAGCCAACCGGCCAAGCCCACTGTGGTCGCCAATGCGCCGGTGTCCGCGCCGGTGCAGCAACAGCAGGCTCCCGCGCCGGGCGCGCCGCAGGTGGCCCACTCGCCGCTCGGCGTCTGGCTGACCGAGGAGAAGGAAGGCAAGGTGCGCATCGAGGCCTGCGGCTCCAACCTCTGCGGCTATTCGATCGACGCCAGGACCAGCCAGAACAAGGCGAAGGTCCTGATCAACATGCGCCCGACCGGCGCGAAGTGGAGCGGCCGCATCCACGACCCGAAGGGCGGCGGCACCTATGACTCGACTATCGCGCTGAAGGGCTCGGACCGGCTTCGCGTGCAGGGTTGCGCCTTCGGCGGCATGTTCTGCGGCGGTCAGACCTGGACGCGGGTGGAGTGAGCGCCGCCCAACCTCTCCTCTTCGTCTCACGGCCGGATTTATTCCGGCCATCCACGCCTTAAATCCCGCGCATGATAAAACGTGAGTGCGGCGATTGACGCATTTGCGCCGCCATCCTTCGAGGCTCCAGGCGTTCCGCGTGTCGCACCTCAGGATGACGGCATCAGACCAATTCCAGAATAATCACTCCGCCGCCACCGCCTTGGTGTAATCCGCATCGCTCACCTGCTCGAGCCATTCGACGGCGCTGCCGTCGACGGCTTCCTGCATGGCGACGTGCGTCATGCCGTGATCCGGCGCGGCGCCGTGCCAGTGCTTCTCGCCCGGTGGAATCCACACCGTGTCGCCGGCGCGGATTTCGCGCACCGGCTCGCCCTCCTTTTGCACCCGCCCGACGCCGGACACGACGTAAAGCGTCTGGCCCAGCGGATGCGTATGCCACGCCGTCCGTGCGCCCGGTTCGAACGAAACGCGAGCCGCCGCCATCCGCGCCGGCGAGGGGGCGTTGACGATCGGATCGAGCCAGACCGTGCCGGTGAAGTAGTCCGCCGGTCCGCGCCGCGTCGGCCGCGATCCGTTGCGATGAATGTCCATGGTGCCTCCGTCGGTTTGCGCGATGTCTATTTCTTTTCCTTGAACGCGGCGTAGCGCGCCTTGGTTTCGGCATTCATCGGATAAAGGCCCGGCAGCGACGCGCCGTTGTTGACCTCGTTGACGATCCACGCCTCCATCCGCTCCTGCTCCGGGCCGTCAGTGAGCACGTGATCGAGCAGCGCCTGCGGAATGAGCACGACGCCATCCTGATCCGCGACGACGATGTCGTTCGGAAACACCGCGACGCCGCCGCAGGCGATGCCCTCGCCCCAGCCGACGAAGGTGAGCCCTGCGACCGACGGCGGCGCGGCGGCGCCGTTGCACCAGGTCGGCAGGCCGGTGCCGAGCACGCCCTCGACGTCGCGCACCACGCCGTCGGTGACCAGCGCCGTTACCTTCCGCTGCACCATGCGCGCGCAGAGAATGTCACCGAAGATGCCGGCGGTGCTGACGCCCATCGCGTCGACCACGGCGATACAGCCTTCCGGCATCGCCTCGATCGCGGTGCGGGTCGAGATCGGCGACGACCACGACTCCGGCGTCGCCAGATCCTCGCGCGCCGGCACGAACCGCAACGTGAAGGCCGGGCCGACCAGTCGCGGCTGGCCGGGCTTCAGCGGTCGCGCGCCGCGCAGCCATAGATTGCGCAGACCCTTCTTCAACAAGACGGTGGTGATCGTCGCGGTGGAGACGTGCGACAGGGTTTCGATGGCCTGCGGAGAAAGCGACATGGACGAACGACTCCAATGAGAACGACATGCGCGGCATCTTGCGTTCATGGAGAGACGCGTCAAGGCCGAAGCATCATGCAGCAGCCACGCGTGCGCCGCAGGCGACGATTACTCTGCCTTATCATCGGCATGTCGATTAGTTTATTGAAATGACTGCATTTATTGGCACAAACCGAATTCCCTCCGCGCCCGAAACAGGCTATTGCTGACACGTTGCAAAAGGGCTCGCAGACAGGCATGGCCGCAGAATTTCTTCCGCCCCGCATCCTGCCCAGTGGCGACGCCGCGATCACCGTGGAGTTCAGCCGCCGGATCGACGACGACGCCAACCGGCGCGTCCTCGCGCTCGACCGCCTGATTGCCGCCGAGCCGATTGCCGGGATCACGGAGACGGTGCCGACCTATCGTTCGCTGCTGGTGCATTACAATCCGCTGCAAATCGATTTCGACGCTCTCGCAAGCCAGTTGATTGCGCTCGCCGCGACACCGGTCACGGACGCCATCGCATCGCGCCACTGGCGCATTCCCGTCGCCTATGGCGGCGAGCACGGCATCGATCTCGATGACGTCGCGACAACGCTCGGCCTTACGTCCGATGCGCTGATCGCGCGCCACACCGCGCCGGTCTATCGCGTGGCGATGATCGGCTTCACGCCGGGCTGGTCGTATCTGAGCGGGCTCGATCCCGCGCTGGAATTGTCGCGCCGGCAGGAGCCGCGATTGCGCACGCCGCCCGGCACCATCTCCATCGGCGGTGTGCAGACCGGCGTCCAATGTATCGCGGGGCCGAGCGGCTGGCATCTGTTGGGCCGCACGCCGGTGCGCACCTATCAGTTTCATCGCGATCCGGTGTTCCTGCTGGAGCCCGGCGACACGCTGAATTTTTATGCCGTCGATGCGCAGACGTTTGCCGAAATGGATCGCGCCGCCGAGCATGGCGATATCGTCGCGGAGTTGGCCGCGTCATGAGCCGGCTCGTCGTCACCATGGTCGGACCCGCGACCTCGGTGCAGGACGCCGGCCGCTTCGGCGCGCAACGCTACGGCCTGACGCCGAGCGGCGCGATCGATCGCCTGGCGCTGGCGACGGCGAACGCCCTCGCCGGCAATCCGCCGTTCACCGCCGCCATCGAACTCGGCCCGTTCGGCGCGACCTTCACCGCCGAGGGCGGCCCGATCCGCATCGCGGTCACGGGCGCATCGCGCAGCATCAAGATCGACGACGACCGCATGCTGCCGCTCAATCAATCCGCGACCTTGATGCCCGGCGAACGGCTGCTGCTGGGCGCGGCGCGCGAGGGCGTGTTCAGCTATCTCGCTATCGAGGGCGGGATTGAAGGCGAAGCCGCGTTCGGCAGTCTTTCGGTCAACGCGCGTGCCGGGCTCGGCAGCCCGGTGCCCCGCCCGTTGCAGAGCGGCGATCATCTCGATGTGCGCGCGGCGACCGAACGCACCGAACACGCGCTCCCGTTGCGACCACCCTCCCCCGATCCGATCCGCGTCGTGCTCGGCCCGCAGGACGACGAATTCGGCGACGCAGTCAAAACCTTTCTCGACGGTACCTGGACGATCTCACCGACCAGCGACCGCATGGGCTATCGCCTGCAAGGTCCGGTCATCCGTCACCAGCACGGCCATAACATCGTCTCCGACGGCACCGTCAACGGCAGCATTCAGGTGCCGGGCAACGGCCAGCCCATCGTGCTGATGCCGGATCGCGGCACCAGCGGCGGCTATCCCAAGATCGCAACCGTGATCGGCGCCGATTTCGGCCGCTTCGCGCAGATGCCGCCGGGACGGCCGTTCCGTTTTGCGGCCGTGAGTGTCGTTGAGGCGCGGCGCGCGGCCATCGCTTTCGCAGCGCTGTTGCACGACCTGCCCGCGCGCATGGTCGATGTCGCGCACTTTGAATTCAACGTCGCGGCGTTGCAGAATGCCAACGTCGCCGGCAGCGCGGTGAACGCCGTCGATGCCGGAACGTGGCAGAGCGAGCCTCGGCAAGACCAACAACCCTGAAATCAACCAGCGGGGAACGACATCATGAGCATCGATCTCAACTGCGACCTCGGCGAAGGGTTCGGCGCGTGGCAGATGGGCGACGACAACGCCATGCTCGGCCTCGCCTCGAGCGTCAACATCGCTTGCGGTTTTCACGCCGGCGATCCCGACATCATGCGCAAGACGGCGGAACTGGCGAAAGCGCGCGGCGTCGCCATCGGTGCGCATCCGGGCTATCGCGATCTGCACGGTTTTGGGCGCCGCCCGGTGGCGGGGCTCACCTCTTCCGAAATCGAAAACCTCGTCGCCTATCAGATCGGTGCGTTGCAAGCGGTGGCCGCGCTCGCCGGCCACAAGGTGACGCATGTGAAGGCGCACGGCGCACTCTCCAACGTCGCCTGCGAGGACGACATGACCGCGCGCGCGATTGCGTCCGCGATCAAGGCGGTGGACCGCAACCTGACCTTCGTCGTGTTGGCCAACAGCAAATTACTGAAAGCCGGCGAAGCCGCCGGACTGCCGCTGGCGCACGAGGTGTTCGCCGACCGCGCCTATGAGGACGACGCCAACCTCGTCTCGCGCCGGAAGCTAGGTGCGGTGCTGCATGACGCCAACGAGATCGCGCAACGCGTGGTGCGCATGGTGCAGGATCGCGCGGTGGTGTCGATCACCGGCAAGGTCATCAAGGCGCAGATCGACACGGTGTGCATCCACGGCGACACGCCCGGCGCCGTCGACATCGCCCGCGCGGTGCGTCAGGCGTTGAAGGACAACGGCATCGAGGTGAAGCCGTTCAGCGCGAGATAGCTGAGATCGGCAGTCGTCACGTTCGCATTCAAAAAGGCCGATAAGTCAGCGTGCCAAACAGCACGGCGGCAATCAGGATAAAAGCACCGCCTAGCGCCACGGCATGAATCCGGGTCTCCACGCGCGAGACCAGTTCACGCACGGGAACGGATCGTCGGGTTTCGGAATCGCGCATCGTCAGGCTCCACTATCTTGGAACAGGATAATGAAGCGCTGACACATGGAACCGCAACCACCTCGAAAAAATAGCGATAGGCGTGTTTTCAGGCGCCTGAAGTGGAAATGACTATTCTCCCGCCATCGCAAATGACGATGGATTTATTCGTCGTGATTCTGAGGACGTCGACCATCCAAAAGCCGTCGCGCACCCCAAATACCGTCAGTATACATCCTGCTGATACCGCCCCTTCCGCTTCAGATCGGCGACGAAGGCGATCGCCTCGTCGGTGGAACGCACGCCGAATTGCGCGACGATATCGACCAGCGCGCGCTCGACATCCTTGGCCATCCGCTTGGCGTCACCGCAGACGTAGACATGCGCGCCGTCCGCGAGCCAGTTCCAGAGTTCGCGGCCGACTTCGCGCATCCGATCCTGCACGTAGAATTTCGCGTCGCCGTCGCGCGACCACGCCAGCGACAGGCGCGTCAATAATCCAGACACCTTCATCGCGTTCAGTTCGTCGGCATAGAAGAAATCGCAATCGCGACGCTGATGCCCGAAGAACAGCCAGTTGCGGCCACCCGCCTTGGTCGCGTCGCGATCCTGCAGAAATGCGCGGAACGGCGCGACGCCGGTGCCGGGACCGATCATGATGATCGGCGTGTTAGTGTTCTCCGGCAGCGCGAAGCCGTGCGCCTTCTGCACATAGACGCGCACCTCGTCGCCGATGGCGGCGCGCTCCGCGAGATAGGTGGACGCAACGCCGAGACGCCCGCGCCGGCCGATCACGTAACGCACGGTATCGACGGTGAGCGACAGCCGCCCCGGCGCGGCGTTGTGCGACGACGAGATCGAATAGAGCCGCGGCTGCAACGGATCGAGCGCCTCGACGAAGGCTTCCGGATGCGGCCGCACGCCCATGAACTTCTGCAACGTCGCCAGCACGTCGAGATGCGCGGCGTCGCCGTCGGGATCGTCGCCCTGCGCCAGCGCTCGCGCCTTCTCGCGCAGCGCGCCGCCGCTGACGAACGACAGCAGCTCGAACAGCTTGTCCGGCGCCGGCGACAGCGACACGTCGTCGCGCAACACGTCGCGCAACGCCTTGCCGTTCACCTGCGTCGCGTGCGACGCACCGAGCACCGCGATCACCTGATCGACCAGGCCGAGATCGTTACGTGGAAACACGCCGAAGGAATCGCCCACGACATAATCGAGTGCGCCTTGCGACAGATCGAACTCGATATGCCACGTCTCTTTTTCCGAACCCGGCTTGTTGAGCAGGCGGCGCGACAGCAACGTCGCCACCGCCGGATTGTCGCGCGAGCGTCCCGGCGCGCCGACCGGCGCTGCCGTCGTAACCGACGCGACAGCGGCGAGCGCGGCCTTCGCCACCGGCGCGGCGTCGAGTTCGGCGTGCAGCGCTTTCAGCATCCGCGCGGTCTCCTTGCCGCCCGGAACGCAGAGATTGATGCGCTCCTCGGTGCGCGCTGCCAGCGCGTCGGCATAATCATGGCAATTGTAACCGCACTGGCCGCAATCCTGCTGCGCCATCGCCGCCATCATGCGCCGCCGCAAGGGCTTACCTTCGGCGAGCTTCATACGCTCGCCAATCGACATGGTCTGATCGTGCCACGGCGCGCCGTCGTCATCATCGGCGGCCACGATCGCGCCGACCATCGCCGCATTCTGCTCCGGCGACAGCGGCACGTTGCCGTCGAGTTGCAACGCGCCGACCAGAAAGCCGTTGAGCCAGGCGCGCTGTTCGTCGGAGAACGGCGCGGTTTCCGGAACAACCTGTAATCGCATCGTCGGTGTCGTCTGGTTCATGATGTCACCTCGGCGTCGGCCAGCCGCCGTAGCGCGTCGGCATCGTGGCGGCGGGAGAACTGGACGAAGGTTTCCTCGGGTGAAACGCGGTTGCTCATGTAAGCGCGCAGCAAACGTTCGACGACTTGCGGCGCGTCGTCGGCCTTGATGTCGCGATAGACCTCCTGCCCGATCCCGGCATCGGGGCCGAAGCCGCCGCCGGTGGTGAGGTGATAGCCTTCCACCGTGTCGCCCTCGTCGTTGGTCGAGAGCTTCGCCGCCAGCAGGCCGATGTCCCCGATGTAGTGCTGCGCGCAGGAGTGATGGCAACCGGTAAGATGGATGTTGAGCGGCGTATCCATCGCAACCCGCGTTTCACACCACGACGCGATGGCATCGCCATGCCGCTTGGTGTCGGAGGCCGCGAACTTGCAGCCGGCATTGCCGGTGCAGGCGACGAGCCCCGCACGGATCGGCGACGCGGTTGTCGCCAGTCCCAGCGCATCGACGGCTGCCGTCGCCAGCGCGACGTTGGAATCCGTCACACCGGAGATCAGAAGGTTCTGCCACACCGTGAGCCGGATATCGCCGTCACCGAGATCCTGCGCGATCCTGGCGAGCCCGCGCATCTGATCGCAGGTGAGCTTGCCGAGCGGCAGCACCACGCCGATCCAGTTCAGCCCCGGCTGCTTTTGCGGATGCACGCCGATATGCGCGCTGCGGTCGAAGGCCGGGCGCGGCGCGATGGCTTCGTGAGGCACGCGCGTCAGCGGCGCGCCGTAACGCGCTTCGACCTCCTTCAGGAAGGCGTCGAAGCCCATCGTGTCGAGCACGTACTTCAATCGCGCCTTCAGGCGATTGGTGCGGTCGCCGTGTTCGATAAACACGCGCACGATGGCGTCGGCCACCATGGTCGCGTCACTCGGCTTGACGATCACGCCGGTGTCGCGGGCGAAATCCTTGTGGCCGGTGATGCCGCCGAGCGCCAGCCGAAACCACACGCCGGGCTCCACGCCGAAGCCGTCCTTCACCTCGACGGCCGCGAACGCGATGTCGTTGGTGTCCTCCAGCACCGGAATGGTGCCCGCCCCGTCGAAGGCGACGTTGAACTTGCGCGGCAGGCCGATCAGCGAACGGTCGTTGAGAATGTGGAAGTGCCACTCGCGCGCGTAGGGCCGCGTGTCGAGCAGCTCGCGCGGATCGATGCCGGCGCTCGGCGTGCCGGTGACGTTGCGGATGTTATCGGCGCCGGAGCCGCGCGAACACAGGCCGAGGTCGGTGATGCCCTCGATCATCGGCACGGTGTTCTTCGGCTCGATCTCGCGGATCTGGAGATTGGCGCGCGTGGTGATGTGGGCGTAGCCGCCGCCGTAACGCTCGGCGAGATCGGCAAGGCCGGCGAACTGATGCGCTCTGAGAATGCCATTCGGAATCCGCAGCCGGCACATATACGAGGCCTGCGCCGGCGCGACGTAGAACATGCCGTAGTAGCGCCAGCGAAAATTATCCGGCGGCGGCGGCGCGACGTTGTCGCGCGCCTGCGCCTTCAATCGCTCGTAGGCATCGAACGGATGCTGCTCGCGCTTGAACTTCTCCGGGTCGGACAATTTCTTGCCGTCCTTCAGAAAGCGCTCCTGCGCTTTCAGATGCGCGGCATCGGGTCCGGTCGGCTCCGGCTCGGCCGCGGGCGGGCCCCCCCCCCCCCCCCG
>JAEWIX010000008.1 GCA_023386885.1 Pseudomonadota bacterium
CCATCCGCCTTCCTCCCCCGCATCCCGCTCGCGATCCGCGAGCGCATGGAGGATAGACCAACGCGGTCGAAAAGGCTCAGTTCGCCGCGAAGCAATACAGCAGGCCGTCGCCGCCGGTCGAACGCAGGTCCGCCTGCGAACAGCCGCCGTCCGGTCCGCGCGAGGGGTGCGACATGTTCCAGGATTTCGCCGGGGGCTCCTCGTTGAGCCCCATGCGATCGGAGTGGCCGACCATCGCCGTGCCCTGCGTGCTGCTCGTCCAGTTCTTGCAGGTGCGGTCCTCGCCCGCCGGGAAGGCGGTGCCATCAGCCTGCGATCCGGTCAGGATGTCGTGGCGGTTCGGCTTGTCGCCGCGGCCGTTGATGACCTCGCCCTTCTCGTTCAGCGCCGTCTGCTTGGTCAGATTGTTGCTGGCGCCATGAAGATCGGCGACGTCCTTGGCGATCACCTCGCCCTTGGCGTTCTGCCACGGGCCCTTGCCGATGCGATCCTTCGCATTCACCGCCGGCTTGCCGTCCTCGGCCTGGGTCGACAGATAGGCACGCCAGGTCTTGGCTCCGGCGCCCGCCGCCTGCGCCAGTTGCTGGCACCAGTTGTCGGCACCTGCGAGACCGCCGAGGTTCCCGCCGTTGCCGATACCGCTGCTGGTGATGAAGAAACTCGTATTGGCATTTTGCGCCTGCGCCGGCAAAGACGCGATGGAAAACGCCAGCGCGGCCGCCGCGCAAAGACCCGTTCGCCACGCATTGGTAAGTGTCACTGACATCGAACTCCCCGTTTGGTTGCTGGTGTTCAAATTGCTGGTGTTGAAGCTAACGACGCCCGGCCTCGACCATCCGAAACTGGAAACGCGACAATCGGAAACCCCTCACCGCGCCGAATATTCCGTTCGATTTGCTATCCGACCTTCACAACGAAAAAGGGCGTTGCGACTTTCGCCACAACGCCCTTCGGTTCAAATGGTTGCACGCCGCATCATGTCTGCTGGATCGCGCTCAGCTCCCAGCCTTCGCCCGGACGGCGGGTGAAGGTCCACACCTCGGTCGCTTCCACAGGCTGGTCGCTGCCGTCGACGACCTTGCCGCTGGCGCGGTCGGTGGTCTTATCGACCAGGCTGAAGCGCATCGCCACCGTCGCGTAGTCGGTGACGCCTTCACGCCATGCTTCCGCAAGGTCGCCCTGCAACAGCTTGACGTCGGTAGTCTTGTTGACCACGCCCTGCTGCTTGTTGGCGGCGAGATCCTCGCTGAAGTAGGACACTATTTCCGGGGTCGCCAGCTTGTGGAGCTTCTCGACATCCTCGTTCGACCATGCGGCCTGGATGTCGCTGAGCAGTCGCTCGAATGCCTCATAGTCGTCGGGCTTGATCTCCAGCGGAGCCGAAGCCGCCGCGCCGGCGCCAAGACCGAAGCCGCCGCCAGCCGCACCAGCACCGAGGCCCGAGCCAAGGCCGCCGAGACCATTGCGGAGATTGGTCTGCGGACCACCTGCCGGTGCGGGGCCATTCGCGGGGCCTTCATAGGCGGCTGCGCTACCGTTGCGACGACGCCACCAGGACATCGCGAACCGCACCACCATCACGATGATGACGATCTGCAGCAACAGGCCGAAGAACGACGACAGGCTGCCGAGGCCGCTGAACAGGCCACCGCCGAACAACATGCCGAGCAGGCCGGCGCCGAGCAGGCCGGCCATGAGACCGCCCATCATGCCCATGCCGGGACGGGCCGCATTGCCGGCCGCCGGTGCCCCGCGCGGCGCGGTGGTGCCGGGCTGCGTCATGGTGCGGTTGAACGGCTGCGCCGCGTTCGGCGCGGTGGTGGTGGTCGCGGGCGCGGAGAAGGTGCGCGACCCGCGCGACCCCACACTGCCGCCACGGCCGGCGCGCGCATCCGCGGCCGAAATCGCGATTACCATCAACGGGAACGCCAATGCGACGGCAAGGGCCAGTGTCTGGACGATACCACGTGGGCGTCGAAGAAATGTCATCGGTTGTTTCCTCACTCCCCGGAATCGGGGCAGTTCTGCATAAAGTGGGGAATGACCGGGAAAAGAGAAGTCCCCATGGCGTCGCAACCGTGCGGCGCTCGGTCGCGGCGGCTTGTCCACAATTCGCCGCAAGCGACCTTACTGCCCCGCCATGGTTTCCTTGACGGCGGCCACCAACTGGCTGAGCGAGAATGGCTTCGGCAGGAACGCGAACTGCTGGTTCTCCGGCAGGCTCTTGGCGAACGCATCCTCGGCATAGCCGGACACGAAGATCACCTTGATGTCGGGATCGCGGCTGCGCATCGAGGTCAGCAAGGTCGGCCCGTCCATCTCCGGCATCACCACGTCGGACACCACCAAATCGACGCCGCCTTCGTTCTCCTCGAGCGCCTCCAGCGCCTCGACGCCGTTGGCGGCCTCGATCACGTTGTAACCGCGCGAACGCAGCCCCCGCGCGTTCAATCCGCGAAGCCCTTCCTCATCCTCCACCAGCAGGATGGTGCCCTGCCCGGTCATGTCCTGCGCGGCCGGCTTGGCGTCGGCAGGCGACGACTGCGACGGCTTCGCGGCGTCGGAAGCGACGATCGGCGTTTCCGGTACCACGTCCTTCTCGGGATAGTGGCGCGGCAGGAAGATCAGGAACGAGGTTCCCTTGTCCAGTTCGGACTCGACATAGACGAAACCGCCAGTCTGCTTGACGATGCCATACACCGTCGAGAGGCCAAGGCCGGTGCCCTTGCCGACTTCCTTGGTCGAGAAGAACGGCTCGAAAATTTTGTCGACGAGATCGGCCGGAATGCCGGTACCGGTGTCGCCGACCTCGATCTTCACATAATCGGCCGCGGGCATCCCCTTGTAGGAAAGCCGCTCCACGTCCTGCGTCGACACATTGGCGGTGCGCACGGTGAGCTTGCCGCCGTCGGGCATCGCATCGCGCGCGTTGACGGCGAGATTGACGATCACCTGCTCGAATTGCGAGACGTCGACCTTCACCGGCCACAGGTCGCGGCCGTGCACGAGATCGAGTTTCACCTTCTCGCCGATCAACCGGCGCAGCAGCATCGTCAGATCCGACAGCGAGTCGCCGAGATGCAGCACTTGCGGCCGCAACGTCTGCCGCCGCGAGAACGCCAGCAACTGCCGCACCAGGGTCGCGGCGCGGGTGGCGTTCTGCTTGATCTGCATGATGTCCTGGAACGACGGATCGGTCGGCTTGTGCGCGTTCAACAGGAAATCGTTCGCCATCATGATGGCGGAGAGCACGTTGTTGAAATCGTGCGCGATGCCGCCGGCGAGCTGCCCCACCGCCTGCATCTTCTGCGATTGCGCAAACTGGTTCTCCAGCGATCGCTTCGCGGTGGTTTCCAGCAGATAGACGATGGCCGCTTCGGCATCGCCCGGCTCGCTGACGCCGGTGACGAAGAACTCACCCCAGCGCTCCTGCGCGCTGTCGAGTGCAGCTTCCACCGGCGCGATATCGCCGTGGCCTTCCGCCGCCATGGCGATCGCGGCGGCCAGCGCCGGACGATCACGCTCGTTGACGGCGTCAAGGATCGAGGCGCTGTTGGTCGAACCGGGCTTCAACCCCTGCGCCAGCTTGGCGAAGCGCGCATTGGCGCGCACGATGGCACCGGCCTTGTCCACGGTGGCGATGGCCATCGGCGTGTGATCGAAGAAGCGCATGAAGCGCACGTCGGCGGTGCGCTGCGGATCGGAGCGTTCGTTGCGCGCCAGACTGATCACCAGCGTGCGCGACGCGCCCGGCGTGCCGTCGGCGCCGAAGGCGAGCTTGTGATAAAGCCGCGCTGGCATGGTACGGCCGTTGCGCATCCGCAGATCGACGTCGAAGACTTCGGTCTTGACCTCGCCAGGCGCCGGCACGATCGAGGTCAGCAGCGCAGCGCCGTCACCCGAGACGATATCGCTCAGCTTCAATCCGCCGGAGCCGATCTCGGCCAGATCGTGATCGAGCCAATTCGCCAGCGTGGCGTTGACGTAGACCAGTTCGCTCTTCGGATCGACCGAGAAGAAACCGCACGGCGCATGATCGAGATATTCGATGGCGTGCTGCAGTTCCTGGAACACGTCTTCCTGACGCTCGCGGTCGCGCGTGATGTCGGCAATCGACCAGACCGACAATTTCGCGTTGCGCTTGCTGTCGTCGAGCGGACGCACGCGCATCCGCAACCAGCGGCCAGGGCCGCCGTCGGTGCCGGCGACGCGCACCTCCTCCTGCAGCCGCTTGCCTTCGCGCGAAGCCTTGAGCAAACGGAACACCGCTTCGGAGACGTCGGGGTTGCCGATGAACACCCGCTCCACCGGCCGCACGTCCTGTGCCGAGGTCGCACCTGTCAGCGCGCGATAGGCCAGATTGGAATAGACCACGTAGCCGCGGGAATCGGTCACCGCAAGGCCGTCGAAAGCGTGATCCGCAATCGGCCGCATGATCGGATTGTCGACGGCACGATCAGCGATCTTGATCAATCCCGCCGCGAAGGCGAACAGGCCGAACAGGCCGACCATCGCCAGTATTGCCAGCAGGCCGAGGATATAGGGCTGGGCCTGGCTCTTGCCGAGCACCATGAAGCCAACCGCCGCCGCGACGATCACACCCGCGACCAGCAGCACCAGAATGATACTGCCGCTGCGACCGGCCGGCTCCCGATCCACCCCTCGATCGGTCCCTTGGGCCCGCGTGGAATTGGGCAACGGCGAATGGTCCGATGTAGAGGTCATGAAACGGCGCGCAACCTATGCGTTGGAATCGTAAGCGCGAAAGCCGAACCTGAGTGCCCGAATCGACCCTCCGCGCGCAAGCGCATCATACAGCTATCCCCGCGATTGCGCGCGGTTCCCGGCCGCCACCGTTCCAGCCCGCTCACGTCGGCCGCCCGGACAGACCGCGTTTCAGGCCCATGACGTAGCCGATGATCTCCGCCACCGCATGGTAGTGCTCCACCGGAATCTCGTCATCGATGTCCACCGTGGCATAGAGCGCGCGCGCCAGCGGCACGTTCTCGACGATCGGAATGTCGTGTTCCTTCGCCACCTCCCTGATCTTGAACGCCATCACATCGACGCCCTTGGCCACGCAGATCGGTGCCGCCATGCCTCGATCGTATTGCAGCGCGACCGAATAGTGGGTCGGGTTGGTGATAATCACCGAGGCCCTGGGAACGGCGGCCATCATCCGCTTCTTCATGCGGGCGTGGCGCAACTGGCGAATGCGCCCCTTGATATGCGGGTCGCCTTCAGATTGCTTGAACTCCTCCTTCAACTCCTGCAGCGACATTTTCTGCTTTTCGAACCACTGCCGGTACTGGAAGAAGTAATCGGCGATGGCGACCAGCGCCAGCATCGCCACCGTCGCGGTCAGCAGATGCTGCGTCAGTTCCGTTGTCGTGCCGATGATGGTCGCGGGGTCGGAGCGCACCATGCCGTCGAGGCGGAAACGATCCGGCCACAACACCATGGTCATCACCGCGCCGAGCGCGATCACCTTGAACAGACCCTTGGCGAAATTCGCCGCCGCCTGCTTGCCGAAGATGCGCTTGGCACCCGCCAGCGGCGACAGCTTGCTGAGTTTGGGTTTAAGCGATTCCCCCGACCACACCAGCCGGTGCTGCACCATGTTGCCGGCAATCGCTGCCAACGCCAGCAGCAGAAGTGGCACGCCGAGCGCAACGATCAGCACGTATTCGAGATCGCGGACCAGGGCCAGCAGGCTTGGGCCGTCGACACGGATCATCCATGAATTGGCAATCAAATTGCGCAGCGGATTCTGTAGTCCGTTGCCGATCGATCCCGAAAACGCGGTCAGCACCAGCGCCGCACCGGCGATCATGAACCATGTGTTGACCTCCTGGCTCTTGGCTACGTCGCCGCGTTCAAGGGCATCGTCCAACCGTTTTTGGGTCGGGTCTTCTGTTTTCTCTGCGCCGTCATTCTCGTCGGACACGTCAGATCATCTCCGGGGCGTCAGGTCGTGCATGATGCCGGTGAAGTAATCGAGAAACACGCCCATCATCGCGGCAATCACGATGAGCAGGATCAGAAGCCCGAACATGATGGAGAGCGGCACGCCGACGAAATAGACCTGCATCTGCGGCATGAGCCTCGCCAGGATGCCGAGCCCGATATTGAACACCAGACCGAAGATCAGGAACGGCGCGGCAAGTTGCACGCCGACCTTGAAGGCCCCGGCAAAAGCGCGCACCGCAAGCGCTGCGACGTCGCCGCTCGGCATCAGCGCGCCCGGTGCGAAGATGTTGTAGCTCTCGCTGAGCGCGGCGATCACCAGGTAATGACTGTCGGTCGCGAACAGGAAGGTCACCCCGAGCAGCGCGAGAAAGTTGCCGATCAGCACGCCCTGCTGGCCCTGGGTCGGGTCAACGGCAGTGACGAATCCAAGCCCCAATTGTTGCGCGATGATAAAACCTGCCACCTGCAGCGCCGACACCGTCACCCGTGCGGTGGCGCCGAGCACGATGCCGATGAAGATTTCCTGCACCATCAGCACCGCCATCGGCGCCATCGACTGCATGTCGACGTGAAACGCGGCGCGATGCAGCGGCAGGATGATGACGGTCAGCAGCAGCGCGATCCCGAGCTTGATCCGCACCGGGATGTTCACTTCGCCCAAGGTCGGCAGCAGCATCACCATCGCGCCGATGCGGGCAAACACCAGCATGAAGGCGGCGGCATAGGCCGGCAGGAACGAAAGGTCGACGCGCATGCGCGCAACATGGCCTACCCTCCGATGATTCGCGATGAAATCCGCATCATCTCGGCGTGCAGGGCATCCGCCATGAATGGCAGTGCCAGCACCAAGGTCACCAGCATGGCGATGATCTTGGGTACGAACACCAGCGTCTGTTCCTGGATTTGCGTCAGCGCCTGCACCAACGAAATCGCGACGCCGACCAGCAGGCCGACCACCAGCAGGGGCGCCGATACGATGACGATGGTCCAGATCGCATCGCGCGCGACGTCGAGGGTTTCAGCTCCGGTCATCGGATAATCTTTCCAGGTGAGAGAGGCGCGAGGCGAAATATCAGATCGGCATCCGCATGATGTCTTCGTAGGACTGGATCACCCGGTCGCGCACCGACACCAGCGTCGAGACGGCAACGTCGGTTTCGGCCACCGCCGTCACCACATCCATGACGTTGGCCTTGCCGTTGGCCATCGCCACGGTCTGCGCGTCGGACTTGCGCCCGGCATCCATCACGCTGCCGATCGCGTCCTTCAATAGTGCGCCGAACGAAGGGCCGTTTGCATCCGAACTCTTGGCGGCGCCGGACGCGCCCTCGGACATCATCCGGGCGAGGCTGGCATAGGCGTTGGCGGCAGTGGTCGGCGATGCCATGGCGATGGCTCCTTAAAGATTGGAATCAGGCTTTGAGGATGTCGAGGGTGCGTTGGATCATTCGCCGCGTGGCGCTGATGATGTTGAGATTGGCTTCGTAGGACCGCTGCGCGTCGCGCATGTCGGTCATTTCGATCACTGTATTGACGTTGGGATACTTCACGTTGCCGCTGGCGTCGGCGGCCGGGTTGCCGGGCTCGTGCTTGACGCGGAAACTTGAATTGTCCGGGCGAATGCGGCCGAGCGACACCACGCGCGCATCGAGCGAGCGATCGAGCGTCGATGAAAATGTCGGCACCTTGCGGCGATAGGGATCGCCGCCCGCCGTCTGCGCGGTGGAGTCGGCGTTGGCAATGTTTTCCGAAATCACCCGCATGCGGCCAGCCTGTGCGCGCAACCCGGAGGTCGCGATGCTCATCGACCGGATGAAGTCCATTCCCTCGTCTGCCATGACAGAACGTCCTTAAGGCTGCGGCCGCGATCAGCGCTTGCCGATTGCGGTCTTCAACAAGTTGAGGCTGCGGCTGTAGAGCGTGGTAACCGCGGCATAATCCATCTGGTTGGCCGAGACCTTCAGCATCTGGTCTTCCAGATTGACGGCGTTGCCGGCGGGGCGGGTCTCGTAGCCACCCTTGCGATCCTGCGGGAAGCTCGGTCCGCCGCCCACGGCGGCCATGTGAGCGGTGCTGGTGCGCGCCATCGGCAGGGTGCCCATGGGTGCGCCCGGCGGACGCAGGCCGTTGGCATCGAATTTCGGCTCCACCAGATCGCGCGGCTGGAAATTCGGCGTGTCGGAATTGGCGATGTTCTCGGCCAGCACGCGTTGCCGCTCCTGATGCCACTGCATCTTGGCCCGCAATGCGGCGAGCATCGGAAGATCGTTGATGGCCATCGTCCTGGTCCTCGCCCTGCGATCGCAGGTAGGCAGAATTTGCCGTGCCATGGTTAACGACGGGTTAACGTCACTTCCGAAATTACTAACGACTTTTAACCAAGGGTTGTCAGGCCCTTCCCGGTCGCGGACACCGCCAACGACAAAAATGCGGGCGTCGCCGATCGACCGGCGAAGGAACGGATGCCTTCGAAACCCGTTTTGGTTGACGTTATCTTGGGTTAAGAGGGGTGCGGGCGGGCAATTGTTGCCCGGGGACATTAACCGATAGCGACCGACTCACGCCCCGTTCGCTATTTGTTGTATCGTGGGGCTTCAGCAGACGGCGATTCTGAGGAACCGCCGGTTGCGCCGGGGATCGATCAATGCAGACACCGCTGACATTCTTTATCGCATTCGTGGCCGTCCTGGTGCTGATCGGCGTCGTGGCCTGGCTGGTGCGCCGGTTTGCCGGCAATCGGCTTGGTGGCGGCGCTGGCCGGGGCCGGATGCCGCGACTGGCGGTGATCGATGCCGCCGCCGTCGACGGACGCCGGCGGCTGGTGCTGGTTCGCCGCGATAATGTCGAGCACCTCCTGATGATCGGCGGCCCGAGCGATGTCGTGGTCGAGCAGAATATCGTCCGGGCGATGCCGGCCCGCGATCAGGCCGCGCCGCGCGCCGACGCTTCTCCGCGCCTCAGCCCGTTCCCGGAGGACGACGCCGGCCACGACCGCATGGAGCCTGTCGAACCGTCGCTGCCGGAGCCCCCTTCGCGCCCGGCCCGGCCATCTTTCGCGGATGAGTTGCGCCGCCCCGCCGCGCCGCCGCCACCTCCGCCGCTTCCCGAGCGCCGCCACGATCCGCTGGCAACCATTTCGTCGGAACCAGTGACCCGGCCCGAACCGCGGCCTGACCTGCGCGCGCCGCGCAGCGAACCCATGCTGCCCCGGCCGCCGCTGCGCCCGACCGAGTCCCCTACATCCGTCAAGGTGCCGCCGGTCCGCACACCCGAGCCGGCGGTGGCTGCTCCGACGCCGCCGCCCGCGCCGCCATCGGATCTGGCGACCGCCGATCAGAACCTCGCCGAGATGGCGAAGCGGCTGGAAGCGGCGCTGCGCCGCCCCGCCGGCGAAGCTCGACCGGCCTCGGCCGAGCCGCAAACCAACGCGCCTCCCGTTGCGCCGGAAGCGCCCGCTGTCCGGCCCGCGCCGCGCGTCTCCGTCGAACCCGCGCCAAGCGGTTCGGCCACGCCGGCGCCGGAGGTCACTCCGCCCAGCCGGCCCAAGGGTGACTTCGAGAATCTCGAAGACGAAATGGCGTCCCTGCTCGGACGCCCGAAGACGCCTTCGTGAGATCGGCGACCAACCCGCGTAGAGTTTTATTATTCGCTGTCATTCTCGCCGCCGGATCGCTGGTCGATCCGGCGTTCGCGCAGGACATCAGCATCAATCTCGGCGGCGGCAACGGCGGCGTGACCGAGCGCGCGATCCAGTTGATCGCGCTGCTGACGGTGCTGTCGGTCGCGCCGTCGATCCTGATCATGATGACGTCGTTCACCCGCATCGTCGTCGTGCTGTCGCTGTTGCGCACCGCGCTCGGCACCGCCACCGCACCACCGAACTCAGTCATCATCGCGCTCGCGTTGTTCCTGACCGCGTTCGTGATGGGACCGGTGCTGCAAAAATCCTACGACGACGGCATCAAGCCGCTGGTCGCCAACCAGATCACCGTCGAGGAAGCGATGCAGCGCGCATCGGTGCCATTGCGCGGCTTCATGCAGAAGAACGTGCGCGAGAAGGACCTCAAGCTGTTCATGGACCTGTCCGGCGAGCCGATCCCGGCAACACCGGAAGACCTGTCGCTGCGCATCCTGGTGCCGGCCTTCATGATTTCCGAGTTAAAGCGCGCGTTCGAGATCGGCTTCCTGCTGTTCCTGCCGTTCCTGATCATCGATCTGGTGGTGGCGTCGGTGCTGATGTCGATGGGCATGATGATGCTGCCGCCCGTCGTGGTGTCGCTGCCGTTCAAGCTGATCTTCTTCGTACTGGTGGACGGCTGGTCGCTGGTCGCGGGCTCGTTGGTGCAGAGTTACGGCAGCGGGTAATCGCTTAGTTCGCGGCATCCGCCCGCTTGGTGCCGACGATCGCCGGCAGGCTGCCGGTCGGCGCCGTATCCACCGCGGGGGTGGCCGGCGGCAGCGCGGCCTTGGCGATGGCGTCCGGAAAACGCGCCTGCATCTCGCGCAGGAAGCCGTCGAGCGTATCGACGCTGCCGGCCATCTTGGCAAGCTTGACCAGATCGGCATTGTTGGCGGAGGCCGGCTTGCTCGCCATGTCGAATGCTGCGCGATCCGCTTCGCCCGCCATCAGCGGTGCATACTTCTCGCGGAAGCGCGCGAGGCCCAACGCATCGTCGGCCAGCGCATAACCGATGGTCGCCCGGATGATATCGCCCTTCTCGACCGTATCGAGCGGTTTGAAGTTGCGCCAGCGTTCGCCGTAGTAGAGTTCGATCTGCTCGGCCGACTCGCGCCAGCGCCGCGCCGCCCAATAGATATCCGAACGCAGCCGGATCGCTTCGCGACCCGACATGTTGGCAATGATCTCCAGCGCGAGATCGCGGCGGCCGACATCGCTTTGCGCGCGCGCCTCCAGCAGAAGCCGCTGCTGACGCAATTCGCCGGCGAGATCGGCGATGCGTGTCGCGCGCAACGCGGTGATGGCGCGATCCGGCTTGTGGTTCATCAGGTAGACCATGGCGAGACGCGCCGCGACCTGCGCCCGTCCGGCGCCCTCGAGCCGGTGATCGATCTGGTACTGCAACAGTTCAGCCGCCTGCCCAAGCAGATCGACGCCGATCAGGCGATCCGCCAGCCGGCGGATCATCTCGTCGCCGCGCCGGCCGATCGGGGTCAATTCGCGATAGTCATAGAACGTCGCCAGCGCATCGATGGGCGACATGTCATCGCCCTTGGGGCTGAGGAAAAGCTGGGCGAACAGCGCCGACGCTTCATCCTGCGTCAGCCGCGCGGCTTCGGAATTGGGTTGCAGGCGCGTCGCGGTCTTGCTGGCCGCGAGCGACTCCGGATAGCGGCCGGCATCCGAATAGAGATGCGCAAGCTGCTGCAAGGTGCGCACCTCGATGCCGTCGCCGCGCCACAGCGCCGACAGCGTTTCGAGTTCGTTCAGCGCATCCTCGGCGGAGATCTCGTTGCGTTTCTGGCGCAAATCAATCTCCAGCAATTTGCCTTCGGCGGCGGCCATGCGATCCTGCGAGGCGACCGCGATCTTGTAATCGCGGAGCGCGGTCTTCTCCTGCCCAAGACCTTCCGCAAGGCGGCCGCGCATCACCGCCACCGCGGGCGCGATATCGCCGGTTACGCCGACCGCATCGAGATCGTCGCTGCGCGCGGCCGCACCGGCATAATCCTTGACTTCGACCGACGCGCGCATCGCCTCAAGCAGAACGATGCGCTGCAATTCGAGCGGCAGCGTCCCGACCGCAAGCTCAGCATTCTTGAAGGCTTCGCGCGCTGCCGCCCATTTCTGCTGGCGCGCGTAAGCGAGCGCCTTCCACAATTGCGCATTGGTGCTGTTGCCGATGACCGGGTTTGCGAGATCCTTCAGCGTCTGTCCAGGCCGTCCGATCAGGGTGCTGGCCAGCGCGTGCATGGTCAGCGTCGTCGCATCCTCGGTGCCGGGCTTCGCCTCGCTCAACGAAACGTCGAGTACTCCCTTGGCCTCGGGGTACATCGCCCAGGCCATGTAGAAGCGTGCCAGCGCCAGCCGCGCCGCGACCTTGTCCACACCGTCGGCAGCGACGCCGGCCGCATCGATCAATGCGTTACGCCGGTCGAGGAACGCCGCCGCGCGATCGTCGCGCCACACCGCGTCATCGAACAGCGGCCGCACCGATGCGGTCGCCCGCTCCGGCTGCATCCGCGCCGATGACAATGTCAGCCCGCCGGGCCGCGTCAGCGTCACGCTGTCGGCGGCGATCGTCACGGCGATGTCGTCGGCCTTCGGACGCACGACGACACCCTGCACCGATTCCAGCACCGACAGTTCGACCATGTCCTGCCGCTTGATGAAGCCGCGCGCCGGCGGCTTTGCTGTCACCACCAACAGCGTATCGCCGGCATCGGGATCGGTCAGCCGATGCAGCTTGCCCGCGCCCTCCAGCGGAATCGTGATGGTGGCGCGCCGTGGATCGGCCACGTTGCGCCGTGCCTCCAGCGGCTCGGACGAGGTCTTCAACGTATCGGCAAACGTCAGCGTCCAGTGCTGCCCGTTCGCGGCCGGCTTCGCATCGTCATCGGCCCCGGTCAGCCCGATCAGTTGCGGCCGCAACAACCGCATCCGGATCGCCTGACCGGTCGGCAACGCAATCCGGCTCACATCGCCGACCACCGACTTGGCGTTGCGGCGGATCGCGTCGAGATCGAGCGCCTGCGCGGAATCGAACACCAGCCACACCGCATCGGCACGACGAAACAACGCGGCGGGCGTCGCCGCATCGAACGCGAAATTCAGCCGCACGCCGTCGCTGCTGCGCTGAACCTGCACCGGCACGTTGTCGGCGGATGCCGCCGGGCTGGCGGCGGGTAGCGCTGCAGGCGGCTCGACCGTCGCGGGCGCAGATGCCGCCGCTGCAACGCTTGCCGGCGGTGGGTTCGGCTTTGGCTCAGCAACCTTTTCAACTGCCTTTACGCTTTCGACGGCAGGCTTGGTGGCAACGGCGGCTTGCGGCAACGCTTCGCTGGCCTTCGCCGGCTTCGCTGCCGCGTTCTTCGGCGCGGCCGGTGCGGCCTTCGACGCCTTTGGCGGAATCACCGGCAAAGCGGCCGGCTGCACGCCGACATCGACGACGTAATTCTTTTCCTCACGGAAAGCTTTGACATCGACGTCGCCGATCAGGGCGAAATCGACCATGGAATTGCCGCCGTCGATGCGCTGCGTGATCGCACCGATATTGGTCGGCGCCACCAGCGCCGCATCCGCAAGGTCGAACTTGAGCGGCTTGTCGAACAGCACCGAGAACTTGTGCGGCGCCAGCGACGACGACACGCCGGCGTTCTCCGGCAGTTCGAACACGTAACGAATGAATGTCGGCTGCACCGAGGCGCGCACGCGCACCGGCGGCAACGGCTTCGGTGCGTTCGCGGCCTGCTGCTGCCGCAGAGCGCGCTCGGCGGCGCGGGCGCGCTCCGACAATTCACGCACCACCTCCTGCGGCAGGCCCGGCGGCATCCCCTTCCAGCTATCGGGCAACAGATCGACGAACAGACGCTCGCCTGCCACCATCGAATTGATTTTCACCTTGCGCGACAGCGCGAGCCGGATCGCCGAGCCGTCGGGATCGCGCCGCGCCGAGCCGACATAGTCCGGCACCGCGTCCGACAGTTGATCGACCGGCACGTCCACTGCGCGCTTGAAGCGGATGATCAGGATAGAGCCCGCGACCGACACCTCGGAATCGACGTCCTCGTCGAGCTTGACGACAAGCCGCGCGTAACCGTTCTCGGTTGCGAGCGTGGCCTCGCCATGCACCGGATCGGCATGGGCCGGCAACGTTGACAGAATGACACCGGAGAAGATCGCAAGACATGCGGCCGCGGCCCGAAAGCGACGGGCGAGCAACCAAGAATGCCGGGCAGCGATGCGCGTCATCTCAAGCGTCTTCGGATCCTGTTCTCATGGAGCGGATTGAATTTCGCCCCAGTCGCTCTGGTTAAGTCTAAGTCGGGCCGTATAAGGATTTGTTAACGTCAACATGCCGGTTCGAACGACATCAGAACTCGGTCACGGCGCCCCTGTCGTTGTCGAGGATCATGCGGACCTCCTTGTATTCGATGATCGGGCGCACGCCGCGCTTGCGAAACACGCTCTCGACCCAGGCCGCGTCATGCGTCGCCTCGGCCCGCTCGCGGGATTTCCAGAGATAGACGCCCACCAGCGCCCCGTCGGGATTCTCACAGTAGAATTTGCTGACGAGGTCGGACTCCTGTCGCCACGTCTCCAGCGTCGGCCGCGCATCGGCGAGATAATCCTCACGTGTCATGCGCTGTGTGACAGGATGGGTGACGATCTGAAGAATCATGAGCGTATCCTGATCTTGCGAAGCGGCACACCGCCGTCAGCGATCCGGCGCGGTCGGCTTGCCTTCGATCTTCGGCAGTTCGACGGCGGATGCGGTCTTTTCGCCGCCGGCGCGGCGCGCCAGTTCGACCGTCAGCCGCTCGGCGGCTTCCGGCGTCATCTGGCCGAGAATGTCCGACATCTTGCGCGGTGCGATCTGCGAAGCGATTTCATAAAGCACCGGCATTTCCAGCCGGTCGAATACCTTCGCCGCGTCTTTCGGCTTCATCGCCTCGTAAGTCGTGACCAGTCCCTTGAAGCGCGCGGCGTCGGCCTCGTTCTTTTCATGCGTCTTGGTGACGATGCGCGCCTCGGTCTCCTTCAATTCCTTGACGCGGTCGGCGATGCGGCTCTCGGCGGCTTTCAGCAGATTCTCGCGAATGTCGATCTCGCGCGCCCGCGCGTCGAGTTCCTGGCGGCGGCTCTGCAGACGCTCGAGGATGGCGCGCTCGGATTCGGACACCACCTTCGGCTGATCCGGCACGACGATCGCGCCGGCCGGCGGCGTGGTCTCCGGCGGTTTGGCCGCCGGCGCTTCCTTCGGCTTGGCGCTCACCGATCCGGTGATATCGCCGCCGGCGAAATCGTTGGCATCCGCCGTATTGCGGTTGCCGGATGGAAAGTTGAGATACTCCTGCGCCCACGATTTCTGCGTGGACTTCGGATTGTAGTCGAACACATAGCCGCCATCGATGGCGAGGCCGGCGAACTTCAGCACCGCCAGCCCCAGCACCGCCACCAGCACTACCGGCAGCACGCGTATGTCGCGAAATGCGCTCATGCAGCGATGCCGTTCGCCCGCCTGCGTTCAGCAAAAGCCTGGGTCGCTGCCATCGCCGCCTTCGCGGCGGAGACGCGCTGCGGCTCCGGCACCTGCTGGACCGGTGCAGGTGCGGGCGCCGGCGCCGCCGGCGAACGTGCCGCCACCGCAATCCGCGACAATCGACCGAGCACGACGTCGCCTTCCGCGAGTTGACGGATCAGGCGTTCGGACAAATCAGTCGCGGCCGCGATCTGCTCGCCGAGGTTTTCGTTGACGTCACGCACCGTATGCTTGAGGCCGCCGATGGCGCGCTCGGCAATCTCGGTCGCGGTGATCAGTTCGCCGATGGTGGCCTTGAGCGACTGCTCGTCGGCCTTGAGCCGCAGCAGCCGCTTGTTGAGCAGCATGCAGTAACCGATCGTCACGACGAGCAGCACCGCCACCAGCGCTTCGATCATAAATCCGAATGAGTGATTCACGGTGCCTCCATCATCTTGGTTTGTTCGTCAGCCTTCTCGAACATCGCGAAGGTCGTGTTTGGTTTGCGCAGGTTCTTGGTGACGCGAATGGCGACGCGATCGCCGACGCGACCCATGCGCCCTTCCGTCAAGGTGACGTTGCCGCAACGGACCGCGACCAGCGCATCGGCGCGCATGTCCAGCGGCAGCGTATCGCCGACCTGCAGTTTCATCAGTTGCTTGAGCGGAATATCGGCCTCGTAGAGCACGGCGTCGACGGCGATCTCCGCCTGCGCGATCTCGGTGGCGAGATGCCCCTCCCAAATCGGATCGCGGCCGAACTTCTCGCCCATGAACATCTGCAACAGCACGTTGCGGATCGGCTCGATGGTGGCGTAAGGCAGCAGCAACTCGATATTGCCGCCGCGATCTTCCATGTCGACGCGCAGCCGCACCAGGATCGCCGCGTTGGCGGGCCGGCTGATGGCGGCGAAGCGCGGATTGGTTTCGAGACGGTCGATGGTGAAAGTCACCGGCGACAGCGGCCGGAACGCCTGCTCGGCATCGGCCAGCACCACCTCGATCAGCCGCTTCACCAGATTGGTTTCGATGGTGGTGTAGGGACGCCCCTCGACCCGCAGGGAAGCCTGACCGCGACGGCCGCCGAGCAGCACGTCGATCATCGAATAGATCAGGCTGGCATCGATGGTGGCGAGGCCGAAGTTTTCCCACTCCTCGGCCTTGAACACCGAGAGCACCGCCGGCAGCGGAATCGAATTCATGTAGTCACCGAACCGCACCGACGTGATGCGGTCGAGCGAGACTTCGACGTTGTCGGACGTGAAATTGCGCAGGCTCGTCGTCATCAACCGCACCAGGCGATCGAAGATGATCTCGAGCATCGGCAGACGCTCGTAGGACACCATCGCCGAGTCGATGATGGCGCGGATGCCGGAATTGTCGTCGAGATTGATTTCTCCGACAGAGAAGCCGAGCAGGTTGTCGATTTCCTCCTGCGACAGCACCCGCTCGTTGCCGTTCTTGCCGGTGGTCGCCTCGCGGCCGCCGTCCTCGACCATGGCGGCCCATTGCTCCGCCATCACGCCGGTGATTTCGTTGTCCGCGGCAGCCTTGGCGGCGGCTTCCGGGTCCTCGGAATCCAGCGAGGCTTCCCATTGCGCGGCAATGGCGTCCTGATCGAGCTGGTCGTTACCCGCCATGACCTTCAACCTGTCCGCTGTGAACCCGTCCGCTCATTGCACCACGACTTCCTTGAACAACACGGCGTTGACCTGTCCCGGCGAGATCACGGCGTTGACGCGCTTGGTCAGTTCTTCCTTGAGACGGAACAGACCGGCGGAGCCGGCAAGATCGGTCGCACGCAATTCGCGCAGGTAGGTCTGGAAGATGTCCATCAGGCGCGGCATGGTCGGCTTGATCTTCTCGACCAGCGGCTCGTCCTTCACTTCAAGGACCACCTTGATCTTCAGGTACTGTACGCGCTCGCCCGGCAACCCGGCGAGGTTGACGAGGATATCCGGCACGTCGACGAACACCGGCGGCTTCGGCGCCGGTGCCTCGGCGTGCTTCTCCTCACCGTGATGATTGAAGAAGAAGAACCAGCCGCCGCCGCCCGCGCCGATCAGCAACAAGGCCACGGCCGCGATGATGACGAGCTTGCGCTTGCCCTTCGGCGCCGGTGCGGCTTCCGCTATCGCGCCGTCTTCGGTCTGTTCGTTGTCTGCCATCGCTCGCCCGCCAAATGGGGTGAGCCCGATGCTGCCGAGCAGCCACTACGCGATACAAACGCCCCCGGCGCACACGCGCCCTGCCTCATTTCGGACGCTAGGGCCGCAATGGTTAACGGAATCTTTCTTTTACCCTTCAACTGGGAAAATTTTGCCGGGCCAATATGGTCAACAAGCGGTTATTGCCGCCCTGGCCGCCTCCCCTTCGCAAGTTCAACTCATTGAATTAACTGCAATTCTGAAACTGGCACGGCTTTCGCTTTGCTGATCCCGAGCCGCCGGTTTGGGAGAACTTGCGGATCACGGATCGGGGCCAGCTTTGGGAGAGGCCATCCCGATCGTCTATCAGGGGAGACTAGGCCGATGGAGAATACCCTCCTCATCGGATTATCGCGGCAGGTCGCGCTGGAGCGGCAGCTTGACGTCGTGGCCAACAACGTGGCCAACGTCAACACCAACGGCTTCAAGGCCGATCAGTCGCTGTTCGAGGAATACCTGATGCCGGTAGCGCATCAGGACAACTTCATTGGCCGCGACCGCCGTCTCAGCTACGTGCAGGATCGCGCGACCTTCCACGACTTCGCGCAGGGCCCGACCCAGCAGACCAAGAACCCGCTCGATGTCGCCATCGACGGCAGCGCCTTTCTCGTGGTGCAGACCCCCGGCGGCGAACGCTACACCCGCGACGGCAGCCTGCACGTCAATTCCACCGGACAACTGGTCACCGCGGCCGGCCATCCTGTGATGGGCGCCAACGGCCCGATCCGGATGCAGCAGACCGACCACGACGTCGCGATTTCCGCCGACGGCACCATCACCGTGCTGGAAGGCGCCAACACCCGGATCGACTCGGTACGCGGCAAGCTGCGGCTGGTGAAGTTCAACGACCCGCAGAAGCTCTTGAAGGAAGGCGCCAACCTCTATGCCGCCAACGGCATGGCGCCGCTGGTCGACACCGCCGCGCGGGTGCAACAGGGCTTCATCGAGAAGTCCAATGTCAATTCCGTCGTCGAGATGAGCCGCATGATCGCGGTGACCCGTGCGTACACGCAGATCTCCGCGCTGTTGCAGCAGCAGAGCGACCTGCGCCGCACCGCAATCGAAAAACTGGCCGACGTTCCGGCCTGAGGCAAAAGGAAACTGACCGATGCGCGCACTCTATACCGCAGCGACCGGCATGGCCGCCCAGGAACTCAACGTCCAGGTGATCTCCAACAACATCGCCAACATGCGCACCACCGGCTACAAGAAGCAGCGCGCGGCGTTTCAGGATCTGATCTACGACCACGTTCGTCGCGTCGGCGCGCAGGCGTCGGATCAAGGCACCATCATGCCGGTCGGCATCGATATCGGCGGCGGCGTCAAGACCGTCGGCACGCCGCGCCTGATGGGCCAGGGCACGCTGTCGCCCACCGGCAACGACCTCGACATCGCGGTGCGCGGCGACGGCATGTTCAAGATCCAGATGCCGGACGGCACCTTCGCCTATACCCGCGACGGCTCGTTCACCACCGACCAGCAGGGCCGTGTCGTCAATGCGCAGGGCAACCTGCTGCAGCCGACCATCACCATCCCGCAGAACTCCTCCGGCATCACCATCAACGCGCAGGGCCAGGTGTCGGTGACGGTGCCGGGTTCGACCACGCCGACCATTCTGGGCCAGATCGGCCTCACCCGCTTCATGAACAAGGCCGGCCTGCAGCCGGTCGGCGACAACCTGTTTACCGAAACGCCGGCCTCCGGCCCGCCGCAGGACGGCATCGCCACGCTCGACGGCTACGGCGACCTGCAACAGCGCAATCTCGAACAGGCCAACGTCGAGGTGGTGTCGGAAATCTCCGACCTGATTGCCGCGCAGCGCGCTTACGAGATGAACGCCAAGGTCATCAGCGCCGCCGACCAGATGCTGCAATCGACCTCGAACATGTTCCGTTGAGGGAGTTGGTGATCATGATCCGCACCCTCCTCGCCGCCTTGGCCATCGCCGCCGCGCCACTGACCGCGCTGGCGCAATCGGCCGGCACCCTGCCCGCCGCTCCGGTGTTGCGTGCCAACGTCACCGTGACCGCCGACGTGGTGCGGATCGGCGACATGATCGACAACGCGGGCGATGCCGCCGCCATCGCCATCTATCGCGCGCCGGACCTCGGCACCACCGGATCGCTGCCGACCGCGCAGGTGCTCGCCGCCCTGCGCGCGCATCAGGTGATCGGCGTCGATACGAAAGACTTGCGCGAAGTCTCGGTAACGCGCCTCGCGCGCACCGTCGAGGCGAAAGAGATCGAGCAGAGCGTCGCAGCGGCGCTGGAGCACCGCAACGGCCTCGGCGATGCCAAGGATATCGAACTGACTTTCGACCGTGGCGTACACACCCTGCAGCTCGATGCCGCCAATGCCGGCGCGTTGCGTCCCGTCTCGGTTCACGTCGAGCCGCGCAGCGGCCGTTTCGAGGCCGTATTCGAGATCGCCAACACGGCAAATGCCGCGCCGACGCGGCTGCGCTTCACCGGCACGGCAGTCGACACTGTCGAGGCCGTCGTTCTGATGCGCTCCATCGACCGCAACGAGATCATCAAGGCATCGGATGTCACCGTTGAACGGCGGCCACGCGCCGAAGTCGGTCGCGACGTCGCCCTGAACACGCAGGTGATCGGCATGCAGGCGCGGCGCCAATTGCGGCTCGGCCAGGCGTTGCGCCAGTCGGATCTCGCCAAGCCCGATCTCGTGCAGCGCGATCAGGCGGTGACCATCGTTTATCAGGCCTCCGGCATCACGCTGACCATTCGCGGCAAGGCGCTGGAAAGCGGCACCCAGGGCGACGTCGTCAACGTCATGAACCTGCAATCCAAGCGCACCTTCTCCGGCACCGTCTCCGGCCGCAATCAGGTCCTCGTCAGCGCGCCGCAACCTGTCGCCACCGCAAGCCTGCCCGCGCCCGTCGCGGTCGCCGCCAATACGGCCCTGTCCGATCCTCGAAAAGCCGAGTCACGTTGATGTTCAAGTATCGTAACCGCGCCCTTCTCACCGCCGCGCTGCTGGCAACCGCGACCTTCGCCAGCGGATGCTCCTCGATCGACCGCCTGTCGGCGATCGGGGAAAAGCCGGCGCTGACCTCGATCGAAAACCCAACGACGCAGCCGGGCTACAAGCCGGTGCAGATGCCGATGCCCAAGCCGGAACCCGCGTCCTACGCGGCCAACTCGCTGTGGCGCAACGGTTCGCGCGCCTTCTTCAAGGACCAGCGCGCGCATCAGGTCGGCGACATCCTCACCGTGACGGTGAACTTCACCGACAAGGCCAACATCGCCAACGAAACCCAGCGCAGCCGCACCAACAAGGAAGATTCCGGCGTCACGGATTTCCTTGGCAGCAAGCTGCTGACGGGCAACGCGGCCAAGGTCTTGCCGGGCAAAGTCATTACAGCGGATTCCACCTCATCCAGCGACGGCAAGGGCTCGGTGCAGCGTCAGGAAAACCTGCAAACCAGCGTCGCCGCCGTGGTCACGCAATTGCTGCCGAACGGCAATCTCGTGGTCGAAGGCCGGCAGGAAATCCGCGTCAACTTCGAGGTACGCGAACTGATCGTCGCCGGCATCGTCCGTCCGGAAGACATCCAGAGCGACAACACCATCGACTCCAGCAAGATCGCGCAAGCCCGCATCGCTTACGGCGGCCGCGGCCAGATCACCGACGTGCAGCAACCGCGCTATGGCCAGCAAGTGCTCGACGTGCTGCTGCCGTTCTAGTTCGCAGACAACCAGCTCCCACGCGACGTCGCGAACTTAAGGCGCGACGCAGCGTACGACGCGGCCTTCGTAGCTCCCCTGCGAAGGCCGCTTCTATTATGAGGGGCATGATCTCGTCGCGCAGGTACGGCACCCTCGCCGGAGCCGATCTTTCTCACGCGGAGAACGAGCGAAGCGTCAATCGAACCAGGCGACGCTTCCGACCTTCTGGCCGCTGCGCATCACATCGAGTCCGTCGAGTTGAAACTGCGCGCCCCATAGAACGAGATTTTTTCCGGGCTGCACGTCGGCCTTCAATTCTTTTCGTCCGTAGACCGACGTACTGCTTTTGCAGGTCTGGCTCGCTGGATCGAAACCCAGGGTCTGGGCGGCGCCGGTGCCGGTCCACTGGCCCGTGTTCCGGTCGTATGCAATCGTATATCGCTCGCCGGCGACAAAGGCACCGAGATATCCCGCCTCTGTGCCCGCGCCACAGCGAATGCGGCCATCCTTGTCCCGATCCTCGCGCGCATCGTCCTCGAACAGCACGACCACGGCCTTGCCGCTATTCAGGCGATCGACGATCTGCGCCTCAAGCTTTCGCTTGTCGACCGGCAGGCTGTTGCCGGCAACGATCCGCAACGAGGCCGCCGACCAAGTGATCGCTTTCATCTGGCTGTTGAGATCGTTCACGACCTTTTGCAAGCGATCCATCTCAAGGGCTGCCTCGCGGTTCCTGCTTTGCACGAGGTTGATGGCTGTTTGCTCGGTCCGGTCGACCAGACTTCGCCGCTGCACCTCAGACAAGGCGATTGCAACGACGTTGAATATCAGTACGCCGATAAGGATCGTCCGCGTCGAGATCTGGGCCTGCATTCGACGGCCAAGCATGTGACCTCCTCATGAAATGGATCAAGAAAACATCCGAAAAAATACTGAAAAAGTAAATGAGTGGAGCGGATTTGATATTCGCTCCACCGTTACAGCAATCTCGGAAAGCAAATGTCAAATCCAAAGCTCCGCAAGCAACATCTCTTAGCATATGCTTCGGCGATCTGTGCCGCGATTGACGCGCGACGCACACCATCCGCCCGATACCCTCTTGGGCAGCCTCGAAACGGAACGGCGAAGGAATGGATTGCATCGGCGCGTGACTTCTTACAATGATGCCGGGATATGACCATAATCTGTCGTGCTCTCGGTGGAGAATCGCGATGCCGACCGGGCGAAGCATGGTGGCTGCTGTTGCGCTGTCGAGCGTTTCGATGTGCGCCCCTTTCAAGACGATGAAGTGATCATGTTTGGATTTGAAGTGCTCGAACTTCGCGTCGGCCGCGCCGCGCCGCTAGGTTCAGCGGGCGCACGGAGCGCGATCAACAAGCAGCCGGTCAATGGCTCTCTCGCCGTGGGTGCTCTCGGCTTCGACGGCGACGAGCAGGCCGACACCAAACATCACGGCGGACTGCACAAGGCCGTTCATGCCTACGCGGTCTCACACCTGCCGGCGTGGGCGCAGGACTTGCCGGATCGCGCCGCGCGTTTCCGGCCCGGTGCGTTCGGAGAAAATCTGGTGATAGACGGCGCGGCCGAAGCTGACATTTGCCTTGGCGACCGCTGGCGCATCGGCACCGCGCTGCTTGAAGTCAGCCAGGGCCGCCAGCCATGCTGGAAACTGAACGTGCGCTTCGACGTGCCCGACATGGCGCGCCGCGTGCAGGATAGCGGGCGCAGCGGCTGGTATTTCAGGGTCGTCGAGCCCGGCATCGTCGCGGCGGGCGATCACGGCGCGCTGATCGCACGACCGCATCCCGACTGGTCGCTCGCCCGCGTCTCCCACCTGCTCTATCACGACCGCATGAACCGCGCAGCGCTCAGCGAACTGGTGGCTATTCCCGGCCTGCCGGAAAGCTGGCTGCGTCTTGTCGAAGCCCGTCTGGCCTCGGGAAGAACCGAGGACTGGTCGCGCCGCCTCGAAACGCCGTCGCCGGGGATGTGAGGCAAACGGCGCTTCGCCACGCGGTAGCCTCATCGTCAGATGAACTTCGGGCCCCGGCGGTAACCTTTAACGGTTAGGTTAAAATGCGAGTTAAGTTGTCGCGACGCAGTGGCCAGTTATCGTTGTAGCGTCGCGTAGAGTTGGCCGGAATGTCTTCCAAGAGGGCCGGCCACAATTTCAATTACGCGGCACGGGGCCGTCGACTTTGTGTAAGCGTAGCGACGGCCCCACCCTTCGCCGCCATCGAGCGCGCAAAACGCAAATGGCCGGACGCAAGGTCCGGCCATTGCCATAAATCTGTTCGGCCAGTCGCCGCGCTACTCGTCGCGATAGACCTTCTCGCGCTTTTCGTGGCGCTCCTGCGCCTCGACCGAGAGCGTCGCGATCGGCCGCGCCTCGAGGCGCTTCAGCGAGATCGGCTCGCCGGTTTCCTCACAATAGCCGTAGGTATTGTCCTCGATGCGCTGCAAGGCCGCGTCGATCTTGGAGATCAGTTTGCGCTGGCGGTCGCGCGAGCGAAGCTCTATGGCGCGATCGGTTTCCGACGAAGCGCGGTCGGCAAGATCCGGATGATTGACGTTCTCTTCCTGCAACGTCTGCAACGTGATCTTGGATTCTTTAATAATCTCGTCCTTCCAGGCCAGCAGCTTGTTGCGAAAATATTCGCGCTGGCGCTCGTTCATGAAAGGCTCTTTTTCGGAGGGTCGATAATTCTTCAACTTTTCCAAGGCCAATCCATTTTTTTGTGCGAGGCGCCGGAATGGGTCCGGCTGCGCCGCGCTTATATAGCGCCGCCTTGTGTCAGACAATATCGTCTGATGCCAGCGCGGGTTCCCGGACGGAGGCCTTGCGATCCGCCAGGAACCTACTGCAAAGGCTCAATATCCGACCGTGAATCGCTGCCGCGCGTGCGCCGGGCGTTCGATTTCGTCCGCCAGCGCCACAGCGTAGTCCTCGAAGGAAATCCAGCTCTTTCCGGCGGCGTCGGTCAGCAATCGGTCGCCGCCGAGGCGGAACTTGCCGGTCCGCTCACCCTCGACGAACAGTGCCGACGGCGACAGGAAGGTCCAGTTGAGATCGCTTTCGCGGCGCAACAGGTCGAGAAAGACGCCGCCTTTCTCCGCTTCGGCCTTGTAGGCCGCCGGAAACTCGGGTGTGGACACCAAGGTCACGCCGGGCGCGACCTCGAGGCTGCCGGCGCCGCCGACGACAAGATAGCGCCCGATTCGGGCCTGCTTGACGGCGGCGATCAACCGTTCGGGATCGCTGGCGGTGAAATGTACCGCGCTGACCACGACCTCATGTCCGGCCAGCCGTTTCGCCAGACCCTCGGCATCGAACACATCGCCCTGCACGGCGGTGACGCCTGCGCGCGCCGGCACCTTCTCCAGATGACGGACGACGACCGTCAGTTCGTGCCCGCGGCGCAAGAGTTCTTCAACGATCCGTGAACCGGCGCGTCCGGTTCCGCCGATGACTGCAATCTTCATGACAACCTCTCCAATCGATGGTCCGGCTGCTCCTCAAGCGAATCCCGAAGGCGACAACCGGACCTTTTAAGTAACCAATAGTGACTAGATATCGAATGGATTGCAGGTGTGAAGAGAGCACTTTAAGATGACTTGGTCACCCCGGCGAAACCCGCCTGGCGCATAGTGGAACGAAGCCCATGAAGCCCGGAAATCCCTACAACGCGAAATGCCCGACGCGTCTGATCCTCGATCGCGTCGGCGACAAATGGGCTGTGCTGCTATTGGGACTCCTGTTGAAGGAGCCGATGCGTTTCAACGCGCTGCGCCGTCACATCGATGGCATTTCGCAGAAGATGCTGTCGCAGACGCTGAAGAGTCTCGAGCGCGACGGACTGGTGAAGCGGCACGCCATCGCCACCGTGCCGGTGACGGTGGAGTATTCCATCACGCCGCTTGGCGTGACGCTGGCGAAGGCGGTCGATCCGCTACGGCATTGGGCGGAAACGCACCTGAAAGAGGTGCAGGCCGCGCAGCGGCGCTACGACGGCAGCCAAAGGGACGCAGCGCAATAGGCAAGCACAGTTCGAGGACGGGCTGCCGTTCAGGACCGGGCAGCCTTCGCCAGTTCGACTTCGACGCGCAATTCGATTTCCGACAGCACGGCGTCCAGGCCGGGATCGCCGGAGGTTTCCTTGAGGTTCGCGGCGGCATCGCGCAGGCGCATCACGGTGGCATTATCGAGCGAGCCCGACAGCAATCCGATCTTGAGGTCGTCGAGTGCATCGAGTGCACCCCGCCCCCGCTGCACCGAGCGCTTGCGACGCTCGGTGGGATCCTCGATACCCTGCAAAGCCAGCAAAGCATCGATGCCGGCGGCGGCTTTCGGCGCCGTCGCCGGTCGCGCTTCCGTCGTTCCGCCCATGTCCGGCAACACGAAGCCGCTGCTGCCGCTACGGCGCGCGGCGCCGGCCGGCGTACCTAGGGTCGTCCCGTTGGGTCCATAAATGCGCATGGTGCAATTCCAGGGAGATTTTCTCCGGATGCGACACTGGGCGCGGCATGGTTAACGGCCGGTAAACGACCCGGCAAAATTTACCGACGGGCGGCAGTTTCGCCTTGGACCATCGTCCCTTGTCGCGCCTGCCTGGAGCAACAGACCCAATATATCAAAGGCTTAGATCAGACTTCGACTTGGCACGCGGCTCGCATGGTTAACGCCGGGATAACCTCGTGGGGAGCATGGGGTGTGTCCGACAACGGCGTCAGTGGGGAGCAACGATGCCAAGCGTGCGTTCATTCGGAGCAGGTCGGGCCCTCGCCCATGCCGTCGTCATGGCGTTGTTGGCGCTGACGCTGGCGCTGCCTTGCGGGCCGGCCTTCGCCACCTCACGCATCAAGGATCTCGCCAACATCGAGGGCGTGCGCCAGAACCAGCTGATCGGCTATGGCCTCGTGGTCGGCCTCAACGGCACCGGCGACACCCTCAACAACATCCCCTTCACCAAGCAGTCGCTGCAGGCGATGCTGGAACGCATGGGCGTCAACATTCGCGGCGCCACCATCCGCACCGGCAACGTCGCCGCGGTGATGGTGACCGGCAACCTGCCCGCCTTCGGCACCCAGGGCACGCGGATGGACGTCACCGTCTCCGCGCTCGGCGACGCCAAGAGCCTGCAGGGCGGCACGCTGCTGGTGACGCCGCTGCTCGGCGCCGACGGCAATGTCTACGCGGTAGCGCAAGGTTCGCTCGCCATCGGCGGCTTTTCGGCTGAAGGCGCCGCCGCCAGCATCACCAAGGGCGTGCCGACCAACGGCCGCATCGTCAATGGCGCCATCATCGAACGTGAAATCGAGTTTGCGTTGAACCGGCTGCCCAATGTGCGCCTCGCGCTGCGCAACGCCGACTTCACCACCGCCAAGCGCATCGCCGCCGCGGTGAACGACTTCCTCGGCACCAAGACCGCGGAGCCGATCGATCCCTCCACCGTGCAATTGTCGATCCCGAAGGAATTCAAGGGCAACGTCGTGGCGCTGCTGACCGAGATCGAGCAGTTGCAGGTCGAGCCCGACACCGTCGCCAAGATCGTCATCGACGAGCGCTCCGGCATCATCGTGATGGGCCGCGATGTGCGCGTCGCCACGGTTGCGGTGGCACAGGGCAACCTCACCGTGTCGATTTCCGAGAGCCCGCAGGTCAGCCAGCCCAACCCGCTATCGCGCGGCCGCACACGGGTGACGCCGAACACCGCGATCGGCGTGCAGGAGGAAGGCAAGAAACTGGCGCTGGTGAAGGACGGCGTCTCGTTGCAGCAACTGGTCGACGGCCTCAACGGCCTCGGCATCGGCCCGCGCGACCTGATCGGCATCCTGCAAGCGATCAAGGCGGCCGGCGCCATCGAAGCCGACATCGAGGTGATGTGATGAACGGCTTCGCCCCCGCCGCGCACGCCAACACACATCCGAGCCGCGACATCGCATTCGAGCAGGCGCTGGCGAAGACCTCGCCGGAATCGCAAGCCAAGGCGAAAGCAACCGCGCAGGACTTCGAGGCGATGTTTCTCAACACGATGTTCGCGCAGATGACCAGCGGCTTGAAAGGCGAAGGCCCGTTCGGCGACACGCCCGGCACCGGCGTGTGGCGCGCGATGCAGACCGAACAATATTCGCGCTCGTTCGCACAGGCCGGCGGCATCGGCATCTCCAGCGACATCTACCGCACCCTGATCCTACAACAGGCCAACAACGTCGGCTAACATCGAGGCATTCCATGCACCGCCAACAGCAATCGCCGGCGCCATCGGCCATCGACCCGCAACGGCTCGCGGCGGAGATGGTCGACGTCATGACCGCGCTGTTCGACGTCGTCGAACGCGAGACGGAGCTGGTGCGCGCGGGTCATGTTCGCGACGCCATGGCGCTGGAAGCGGACAAGTCCACGTTGTCGCGGCGCTACGCCGGCCTCGTATCTGCGCTCAAGGCGAACCAGCAACATCTGCGCGCTGTCGCGCCCGATCTGCTGACCACGTTGCAGCGTCAGCACGAGACGTTCCGCGCGATGCTGCAAGTCAACCTCACGGTGCTGGCGACGGCCCACGCCGTTTCCGAAGGCGTGGTGCGCGGGGTCAACACCGAGGTGCAGCGCCGCAACATGCCGCAGACCTACACCGCCAGCGGACAACGTGCGGCACCCGGCCCGCGCAACATCACGCCGATCGCGGTCAGTCGGTCGTTGTAAGTAATAAGCTGAGGATTGCGCGGATCGTTCGTTTTGTGCGCTGACTAACAGCACAAAATACGTCGTCCCTGCGAAGGCTGGGACCCATACCCCCTGACATCAATCGCTATCGGAAGTGTTCGCCAAGAATCACGAACGCTGTACGCATCACGAGCGACACGGCGTATGGCTCCCCGCCTGCGCGGGGACGACGCTGAGATTTTTGATCCTGCATTTCATTCTGCCCACGCGCAACAACAACACATTTGAATCAAACCACCGCAAGTATCGAAGCCGCCCGTTCATCGCGTTCCCTAACGCGGTGTTGAGAGACGGCGGATAAGCTTGCCTGCAGAGAGGGGTTGGGATTTGACTCACAGCACGCCAGGAGGCTGCCATGGGTATGGATTTCAACATCAAGCCGGCTGGGGCGCCGGCCGTGGTTTCGTTCGTGCAACCCGTGGGCGATGCCGCCCGCGACGCCGTCGCTACGCAACTCCCCGCCAGCCAGACCATTACGGCGGCGGATGTTTCGGCGCGCGTCCGCAACGATTCGACCGGCGCGAATGCCGGCACCTCGCACCAGACCGTGTTCGATCGCGATGCCGCATCGATGGTCTATCAGGTCGTCGATAACCGGACGAGCATCGTGGTGCGGCAATTTCCGGATGAAGCGATGCTACGGCGTCGCGCCTACTTCCGCGCGATGGATATGCTCAAGGATGAACAGCTGCGTGAACCCGCCGCCGACAGGACGGCGTGATATTTTTCCGCATGTCGAGAAAGCAAAATGCCCGGACTTGATCCGGGCATTTCTTTATCGTTCCGATTGACGGATGCGGGTGCGCGGCTTGATCAGCGCGTCATCTGCGCTTTCTCAAGCGTCGAGACCCCGGTGACGGGATTGGTGGCGACGGTGGCGATCTGCGCACTGTCCTGCCCGTCGGCATTCTTCCCGACCAGCATGAACTTGGAGTCACCGATGCGGAACGAACTGTCGCGGATCAGCACGTCCTGATACTTGACCGTCGTTCCGTTGGTGTACTTCACCTTGGCGCGGAAGCCGTTGACGTTCGTGATCGACACCTCGAACTTGCTGCCGTTGGCATACTGCCCCTTCCAACTCCCCTCGTATTTCTCGGCATCGACCGGAACGTATTTCGCGTTGGACGGCACCGCGCCGCCCACCGTGACGTAGTTCGACGAGATGATGTTCCAGATATCGGCCATGGCGATCCGTTCAGCGCTCAGGCGCGGCCGGACAGGCCGGCGGCGATGTTGCAGTTGATATCGATCAGCGACTTGAGTTTCGCGGGATCCGGGTTGGTCTGCATCTCGACCGTCTGCTTCAGGACGAATACGCCGATGTTCGCAATGTTCTGGCGGATTTCTAGCGTCTGCTCGCTGTCGTTGCTTTCCACCGCGCTCATGAAAATCGACCACAGCCGGCGATTGAACAGCAATGCCTCATGCATGCTCTTGTCCGGGCCGGTCCAGTTGGTCTGCACTTCCTGCAGTTGTCGGGCTGCCTTCAGCAGCGCCTGTGCTTCGATATCGCGGGGAGACGCGGTGGTTTGCGACGTGCGGGCGTAGGCGGAAGCAGCGGCGTTGGACATTCACGACCTCAATGGGATTCGCTGAAAAACAAGGCAGACAGAGCCCTACTCTAGTACGCCCCCCGTTTAGATATGGTTACTTGCTGTTTTCAAGTGTGTCTTAATACGGGCACGTTCTGTTCAAATCCGATATCGCGACGTGTGGCTTAAAACAAAAACGGCGGGGTTGCCCCCGCCGTTTCCGTCTTCAGATGGTTGGCTTCGCTTAGCGGAGCAGCTGCAGCACGCTCTGCTGCGACTGGTTCGCCAGCGCCAGCGCGGACACCGCGATCGACTGGCGGGTCGACAGCGCCTGGCTGTTCGCCGCTTCCTCGTTGGTGTCGGCCAGCGTCAGGTTCGACGCACCGGTCTGCAGCACGTTGATCAGGTTCTTGTTGAAGTCCTGACGGATCTGCACGATCGACAGATTCGAACCGAAGGTCGAAGCCTGCGAGCGCAGCGTGCTGGACGCGTCGTTGAGCGAGTCCAGAACCGCGTTGGTGTTGGCGTTGTCAAGGAAGTCGGTGCCGGCGGTCAGCGACTTCAGGCCAAGTCCGTCCGGGTCGAAGGTCACGCCCTGGATCGTCAGGGTGGACTTGCCGGTTTCGTTGAACACCAGCTTGAGCTGGTCGCCGTTGAGCAGGTTGATGCCGTTGAACGACGAGTCCTGCGCGGTGGTCTTGATCTGATCGATCACCGCGTTGTACTGCGAGATCAGGCCGGCGCGGGTGTTCTGCGAGTTCACGTCGGCAACCGGCGTACCTGCGGTGACGTCGGCCGTACCGCCAGTGGCAGTCAAACCAAGCGTATTGGTCGTCGCGGCGGCAGCAATCGTCTGCGACGCGTGGTCGTTGGTGGACGTGAAGGTCAGCGTCTTGTTGTCGGTCAACGCGGCAGTCACTCCGACGCCAGCGGCCGACAACGCCTTGTTCAGGTCGTCCAGGCTCTTGACGGTCGCAGTGCCGGCAGAAGCGTCATACGCCACGGCCGTACCGCCAACGGTGATCGCAACGCTGGTGCCATCCGCCTTGGCGAAGGTCATGACCGCGGCATCGAGCTTGCTGCCCGTCGCGCCGCCGCCGCCGGTGAGGTCGGCCGCCGTCGCACCACCCGCGGTTTCGTCGCCGGTGCCGGTGCCGACAACGGTCGCGCTGGCCTTCGCCGAATATCCCGACGGAGCCTGCAGAGCCTGGTTGGCGATCGACTTCGCGGTGTCGACGAGCTTCTGGATCGAGGTGATGCCCTGGTTGGCAGCCTGCAGCACCTGCACGCCGTTGCCGATCGAGTCGAGCAGATTGTTGATGTCGTTGGACCGGTTGTTGAGGCCCTGCGCGGTGAAGAAGTTGGTCGGGTTGTCGAGCGCCGAGTTGACCTTGTTGCCGGTGGCAAGGCGGTTCTGCGTGGTGGAGAGCAGATCGGCGGTGGACTGGAGGGAGAGGAGGTTCTGGCGCACGGACGCCGAGAGAACGATACCTGACATTGTCATACCTTTCTGGTGTGAACGAGAGTGTGCGTATCGCCGATCTTTTCCATCGGACAACTCCAGCACACTGGAACCAAGACTCTAAAAAAACATGAACCGGCGATGTGCATTTCGATCGACCCCGCAACGCGCTTTTCGAGTCCCGCCGGCCTCATCGAGCAGCCCGTCGTGTCGATGCCTTTGTGAACGCTGCATATTTCCGCCATCCCTCATGACGGCGGGCGCCATGCCTTAACGAAGCGTTAACCACGATCGGAAAGGATCGGGATGTCGGTTTGAATACGGACGCTGTTTCGGTTTGCTTGCGGCGTCGCCCGCGTCACCGGTCCCGCGACACAGACAGGAGAATGAACATGGCGCTGAAGGTCGAGCTTCGCCCGCACGAGCGGATCATCATCGGCGCCTGCGTCATCACCAACACAGATCAGCGCGCCAAGCTGTTGATCGAGGGCGATCGCATCCCGATCCTCCGCGAAAAGGACATCCTGACACCGGAGACCGCCGACACGCCGGCCAAGCTGATCTATCTCTCGGTGCAACTGATGTATCTCGCGCCCGATCCGATGGTGCATCACCCGACGTATTTCAACCTGATCAAGGAACTGCTCGGTGCGGCACCGAGTTCGTGGCCGTTCATCGAGGCGATCAACAACTACATCCTCAACGGCGATCTCTATCACGCGTTGAAGGAAGCCCGAAAGCTGATCGCGCACGAAGCCAAGCTGCTCGATGATGCGCGTGTGCTGCGAGAGCAGCAGACCGAACGCAAGACCGCCTGATCGTTTCGTTATTGAATAAAAAAGGCCTCCGACATGGAGGCCTTTTTGTTTGCATCAAAACGCTGTTCGCGCCGCCACGTTCTTAGAGAAACTTCGCCAGGCTGAGCTGATACAGCATCGCGGTGGTCTGATAGGACGCCGACAGGCTGGTCTGCAACGCGAGGATTTTCGTTGCGACTTCTTCTTGCGACACACCCTCGATCGAATCCAGCATCGTCTGCGTCATGGTCTTGACCTGCGCCTGACGATCGCCCGCCGCCTTCATCGCGGTCTGCGCGCCGGCGAAGTCGGCCTGAATGTCCTCGATGGTCTGCACACCCTGCTGCGGCGACATGTTGAGCGCCACGCGCTGGCTCAGCGCGGTGATCTGCCCGTTGGCATAAGGATCGGACGCTGAGGTCGTCACCGCCGCATAGACCGCGATATTCTGCAACTCGACGCGGAACGCATCCTCGTTGGCACGCGCGCCATATTGCACCGTGATCGATTGATCGATGCGTCCCACAGCGGTGCCGCGCGCGGTGTCGGTCGGGCCCTGCGCCGGCTCGCCGGTGTACCACGAGATGGTGTCGGCGGACGTGCCGGCGACAAGGCCCGTCGCTGAATCCAGCGGCAGGCTCGAGGTGTCGACGCGCATCGGCGGCGAACCGAAGAAACTGTTCGACGCGGCGACGGCCGACGCTGCCACCAGCGAGGTATTCGCCAGCGTCTTCACGCCACTCTGCAGCGCCGCCTGCAAATTGTCCGAGGTGGTCGCAGCATCCGCGCCGATCAGGAATTCGCCGGGCTGCGGCGGCGATTTCGTCGTCGCCGTCAGCGTCACGCTTTCATTGGTGCCGTCCGGCAAATTGAAGGTGATGGCGATCTTGTCGCCTTCGTTCGGAATGTTTCCGTTCAGATCGATGGAGATACCGGCCGGGCTTCCGGTCGGGCCGGTCACCGTCGCGCCGGTCAGCGTCGAACTCACCGCGCTCAGCTTGAGGCCGAACACCGAAGGGTCCGCATCTTCCGCAAGCGTGATCGGCGACACGCCGGCGCCGGACATGTTCAACCGCCCCATGCCGCTCGCACCGAGATCGGCGGTCTTGCGCTCGGTGATGATCTGCGTCAGCCCGGCGCGGGTGCCGTCGGCGCTGCCGTAGAGAATTTCGTCGGCGGTTGCGGTCGGCGGCGTATCCGTTGCGCGGCCGGAAAACAGATAGCGATCGCCCGAACGCGTGTTGAGCAATTCGATGGCGTTGGCGAATGCCGACTGCGCCGAGATCTGTCCCGACGTCTGCCCGTTGCTGCCGAGCGCGATGGAGGAGCCGTTCGCTGCGGTCTTCACCTGAGTCCCGAGATCGATCAACCCTTGCAGCGACAGGTTGGCGACGTTGATGCGCGTATTGATATTGGTCGCGGTGTCCGCATAGGCATTGAAGGCGCTGATCTGCGCGCGCAGGCCGACGGCGAGCCCGCGATTGACGCCCTGCCCCGCATAAGTGCTGGAAATCTTGCCGGTGGCGAGCTGCTCCTGCAGATCGTCCAACTGGCTTTTCAGATTCAGGATTGACGTGCCGATGTAAGAGGTGCGGCTGCCGACGCCATCGATTGCCATGAGACCCTCACATCGATTGCAGCAACGCGGTGTACATGTCCTTGATCGCGGACATCACGCGCGCGTTGGCGGAATAAGCATTCTGCAGCGCCAGAAGATGCGCCATCTCGTCGTCGATATTGACGCCCGACGTCGCATCCATCTTGTTCTGCAGGGTGTTGAGCACGACGCTCTGGCCATCCGCGAGTTGCTTCGCCGCATCGGCCGCGTTGCCCTGTGCGCTGAGGAACTGCTGGGTGTAGTTGAGCAGCGTTCCCCTGTAAGGCGCGCTCGGCGTGCCGACGCCGGTTTGCGGCGAGTAGTACATGCTCGCGGTGGTCAGTTGCGACAGGATGAAATCCGGCCGCGTGGTGTCGCCCGAGGCCATGGACGGACCGTAGACGACCAGTTGCGCCGGATCGGACAACAGCCCCGGATTCACGGTGATGCGCGCCGCCAGGCCGATCTGCTGCGATCCGTTGGTGGAGAACGCGCCGGTGTAGGCGACGCCGCCATCGGTGAACAACGCGAATTGCGGCGCGCCGCCGTTCGGCGTCGTGATCGTCTTGGTTGTCGATGCCGCCAGAACGTCGGATTGGTTCGCGGCGCCGTCGTCGAGCACGCGCAGCACCGACCCCGAGGGATTGGAGAATTGCAGGTTGGCGCCGCCCAGCGCGGCATTGAGTTGCGTCACCACCGAGCCGATGCCGCCGGAGAAATCGACGCCGATCACTTCGTCGTTGGGATCGTTGGTGGCGGAGTTCGACAACGGCAGCAGCGACGGATCGTCGACACGCACGATCGACAGGTTGTGCGTCTGGCCGGTGACGTTGTCCTTGTAGCTGACGTGGATCACGTTGCCGCTTTGCAGCCCGGCGAGATCGACGTCAAAGCCGTCGCCGCCAGCGGTCGAAGCTGCCGTGCCGTCGACGGTCTGATCCGACAACGCGCTGGACAGCGAAGCGGCCAACTGATCGAGTTGCGATTGCGCCTGCACCAGCGTCTTGTCGCGCAATTCGATATAGCCGGCGATGGCGCCGGAGCGGATCGAATTGGTGGCGATCAGATCCATGCTGCCGCCATGCGGGAAATAGATGTTCAGGGTGCCGAGTGCGCTCTTGGACGGATCGGCGTTCCAGAACGTATTCGGCGTCACCGTGCCCTGCGCGTCGAACGTCAGTTTCGCCGCTTCGACGCCGACCAGTTGCACGCCCGACGTGGTGAACACGGTCACCTGATTGGCATCGTTGGCGACCACCTTGATGTCCATCAGTTGGGACAGCTGCGTGATGTACTGGTCGCGTTGGTCGAGCAGCGAGGCGGTGGACGCATCGGTCTGGTTGCCGCCGAGCAACTGGTTGTTGATCGCGGCGATCTGCGTCATCGCGTTGTTGGCGGTCGTGACTGCACTGGCAAGGCCGTTCTCGGCGGTGTTGCGCAGCGCCTGCACGCCCTGCGACGCCTGATTCAGTTGCTGCGCGATATTCTGCGCGGCATTGATGACGCCGATGCGCGCCGATTGCGAATCCGGGCTGGTGGAGAGCGCCTGGATCGCGGTGGTCAGCGTATTGAATGCCGCTTCCAGCGTGCCGGTGGAATCCGGATTGCCGTAGACGCCTTGCAGGTTGGCCAGAAAGGTGGAGCGGATGTTGGCATAGGCCGCGCCCGACATCTCGGTGCGCAACTGCGCCTGCACGAAGGCATCGAGTTCGCGGTTGACGCCGGCGACCCGAACGCTGGAGCCGTAGTCCGCCGTCGTCGTCGCGGTCTGGATCAACGACTTCCTGATGTAGCCCGGCGTCTCCGCGTTGGCGACGTTGGACGACACCAGTGCCAGCGCGGCCTGATTGGCGCGCAAGCCGGACATCGCGGTGGCTAAAGCCTGACCCAAACTCATGACAAGCTACCTATCGTGATTCAATGCGTGCGCCACTAGCGCAGCACGTTGAGCAGATCCTGCACCATCTGGTTCGACGTCGTGATCACCTTGGTGTTCGCCGAGTAGGCCTGTTGCGTGACAATCAGCTTGGTGAACTCGTCGGCAATATCGGTGTTGGAGCCTTCCAGCGACGAGCCGACGATGGTGCCGCCGTTGCCGAACAATGCCTGACCGGATTCGTCGGTCGCCTCGAACGCGCCGCCATCCTTGCGCTTGAGGAAGTCCGGCCCGTTGAAGGTCGCCAGTGTGATTTCCGCGAGATCGAGATTGCGGCCGTTGGAATAGTTGCCGACCACGCGGCCGTTGGCGCCGATGGAGACCGATTGCAGACTGCCGGCCGGGAAACCGTCCTGCTGAATCTGGTTGACCTGCACGTTGCCGTTGGCGTCGGCGTATTGCGTCAGACCGCCGGAGGAGAAATTCACCACGGGATCGCCGAGCGATACACCGTTGATGGTGGCGCCGGTCAGCGTCACGGATGCCACCGGCGGATTGGGCTGGCCGTTGGCGCCGAAGGTGAAATCGGTGCCGACGTTCTGCCACGCGACATCGGTACCGGTGGCGTTGGGATCGACCTGATAGAACATGTTCCAGGTGTCGGTGTGGCCCGCACCGAGCGAGGCGCTGTCGGTCTTGGCCCAGCGGAATTGCAGATTGACCGGCGCGCCTGACACGTCATAGGCGGTCACCGCGCCGCCGGCGATCGATTCATCGATGAATATCTGAATATCGCTGCCTTGCACCTGAGCGATGGTGCCGCCGGCAAAGTCCGCCGGATTGATCAATTCCGAACCGGGCACCGAGACATCGTGCTTGGTGGTGAGCGGATAGCTCGCGAGGTTGGCGCGATACTCGACCTTGGAGGTCTGCTGCGCCGGCAGGAAGTCGTTCTTGAATTTCAGAATCTGCGGCGCGCTGCCGACCAGGTTGCCGGTGGTCGGGTCGATCGGAATGCCTTCGAGATAGTAGCCCGCACCGTTGACCAGATAGCCGTCCTTGTTGAGTGTGAAGTCGCCGCGCCGCGTGTAGTTTTCGACGCCGTCGAAGATCGGCGCGTTGTCGGAGAAGTTGCCGGGCTTTTGCACCACGAAGAAACCAGAGCCGTTGATCGCCATGTAGGTGGAGACGGAGGCCGCCTGCACGTCGCCCTGCACGGTGTTGGTCGAGCGCGACGCCGAGGTGACGCTGCCGGCCTTCTGCTGGGTCGGCCCGGTCTCCGGAATGAGATCGAGGAAACTGGTGTCGATGCGTTTGAACGCGGTGGTCTGCGAGTTGGCGATGTTGCCGGAAATGTTTTCCAGCGCATACGATTCCGCGCGCAACCCCGCGACGGACGTGGTGAGAGCCCCGAAGATACCCATGACATCGCCTCCAGATGCGACAGCGCGACGGTCGGCGGTGCGCCGAGACCGTATTCCGGAGCCGTTCTCGCAAGGGCCGTGCCAACTGGGCTGGGGGAAATAACGCTGGCTATTCAATGCAATGGGAAAAGTCCCGATCGCACGGACCGGGGCACAATTGCCGGGAGGGGCAACAATTGCCGGGCGAACGGGGCCGCTGCGCAACACCGAGTGAAGACAGCAGCGAACGGCCTGACGCACTCAGCGCCGTCACCCTGAGGTGGCCGCTTCTTCAGCGGCCCTCGAAGGGCGACGGCGATCCTTCGAGGTTCGCGGCCTCGCCGCTCGCACCTCAGGATGACGCCGCCGCTCAGGCTCTGCTCGCCTCACGTCGCCGATGGCGTCGCAGGGTGGAACACCAGCGCGAGGCCGTCCATGCAGTAGCGCAGGCCCGTCGGCTTCGGTCCGTCGTCGAACACGTGGCCGAGGTGACCGCCGCAGCGGCGGCAATGGATCGCGATGCGTGTCATGCCGAAGGTGCGGTCCTCACGCTTGCCGACGGCGTTGTCCAATGGCTGGTAGAAGCTCGGCCAGCCGGTGCCGCTCTCGAATTTCGTTTCCGATGCATACAGCGGCAGGTCGCAGCCGGCGCAGGCGAAGGTGCCCTTGCGATGCTCCTTCAGAAGCGGGCTCGACCACGGCGGCTCGGTGCCTTCCTCGCGCAGGATGTGATACTGCGCCGGCGTCAGTTGCGCGCGCCACTCGGCTTCGGTCTTCTCGACTTCGAATTTTTCGCCGGCCGTGGCCGGAGACACCCGCAGCGCCTTCAACGCGGCAAAGCCGGTGAAGCCGGCGGCGGATGCGAGCAGAATGCGACGGTTGATCATCATGGACTCCATTCAGAGCGCGCCTGGCGCGCGGCTCTATCGTCCGAATTACGGCGCTCACGCTTGAAAGTTACACCCGCCGGCCGCGATGTCACTCACGATGTCGCGAGCAGCCGTGCGGCCTAGTATCCGGTGCCGCGGTCGCCCTCGCCCGCCATCTGCCGGTTGGCGGCGGCGACGCGCGCCTCACGCGCGTCCTCCCGCCTCGCGGCGCGCTCGCGCCACCGGGCCAGGCTTCCGCCGACAGCCGCGCTGGCGCGGGTCCAGCCGGAGACCACTTGCCCGGCGACACGCCCGGCGCGCCCCCCCGCCCAGTCCAGTTCGAACGGCGCGAACAGCCGCCAGCGGTCGTCGCCCCACAGGATGCCCCGCGCGATCATCTGCCCGGCCAGCGCCGTGGTGTTGAGTCCGTGCCGGCCGAAGCCGCTGGCGACCCACAGACCCGGCCGCAATTCGCCGATCTGCGGCATGCCATGCACCGTCTGCCCGACCGTGCCGCACCACGTCTCGCGCAACTCCGGCTTGCCCAGCGCCGGAAACATCGTGGCGATGCGGCGGCGGATGGCACGACTGTGGCGCGCCGGATCGCCCGCCCACGTCTTGGCCGCCCATGTCGTCTCCGGGCTCGCCCACATCAGCCGGTCGCCTTCGACGATGCGGAAATGATCGATGCCGTCGGTATCCATCACCGCGCCCGGAAATGCGATGGCTTCCGCCAGCCGACTGCCCAGCGGCTCGGTGACGGCGGCATAGCGCCACACCGGCAGCAGCGTCGCCGTCAGTCGCGGCAACGCCGAACCGAGATGGACGTTGCCGGCGAGCACAATATGCGCCGCACGCAACCGCGCCGAGGCGGTCGCGATGCGCTTGCGGATACCCGACGCCTCGATGCTCACCACCGGGCTGTCCTCGAAGATGCGCACGCCGTTCGCGCGCGCCAGCACCGCGAGGCCGTCGAGATAGTTGCGCGCGTCGATGTGAAACGCATCGGGATAATGGATGGCGTGGAAGTAACGCGGTGTCTTCAGCGCGGCGCGCACGCGCTCGACCTGCCAGCCCTCGACGCGGGCGCCGAAATTATCACCGAGCATTTGCAGACGACCGATCAGGCGTTCGCCGAGATCGACGTTCGAGACTTCCAGCGCACCGGTCGATTCCAGCGCCGCGCCGGCCAGTTCATTGGCGGTGGCGCGCACATGGTCGGCGCCCTGCTGCGATAATTTCCATAGTTCACGCGTGTGGTCGACGCCGAGACGCGCGATCAGGTCGTCGATCGCAACGCCGTAACCCGGCATCACCGTGCCGAGATGGTGCGCCGACGCGTTCCAGCCGACATGACGGCTTTCCAGCACCGCGACACTCGCGCCCATGCGCGCCGTCTCCAGCGCCACGGTGAGCCCCGCGAGCCCTGCGCCGACGACGCAGACGTCGACGTCGAGATCGAGCGTCAGCCGGCGACGCTCCGGCGCGGCGGTGGCCGGCTCGACAACGGCATCTGAACTTGTGCTATCGGTGCTCACAGGTTTTTCTACGCAACGGCACGGCAATTGTCACCTTGCCGGCCATAAACTTGTACACTGGAGCCGTTTCCGTTTCGATAGAATCGAAACGGGCTCCAGATTCTTGTCTTGACGCGTTTTCTTCACGCGAACCGGATTCCACTTCGCTCGAAAACGCTATAATTCGCAATCGCGGGCCCACCAACGATCCGGAGAGACGGGTTGATTCGAAAAGAGATCGCGCGATGCGGCGGCTGATCCTGCTGCGCCACGCCAAGACCGAGAGCCACGCGCCGAGCGGCGAGGACATCGACCGCCGCCTCGACGCGCGCGGCGAGGCCGATGCCGCCGCCATCGGCCGCTGGATGGCGGAGCAGCGCTGCCGGCTCGGCCACGTGCTGGTGTCGACCGCGGTGCGGGCGCGGCAAACATGGGACATCGTCGAACCGTTGGTGGATGGCGCGACGGTCGAGGTTACGCATCTTCCCGAACTCTATCTCGCCGAACCCACCGACATCCTGCATGCGATTCGCGAAACCAGCGGCGTCGACGCCCGCTGCCTGATGGTCATCGGGCACAATCCCGGCCTGCACGAACTGGCACTGATGCTGACCGGTTCGGGCAACGACGACGCGCTGCGGCTATTGGCCGGCAATCTGCCGACCAGCGGCCTCATCGTGATCGATTTCGACATTGCCGACTGGGGCGACGTTGCGTTCCGGCAGGGCCGGCTGATGCAGTTCGTCTCTCCAAAACTGCTGCGGCAAGCTTCGTGAGCGCGTGACGCGGCGGATGGCCGTGTGACTGTGTGGCTGTGCGAAAATTTATCGCGCCGCCGCAAGCTGCGGTCGGGGTCGCGATGTGATACACTCGCCCGTGTTGGGAGGCGCAGATGTACACATCCATTCTGGTCCCGATCGATCTGGGCGACAGCGGCCTGGCCAAGCCCGCGATATCGACCGCGGCGACGCTTGCAAACACCTTCAATGCCACGGTGCGGCTGGTGAACGTGCTGCCGATGACGCCGGTGATGCTGGCGGAATACGTTCCCGCCAATTTCGATGCGCAGCAGCGTCAATCCTGCGAAGAGGCCATTGCCATCGTCGCGGCGGAATCCGGCATCGACCCGGCGCGCATCTCCAGCGTGGTGCGACAGGGCGGCATCTATCACGAGATCCTCGAGGAAGCGGTTGAAATCAACGCCGACCTCATCGTGATGTCGTCGCATCGTCCGGCGATGAAAACCTATTTCCTCGGCTCCAACGCCGGCCACGTGGTGCGCTACGCCAAATGCTCGGTGCTCGTCGTGCGGAAGTAACGCCTCACGGCAGCAGTTGCGGCGGCAACGCGTCGGGTGTGTAGATGCACGGCTTGTTGCGCCGCATGAAGCCGCCGATCTGCCAGGCGAACACGGCGCCGAGCGCCACCAGAAACAGCGCGCCCGCGAATGCATCGGTGGCCAGCGCCCGCGCGATCAATGCCACCATGACGATCGCGAACAGGATCAGCACGCCGGCAGCGAGCGCATAAGGGATCGGCCGCATGCCGCCGTGAAACGCGGCATGGCCGCCTGCCTCCGCGATCCGCCGGTGCAGTGCCAGCATGAATGCGCGATAGGCTTCGTCGCGCGTCTCCACCAGCGCAAAACCTTTCCACGAGGTCGACAGCACCATCTGGCGCTGCCCGCTGTCGGAAATGATATCGGCGCGAAATTGCCGCGGCTGCATCGACACCGGCCGATAGCTCAGTTGCACCGCCGCGATCGAGGCGTACGGCCACACGCCGCGCCGGGTGCCGGCCTGCCAGGCAAGACCCGCGTCGGTCAATTCGAACTGGCGCACCCCGCCGGCAAGCGACGGCTTGAAGGTATAGGACGTGACGCTGTCCTCGGCATTATCCAATCGATCAATCCTTCAGCTGGGTGATAACGACAACCCTGACCGGAACGTCAACCTCGCTTGCGTCATCCCGACCGATGCGCCTACAAGCCACAGAGAGGCGTGGCGACACAAGGGCGCGCCGCGCCTCGACAATCGACCGATGGACACGCGATGACGACCGTCACCAGTTTTCCCCGCCGGCTGATCCTCGCCGCTGCCGCCCTGTCGGGGATGCTGCTGGCGCTGGCCATGCATATCCTCGGCCGGTACTTCGGCCTCGACCTCGGCGGGTTGTGGCATTCCGCCGACCCGCGCGTGCTGGTGCCGGCCACGGCGGCATTGGCGTGGTGGCTGATCGCGACCGCGGGCTTCGCCAGCGGTTATTTCGCCGCGACGCTGATGCATAGCGCGGCATCCGGCCACATCTCACGGCGGATGCGTCATTTTCTGATCGGCCTCGGCGTCGTGGTGCTGGCCGCCGCCGGCCAGGCCGCCGCCGCGCCCAGCGCCGCCCCGACCGCCGCCGGCGTATTGGCGGGCCTCACCGCGCTCTGTCTCGGCGCGGCGATGGCGTTCTGCGGCGCGTATTTCGCGCTCCGCAAGGCATAATGCCGCAGCCGCCGCAGCCCCACCGCACGATTGTCATGAGTTTGCCATATCCAAACACCGGCATGTTGTTGCCGGAATCTGAAGGTTATCTGGTGGTTCGATGCCGACATTTGCCGCCCGTTTCGGCGGGCACGGTTGCAAATGTCGGCATCGAAAAACCACTAGAAAATATGGATACCAGTGAAGCTTTGAATTTGACATTCGCCAACGAACTCACTGCCCGACCGGGCCAATGGCAAATCCGCTCCACTGGCATGACTCACGGCGGCGGCTTATATGTCGGAAGCCATAACGCGGGGGTGGCATTGCGGAAGAGCGGATCGAATTCCACTTTACCAAAAAATGTTCTAATCATTCCGGCGAGATGAGTTTCCAAGTATGAGTAGCTTGGTGAGTGACTTGTTGAGTGACTTGGCAGCCACAGACGTCCGATCGGTTCGTTCGGCCCCGAGGTTGTACGTGCCACGGCGGGAGGACGAATGGATCGACTGCTGACCACGCTGCGGCGTGGGTTCACGGAGCGGATCGGCTGGAAACGGGTCGGTATCGCTGCCAGCCTCATTATCGTTGCCATTGCGATCGCGATTCTGGTTCGAACCCTCAAGGGGATCGACTCCAGCGTGATCCTGGTCGCGCTCGCGGAAAAATCCCACGGACAAATCGCTCTCGCCGCGCTCTGCGTGTTCGGAGCGTTCTGCACCCTCACCTTCTATGATTTCTTCGCGCTGCGGACGCTGGGCGTCACCCACGTCCCCTACCGGATCGCGGCGCTGTCGAGCTTCACCAGTTATTCGATCGGCCACAACATCGGCGCCACGGTGTTCACCGGCGGCGCCATCCGTTTTCGCATCTATTCGGACTTCGGCCTCAACGCCATCGACGTCGCCAAGATCTGCTTCATCTCCGGACTGACGTTCTGGCTCGGCAACGTCTTCGTGCTCGGCATCGGCATGGTGCTGCACCCGGACGCCGCCGGCTCGATGAATCTGTTGCCGACCAGCATCAACCAGCTGATTGGACTGGGCTGCCTTGCCGGCATCGTCGCCTATCTGGTCTGGGTCGCCATCGGCAACGGCCGCCGCCAGCTCGGCCGCAACGGCTGGAAGGTGGTGCTGCCATCCGGCCGGCTGACCCTGCTGCAAATCCTGATCGGCGTGGTCGACCTCGGATTCTGCTCGCTGGCGATGTATCTCTTGATGCCCAACGCGCCCTATATCGATTTCCTTTCGCTCGCGGTGGTGTTCATTCTGGCGACCTTGCTCGGCTTCGCCAGCCACGCGCCCGGCAGCCTCGGCGTATTCGACGCCGCCATGCTGGTGGCGCTGCCTCAGTTCGGTCGGGAGCAATTGCTGGCGACGCTGCTGGTGTTCCGCGTGCTCTACTTCGTGATCCCGTTCACCATCGCCATCAGCATCATGGGCACCCGCGAACTCTGGCTCAGCGTGGTCAAGCCCTGGCAGGCGCGGCGCAAGGCGTCGTGCGGCGACCATCGCCTGCTGTCGCGGAATTCATGAACTTCGCTCCGGGTATCGCCTGACCGAAGCCATTTTGTGGGCGGATGCGCCAGGTCAAAATCGTCCCCGTGCGGACGCAATGGCATCGCGCGTCATACGCGCCATTGCCATGATGGGGTATCCGGAACGATGCCTGCTCGCCGCGACGTGATCCCAAAATTCTTGCGTCTCTTATTTCCGCCCAATCCATGACGTTGAACACGGCATGACCTGGAGTCGCCCGATGTCCCGTTTGTTCCGGCTGGCGCTGTTGCTGGCCGTTGTCTCTCCGATCCCCGCCACCCCCGCAGCCGCGCAGGACGCCGACGCCGCCCCCCTGCAGATCACCTGGGAGGTCCGCAATCGGTTCCGGCTGTTCCGCGAGGATCGCGACTTCCAGCTTCAGGTCGAAGCGATGCGCGCCGGCACCATCCTCGCCGCCGAAGACGCACTGGAAATCCAGAGCGACGGCCGCGGCTGGGCACGCAATACCGTCAATCGCCTTTGTATCGATCGCAGCGGACGGGTGAGCGAGCCCTGCACCCGCGACGGCGTCAAGGAAAGCTATCTCGCCCCGGTCGATCATCCGGTAACGGTCCGCCTCGCAGGCGTCTTGCCGGTCGGCGCCACCTGCGCGTGGACCTTCGACGACGGACAGGGTCCGCGCCAGTCGACGCTGGATTGCGCCGAACCGATCAACCTGCGGGTGCCGCAAGCGCACGTCACCGCCGTCACCGTCGACGTGTCGAGCGGCGCCGACGCACCGCAGCGCGTCACCACCGAGATCGCCGTGCGCGACATCCTGATTGCCGGCCTCGGCGATTCCGTCGCGTCCGGCGAAGGCAATCCCGACAAGCAGATCGCGCTGGCGAACGAGGGCTTCTGCTTCCAGTCCTATCTCGGCGGGCCGGGCAGCGAATACTTTCGGCCGAGTCGCGCCGGCTACAAGGGCGGCCGCGCCTGCGGCTCGGGGGGCCAATTGCAGACGTGGCAGCGCTACAGCGCGGTCTGGCTGAACCCGGCCTGTCATCGCTCGCTCTACAGCTACCAGACCCGCACCGCGCTGGCGCTCGCCGTGCGCTATCCGCACATCGCCGTCACCTATCTGCCGCTGGCCTGCACCGGCGCAACCATCGCGGACGGGCTGCTGGGATCGCAGCGCGCGCGCGAATGTCTCGTCACCAAGTCCGGCGTCGACTGTCAGGGCAAGGTCAATGCGCAAGTCAACGAACTGCGCGACGCGCTTGCCAGTGCCAAACGCCGCCAGCCGGATCGCAAGCTCGACCTCGTGCTGCTGTCGGTCGGCGCCAACGACATCGGCTTCTCCGAACTGGTCGCCAACGTCATCGTCGATAGCGGTACCGAACGCGCGCTGTTCAAGCGCAGCGGCGTGCTGGGGTCGGTGGAAGATTCGCGCGCGGCGCTCGCCAACGATCTGCCGCGTGCCTTCAGCAACTTGCGCGGCGCGCTCAAGCCGCTGGTCGGCGACATGTCGCGCGTCATCTACGTCTCCTACGCCAATCCGGTGATGGCCAACGGCACCGTCTGCCCCGGCGGCCGCGCCGGCTTCGATGTGCATCCGTCGTTCAACGCCGACCCGGAGCGGCTCAACAAAACGGCGCGCTTCGTGCAGAGCGAATTCCTGCCGCGTCTGAAAGACCTGGCGCTATGCCAATCCGGCATCCTGTGCCGCAACCCGGCAAGCGATCGCATGACGTTCGTGGACGCGCATCAGGCCGCTTTCGCCAATCACGGATTCTGCGCGCGCGCATCGACCGATCCGGAGTTCGATCAGGCCTGCTTTTCCGCCAAAGGCGAGAGCTTCGTCGACGATGTCGTCGCTGCATCGTCGCAGCCGCTGGTGTGCGGCCGCGGTGCCAGCGAATTCCGCGCCTATCTGCCGCGCGCGCGCTGGATCCGCGACGCCAACGACAGCTACTTCGCGGCGATGACCTATCCGCAAGGTCTCCCGGCTTCCGCGCAGCCGTCCGACATCCATGACGCAACGTGGGGCGTGCTGTCCGCGGTCTATGGCGGCGCGGTGCATCCCACCGCCGAGGGTCACGCCGCGATGGCCGATGCAACGCTGCCCGCCGCAATCTCCCTGCTGCGTCTCGATGCGCGGATTCCGGAAGTCATTCAGGAGCCGCTGCTGCCGCCGATGGAGCAGCAGCCGGCGGCGGAGCAACGGCAATAACGCGAAAGGGCCTCCGCGCGTCGGTCGCGAAGGCCCTTCGTCATTTGCGATGCGCTTGAAGAAGCGCTTGCAACAAAAGAAAACTCACTTCATCGCGGATGCTGCGCCGAGCCGGTGGTGCGCGACTTCGACTTGGCGACCACCGCCGGCGGTTGCGTCTGCGTCGTCGCGGCCTGCGGCAGATACTTCGTCACGATCGCCGGATCGAGAACCGCGATATTGCTGTCGGGTAGCCGCTGCCAGGTTTCGTTCTTGCCGAGCAACGAAATTCCGACATAGCCGCGCAAGGTGAGCGACTGGCCGTCCGGGCTCAGCGTCATCTTGGCGTGATAGATTTCGCCGTCGCGCGGGTCGAGCACATTGCCTTCCTCGTACTTCAGGCCGGCGCGCTTCATGTCGCGGATGAACGACAGGCCGAGGACCGGCGCGTTCTTGCGATCGTCGGTGCACTTGGTGCAAACCGGGTTGGCTGCTTCGCCCGGCTTGGGAAACATCCGCGCGATCGCCCCTTCGAAGACGCCGGCGTGATCGACCACCAGCACCCAGATCACGGGCTTACCGTCTTCGCTCTTCTGCCAAAGACCAGCCGCGGTCGGCTCCGCCGCATTCGCGACGCCGGCACCAATCAGCGCCGCCAACGCAACGGCGGCCGGCATCCCTCGTCGAAATCCGGTCCTGAATTTTTTCATTGGCCTCACCTGTCAAAAGGTCGAGCGTAAGGGTTGTGCGACAAGTGTGGCGATTTCACGAGAAACGCCACGGGAAATCCGAGGTAGGAGCAGCCTTGCAACAGCGTCGACCTCGCCACAATTTGGTCGCAAGACATTGGCGCCGGGTTCAAGGACGAACACCATTTCGCCGCAAGATTCCCGGCCCCGCACGCGCCGCCACAATCAACGGTTCAGTTGACACCCAGCTTCTTCTGCAGGCTCGACGACGACGTGGTGTACTGGAACACCAGCCGCTTGTCGGGATAGACGTAGCGATGCGCCTTCTGCGCCATCAGCGCGCCTTCATGGAAACCGGACAGGATCAGCTTGAGCTTGCCGGGATAGGTGTTGATGTCGCCGATGGCAAAAATTCCCGGTACGTTGGTTTCGAACGAGGCGGTCTCCACCGGGATCAGGTTGTTCTCCAGCGACACGCCCCAGTTGGCGATCGGCCCGAGTTTCATGGTGAGGCCGAAGAACGGCAGCATCGTATTGCAATCGACCCGCGTCACGGCGTTGTCGCTGCCCTTCACCATCGCGCCGGCGAGTTGGCCGTTCTCGCCGTGAAGTTCGGTGACCTGACCGATCTTCAGATCCATCTTGCCCGACGCCACTAGCGCGCGCATCTGCTCGACGCTGTGCGGCGCGGCGCGGAAGTCGTCGCGCCGATGCAGCAGCGTCACGCGCCGCGCGATCGGATGCAGGTTGAGCGTCCAGTCGAGCGCACTGTCGCCGCCGCCGACGATCAACAGATCCTTGTCGCGGAAGTGCTCCATCTTGCGCACGGCATAAAACACCGAGCTGCCTTCATAGGCTTCGATGCCCGGCACCGGCGGACGCTTCGGCTGGAACGAACCGCCGCCCGCGGAAATCACCACCACCTTGGTTTCGAACACCTGCCCCGCATCGGTAGTGACGCGAAACAGCGGATCGCCGATCTTCTCGATGCTCTCCACCATCTCGTTGAGATGGAAGGTCGGGTTGAACGGCTTGATCTGCTCCATCAGCGATTCCGTCAGGCCGTGGCCGGTGACCATCGGAATGCCGGGAATATCGTAGATCGGTTTCTCCGGATAGAGTTCGGCGCACTGCCCGCCGATCTTGTCGAGGATGTCGACGAGATGAACCTTCATGTCGAGCAGGCCCAGTTCGAACACGGCGAACAAACCACAGGGGCCGGCGCCAATTATCAACACATCGGTTTTGATCGTTTCGCTCATCTCGTCGTTTCTTCGCTGATTGGGGAAATAGTCGGGAAGGGTCTTGAAAAATCTAGCGCGTTTTCCTTGAAGTGGAAACGGCTCGCCGCAAGTATCGCGCGGCGGCCGCATCGGCGGCGTCGCTGCGCCCCCTTGCCGGCCTCCTCCGTTTCCATGTAACTGCATGGAGCCTGGAGATTGCCCTGTGAACAGCCCTGCTTCGACGACACCGTGCCTTGAGAACTACCCGCTTCGCCTGTCCGACAACGTCCGCTTCGCCGATCTCGACGTCAACGGCCACGTCAACAACGCGGTCTATGCCAGCTACTTCGAAACCGGTCGCGTGATCCTGGTGCGGGATTCGGCGCTCGGCTTGACGCCGGCAGGCGCGAGCTGGGTGCTGGTGCGTCTCGATACGCACTTTCGCGCGGAGTTGCATTGGCCCGGCACCATCGAAACGGGACTTGGCGTGCTGCGGCTGGGGCGAACCTCGGTGACGTTCGATCAGGTGGTGTTCTCGGAAAGCCGATGCATCGCATCGGCCCAGGCGACGACCGTGCTGGTCGACACGACGACGCGCAAGCCGACGCCGTTGCCGCCGACGACCATCGAAAAATTTCAACGCTGGATGATGCGCGGCGAGAACGCCGCCGGTTAAGCCTGACGCTCGGGCGTGGTCACGATCAGGCCGTCGAGTTCGTCCGACACCTTGATCTGGCACGACAGCCGCGAATTGGGCCGCACGTCGTAACCGAAATCGAGCATGTCCTCTTCCATCGGCGTTGGGTTGCCGACCTTCTCGCGCCACGATTCATCGACATACACATGGCAGGTCGCACAAGCACAGGCGCCACCGCACTCGGCCTCGATGCCCGGAATGGCGTTGCGGATCGCGCCTTCCATCACCGTCGCGCCGTTTTCAACATCGACAATGCGGGCCTCGCCCGTGTGATCAACGTAGTGAATCTTCGCCATGGCTGCTCGTACTGTCTCAAAAGAGGAATGCTGGCTGTCCTATAGCGGCTCGCTCCGCGCGACGCCAGCCGCCACGGTCAAAAGCCGCTGATTTTCCATCGCGCTACCCGATCCGGCTGCCCGATTGCGCCAACAGCGCCATCATCGCTTGGCGCGCCTGCCCGACTTCGGCATCGAGCCGCGTGAAGGCCTCGCGCGCACCATCCGCCACGCGCAGCGCCGCCTCCAGTGCCGCGGCCGCCTCAGCGACGCGAAACGCACCGATCGCGCGCGCCGATCCCTTCAAGGTGTGGGCAAGCGCCGCCGCATTCTCCGGCAGCGAGGCCAGCGTCGGCATGAGCTGGCCACTCTGGTCCACGAACAACTGCAGCACCTCGCGCTCAAGCGCGGGATCGGACAGCGTCATCTTGCGGAGATGATCGAGATCGATCGGCCCTTGAGCGGCGGAGCCAGAATGCGACGGCATCAATCCCATTCTTCCTTTGAGCGACAACAAATCCGCCGCGGTGAAAAAATTGCCGAATCCGCGCCAAATCCTCGATTTGGTTAACATACTCGATGAAAGGACTGCCGCCGTAAAGCCATCAATGCGGTCGATTTTAGCCACAATTGAGCTGGTTCGGAGCGATTTTTCGGCTCGAACTGCCCTGTCCCGGTTCCGCGTTAACGATGATTAAGGATCGTTAAAATTGTATTAATCACATCCATTTCATTCGAGCCAGCAAGCCAATAGGATGTTTGGGGAAGTAGCGCACAAGCCGGGTGGCAAGGACGTTAATCCGGGCCGCCTCATGTCGTCGAGGGCAGAATTGCCTCTCGGCCGGCACCGTTGCGAGGTTCCCGGCTGCGTAAACAAGGGCGTAGACTAGCATGGCGAACAGTCCCAAGAAGGCTCAGGACCCCACCGAAGTTGCGCTTTCGGCAATTCAGGAAGCCCTGAATATGAGCGAGACGCAGGCATCGGACACCGCCACTCCGGCCGCACCGTCGATCGCTCCCCCCGTTACCGCTGCCGAGCCGTCCCGCGACGAGACGATGTTCGGCCAGCGACCGTTCCCGGACCAGCCGTCCGACGAGGCTTTGTTCAATCGCGGCGCCGCGAACGACGATCGCGAGACCATTGGCCAGATTCTGCAGGCGATTCAGAAGGGTCGCCCCGCCCGCAATATCTATACGCTCGCCACCATTTTCACCGTGGTCTGGCTGATCGGCGCCGGATTGCTGGCCTTCAGCTTCTATCCGTCGCTGCAATCGCTGGGACAGAACGGCGGCGCGATGGCGTTTGTCGGCCTGATCTCGGTGCTGCTGGCGCCGATCCTGTTGTTCTATTTCCTCGCAAGCCTCGCCTGGCGCGGACAGGAATTGCGCATGATCGCGCAGTCGATGGCGCAGGTGGCGATGCGATTCTCCGAACCCGAACACGCCGCCAGCGATTCCATGGTGACGGTCGGGCAAGCCATCCGCCGCGAAGTCGCCGCCATGGGCGACGGCATGGAGCGCGCCATCGCGCGCGCCGGCGAGCTTGAAACACTAGTTGCCAACGAAGTCTCGGCGCTGGAGCGCGCCTATTCCGACAACGAAGTGCGCATCCGCGCACTGTTGCAGGACATCGCGCATCAGCGCGACAACCTGGTCGGCCAGGCCGAACAGGTCCGCAGTGCCATTTCCGGCGTGCAGATCGATCTGCGTCACGACATCGCGCTGATCAGCGATGCCATCGCTTCGCGCGTCGACGAAGTCGCGAAAAGTATCACTGGCGCGCTTGAAGAACGCGGCGAACACATCACCCGCGCGCTGGGCAGCGCCGGCGACAACATGATCCTCGCGCTCGGCGAACGCGGCGGCGACTTGCTCGACCGTCTCGAAGAAGCCAGCGGCGAAACCACCCGCGCCGTGCTCGACGCCAGCGAACGACTGACCGCCAGCCTGAATTTCAAGACCGGCCACGTCCATGACGAATTCGTCGATCTGGCGAACCGCGTCCACGACATGCTGAACGATCGGCTCGACCGGATCACCTCCGAATTCGAGCAGAAGTCCGCCGGCATCGTCGACAGCATCTCGGACCGCACCGAACAGCTGCACGACTCGCTGCGCAACTCCGGCGACTCCCTGCTGCTCGAGCTTGAACTGCGCGGCGGCGACATCGCCACCAAGATCGACGAAGCCGGCCACCGGCTGGCGGATCGCATTCTCACCAGCGGCGACAAGGCGAGCGACGCGCTCGACTCCACCGTCAACTCGCTGGTGACCAAGGTGGTAAGCCAGACCGAGACCGCGCACGATACGCTCAGCCTCCAGATGAGCACGTTCGACGAATTGATCCGCCAGCAAGGCACCGAGCTTGCGGAAAAATTCTCGCGCGACAGCTCAACGCTCGGCGCGCTGATCACCCGCCACATCTCCGAGTTCGACCGCACCGTGAAGACCTACGGCGGCGAAGTCGTCGAACGCCTCGGCCAGCGGACCAACGAGATCGCCGACAGCCTGAAAACCTACGTCGATACGTTCGACACGCGCCTTACCTCAAATAGCGGTCAGATCACCGCGACGCTCGACCAGCGCCTGCAACAGTTCGAAGTGCAGCTTGGCACCCGCGTCACCGATCTCGACGGCGCGCTCGATACCAAGATCAAGTCGTTCGACGAAACCGTCGACGGCCGGCTGAAGGCGCTCGAACAGAGCTTCGATACCCGCGCCAAGTCGGTGACCGATACCGTCGACTCCCGGCTCGGCGCGCTGTCGTCGTCGCTATCGGGCGGCACCAAGAAGGTGGTCGATACCATCGAGGCCAAGCTCACGCACCTCACCTCCTCGCTGAGCGACGGTGCCGCGCAGACCATCGGCGCCATCGATACTAAGTTGTCGCAACTCACGTCGTCACTGACCGAGGGTGCATCCCAGACGCTCGGCGAAATCGATACCAAGCTGTCGCGGCTGACGTCCTCGCTGACCGAAGGTGCCACCCAGGCGATCTATTCGATCGACTCCCGTCTGGCCCAGCTTTCGTCGACCTTGAACGACGGCTCCACTCAGGCCGTCGCAGCGATCGATCAGCGCATCGCCGACGTCACGCAAACCATCGACGGCCGCACCGGACATCTGGCCGAAACCATCACCGCGCGCTTCCAAGAAATCCATCAGGGTCTGGAAACCCGCGCCGGTGCGGTTGCCAGCGATATCGACACCCGCATCGCGCATTTCGAGGATCTGCTCGGTTCGCGCATCGAAGCGGTTGCTGGCCGCATCGAGACCAGCGGTCGACAGGCCAGCGATACCTTGATGTCGCGCGCGGAAGAACTGTCGTCGAGCATCAAGTCGCATGTTGATGACGCCGAACACTCGCTGACCAACCTCATGCTCAGCACCAGCGAGACCATCCAGAGCAGCGCGCGGAGCACGCAGCAGTCCCTGCTGTCGGTCTCGGCGGATCTCACCACGCAGCTCAAGCAGGCCTCCACCGAGGTCGAGGAATTGGTCGGCACCGTCGGCTCGACGGCCGCGAACGCCATCCGCGGCAGCGCCGAGGATGCGCACGCATCGCTGCTGTCGGTGTCCAGCGACGCGGCGAGCCAGATCAAGTCGCTCACCGCAGATGTCGAGCGCACGCTGACCACTGCCGGCGCATCCACCGCTAGCGCGCTCCTCACCAGCGCACGCGATGCTCAGAGCGCCATCGCCGGAACATCGTCCGAACTCGCGGAGCAGATGCAGTCGCTCTCCGCCACCATTGAACAGACCTTGTCAGGCGCCGGTGCGACCACCGCGGCAACGCTGCTCAATGGCACGCGGGACGCGCAAGCGACATTGACGGCCATGTCGAGCGACATGGAACGCAGCCTCAAGGAGGCCGGCGCCAACGCCGCCGATGCCGTGGCGAATAGCGCCCGGTCCGCGCAGATGACGCTGATGGCTATCACCGACCAGGTCTCCGGTCAGGTGAAGACGCTCTCGGCCGATCTCGAGCAAAGCCTGTCGTCGGTCGGAACGGCGGCCGTCGGCTCCGTCCTCGCTGGCGCGCAGGAAGCACAAGCGACCCTGGTTGCCGCCTCCAGCAGCGCGGCCGATCATGTCAAGTCGCTGTCCGCCGATGTCGAGCGGATGCTGTCGACGGTCGGATCGGATACCGCTGCGCAAATTCTGCGCAGCGCGCGGGAAGCACAAAGCGCGCTGAGCGGTGTCACCACCGACACCTCGGAGCAGATGAAGGCGCTGTCGAATTCGCTCGTCGCGGCGACATCCGATACCGCAGATCAGGTCAAGACGCTGGCCCAGGCTATCGAACAGTCGCTCACGTCGGCCACCACAACGTCTGTCGAGGCGATCCAGACCGGCGCCCTCGCCGCCCAGCAGTCGCTGGTCGCCGCGGCGAACGAAGCCGGCCAGAAGGCCAAGGCAACGGCTGCGGAAATCGAACAGTCGGTGCTCGGCGCCAGCAACAGCTTCGAAGCGGTTCTCAGCGGCAAGACCGACGAAATCGTCGGCTATATGTCGCAGCAGACCGACCGTCTGTCGGAGACGCTGGACAGCAAGCGCGGATCGCTGGTCGAAACGATCGGCGGCAAGAGCAACCAGTTGATTACCGACATCGAACGCGTCACGTCGGAGGCCCTGAAGGCGATCGAAAGCCGCGGCTTGAACTTCTCGCAGTCGATCGCCACCAACGGCTCGACCGTCGCACGCTCGATCACGGCGGCCGGCGAACTCGCCACCGGCGCGGTGAACAAATCGCTGAAGGATCTCGAGCAGGCATCACGTGCCAGCATCGAACAGTCGCGTCAGGTGTCGATGGCGGCTGTGACGGAAATGCAGGAAACCAGCAAGGTCCTGCGCACCGATACGGTGGCGCTGTTCGAACGGCTGCGTGAAGGCAACATCCTGCTGCAGGAGGTTCTGACCGGGGCGCACGACAATCTGAATTCGCTGGAGCGCGCGATGGTCACCCGCGTCGCCGAATTCGTGTCGGCCATCACCGATGTCAGCAGCCGCAGCGGCAACGCCACACAGAATCTCGAAGATCAACTGACGATGTTCCACGCCAAGACCTCGCAGGCGATCGAAGGGCTGGCCGGGCTTTCCAGCCAGTTCGAGGATCACGGTCGTGCGCTGGTGGCAGCCGTCACCACGATGGAGCAAAGCAACCGCAACACCGATAACTCGATTGCCGAACGCAAGGCGGCGCTCGACTCGCTGGTGAGCACCATCGATGCACGCACCCTCGATCTCGACCAGCGGCTGACCCGGTTCACCGCGCTGCTGGACGAATCGCTCGCCGCCGCCGAGGAGCGCGCGCGTGACATCGCCCGCGTGGTGGCGGACACCGCCGGCACCGGTTCGGCGACGATCACCCGGCAGTTCGAAGCGGTGCGGACCGTCGCCGAGGAACAGCGTCAGGCGACGGCGGAGACACTCAACGCCCTCTATGAGAAGAGCACGCAGGAAACCGAAACGATCTTCCGGCAGTCCGCCGACAAGTTCGCGTCGATGGTGCAGGGCATGAAGCAGATGGCTTCGGAAATGCACCAGGAACTGGAGATGACCCGCGAGGAGCTTCGTCGCGGCGTGTTCGAACTGCCGCAGGAAGCGGCCGAGAACACCGCACAGATGCGCAAGGTCATCGTCGACCAGATCGAGGCCTTGGCGGAACTGAACCGGATCGTCGCGCGGCATGGCCGCGGCGCCGATGTCGTCAGCGCCGACCGTGCTGTGAGCCATCGGCGGGACGAGCCGCAGATGGCCGCCGTCGGCGGAGGCTATGCCGAGGCCCCGGCCCGGCCCGCACCACGCCGCGAAACCAGCAGCGCCGCGACGTTGCCGCCACCGGATCTCGGCATGCCGATGCCGCAACGTACCGAGGCGCCGCCGGTCAGCCCGAGCATCGGCGAAGCCAATGACGACCGCGATGGCTGGTTGTCGGATCTGCTCAACCGGGCCGATACCATCACGGATGAGCGCGAAGCCGCGCGATCGCGGTCGTCGCAGCCGCCCGCGTCTCAGGGCAATCCGCTGGAGACGCTGTCGCTCGACATCAGCCGCCTGATGGATCGCAACCTCGCCGCCGAGATGTGGGATCGCTATCAGCGCGGTGAGAACAAGGCCTTCACCAAGCGGCTCTATACGCCGTCGGGACAGAAGACCTTCGACGAAGTGGCGCGCAAGTATCGGTCGGATCGCAACTTCAAGCAGACGGTGGACCGTTACATCACCGAGTTCGAACGCCTGCTCGACGAAGTGGCCCATGACGAGCGCGGACCAGCGATGTTGCGCAGCCATCTGATCTCGGAGACGGGCCTGGTCTATACCATGCTGGCTCACGCCTCGGGTCGGCTGAACTGACGATCAACGCTTCGGCAAAGGAACAACAAGGCGGGGGAATCAAAATCCCCCGCCTTGTTGTATTTTCGCCGGCAAGATTTGATTCGTGCGATACCGGATCGCGATAGCTTTCGCGCCTCGCGCCGTGCATCCTACACGACCCCCCCGAGTTTGAAGCAAATGACGCAGCCTCACAGCCCAACGCTGCAAGCCCGCATCGAGCGCTGGCCGATTGCCGGCTCCTTCACCATCAGCCGCGGCAGCAAGACCGAGGCGGTGGTGGTGGTCGCGGAAGTTCGCTCGGGAGATCATTCGGGACGCGGCGAATGCGTACCCTATGCGCGTTACGGCGAAACGCCCGATAGCACCCTCGCGCAGATCCTGTCGGTTCAGGCGCGCGTGACTGAGGGCCTGGATCGCGTAACGCTACAAACCCTGCTGCCTGCGGGCGCGGCGCGCAACGCACTCGATTGCGCACTGCTCGACCTCGAAGCCAAGCGATCGGGATCGCGGGTATGGGACATCTTCGGCCAACCGTCGCCGCGACCAAGCACGACCGCGTACACCATCTCGCTCGGAACACCTGAGGCGATGGCAGAGGCCACCGGCGCGGCCGCGCATCGACCGCTGTTGAAAATCAAGCTCGGCTCCGATGACGATGCGTCCCGCATCGCGGCCGTTCGCCGTGCCGCGCCGAACGCGCAACTGATCGTCGATGCCAACGAGGGCTGGCGTCCCGATAATCTCGCGTGGAATCTCGCGGCGTGCGCTGACGCAGGCGTCACATTGATCGAACAACCCCTGCCAGCCGGTCAAGACGAGGCGTTGGCGACGATCCAACGACGCATCGCGATCTGTGCCGACGAAAGCGTGCACGATCGCGGCTCCCTCGCCGCTCTGCGCGGCCGCTACGACGCCATCAACATCAAACTCGACAAGACGGGCGGACTGACCGAGGCCATGGCGATGACTGATGCCGCCGCAACGCTCGGGTTGCAGGTGATGGTCGGTTGCATGGTGGCGACGTCGCTGGCGATGGCGCCGGCGATGCTGCTCGCTCAGCGTGCCGGCTATGTCGATCTCGACGGGCCTCTGCTGCTTGCAGCCGATCGCGAACATGGCCTGCGTTACGACGGCAGCACGATCTATCCGCCCGATGCCGCACTCTGGGGTTGATCCTCAATATCTCGCGCCAGGTTTCGTCGCGCCAGCAACACCACGAACACACCGCAAGCCGCCATCAACGCCATCGCGTGGTAGATGTCCGCACCGAGTTGCGCATACATCGTGCCGGCCACAATCGATGCGCTGCTCATGACAATGCCCGATGCTGCCGCCAGATAACCCTGCGCGCTGGCCATCATGTGTACCGGCACGATGCGCACCAGCAATCCCATCGTGCCCAGCAATGTCAGCCCATAGGTCGCGCCGTGCAGCGCCTGAACCACGGCCAGCACCGGCAGCGACGGCGTCTGCGCCATCACTAACCACCGAAACGCAGCGCAAAGCCCGCCGATCGCGATCAGCAACGCCGGTGACACTTTGAAACGCGGCGACAGGGCGAAGATTGCGATCTCGGTCAGCACGCCGAGCGTCCACAATCCAGCAATGATCGTCCCACTGAGGCCGGATGCTTGCCACGCGATCGAAGCGAAACCGTAATAGGCCGCGTGACTGCCCTGGATCAGCGCCGCGGCGACGATCACGGCGACGAACGCCGGTTGGCGGAGCATATGCCGCGCACCGGTCCGCACAATCGTTGCGGACTCCAGCGCCGTCAGCGGCTGCAACGCAAAAGCCGCCACCGCACCAAAGATCGCCAGCCCGGCCATGATCCAGATCAGATGCGTCGGTGCAAAATGATTCGCCACGATCCCGCAGCCCAGCGTTCCCAGCACGAAAGCGGTGGACCCCCAAAGCCGCAACGGCCCGTAGTGCAGACCGTGACGCGCGACGCCTTGCAGCGCATAGGCATCGGTCAACGGCAGGATCGGCGTCCACGCGCTAGCCGTCAGCGCGAACACGATCAGGATCAGGACAGGCGCGTGAAACAGGCCGATCGCCGCGAAGCCGATGGCGGTGAGCAACGCCGTGACGATCAGCGCCTGCCTGAGCGACCGCCGACGTTCCGCAAGGCCGGTCACCAGTGGCAATACAGTGAAGCGGGTGAGCGAAGGAACTGCCACGATCACGCCGATCCAGGCGGGGCTCACACCCACGGCCTGAAGCCAAACCGGGAAAAACGGCAAATGAACGCCCATCAAGGCGAACACAGCGGCGTAGAATAACCCCAGACGAATCGCGAATCGCCGCGACACCAACAAGGCATCCGTGGGGATTTTGGGGCCAGGCGCCATCAATTCAATTGCGATTCGGGGCGGATCATGTTGATCGTTAGGTGGGAGCGAATCCGTAGCGCTTGCTATTACCAGTACGCTGCGGACTTATAGGGGATTTGCAAGGCCGTCAGGATTTAGAAAGTCGCATGGTGCACCTCGGACATTGGCATGGAAACACGACAATCCGAAATCGGTTTCGGACCAGTCGGCGCATGCCGGTCAGCGCAATGAGGTGACCATGGCTGACGAAGCGCATGCCCCGTCATCGTTCCCCGTCGACGCTGCCACGCCAAGCGAGGCAGACTACACCGCCATCCATGACGTCTTCATGGAAACCGCGCGGGGGCGCTGGTTCCTCGCAGAATTCGCCAAGCGCAATCGCAATACCGATACCCGCATGGTGCTCGATGCCGTCGCGCGGATCGAACGTTCGCTCGCCGGGGCAAAGGATGCCCCCGTCGATCTGACCGATGTGCTTGCGGCGGTCAGGAGCATCGTCGAACAGGCAAAGCAACAGGCAAACGCCGCGCTGCAAGGACAACCGACTGCGGACAGGTTCGCCGTCGCTTACCGCAGCATCCGCGCCATCCGCGAGATCGCGTGGACGCTTCGCGAGTACGGCACGGACGCCGGCATCTGCGACGGGCTCGACGCGCAGGCCAACACCATCGATCGCAGCCTCGACCAACTCACGACCGATTCGCCCGGCGAGTCCGTCGCGGTGATCTTCGACGATCTCATCCAGCGCCTCAATGAATTGGCCGGCGGCGAATTGCCGTTACCGCAAGCCGCCGCGTCGGACTTTTCGGCCGGCAACGCCCCCGATCTCGCCGCCCTGTCCCACCCGACGACAACCCACGGTGAGGCATCGACCTTCAGCGAGCAGCATCAACCGCAGCGGAGCATGGCAGACGCGGTCTCGCCTTCGCGGCCCGTCATGCCCCCTGCTCCGCCCATCACTCCGTCCGCAATGCCCGAGCCGGCAGCGACAGCCGTCGCTGTTGCCGACGAAGGCATTCTGCCCGACACCGACGCCGATATGGTGGCGTCCCTCATGGACGAGTCCGCCATCGCCGAGGCCGATGAAGCGCACGATATCGCGGTGCTCGATATGATAGCGATGGAGATGGGAGCGCCGGACCCGGAAGCCGAAGACGACGCGCTGGAAGACATCGACGACGTGGTCGCGATCGATGCGGATCTCAGCGCCAATCCGGAGTCACTGGACGAAGCCTTCGATCTTCGCAAAGACAGCCCCGCCTCGCTCGGCGCGGCACTGATCGCCAATGGCACCATTCGACCACGTAGCCTGACCGGCACCGGCCGGTTCGCCGCTATCCAACGCCTGAGTCAGGTGGAGAAGGTCGCGCTGTTCTCGTAAGTCCTCGACGCGGAAAAGCCGCCTTCAGCCGATCAGTCGCGCGAACAGATCGGCATCGACATTGCCGCCCGAGAGCACGATCACCACGGTCTTGCCGCGCGCCTCATACCGTCCCGCTAACAGCGCGGCCAGCGCCACCGCGCCGCCCGGTTCGACCGCCAGCTTCAATTCACGAAACGCCGTACTGACCGCCACGCCGACCTCGTCATCGGATGCGACAACGCCCTGCACGCCAAGCGCATGATTGATCGCGAACGTCACCTCGCCGGGGATCGGCGCCATCAGCGCATCGCAGATGGTGTGGCTTTTGCTGTCATGCGCCTCGCGCCGGCCCGCACGCAACGACTTGGCGTGATCGTCGAAACCCGCCGGCTCCGCCGTCATCACCGCCGCTTGCGGATAGCGCGCCTTGACGGCGACCGCGATGCCGGCCACCAGCCCGCCACCGGAGGCCGGTGCGACGACGATATCCGGCGCAATGCCGAGCGCGTGCAAATCCTCGGCGATCTCGCGGCCGACGGTGCCCTGCCCGGCAATGATCTGCGGATCGTCATAAGGCGGCACCAGCGTCGCGCCATGTTCGGTCGCAAGCCGGCGCGCGATGGCTTCGCGGTCCTCGCGAAGCCGATCGTACAGCACCACTTCCGCGCCATATGCCTTGGTGCGTTCGCGCTTGGCGAGCGGCGCATCCGCCGGCATTACGATGGTCGCGCTCATGTCGAGCAGTTGCGCGGCCGCCGCCACCCCCTGCGCATGATTGCCGGAGGAAAACGCCACCACGCCGCCCGCGCGCGCGGCTTCGGGGATCGCGGACATCTTGTTGAAGGCGCCACGGAACTTGAACGAGCCGGTTCGTTGCAAGACTTCCGGCTTGAACAGTACCCGCGCGCCCGTCATGGCGTCGATGGCGGGTGAGGACAACAGCGGCGTGCGCACCGCATAAGGCGCCAGGACGCGCGCGGCGAAATTGATATCGGCGGGGGTAACGGCAAGCGATGGCGGCGAATGATCCATGCCGACGTGGTACGCGGGTCGCGGCACACCGGCAAGGGCTACAAATGCGAATCAGGCAGCACATGAGCCGGCGTCATGACCGCGTGCGTATCGCCGGCATGACGCGCGCTCGCAATATTCCCGAGAAAAGCTTCCGCCGAATTCGCCCAACTGCAGCTTGCCGCAAAAGCGAGACAGCTCTGGGTCGGGATTTTCAGCGCCTCCAGACAGGCTCGTCGCAGATCCTCATCAAGGACCCCGACCGGCGCGGCGCCGATCACGTCGCGCGGCCCCGGCGCGGGAAAGGCCGCGACCGGCACGCCACTTGCCAAGGCTTCGAGCAGGACCAACCCGTAAGTATCGGTGCGGCTCGGAAACACGAAAACGTCGGCGGCGGCATAGGCGCGGGCCAGCGTCTCGCCGGTCATCGCGCCGAGAAAAATCACGTCCGGATATTTCCGCTGCAAACTGGCGCGCGCGGGGCCATCACCGACCACAACCTTGCTGCCGGGCAGATCGAGCGACAGGAAGGCTTCGAGATTCTTTTCAACCGCGACACGCCCGACCGACAAAAACACCGGACGCGGCAAACCGAGGTCGGCCACGTGCGGATGAAATAGCTGCGTATCGACGCCGCGCGGCCACAGCGCGATGTTACGAAATCCGCGTTCGCGCAGTTCGTCGGCCAACGCCGGCGTCGCCGCCATCACCGCACCGCTCGGCCGATGAAATCGCCGCAACGCCGCCCAGATCCATGATTCCGGAACAGGCAGGCGCGCCGAGATGTAGTCCGGAAAGCGCGTATGAAAACTCGTGGTGAACGGCACGCCACGCTTGCGGCAATAGCGCCGCACCATGATCCCGAGCGGCCCCTCGGTGGCGATGTGGATGTTGTCCGGCTGCACGTCCTCGATCAAGCGCGCCAACTTGGCCGGCGACGGCAACGCAACCTGCAACCCTTCATAGCCCGGCAAGCCAACCGTGCGAAACGGCTCCGGTGTGAGGAAGCGAATATCGGCACCGCGTTCCCGCGCCGCCTCCGCCATCGTCGTCAGGGTACGAACCACGCCGTTGATCTGCGGGTGCCAGGCGTCGGTCGCGATCAGGATACGCATCAGGCGGCACGCACCGCGACCGGCGGCGCGGGAACGGCGCGCCGCACCGGTTCGGTCCAGGTGATGATCTCGAAGCGGCCGTCGTCGTGTTCGGCCAACGCCGTGCAGCTTTCCACCCAGTCGCCGCAGTTCATGTAGCGAATGCCGTGTTCGTCGCGGATGGTCGCGTAGTGGATATGGCCGCAGATCACGCCGTCGGCGCCGGATCGTTTGGCTTCGGCAGCAAGCGTCTGCTCGAACGCACCGATGTAGTTGACGGCGTTCTTCACCTTCAGCTTAGCCCATTGCGACAGCGACCAATACGGCACGCCGAGCCAGCGACGGCAGGCATTGACCAGACGATTCAATTGAATGGCGAAGTCGTAAGCCTTGTCACCGAGATGCGCGAGCCAGCGCGCGTTCTGCACGACGAGATCGAAGATATCGCCGTGGATCACCAGATAACGCCGCCCGTCCGCGCCGTCGTGGATCGCCGTTTCGACCACCTCCACGCCGCCGAAATGCGTGCCGTAATAGGAGCGCAGGAATTCGTCATGATTGCCCGGCACGTAGATGACGCGCGCGCCCTTGCGCACCTTGCGCAGCATCTTCTGGACAAAATCGTTGTGCGATTGCGGCCAGTGCCAATGCGACTTCAGCGCCCAGCCGTCGACGATATCGCCGACGAGATAAATGGTATCGGCATCGTGGACGCGAAGAAAATCGAGCAACCGGTCGGCTTGCGATCCCCGCGCACCCAGATGCACGTCGGAAATAAACAAGGTGCGAAAGTGCCGCTCCGTCTGTCCTTCTCGCATTGCGTCACGTCCCATGAACGAGCCGTTAGCCTGGTTTCATGACAGCCCGATGACACGCTCCGTCAGCGACGGACTGCGTTCGAAGCTGACCAGCGTATAGATGCCGAACGGCGCCACCTTGCGTCGCTCGATCAGGATGGCGTCCTTGTTGGCCTGCGCCCATGCCTGCAACCGCGCGAAGGGAAATTCCGGGCGCAGCCCAAGTCCGCGGGTGCGCTGCGCGGCCCAGCGTTCGATGGCGGCGGCGACGCCGACTTCGGAATAAAGATGATTGACGAGAATGATGCGGCCGCCCGGCTTCACCACGCGATGGCATTCGGACAACACCTGCTCTGGATTTTCGACCAGCGTGATGACGAACTGCGCCACCACGCAATCGAATGTCGCATCGGCAAAATCCAGCGTGTGCGCATCCATCAGGTGCACGCCCTTGACGTGAGGATAGCGCCCGCTCGCCATCTTCGCGCGCGCTTTCGCGAGCATCGCCGCGCTGACGTCGATCCCGGTAATCTCGGTCGAGGCATCGTAATCGTCGAACGAGAGGCCGGTGCCGACGCCGACCTCGAGAATGCGACCGCCCTGCTTGCGCGCGGCCATGGCGGCCGCGCGGCGGCCGTTGACCATGATCGGCCCGCAAACGGCGTCGTAGATCGGCGCCCAGCGGGCATAGGCGGATTGAACGGTCGAGGTTTCGAGATCGCGGGATGTCATCGCCTGCTGCCACCGAATCGTGCGGTTACGACACGGATTCCGGATAGCAGCGCTGTACGACAGCGATGCGACGACAGCGACGTCCTGACTAGCCCATCAGCTACTTGCGTTCGAAGGCGTGGAAGTGATGCACCGGACCGTGCCCGTGTCCCACTTCCAATCGATCGGCAGCGGCAATCGCCGCGCTGATGTAAGCCTTGGCCTCGCGCACGGCGCTTTCCAACGCCAAGCCCTTGGCGAGCCCCGCCGCGATCGCCGACGACAACGTGCAGCCGGTGCCATGGGTGTTGCGCGTGGCAATGCGCGGCGCAGCGAGTTGCACCACGCCGTTACGACGAAACAGATAGTCCGTACTTTGCGGGCCGCCGCCATGGCCCCCCTTGATCAGCACCGCCTCACAGCCGAGCGCGAGCAGGCGCTCGCCCTGCTTCGCGATGCCGACTTCGGATGTCGCCACCGTATCGTCAAGCAACGCCGCTGCCTCCAACAGGTTCGGCGTGATGATGGACGCGCGCGGAATGAGCAGCCGCCGCAAGGCATCGACGGCATCCGGGACCAGCAGCCGGTCGCCGGAGGTCGCAACCATCACCGGATCGACCACCACATGGCGCGGCGACCAGCGCACGAGCCCGGCGACGATGGCCTCGATCACCGTGCGTTGCGACACCATGCCGATCTTCACCGCCTTGACGTCGAGATCGTCGAACACCGCATCGATCTGCGCGGTGACGAATGCCGCCGGCACCTCATGGATGCCCGTGACGCCACGGGTGTTCTGAGCCGTCAGTGCGGTGATCACCGACGCGCCGTAGACGCCGCAGGCGGAAAACGTCTTGAGATCGGCCTGAATGCCAGCCCCGCCCCCTGAATCCGAACCAGCGATGGTCAGCGCAATCGGAATGGTCATCTCTCGCATCTCACAAACATCATACCCGGCCCCGAGCGGGGCACCCATCTTCTGAAGACAGATGGATCACCGGGTCAAGCCCGGCAACGACGCTCCATCATGACGCCTTGCATCGGCACGGTATTTCCGGCTTTAGTGAGCGAAATAACGCGCCGTTCGGAGACAATTGCGATGGTTCCCTTCTTCGTGCAGATCAAGTGCAAGCTCGGCCAGTCCTACACTGTCGCCAATGCGCTGGCCGAAGCCGAGATCGCCTCGGAGATCTATTCGACGGCGGGCGATTTCGATTTGCTGGTGAAGTTCTACGTCGAGAACGAGACCGACATCGGCCATTTCGTCAATGAGAAGGTGCAGATCATTCCGGGCATTCAGGACACCCGGACCATCATCACTTTCAAGGCGTTCGGCGCCAAATAGCCCACCGCGGCAATCCAGGCGGCATATCCCTCTGTTGAAACGAACTCCTGGCCTGCGCGTTGCCGTCACTCCGGCGCGGGGCAATACCCATGTCGCACGGATGGGGTCGCACGGGTCGCAGGAAACAGGACTCGACCGGGAATAATTCGGTCTCCGGGTTGTTCGAATCCCTGCAACCCGCATCGATTTGCCCAGGGAGTGATCCATCATGACCATCTTGAAACTGACCTTCGCCGCTATGGCGCTCGGCGCCTGCATGACCACGGCTCCGGCCGTTGCCGAAACCGTTGCCCTGAAAGCGACGCTGAACGCCGCGTCCCAGGTCCCAACCAACGACAGCAAGGGCACCGGCACCGCGGCCGTCACCTTTGACACCGCGAGCAAGAAGCTGAACTGGAAAGTGACCTATGCCGGCCTCACCGGCCCTGCCACCGCCGGCCATTTCCACGGCCCGGCCGATCCCGGCAAGAACGCGGGCGTCGCCGTTCCGTTCGCCAAGGTCGACACCAGCCCGATTGAGGGCAGCGCCACGCTGACCGACACGCAGGCCGCCGATCTGCTGGCCGGCAAGTACTACGTCAACATTCATACCAAGGCGCATCCGGGCGGCGAAATTCGCGGCCAGGTGACGAAGTAAGCGAGCCAACCCGCTCGCGTCATTGCGAGGAGTACTCGGATTGGCGCTTTCAGCCGTCCGTCGTCATGGCCGAGCATAGCCGTTCGAAGAACGGCGTCGCTTCGCTCGCTATTGGGGTCCCGGCCATCCACGTCTTTCTCATTGAGCGGCCCTTAAGACGTGGATGCCCGGCATAAAGCCGGGCATGACGAATCACGTTGAATGCATCGCACTCTAAGTTCGCTCAATGTTGGTGCGCGCCCTTCGGACGCGGCGGTCCGTCCACCGGCGGTAGCGATTTGAGATACACCGCCATCGCGGTGCGATCCTCGGCGCTGAGTTGCGAGGTGTTCTTGATCACGCTCGCCATCGAGCCGCCCGCGGAATCGCCATCAGGCAGCAAGCCGCTCTCGAGAAAGTAAGAGATATCCTTCTCGCTCCAGTCGTCGAGATTTTTCTGCGTGATGTTCGGCACCCACCCCTTGCCTTCGGGGTTCGGCCCGCCGGCGAAGCGCTGCGCCGCGACGATGCCGCCGAGCGCATTGCGCGGGCTATGGCACTCGGCGCAATGTCCCAGCGTGTTGACGAGATACGCGCCGCGATTCCATTGCGGCGACTGCGCGGCCACCGGCGCGAACGGCTGTCGCTCCATAAACAGCAGTTTCCAGATGCCGACATTGCGCCGGATGCTGAACGGAAACGCGATGTCATGCGGCGGCGCGGCTCCCGCCACCGCCGGCAATGTCTTGATGTATCCGAACATGTCGCGAATGTCGGTCAGCTTCGCGCGATGATACGAGGCGTAGGGAAACGCCGGGAAATAATGCGCGCCCTGCGGCGACACGCCTTCGAGAACCGCGGTGACGAACTGCGCTTCGCTCCAGCCGCCGATGCCGTCTTTCGGATCGGGTGAGATGTTGGGCACATGGAATGTGCCGAATGGCGTGGGGAGCGGCAGCCCGCCGCCGAGCCGGGTGCGGTCCGGCTGGTTCGGCACCGCATGACACGACGCGCAGCCGCCGATGTTGAAAGCGGTCTTTCCGTTGATGAGGTCCGGCGTGTGGGCCGGCAACGCATTCGCGGCGACGACGATCGGCATCGTCAGCCACCAGTAGACGGCAAAGCCTGCGACGACGACGATGGCGGCCAGAATGGAAAATCGTCGCATCATGCGTTCCGTCACTAGCTCAAGTGTTTTTGATTTTGGCTCGTCATGGCCGGGTTTATTCCGGCCATCCACGTCTTAGTAATCTAGGGATGAGAAAGACGTGGATGGCCGGGACAAGCCCGGCCATGACGAAAACAAACTCATCTCCAAGCAATTGACACGTCCGCCGATCAGGCTCTCGGAGAGTGGGTCTCACATTCAGTCGTCTTACCTTCTGTTGACTGACCTTAACCTTCCTTCAACCGATAGGTTTCATGGCAGCCGGAGCATTGCTTGCCGAGCGTCGGCACCGCCGCCTTCAGCGCATCGAGATTCTTGATGCCCGCAGCCGAGACTTCGTTGACCGCCTTGGTATAGCTCGCAACATGGGAGTCGAAATCGGCGCGGTTCTCCCAGATCTTCGACGACGCGCTGTACTTGCCATCCGCCTTCAGCCCCTTGGTATTCTCGGGGAACAGCGTGCTCATCGTCTTGGCGTTTGCGGCGAGTTTGGCGACCGCCGCGTCGACCGCCGCCTGATCGTAGGGCTTCTCGCCCTTCGCCATAGCACCGAGAACGCCGCCGAGGCTCTTGCCGTTTTCCTTCATCGAAGTCTGGCGCTGATTGACGACATCCTGCTGCGCATACACCGCGCCCATTCCGAGCAGCACCGCCGCAACCGTCACGAACATACGCTTCATTGGCTCACTCTTTCCCTGGCTGAACCGCCGTGACTGCGGCGGCCTGTTTCCGATGACGATGTGTTGTGATCCGAAAGATGCGCCGACCGGCGACCGGATGTGATGAACAACCCCGCGATCGCCGATCTATTCCGCGGCCTCGCTGCGCTGCCCCTCGCGGATGGCGACCCAGACCCGTTCCGGCGTCGCCGGCATGTCGATGTGTTCGACGCCGTATTCGCGCCACAGGGCATCGACGATGGCATTGACCACTGCCGGACAGGAACCAATCGCCCCCGCCTCGCCCGCGCCCTTGACGCCGAGCGGATTGGTGACGCACGGCACGTTGTGGGTTTCGAAGGTGATCGGCGTGCCGTCGCTGGCACGCGGCATCGCGTAGTCCATGAAGGTGCCGGTGACGAGTTGCCCGTCATCGGCGTCATAGACCGCGCGCTCCATCAGCGCCTGACCGATGCCCTGCATGGTGCCGCCATGCACCTGTCCCGCCAGCATCAGCGGATTGAGCGTCGCGCCGAAATCATCGACCACGACATAATTCACCAGCCGCGTGACGCCGGTGGACGGATCGATCTCGACTTCCACCAGATGCGTGCCGTTGGGGAAGGTGCCGTCGGCGCTGCTGAACTTCTCGCTGGCATTCATTTTCGCCGGATCGGCGCCGGGACGCCTGGCCAGATCGGCGAAGGAGATGGTGCGGTCGGTGCCGGCAACGCGGATGACGCCGGCGTCGATCTCAAGATCGGTCGCGCCGGCTTCTAGCGCTTCGGCCGCGACCGCCTTCAGCTTTTCGCCGAGGCCGCGCGTCGCGCGCTCGACGCTGACGCCGCCGGAGGGAATCGCGCTCGAGCCGCCGGTGCCGAGTCCGGTCGCCACCTGATCGGTATCGCCCTGAAGCACATGCACCCGCTCCAGCGGCAGGCCGAACTGCTCGCTGACCAGTTGCGCGTAGGCGGTCTGGTGACCCTGCCCGCTCGACTGCGAACCGATCCGCACCGTCACGTCGCCGTTGGGATCGAGCTGCACGTTGGCGGTTTCCTCGCCCATGGTGCCGCAGACTTCGACGTAGCTCGCAAGCCCGATGCCGCGCACAAGCCCCTGCTTTTTCGCGGCCTTGGCGCGCTTGGAGAATCCCTTCCAGTCTCCGATCTCCATCGCGCGCTTCATGTGCGCGGCGAAGTCGCCGGAGTCGTAAACCTTTCCGGTCGCGGTTGTGTAGGGCAGCGCGCGCGGCGGGATGAAGTTCTTCAGGCGGATCGCATCCGGCGTCATGCCGAGCTTGCGCGCGGCCGCATCGACCAACCGCTCGACGACGTAAGCGGCTTCCGGCCGCCCCGCGCCGCGATAGGCATCGACCGGCACGGTGTTGGTGAACACCGTGCGGAGGCGACAGTGGAACGCCTGAATGTCGTAGAGCCCCGGCAGCATTCCCGCGCCGCCATGGGGAATGTACGGCCCGAAGGTCGACAGATAGCCGCCCATGTCGCCGATCAGATCGACATCCATGCCGAGAAACTTGCCGTCCTTGCGCAGCGCCATCCGCGCGGTGGTGACGTTGTCGCGGCCTTGCGAGTCGCCCATGAAGTGGTCGGCACGCTCGGCGGTCCAGCGCACGCTCTTCTTCAGCTTGCGCGAGGCGACCGCGATCAGTGCGTATTCGCGATAGGGAAACAGCTTGGTGCCGAAGCCGCCGCCGACATCCGGACAGATCACCCGCATGTTTTCCACCGGCATGTGCAGGATGTTCTGGCACAGGATATCGCGCAGGCGATGACTGCCCTGGCTGCCGATGGTCAAGGTCAGGTGATCGCGCTTGGCGTCGTATTCGCAGACCGCCGCACGCGTCTCCATGTAGTTGGTGACGATGCGCGGATTGACGATGGAAATTTCCGCGACCGCGTCGGCCTTGGCGAAGGCCGCTTCCGTCGCCGTCTTGTCGCCGATACCGACATCGAACAGCACGTTGTCGGGAAACTGCGGCCACACCGGCGGCGCGCCTTTCTTCACCGCATTCGCCGCGCCGACCACGGCAGGTAGCGGCGTCCATTCCACCGCAACCGCTTCAATCGCGTCGCGCGCGTGCGCAAGCGTGTCCGCCACCACGAAGGCAATCGCATCGCCGACATGACGCACCTCGCCGTCGGCAAGGATCGGATAAGGCGGCGCGGTGAACGGATTGTCCGGCAGGTTGAACAGGCACGGCAGCCCGCCGAGATCCTTGGTGTCGTCGGCGGTGAGGATCAGCGCGACGCCGGGCAGCGCGCGGGCCTGCGTGGCGTCGATCTTGAATTTGGCGTGAGCATGAGGCGAACGCAGCATCAGCGCGTGCATCGCCGGTGACGGGGCATGGTCGTCGGTATAGCGGCCGCGGCCGCGCACCAGCGCATCGTCTTCCTTGCGGCGCGCGCTTTGACCGACGCCAAACTTGACCGGGGCTGTGCTGACCATGGTTGCTCCCATTACAATTTGGATTGAATCTACATTGCAGGGCCGCGCTGGCAACTTCAAATTCGCGTCAGGACCGGACCAGGGCGCGCAACCCGCTGCGACCAAATAGCGCCAATATCACAACGCCATAGACGATGACTCCTGTGACCATCAGCAGCAGGAGCATGGTTTCGTCGCGAAACGCGCTCAATTGCGCCAGATATCCGCTCGCCACGCGCACGGTCAGCCAGAATGCGGCGGCAAGCACGATCCCCGCGACGGCGAACTTCACCAGCGACAGGCCGAAGCGGCGGTCAAGTTCGAGATAGCCCGCGCGAATCGCGAAGCCGAGCACGAGAAGCAGATTGACCCAGGCTCCGATAGCAGTCGCCAGCGCAAGCCCGACCTGCGCCAGCGATCCCATCAGCGCCACCTTGAGCAGAAGATTGACGGCAATTCCGGTCAGCGAAGCTTTCACCGGCGTCGCGGTGTCCTTGCGCGCATAGAAGGTCGCGACCGCGCTGCGGATCAGGACGAACGGCAGCAATCCCACCGCATAGGCAGCAAGCGTTGCACCCGCCGCCGCTGCGTCCGCCGCCGAAAATGCACCGCGCGCGAACATCGCCCGCATGATGATGTCCGGCACGGTGAGGAACGCCGCGACGAACGGCACGGCGAACAACAACGTGAATTCGAACGCGCGGCGCTGCGCCGCCATCGCCCCTAGCTGGTCGCCGGCCGTCAGCCGCCGCGACATTTCCGGCAGCAGCACGGTGCCGATGGCGATGCCGATGACGCCGATCGGCAATTGATTGAGACGGTCGGCATAGTACAGCGCCGACAACGCACCGGCGGCAAGAAACGTCGCGATGATGGTATCGGCGAACATCGCCAGTTGCGTACCCATCGAACCGATGGTGGCAGGGCCGAGCGCGCGAAAGAAGCCGCGCACGTCGGCATCGAGCGTCGGCCGCGTCAGGCGCGGCAACAACCCCTGCCGCGCGGCATCGCCTGCCAGCAGAAAATATTGCAGGAAGCCGGAGATCAGCACGCCCCACGCCGCGGCATAACCGGCATTGGGAAACAATGCCGCCAGCGACAACGTCGCGATCATCGACAGATTGAGAAAAATCGGTGCTGCGGCGGCGCTGGCGAAACGTTGCGCGACGTTGAGCATTCCGCCGTACAGCGTCACTAGCGTGATCAGCAGCAGATAAGGAAACGTGATCCGCGTCAGCGCAATCGCGAGTTCGCCGCGTACCGGATCGTGCACGAAGCCCGGCGCCAGTAGCGCGATCACCTGCGGCATGAACAGCCACGCAACCGCGAGCAGAATAATCTGCGAGGCCAGCAGTAGCGTGAAAATGCGGTTGGCGAACAGGCGGGCTGCCGAGGGTCCGCCGCTGCCGCCGACGTGCGCATAGGCCGGCACGAACGCGGCGTTGAAAGCGCCCTCGGCGAAGATGGCACGAAAGTGGTTCGGCAGCCGCAGCGCCACGAAGAAGGCGTCGGCGATCGGCCCGGCACCGAGAATGGCGGCAAGCATGATGTCACGCGCGAACCCGGTGACACGCGACAACAGGGTAAAGCCGCCGACGGTGAAGATTCGCCTGAGCATCAGCCGCTTCTACAGCATCGCGCGACGGGGCAAAACGGCTATGTCAAACCGGGGCGGCCTCACACACACGGAATTATCGGCATCAGCCTGCGACGCGGCGCGGACCTTTGGCGGCATGCGCCGAATTCGCCGGCTGGGCCAGGCACTGCGTGGCGATTTCCAGGCTCGCGACGCCCTGCTCGCCGGAGACGGCAGGCGCTTTGCCGCTACGCACCGCGTCGACGAAGGAGATCAGTTCGGCCCGCAACGGCTCGTCGTGGCCGACCGGCAGATGCCGCATCGAGTAGCTGCCATCGGGCTGGAAGCCGAAGCACTCGGTCACCTGCCGCGTCAACAGATCGCCTTGCACATATTTGTGCCGCGTGGCGACGGTGACATTGCGCGCCTTGAACGGCGTCAGCCAGTTGGTGTTGATATGCGCCAGCACGCCGGAGGCGGTGCGGAATTGCAGCAGCGCAATGTCCTCGCGTTCTGCGACGGCGCTGGAGAGTTGCGGCTGCACGTCGACGATGTCGGATTCGGTGAACCAGCGGATCAGATCGATGTCATGCACCGCGAGATCGATCACAACGCCGACATTGGACATGCGCGGCGGAAACGGGCCGACGCGGGTGATGGCGATCGAGAGAATGTCCTCGCCCTCGATCGCCTTCTTGACGGCGGCGACCGCCGGATTAAAACGCTCGACATGGCCGACCATCAACGTCACGTTGGCGCGGCGCGCGGCGGCGACGATGGCGCGGCCTTCCTCGACCGTGGAGGCAATCGGCTTTTCCACCAGCACATGCACGCCACGCGCGATGCAGGCGAGCGATATCTCATGATGCAGATGCGTCGGCGCGGCGATGGTGACGGCATCGACGCCGGCGGCGAGCAGGCTGTCGAGATCGGCGAACACCGGGCATCCGATCAGATCGTCAGCGCGCTTGCGATGCTCATCCAGCGGATCGACGATACCGACGAGCGCGACATTCGGCAGTCCTGCGAGAACGCGGCCGTGATTGGTGCCCATGACACCCGCGCCGATCACACCGACGCGCAGCGTGCCATCACTGTCCGCCGTCGCGGGCGAAGCCGGTTCTACAAAACTCATGCTCGATAACCTCAAAATCCGATTGTTCGCGACTCACGAAACGTCGCGCCGTCGTGTTCGTATCATGCGGCCGCGGATTGCGGGAACCGCTGAATTGCCGCGATAAACACGTTTTGATTCAAACGATTACACACGTCGCGACAAACGAAATCATCTCATGCGTCGCGGCGTCCCCGCTATCCACCGCCCTGACGCGCGCGAGCCACCAGCGATGTCGTGCTGAAACCCGGCAGAATGTTGACCAGCACCACCTCGCCGCCTTGCGCCGACACCAACTCATGGCCGACGACCTGTTCGCGGGTGTAGTCGCCACCCTTCACCAGCACCATCGGCCTGATGCGCGCGATCAGGTTGAGCGGCGTGTCTTCCTCGAAGATCGCCACCAGATCGACCGCCTCCAGCGCCGCCAGCACCTCGGCGCGCGCGCGTTCGTTTTGCACCGGGCGATCCGGTCCTTTCAAACGCCGCACCGAAGCATCGCTGTTGAGCCCGACGATCAGACGGTCGCAAGTCGCGCGTGCTTCGGTGATGACCCTCACGTGGCCGGGATGGAGGATGTCGAAGCAGCCGTTGGTGAAGCCGACACGCAGTCCCTCCTCGCGCCACGCACGCACGCGGGCGTCGAGAGCCTCGAGATTTGCGACGATCTTTTCCTCGGCGGCAAGCGACGCGTCCGGCAACAGCTTGCGGCGCAGTTCATCGAGCGTCACCGTCGCGGTGCCCTGCTTGCCGACCGCCACCGCCGCGCCGGCATTGGCGGCACGCAACGCCACTTCCCAATCCGCGCCCGATGCCAGCAGCACAGCGATGACCGCAGCCACCGTATCGCCCGCGCCGGAGACATCGCGCACCTTGACCTGATGCGCGGGCACATGAATCGCCTCACCACCGCGCGGCACCAAGGTCATGCCGCGCTCGCTCTGTGTCACCAGCAGCGCGTCGCATTCCGCAAGCTGCAACACTTCCTGCGCCGATGCGGCAATCTCCGCGGTGGTCTCGGCGCGACTGCGGGTCGCTTCGGAAAATTCCTTGCGGTTCGGCGTCAGCAAAGTCGCGCCGCGATAGAGTTCGAAATGCAGACTCTTCGGATCGACGATGACGCGAACGCCGCGCCCGCGCGCAGCATCGATCACGGCGCGGATGACGCGCGGCGTCAGCACGCCCTTGGCGTAGTCAGACAGCAGTACGATATCGGCGCGCGCGAGCAGCGGCGTCACCGCATCGAGCAAACGCTGCTCGATCTCCGGCGCGGCGGGCTTGGCCAGCTCCCAGTCGGCGCGCAGCATGTGCGTGGAGAAATGCTCGGAGACGAAGCGCACCTTGCGCGTGGTCGGCCGCGACGGATCGACGATCAGCACCGGCTCGATGTGCGCTTCTTCCGCCAGAGCGGATTGCAGCGCACGCCCGGCCTCGTCATCGCCGACAAGACCGACGAAAATGCAGCGCGCACCCAGCGCCGCGATGTTGCGCGCAACGTTGCCGGCGCCGCCGACATTGCTTTCGCTACGCTGGACCGCGATCACCGGCGCGGGCGCTTCCGGCGAAATGCGCGAGACTTCGCCATAGACGAATTCGTCGCGCATAATGTCGCCGATGCACAGCACCGTTGTTCTGGCCAGCGTCTGCGACAGCGTTTCAAAATCGAGCATCGGAATCCGTCGTCGCTCAGCGGAAGGGATCGGCGCGATCAAGGAAATCCTTGACGTAGATGCCGACCGCGTTCTCCAGTTTGGTGAAGCCGCCGTTGTAGCCGGCCTGGCACAGCCGCGTCACGTCGCCTTCGGTGAAATACTGATAACTGTCGCGAATGCTTTCCGGCATGTCGATGTAATCAATGTTCGGCTTGGCACTGAGCGCGGCATAGGCCGCCAGCATCAGGTCGCGAAAACTGCGCGCGTGGCCGGTGCCGACGTTGAATAATCCGCTCACCTTGGGCGAGGCGAACAGCCACATCATCACCCGCACCACGTCGTCGACATAGATGAAATCGCGGCGCTGGTCGCCGTCGGCGATGCCGTCGCGATGCGACTTGAACAGTTGGATGGCGCGGCCGGCCTTGATGTCGGCGAACTTCTTCGCCAGCACGCTCATCATCGCGCCCTTGTGGTACTCGTTCGGACCGAACACGTTGAAGAACTTCAGCCCCGCCCATTGCGGCGGCAGCTTGTCACCGCGCGCCACGCGCTCGGCCACGGTGAGATCGAACTGATACTTGCTCCAGCCATAGAGGTTCATCGGCCGCAACTGGCGCAACGCAGTCAGCGACGGATCGTCGACAAAACCCTGCTCGCCGTCGCCATAGGTCGCGGCGGAGGACGCGTAGATGAACGGCGTCGGATTGGCGGTGCACCAGTCGAGCAATCGCGTCGAGAGCCGGAAGTTGGTTTCGATCACCAGATCGCCATCGGTCGCGGTGGTCTCCGAAATCGCGCCGAGATGGAACACGCCATCGAGTTTCCGCCCGTCCAGCCACGCCATCAGTTGTTCCGGGGGAACGATGTCGGCCAGTTGCCGCTTGGCGAGGTTGCGCCATTTGCCGTCGTGGCCGAGCCAGTCGCAGACCACGACATCGGTGCGCCCGGCCTCGTTGAGCGCCGCGACCAGGTTCGATCCGATAAATCCGGCGCCTCCGGTCACCAGCAGCATGCGCTCTCCTTGCTGACGCGGACCGGCCCGATCACCCGGTTGATGGACCGCTGGAGTGCTTTACCTGAATGCGGGGAGCGGCTAACCACTACCACCCGGCCCAACCAATGGTCGCACCAGATCAAGCTATGAACGTTGATTCCGACCCATCTTTCGGCCCGGTCGACGCCGCGGACACCCGGCCGCTGCTGATCGTGCCGTATAACTGGATCGGTGATTTCGTGCGCGGTCATACCGTGGTCCGGGTTGCGAAGCAACGGTGGCCCAACCGGCCGATCGACATCCTGACCACCCCGCTCTGCGCGCCGCTGGTGGATTACATGCCCGGCGTCCGCAAGGCCATCGTCCACGACCTGCCGCGTTCGCGCCTGACGCCGGACCGGCAATGGCGGCTGGCCCAACGTCTGCGCACTGAGGGCTACGGCACCGCGCTGATCATGCCACGGACCTGGAAATCGGCGCTGGCCCCGGCGCTGGCCGGCATCCCGGAACGGGTCGGCTTTGTCGGCGAGGTGCGGTTCGGCCTTCTCAATCGCTGGCGGTGGGGCGAGCGCGCTTTGCCCCGGCTGATCGACAAGAACGCCATGCTGGCGCTGCCGTCCGGCGCGGCGCAGCCCGCGCATTGGCCGGAACCGGAATTGCGGGTGCCCGCCACCGACGTCGCCGCATGGCGGCAGGCGAACGGCTTTGGCCGCGAACCGGCCGTGGCGCTGGCCCCAGGTTCGGTCGGTGCGCACAAGCGCTGGCCCGGCTATCCGGAACTGGCGAGGCGGCTTACGGCGGACGGCGTGCAGGTCTGGGTGGTGGGCGGGCCCGGCGAAACCGAGGCGGCCCGCGCCATCGTCACCGCCGCCGGTCCCCGCGCCCGCGATCTCACCGGCATTGATCTACGGCAAGGCGTGCTCGCCATCGCGAGCGCCGATCTCGCGGTGTCGAACGACTCCGGCCTGATGCATGTGGCGGCGGCCACCGGCACGCCGACCATCGGCATCTTCGGCCCCACCAGCCCATGGCATTGGGCGCCGCTCAATCCGCTCGCCGCCGCCGTGCAGCCGTTGAGCCTGCGCGGCACCGAGATGCCGTACCACTCCATCGCCAAGCGCGACGACGCTTCATACATCAGCAGCATTCCGGTGTCCGATGTATGGGACGCCGTGCGCGGCGTCCTCGCTAACGCGCGCCAGCCGCAGGCGACGTCATGAGCGTGGCGTCTCGCCCCGCCGCGTTCCTCGACCGCGATGGCGTGCTGAATTTCGACGACGGCTATATCGGGACTCGCGAACGGATTCGCTGGATGCCCGGTGTCGTCGCCGCCATCCGCGCGCTCAACGAGGCCGGTTACTTCGTGTTCGTGATCTCCAACCAATCCGGTGTCGCGCGCGGCATGTTTGGCGAGCAGGATGTTCGCGATCTGCACGACTGGATGCGCAACGAATTGCAGCGCGACGGCGCGCGCATCGACGACTTTCGCTTCTGTCCGCATCACGCGGCGGGATCGGTGACGGAATACGCGCGCGATTGCGATTGCCGCAAGCCGAAACCCGGCATGTTGCGCGACCTGATGACCGCGTGGCCGGTGCGCGCGCAAGGCAGCTTCGTGATCGGCGACAAGCTGAGCGACGTTGAGGCCGCCAAGGCCGCAGGATTGCCCGGTTTTCTGTTCGCGGGCGGCGACCTCGCAGCGTTCGTTGATGATGTGTTGCGCGATGTGACGCGATAGCGAATTACGCATCCCTCTTTCGCCGTCGCGATTTTCAGGCCACTCTCCGGCCGCATTGTCACACGGGGAGCGAAGCACATGAAAACGACCACCCTCCAAAGCCTGTCGGGCAAGATCGTCTGTCACGACTCCGAAGGCACGGGCCGCACGCTCGTGCTGGTGCACGGCAACTCGGCTTCCTCAAAAGCGTTCGCAAAACAATTCGACAGCCCTCTCGGCCGAAAGCATCGCGTGATCGCGTTCGATCTGCCGGGCCATGGCCAATCCGACAACGCGAGCGATCCCGCCGCGACCTACAACATGCCGGGCTATGCGCGCGTGTTACGCGACGTCGCAAAACAACTCGGCGTCGAGGATGCAGTGTTCGCGGGCTGGAGCCTCGGCGGACATATCGTGCTGGAAGCCGCGCCGGACCTGCCGCGCGCGAAAGGTTTTGCGATCTTCGGCACGCCGCCGCTCGGCTTTCCGCCGGCGATGGAGCAGGCGTTCCTGCCGACACCGGCGATGGCCTACACCTTCGCGCCGGAATTGAACGAAGAACAGGCGCGCGCCTATGTCGCCGCCGCGTTTCGCCCTGGCGTCACCGACCTGCCGCGCGAGATGATCGACGACGTGCTGCGCACCGACGGCCGCGCCCGCGCGCAGCTCGCCGCCAGCATCGGTCCCGATGGATTCCGCGACGAGGTGAAGGTGATCGCCGATCTCAAGCAGCCGCTCGCGGTGCTGCATGGCGCGCAGGAGCAACTGATCAACGGCGCTTACTTCGATTCGCTGACCATGCCGACGCTATGGCGCGGCAAGGTGCAGGTGATCGACAACGCCGGCCACCTGCCGCAATGGGAGCAGGCTGAGACGTTCAACGCGCTGATGGATGCGTTTGTCGGCGAGACGTAAGCGCAGCAACGCGCGACGGCGTCATCCTGAGGTGCGAGGGCGAAGCCCGAGCCTCGAAGGATCGCCGTCGCCCTTCGAGGCCATTGCTACGCAATGGCACCTCAGGGTGACGGCTAATCTTTCACTCCATCCCACTGCGCGGGTTGTAAGGATGATCGTCGCGCCACTTCTGCATCAGGGTTTCCAGTTCGGCGTCGTTGCCGTCCGGCAGCATGATGCGCGTGGTGACGAATTGATCGCCGCTGCCGCCGCCGCTTTTCGGCAGCCCCTTGCCCTTGAGGCGGAAGGTGCGGCCACTGGAGGTATTCTTCGGCAGCGTCAGTTCGACCGCGCCGCCGACCACCGGCACCCGCACTTTGCCGCCGAGCACCGCCTCGTAAAGCGTGATCGGCAGATCGACACGCAGATCGTCGCCGTCGATCCTGAAGACCGGATGTGGCGCGATGGTAATGGCGATCAGCAGGTCTCCGGGCCGGTGGCCCTGCACGCTCTCGCCCTGCCCCTTCAGCCGAATCTGCTGGCCGGAGGTGACGCCCGCCGGAATCTTGACGTTCAGTTCCTTGCCGTTGGGCAATCGCACGCGCTTCTCGCCGCCCTTGACCGCCTCTTCCAGCGACACCGTCATCGTCACGTTGAGGTCGAGGTCGGGTGCGCCGAAACCTCCGCCATCGAATTCGAAGGTCTGGCTGCCGCCACGGCCGCCGCGCGCGCCGCGTCCGCCGCCGCCGGCCGCAGCCCCGGCGAACATGCTGTTGAGGATGTCCTCGAACGCCGCGCCGCCACCTCCACCGCCGAAGCCGCCGGAGCCACCACCGGTGCGGAAGTTATATTGCTCGAACCCGCCACCCGGCCCGCCGCGCGGGCCGGCGCCGCCGCCGGGGAAACCCTGGAAGCGCGGCTTGCCTTCGGCGTCGATCTCGCCGCGGTCGAACTGCTTGCGCTTGTCCTCGTCGCCGACGATCTCGTTGGCCGAATTCACTTCGGAAAAGCGGGCCGCCGCTTTGGGGTCGTTCTTGTTGTTGTCGGGGTGATGCTTCTTCGCAAGCTTGCGATAGGCGCTCTTGATCGCCGCAGCGCTTGCGTTTCGCTGCACCCCCAGGACCTCATAGGGGTCGCGCATCCGTGTCGCTCCTTAAAGTCGGGATATGGCCGAACGGCCTATTCGCATTACATCTGGGAGTTTCGTGGCATTTTTGCAACGGGTCTCGCCGCGAAGAAGGCCGCCAATCAGCTCTGTTTCCACGGTTTCAGCGTGCGAATTTCCCAGCGTCCGCCCTCGGCGCGGCAGGCGGCCCCATGCAGCCAGCTTTCCGAAGTGCCGTTGACATAACTCGCGAGAAAATCCCGGCAGGTGCGGCCCTCGGCCGAATAGGCACTGGCGAGCGGCGTCACCGAGCCCCTCGCGCCGGTCGAGGGGTTTTCCCACGGCTGGCTGGAATCCTTGCCACCCTTGGTCAGTACGTCGGACGCTGCGACCCGCGCGAAGGCCAGATCGGCCGCGGTGGGCTTGTCGCTCGGGACTGCCGTCTGCTGCGGAGCGATCGATCCGGTGACCTCGTCCCCGCCTTTGACCGCCGACAATGCATCGAACTTGCCGATACTGCACCCGCCAAGCGCCACGCCCATTAGAATCGTTGTCATCAACATGCCTGCCGGGCGCATCATCGATAGGCCAATGCGGCCGCCTGCCTTATATAGGCTTGGCCGACGCAAAGGTCCCTTGGGACTCTGGGCTGATGGCCGACGCAACGCGGAACTCCGAACATGACCGATACCACCTCCATCAAACACCCAACCGAGTTAACGTCTGGTGATTTCACCGCCGCGGAGAATCCGTTTCTTCTGTTTGCGGAATGGTTTGCCGAGGCGCAGGCGAACGAGCCGAACGACCCTAATGCCATGGCGCTGGCGACGGTCGACGCTGACGGCCTTCCCGATGTGCGTATGGTGCTGATGAAGGGCTATGATACCGACGGCTTCGTGTTCTACAGCCACATCGCCAGCCAGAAGGGCCGCGAGTTGGCCAGCAATCCAAAAGCCGCGCTGCTGTTTCACTGGAAGTCGCTGCGCCGGCAGGTCCGCATTCGCGGCCCGGTGACGCCGGTGACCGACGCCGAGGCCGAGGCCTATTTCGCGACCCGGCCGAAGCAGGCGCAGATCGGCGCCTGGGTCAGCAAGCAATCGCAACCGCTGGAAAGCCGTTTCGCCTTCGAGCAGGCCATCGCCAAGGTCGCGGCCAAGCACCTCGTCGGCGCGGTGCCGCGCCCGCCGGGCTGGAGCGGCTGGCGCATCGCCCCATTGCGCATCGAGTTCTGGCACGATCGCCCGTACCGACTGCACGACCGCATTGAATTCCGCCGCGACACGCCCGACATGGCGTGGACCAAGACGCGCATGTATCCGTAAGGTCTGGCCGCCATCGCCAGCCAAGTCCCGGCATGACCGAGAACGAAAGAACTGTTGATGCAGAACACCAGCAACGCGCCGCGACGAACCATGCTGCTGACCGGCGCCAGTCGCGGCATCGGCCACGCCACGGTGATCCGTTTCTCAAGCGCCGGCTGGCGGGTGCTGACCTGTTCGCGCCATCCGTTTCCGGAAGAATGTCCGTGGGGCGCGGGGCCGGAGGATCACATCCAGGTCGACCTCGCCAGCCACGACGACACCCAGCGCGCGATCGCCGAGATCCGCGAACGGCTTGAAGGCAACACCCTGCACGCGCTGGTCAACAACGCCGCGATTTCACCGAAGGCGCCGGACGGCAGCCGGCTCGGCTCGATCGAAACCGATACCGACACCTGGAGCCACGTGTTTCGCGTCAACTTCTTCGCGCCGATCATGATGGCGCGCGGCCTGCTCGACGAATTGAAGGCGGCGAAGGGTTCGGTGGTGAACGTCACTTCGATCGCGGGGTCGCGGGTGCATCCGTTCGCCGGCGCAGCCTACGCGACCTCGAAAGCCGCGCTCGCCGCGCTGACCCGCGAGATGGCGTCGGATTTCGGTCGTTTCGGCATTCGCGTCAACGCCATCGCGCCGGGCGAGATCGACACCTCGATTCTGTCGCCGGGCACCGAGAAGATCGTCGAGAGCCAGATTCCGCTGCGCCGCCTCGGCACGCCGGACGAAGTGGCGAAGATCATCTACGTGCTGTGTTCGGAAACCTCGTCCTACGTCAACGGCGCCGAGATTCACATCAACGGCGGCCAGCACGTCTGACCGCACGCGTCCTCGGTCAATCCGATTTGAAAAAGCGCGATGCCCGGATCATGTCCGGGCATCGTTGCTTTCCGAACTCCGTCGACGCGGAAATCTCTAGACGCCAGTAGCGCGGAAACGCGATCCGGAGCCGGCATCGAGGCTGGAGCATTCGTCCTCGGATTCGTCCTCGAACATCAGCGCTCCGCAATGCGAGCAAATCCTGCGCGTAGTCCCCGACGGCTGCGTCGATAACGACGTGCGCTGACGATAGGCCAGGAAGTCAATGACGTCGGGCAGCGGCGTTACGATTTTCTCAACCATGGGGTCCTCACATGTCTGCGCGGACTTATCGCAGAAACCCTTGGATCAATCGTTCAGGCCACCGCTCAAATTTTAAGAGAGAAAATGTGGCACGGTTCCCTGTTCGCGGTCACGTTTCCCGCAATGGTTGTCGAGATTCCGGCAAACCTTACTCCGCTACGGATAACGGACGATCAAGCACAACCTGGCATCTCGAATCCATTCATCGCCTCCTCGTGGTCGCTGCCTGACGAAACTGGATTTGCGAAGAGACTCACGACATCCGAGCCACGACCTCAGAGCCATTTCTTCCATTTGAAGAACATATAGGGCCCGATCGCCGCGCACAGCATCGCGAGCAATGCGAGCGGATAGCCGTGCGGCCAGTCCAATTCCGGCATCGCCTTGAAGTTCATGCCGTAGATCGAGGCGATCAACGTCGGCGGCATCAGCACCACCGCCATCACCGAGAACAGCTTGATGATGTTGTTCTGCTCGAGGTTGACGACGCCGAGCATCGCGTCGAGCACGAAGGTGATCTTGTTCGACAGATAGGACGCGTGGTCGGACAGCGAGGCGACGTCGCGCTGCATGGTCTTGAGCTGCGCGCGCCGCTCCTTCGACCATTTGACGTTGTCGGCCTCGGCAACGACGAACGTCACGACACGGCCGATCGACACCAGACTCTCGCGCACTTTCGAGGTGAGGTCGCCCTTGCGGCCGATCGCGATCAGGATGTCGGAATAGCGCTTGGCGTGGCCGGTGCGCGCCGAGCCTTCCGGCTCGAAGATTTCGCGGCTCACCGCGTCGACGTCGGCGCCGGCGCGCTCGAGAATATCGGCGCAGCGATCGATCACCGCTTCCAGCAATTCCAGCACCACGGCTTCACCATTGACATCGGGCGCCGCGGTGCGCGCCAGCTTGTGCTCCACCGCAGCGAACGGACGCGGACTGTCGTAACGCACCGTCACCAGACGGCGATCCGACATGATGAACGTCACCGGCGTCGTGCGCGGCGTGTCGGTCTCCGAGCCGCACATCAGGATCGCCGTCATGTAGCGCGCGCCGTTCTCGACATAGAGACGACTGGAGATTTCGATTTCCTGCATCTCTTCGCGGGTCGGCACCGCGATCCGTACCAGCCCTTCGACGGCGCGGTCTTCCTCCGGCGTCGGATTGAACATATCGATCCACACCGTGCTTTCCGGTAACGACTCCAAATTCGCGCAATCGACTTTCTTCAGGGCTGAACCGGTCGGCACGAAGATGGTCAGCATGCGGATGCTCCGGGGACGGCGTGGGTGCCGGTGGGACAGCGGCGAAGCGGATCGTCGCGAACCGCTCGTCTGAGTGCGCCGATCCGGTCGATTCTGGCAAGCCTTTCCGGACAGCGTTCGCATCCAACGATGACAGCGGCGTGACCGACGCGCCATGGCTTCTCACGAAACGGTCAGCCCGCCCCCCGCGTTGCGGCAAAAATATCACAACCGCCATGCTGCATAGCGAAGCCGGCGTCTAACTGCTGGAATTATGGCGCGTTTCAGCGATAGTAATAACAGCGGAATCGCCCGTGCCGGCGCCGCCATCTGGATGCCGGCGGGATAGCTGTTCTGCACCAGATACGGATTGCGCCATGTCGTCGCTTGTGAAGTTACCGCTCGTCAAATTAGGGTTTCTGGCCGTTGGTCTGCTGCTGTCGGGCTGCGTCGAAACCACTGCCACACATCTGGAAGCGACCAACACCGCCAATTTCAAGCCGCACGACAAGGAACTGCTGGCCAAGGTCAGCTACGTCAAGACGCCGGTCGCGGCGCCGTTCCGCCGCGCCATCGTCACCTATCACCGCAAGGAACAGCCGGGATCGATCATGGTCGATTCCGACAATCACTATCTCTATTACGTGCTCGATGGCGGCAAGGCGATCCGCTACGGAATTACCGTCGGCGAGGAAGCGATGGCTTGGTCGGGCATCGCCAAGGTCGGCGCGATGACCGAGTGGCCAGCCTGGCATCCGACGCCGGGCGAAATCGAGCGGCTCGGCGTTCCGAAGTACGTCGCGCCCGGCCCCGACAATCCGATGGGGTCGCGGGCGCTCTATCTCTATTCGGGTGGCAAGGACACGCTGTTCCGCATCCACGGTACCAATCAGCCGGAATATATCGGCGCATCGATTTCGTCGGGCTGCATCCGCATGACCAACGAGGATGCCATCGACCTTTACAATCGCGTCAAGCTGGGAACCGTGGTGGTGGTGCTGGAGCCGAAACATGGCGACTCGCCCTTCAACCCCAAGCTGGCGCTGCAGGGCGGAGCCATCAACGGAAACTACTGAGGGCGCCTGAAGGAATTACGGTGAACGCCGGCTTAACCGGCGTTTTGTATAGCGTTTTCGAGCGAAGTGGCGCCCGGTTCGCGTGAAGAAAACGCGTCGAACCAAAATGCATATCGGCCGCGTTTCGGGATGAAGTGTCCCGGCATCGGCCTTCGGATCGGAACCAGATATCGCCAAGCCGGGCTGTCCGGCGAAGCGTTCGTACCAAGAAGAATGGATCACGTTGATGTCGCTGTTCGCCAAGTTGGGACTTCTCGCCGCCGGGTTGATGTTGGCGGGTTGCCAGACCGCCACGCATTTCGAAGCCACCAATGCCAACCAGTTCAAGCCACGCGACAAGGAATTGCTGGCCAAGGTCCGCTACGACAAGAGCCCGATCCCGCAGCCGTTCCGCCGCGCCATCGTCGATTATCACCGCAAGGAAGCGCCGGGTTCGATCCTGGTCGATTCCGACAATCACTACCTCTACTACGTGCTCGATAACGGCAAGGCGATCCGCTACGGCGTGACCGTGGGCGAGGAAGCCCTCGCCTTCTCCGGCGTGGCGCGGGTCGGCAACATGCGCGAGTGGCCGGATTGGGTTCCGACGGCCGACATTCACAAGCGCATCGAAGGCCTGCCGGCGCGCGTCGCGGGCGGCCCCGACAATCCGCTCGGCGCACGCGCCCTGTATCTCTATCAGGGTAACAAGGATACGCTGTTCCGCATCCACGGCACCAACCAGCCGGAATATATCGGCGCGTCGATCTCGTCGGGCTGCATCCGCATGCTCAACGAGGACGTCATCGACCTCTACAATCGCGTCAAGCCGAACGCGCCGGTGGTGGTGCTGGAGCCGAAGCATGGCGACTCGCCCTACAAGCCGAAGCTTGCCATGGGCGGCGCGACCAACGGCAACTACTAAGCCGTCGAACGCAACATTCCAAAACGAAAAGCGCCGGATCACCGGCGCTTTTTTGTTGGGTCGACTTCACGAATACGGCTCGCGTCGACAGGTCGCGCGGGTCCGAACGCGATCACCGCGTCATTGGAACATCCGTCGGATCACGCGCGACAACTCCGGCTCGCTGCGGCGCGACTTCGCCCGCGCCGATTTCCGCCGCGCCGTGTGCCGCGTGGATGACTTCCGATCCGACGCCGGTTTCGCGTCGGGCGCGATCTGCATCGGCTGCGCGGTCGCTTCACGCGCGGCGCGCTTGGCATTGCGCGACGACTTCGCGGCCGGCTTGGCTGGATCCGGCTTGGCCGCGTCCGGCTTGGACGCAATCGGCTTGGCGACGTCCGCGGGTTGCCGCGCCAGCGGCACCGGCGAGAGCGACAACGCCGCCGGCGGTGGCGCCGGCTGCACCTTCACGTCTTCGATCTGCTTCGCGCTCTCAAGCGGCGTCGCATTCTCAACCTTCGCGGTCTCATGACCCTCATCGCGGCTTGCGAGTTCGCGCGGCGGGGCTTCCTGCGGACGCGGCGGCGGTAGCGGCGTCGCGATCTCCGTCGCACCGTCGCGGATGATCCACTGGCAAATGCGATAGCCGTTGCGGCGCTCCGCCAGATCGAGATGGATATGATCCTCGTGATAGCCGTCGGAGCCGGGGCCGAGCACAGTGGTGAAGCGCGCGCACACCGACGCCATCGCCTTCTCGCGGATATCGCGCGGCGCGTTGCGATCCGTCAGCGACAGCATCCGGCCGTTGGCGAGTTTGACGCCGCGCACGTCGAGCGCATTGGCGCGGCCGTGTTCGGACAACTTGGCTCCAGCGACGCGATTGCGGCCACGGCACTCGAACGAGTCGAAATTATCCAGTTCGCTCACGGTCGTGCCGAGCCCCGCCGCCAGCGGCGCCACATCTTCGCGAACCCATTGCGCGACGGCGGACGCCATCCGGCACCGCAGGATCGCCGCCGGCTTCACCGCGACACGGCGCTTGTCCGGCAGCACGACCGCCTCGAGCCGCACCAGATCGTCGCCGCCGCATGCGCCCGGTCCATTCACCGGCGGGATGCTCGGGGCGATCGCGATAGCATCGGTCAGCGTCAGGCGGCAGGCCGACGGCGGAGGCGGCTGACCGGTCGCCGGCGCGGCCTCTCCGCCCGGCGCGGCGGGTGCGGTATCCGTCTGGCCGATCTCCGGGGGACGCGGGCGCGGCATCGGCACCGGCTCGGGCGCCTTCGGCCGCGCCGCGATCACGGTGCGGTCCGGTGCCGGCGATTGCGCCATCGCGGGGGTTAAAAGCGCCATCACGAACGACGCGGCCAAAGCCATTATTGGCCTTTCGCCGCAGTAGTTTGAGCCAAAATGGCATTTCCCCGTCGCGTTCCGCGCGCTAATGTCCATGCCAATCCCTTCCAAGGGTATTGGTATCGGAATACGCGATCAGGAGGAAATTCGAATGCGCGGGTTGATGCAAGACTGGCCTATGCTGACTCATCGGATCATCGATCATGCGGCCAGGGTTCACGGCGACCGAGAGATTGTTACCCGATCCGTCGAAGGCCCCATCGTCCGCACCAACTACCGTGAAATACGTGCCCGTTCGCTGCGGGTGGCGCAACGCCTCGAGCGCGACGGGATCAAGCTCGGCGACCGCGTCGCCACCATTGCCTGGAATACCGCCCGCCACATGGAATGCTGGTACGGCATCATGGGCATCGGCGCGGTGTGCCACACCGTCAACCCGCGCCTGTTCCCGGAACAGATCGCCTGGATCGTCAACCACGCGCAAGACCGGATCGTCATCACCGATCTGACCTTCGTGCCGCTGCTGGAAAAGATCGCCGGCACCCTGTCCAGCGTCGAACGCTACATCGTGCTCACCGACAAGGCGCACATGCCGCAGACCACGCTGAAGAACGCGGTCGCCTATGAGGACTGGATCGCGGAAGTCGATGGCAATTTCAAATGGAAGGAGTTCGACGAGAACACCGCGGCTGCGATGTGCTACACGTCCGGCACCACCGGCGATCCGAAAGGCGTGTTGTACTCGCATCGCTCCAACGTGCTGCATTCGTTGATCGCCAACAACGGCGACGCGTTGGGCGCCACCTCCAAGGACACAATGCTCCCGGTGGTCCCATTGTTCCATGCCAACAGCTGGGGGATCGTGTTCTCCGCGCCCGCGATGGGCACCAAGCTGGTGATGCCGGGGCCGAAGCTCGACGGCGAATCCGTCTACGAACTGCTCTCCACCGAGAAGGTCACCTACACCGCCGGCGTGCCCACCGTGTGGCTGATGCTGTTGCAGCACATGGAGAAGAACAAGCTCAAGCTGCCCGACCTCAAGGTCGTGATCTGCGGCGGCTCGGCGATGCCGCGCTCGATGATCAAGGCGTTCGTCGACATGGGCGTCGAGGTCCGCCACGCCTGGGGCATGACGGAAATGTCGCCGCTCGGCACCGTCGGCGCATTGCAGGCGCCCTACGCGCATCTCACCGGTGAAGACAAGCTCGACGTGCTGCAAATGCAGGGCTACCCGCCGTTCATGGTCGAGATGAAGATCACCGACGACGCCGGCAAGGAACTGCCGTGGGACGGCAAGACCTTCGGCCGCCTCAAGGTGAAAGGCCCGGCGATCTCCGGCTCGTACTATCGCGTCGATACCAACATCCTCGACGAGAACGGCTACTTCGACACCGGCGACGTCGCGACCATGAACGAGCATGGCTACATGCGCATCACCGATCGCTCGAAGGACGTCATCAAGTCCGGCGGCGAATGGATTTCGTCGATCGATCTGGAAAACCTCGCGGTTGGCCATCCCAAGGTGGCCGAAGCGGCGGTGATCGGCGTCTACCATCCGAAGTGGGACGAGCGTCCCCTGCTGATCGTCCAGCTCAAGGACGGGCAAACCGCGACCCGCGAGGACATCCTCACCTATATGGACGGCAAGATCGCCAAGTGGTGGATGCCCGATGACGTCGCGTTCGTGAATTCGATCCCGCACACCGCGACCGGCAAGATCCTGAAGACGTCGCTGCGCGACCAGTTCAAGGACTACACGCTGCCGACAGCAGCGGCGTAACGTCGACATCATCGACACGGAAATGCCCGGGCTATCGGCCCGGGCATTTTTGTATTGGTGTGTCATAGTACGACGGATTGAAATTGAATCGTCATTGCGAGCGAAGCAATCCAGAAGCCGCAAAGCAAGAACTGGATTGCTTCGGAGCTCACGCTCCTCGCAATGACGCGAATAATAACCGATCGAACCTTATCTCACGTTGAATGCGGGCGAGGAAGCCGCCCTCGCGGGAACGCCCTCACTCAAGCCCGCTGCGAGTCGAGTTGTTCGTGGTTCTTCTCGACGTCCTGCGCTTTCAGGTAGCTTTCGATCAGCAGTTGATACGCCGGGAATATCTTGGCGTAGACATTGGCCCATTCCTGCGCGTCGGTGCGATTCCAGGTGCGTTGCAATTCCGACGCCACCGCCGCGGTATCCATCGGCACCACGCCCGCCTGCACGATGCGCGCCAGCGTGATCTCCTGCGCCATCTTCGAATAGGTGCCGGAGGCATCGACCACCGCGAACACCTGGTAGCCGTCCTGCACCGCAGCGATCGCCGGAAACGCCATGCAAACGCTCGTGATGGTGCCGGCGATGATCAATTGTTTGCGACCGGTGGCCCTCACCGCCGCGACGAAATCGGGATTGTCCCACGCATTGATTTCGCCCTTGCGCGCAACGTATGTCGCGTGCGGCGCGTTGGCGTGAATCTCCGGAATCAGCGGTCCATTCGGGCCCTGCGGCACCGAAGCCGTGGTGATCACCGGTAGCTTCGCCAGCGACGCCATTTTGGCAAGCGCCGCGGCGTGGTTGCGCAGTATCGGCATCGGCATGTCGCCGATAGTCTGGAACAAGCCGCTCTGATGATCGATCAGCAGCATCGCTGCATTGTTGGGATTGATGATCGGTTTCTGTCCGTTGAAATTCGCAATCGTGCTCATGGCAGTCATGGCTGCGTTTCCTCTCAGGAAATGTGTGGGGGATGTGTCGGGTGGACCGCGGGAGACGGTGACCGTCTCCCGCGCGTGTCTCATTCTTGCGGGGCTTATTTGACGGCCGGCACGGCCGTCGTTTGCTTCACTCCGACTTGTCGTAGGAGAACTGGATGCCGGCCGTGCCGCCGGTTTCGATAAACAAATTCATGAAAGCCGGAACGGTTTCGCTGCGCTTCCAGTCGCGCTGCAATTCGCAGAACAGTTGCGGCACGCTGATCAGCTTCGCGCCGGCCTGTTCGACACGACGCAGCGCCGCGTCATGCGCTGCAACCGACGTGCCGCCGACGGCATCGACCGGAACGTAGACTTCATAGCCTTCCTTCAAGGCGTCGAGGGCGGGGAACGTCAGGCAGGCCTCGGTCCAGAGCGCCGTCATGATGAGCTTCTTGCGCCCCGTTGCCTCGACGGCTTTGCGGAATTCGACGTCCTCCCACGAGTTGATCGTGGTGCGATCATAGGTCGGGTAGTCCTTGAGCACCTTGCGGATCGTCGGGATCGGCGGCTTGTTCAGTCCGGTCTTCACGTTGACCGTCGAGTGGATGATCGGCAGTCCGTAGACCACAGCCGCCCTGGCAGCGCCGGTGATGTTGTTGACCAGCAGTTGTCGATCCATCGAGGCGATCGAGTTCACCTGGACGGGCTGATAGTCGATGATGATGAATGCGGAATTCTGCGGCGTGAGAAGATGATCCTTGACCGGATCGCGAACGGCTTCGCTGCTCATGGCTATTTCCTTTTCTACGGGACGTGCTCACCGGCCGCTACGAAGCTGGTCAGGTGGGACCTTCGGCGGCGGGGCGAGCGATGCCGGCGCCGGGCTTCACAACAGGGCACGATCCGTCTAACCGGATCGTGCCCTGATCGTTCATCGTCAGGCGTCGGCCGTGACCGGCTCCAGCGTGCCGAAGCGGCCGCTCTGGAAATCGACCATGGCCTGGCGGATCTCATCGACGCTGTTCATGACGAACGGGCCGTGCATCACCACCGGCTCGTCGATCGGCTCGCCGGAGAGGATCAGCACCGACGCCTCGCCATTGGCCTCGATGGTCACCTCGCCCCCGCTGCGGTCGAGCAGCGCGAACTGCGCCTCGCGGGCGATCTCGCTGCCGTTGACCAGCACCGTGCCCTTGAGCACCACCACCGCGACGGTGCGCCCCTCCGCCGGGTTCAGCGTGGCTGCGCCGTTGCGGTTGAGTTTCACGTCGTAGATGTCGATCGGCGTGAAGGTCTTCGCCGGTCCCTTGCGGCCGTCGAATTCACCCGCGATCACCCGCAGCTTGCCGGCGCCCTCCGGCAGATCGACCGACGGAATGTCGGCGTTGAGCAGGGTCTGGTAGCCGGCGTCGGCATTCTTGTCCTTCGCAGGCAAGTTGACCCAGAGCTGCACCATTTCCAGCGTGCCCCCCTTCTTGGTGAAGGCGCGCGAGTGGAACTCCTCATGCAGGATGCCCGAGGACGCCGTCATCCACTGCACGTCGCCCGGCCCGATCAGGCCGCCGTTGCCGGTGGAGTCGCGGTGCTCGACCTCACCCTGATAGACAATGGTGACGGTCTCGAAGCCGCGATGCGGATGAACGCCGACGCCCCTCGGCTTGTCCGTGGGGGTGAAGTCGGCCGGACCGGCATAGTCGAGCAGCAGGAACGGGCTGACGTGATCGCCGTGGCTGGCGTGGGAGAACAGCGAGCGGACCGGAAAGCCGTCGCCGACCCAATGCGGCCGGGGGCCGCTGAAAACACCGAGAACCTTGCGCATGATCGTATCTCCTTTGGCTTTGGCGCGGCCGGGTTCGGCCGCCGTGTTGCCAAGGAGGATATGAGCGAGACAAACAGCCCGGTAGCTGGCAATATTGCGCCTCACTGTCCTATTCATGAGACAATGATGCAGGATCTCAACGACCTCTATTATTTCGTCCAGGTGGTCGATCACGCCGGCTTCGCCGCCGCCGCCCGCGCGCTGGGGATGCCGCGCTCGCGGCTGAGCCGCCGCATTGCGGTGCTGGAGGAGCGGCTGGGCGTGCGGCTGATCCAGCGCTCGACCCGGCGCTTCAGTGTCACCGAGATCGGGCAGGATTATTACCGCCACTGCGTGGCCATGCTGGTCGAGGCGAGAGCCGCGGACGAACTGATCGAGCGCTCGCGCACCAAGCCGCAGGGCGTGGTGCGGGTCAGCTGCCCGCCGCCGCTGTTGTATTTTCAGGTCGGCGCGATGATCGCCCGCTTCATGGCCGAATGCCCGGACGTCGAGGTGCACCTCGACAGCACGCCACGCCGCGTCGACGTGATCGCCGAAGGCATCGACATCGCACTGCGGGTGCGGTTTCCGCCGCTTGAGGACAACGACCTCGTCATGCGCGTGCTGGCCGACAGTACCCAGCGGCTGGTGGCGAGCCCAGCGCTGCTGAAGGGCCTCAACCGCGCGCTGGTTCCGGCCGATCTCGCCGCGCTGCCCTCGATCGGCTGGGGCCCGCCGCATCAACGCCACGAGTGGTGCCTCGACGGCCCCGACGAGGCCACCGCGCTGATCCCCTACACGCCACGGCTGATCACCGAGGACATGGTGGCGCTCCGCTTCGCGGCGCTCAAAGGCATCGGCGTCGGGCAGTTTCCGACGATGGTCATCAAGGCCGATCTCGACAGCGGCGCACTGGTGGACGTGCTGCCGCAATGGCGGCCGCGCGCCGGCATCGTCCACGCGGTGTTCTCGTCGCGGCGTGGGCTGCTGCCCTCGGTGCGGGCGCTGCTGGATTTCCTCGCCGCCGAATTTGCAGCCATCACCGAGAGCGAGAGCGGCGTTTCAACACGCGGGAAAATGCGGTAGGTGATCCGCGCACCCGCCCTCACCGCAACCGGACGCCCCGATGGCCCGCAGGTTCCGCGCCGCTTATCAATCCGAGCCCTATTCGTCGCTCGCCACCTGGGCGCGACGGCTGGCGGTGTTCGCCGCCGTGGTCGCCGTGGTGTCCACCGTCGTGGTGCGCTTCGGCTTCCTCGAAGTGCGTCCGGCGCTGGCGACGTTCGTCGGCGCGCTGTTTTGCGCGGTGTTGGCGATCCTCGTAGCGGTAGCGGCCTTCGCCGCGATCTGGCAGACCGGCGCGCGCGGCCTCGGCCGCATCGTGGCCGCGCTGTTCATCGCCATTCTGGTGCTGGCCTATCCGGCCTATCTCGCGGTCCAGTATCGCCAGTTGCCGGCGATCTACGACATCACCACCGATCCGATCAATCCACCGCGCTTCGACGTGCTGGCGCGGCTGCGCACCGGCGACGACACCAATCCCGCCGTCTATGCGGGCCTGTATTCGGCGGAGCGGCAGCGGCAGGCCTATCCCGACATCGAGCCGGTGCAGCTCGACGTGCCGGTGCAACGCGCCTATGACGCGACGCTGCATTTCGTCACGCGGCGCAAGTGGCGGATTGTCGATGCGCGTCCACCGCAGCCGCCGCGCCGCGAAGGCCATATCGAGGCGGTGGCGCGCACGCCGATCATGGGCTTGCGCGAAGACGTCGCGATCCGCGTGGTGCCGGACGGCGATGGTTCGCGCGTCGACATCCGCTCGTCCTCGCGCCACTTCGAAAGCGATCTCGGCAGCAATGCGGCGCGGATCAGCAAGCTGATCGCCGACCTCAATACGATTTCCGATGAGAACACCGCGCCGGCAAAACAGCCACAGCCGCCGGCGGCTGCAACCAAGACGCAGGTGAAGGGAGCGAAGAAGTAGCGAACAGAAACTATCGCGCACTTCTATTCGCTGTTCGCCTTCTCACGCCATCCTGTAACTGCCGCCGATCACCGGATCACCGTCGGTCGCGACCACGCCGCGCGCGACGAGATCTTCGAGGTGCGCCAGCACCGAATAGCCGGCGGCATTCATCAGCCGTGGATCGATGCCGATGTAGCTGGCGCGCACGATGGTCGGGATATCGGCTTCGCCCTTGCCGAGCCGATGCAGGATCGACGCCTCGCGTGCCTTGCGGTGGCGGATCAGGAAGCGGACGAACTTCTGCGCATTCGGAATCTCCGGGCCATGACCTGAGAAATACAGATGTTCCTTGCGCTGCGTCAGCCGCTCCAGCGACTCCATGTAATCGACCATCGAGCCGTCCGGCGGCGCGACGATCGACGTCGACCAGCCCATGACGTGATCGCCGATGAACATCAACTCACGCTCCGGCCACGCAAACGCCATGTGGTTGGCGGTGTGGCCCGGCGTCGCCACCGCTTCGAGCCGCCAGCCGTCGCCCTCGATCACGTCGCCGTCGCGCACCGTGACATCCGGCTTGAAATCGCGGTCGGCGCCGGATTCCGGATTGTGCTTCTCGCTCTCGTAGCGCGGTCGTGAGGCGCGATGCACGCCCTCGGCATAGACCGGCGCGCCGGTCGCGGCCTTGATACGCGGCGTGTTCGGCGAGTGGTCGTTATGAGTATGCGTGACGACGATATGCGTCACCGTTTCGCCCTTCACGGCATCGAGCAGCGCCTGCGCATGCGCGGCGTTATCGGGACCGGGATCGATGATCGCAACATTGCCGCGACCGACGACGTAACTCACCGTGCCTGTGAAGGTAAACGGCGACGGATTGCCGCACAACACGCGGCGCACACCGGGCACGACTTCCTCGACCACGCCGGGCTTCAGCGGAAAATCGCGATTGAACGGAACGTCTTCGTTGTCGTCGGACATGGTCGCTCGCTCAGTTCGAAGCGTCATTGCCGGACTTGATCCGGCAATCCATCCTTCTTCAAGAGAGATGGATGCCCGGGTCAAACCCGGGCATGACGGCAACAGATACTTCGTCTCGTACTACGAAAACGCCTGAATGCCGGTGATGGCGCGGCCGAGGATCAGGGCGTGGACGTCGTGCGTGCCCTCGTAGGTGTTGACCGTTTCGAGGTTATGGACGTGACGCATGACGTGATACTCGGCCTGAATGCCGTTGCCGCCGTGCATGTCGCGCGCCATGCGGGCGATATCCAGCGCCTTGCCGCAATTGTTGCGCTTCATGATCGAGATCATTTCCGGCGCCATCTTGCCTTCGTCCATCAGCCGGCCGACGCGCAAGCTCCCTTGCAGGCCGAGCGCGATTTCGGTCTCCATGTCGGCGAGCTTCTTCTGGATCAACTGGTTCGCCGCCAGCGGCCGGTTGAACTGCTTGCGGTCGAGCGTGTATTGCCGCGCGCGATGCATGCAGTCTTCAGCCGCGCCCATCGCGCCCCACGAGATGCCGTAGCGCGCGCGATTGAGACAGCCGAACGGCCCCTTCAATCCCGAGACGTTGGGCAAGAGCGCGCTTTCCGGCACCACCACGCCATCCATCACGATCTCGCCGGTGATCGAGGCGCGCAAGCTCAGCTTACCGCCGATCTTCGGCGCGGACAGGCCCTTCATGCCCTTCTCAAGCACGAAGCCGCGGATCTGATTGTCGTGCGCGGCGGACTTCGCCCACACCACGAACACGTCGGCGATCGGCGCGTTGGAAATCCACATCTTGGAGCCGTTCAGACGATAGCCGTCCGACACCTTTTCCGCGCGCGTCTTCATGCCGCCGGGATCGGAACCGGCGTCCGGCTCGGTGAGGCCGAAGCAGCCGACCCACTCACCGCTGGCGAGCTTCGGCAGATATTTCTTGCGCTGATTGTCGTCGCCATAGGCGTAGATCGGATGCATCACCAGCGAGGACTGCACCGAGTTCATCGAGCGATAGCCGGAATCCACCCGCTCGATCTCGCGCGCCACCAGACCGTAAGCGACGTAGCTGGCGTTGGCACAGCCGTATTCCTCCGGCAGCGTGATGCCGATCAGACCGAGTTCGCCCATCTCGTTGAAGATCTCGCGATCGGTCTTCTCTTCCAGATAAGCCTGCGAAACGCGCGGCAGCAGCTTGTCCTGCGCGTAGGCGCGCGCGGTATCGCGGATCAGCCGCTCGTCTTCGGTGAGTTGCTCGTCGAGCAGGAACGGATCGTCCCACTTGAAACTCGCCAGAGCCGGCTTGTCTTTGCTTTGCGGACGCACGCCCATGAGATTCCTTTCACATCGCAGCCGTCACCAACGGCGACGGGAGAGCCTAAATCTTTGATTGTCAGCCTTCAAGGCGCTCGTTGGAGACGATCTCGATGCCGAAACCGGACAGTCCCTTGTAGTCGTGCGTCGACGACGTCAGATGGCGGATCGAGGTGACGCCGAGATCGCGCAGGATTTGCGCACCGACGCCGACTTCGCGCCATTGCCGATTGCGGTCGGCTTCGGCACTCTTCGGTTGGTCGATCGGCGCAACGGGAACGCCGGCGGCTCCGTCGCGCAGGTACACCAGCACGCCACGCCCGGCGTTCCTGAACTTCTCCAGCACCTCCTGCATCCGCTCGGGGCCGGTGAAGATATCGCGCACGATGTTCGGCTTGTGAAAACGCGTCAGCACGTTGGTACCGTCGCCGATGCCGTTATAGACGAAGGCGGCATGCGCGATGCTGTCGAACGGCGAGCGATAGGCAAAGCCTTGCAGCGGCCCGATCGGACTGTCGACCAGGAAGGTCGAAACGCGCTCGATCAGTTTCTCGCGTGCCTGACGATAGGCGATGATGTCCGCGATGGTCACATGCTTGAGGTTATGCGCGGCGGCGAAGCGCGCCACCTGCTCGCCCTTGGTCACGGTGCCGTCGTCGTTCATCAACTCGCTGATGACGCCGACCGGCGGCAGTCCCGCGAGCTTGCACAGATCGACCGCCGCTTCGGTATGGCCGGAGCGCAGCAGTACGCCGCCGTCGCGCGCGATCAGCGGAAAGATGTGGCCCGGCCGCGCGAAGTCGTTGGCGCCGGCGTTGGGATTGGCCAGCGCCCGACAGCACGAGGCGCGTTCGTCGGCGGAAATGCCGGTGCCGCCGTCCGGCTTGTAGTCGATGGACACGGTGAAGGCGGTGGTGTGATTGGAGTCGTTCTGCGCCACCATCGGATCGAGCCGCAGCCGCCGCGCGTCGTCGGTGGTCAGCGGCGCACAGACGATGCCGGAGGTGTGGCGGATGATGAACGCCATCTTCTCGGCGGTGCAGTGCGAGGCCGCGACGATCAGGTCGCCCTCGCCCTCGCGGTCGTCGTCATCGGTAACAACGACAATCTCTCCAGCGGCGAATGCCTGCAAAACTTCGGAAATCGGATGGGCCATGCGGGGTACTCTGACAATGACCCCGTTCATATGGCGCAGTGCGGGGAACGAAGCAACTGCCGGCACGCATGCGGATCTTCCGGGATGGCGGTTGCGCACCTTCCCGTCTTACGGCAGCACCTCGCTACGCTCGGTAAGCCGGGCGTCGATCTCGGCGCGCTTGGCCTTCAACAAGCCGTCATCGGCGGCCTCGATAGCGTGGAACAGTTCCTGCGCGTCGGTGAAGCGCGGCACCGTCACGTAGTCCGCTCCGGCGGAATACTGGTCCTCAACAGTGGCGAGCACGTCGGCGGTGGAAATGATCTTGGCCTTGGAATTGAGGGTGCGGACGTGGCGCACCAGCTTTTCGTTGTCGGCACCCTTGAGCAATGCGTCCGGCACGCTGAGGATGACGATCTCGGCATTGCCGACGCCGGCATGCACCAGCGTCTCGACGTTGCTGATGTCGCCATAGATCACATGCAGGCCACGCGCGGCGAGATTGCGGAACACGTTAGGATTGAAATCGACCACGGTGATCTGGTCGAGCATCGATTTGTCCCGCTGCTCGATCTCGCTGAGCAGCGCGCTGGCCGTGCGGAAAAATCCGAGGATGACGATGCGCCGCGCCGCGCCATGCCCTTCGCCTGCTTCCGCCGCGGCAAGCTCCGCGGCATCGAGGTCGCGCAGCCCGAGCCGCTTCAACGGCCCGATGGCGGCGCGCACGATCTGGTCGCTGCGGCCGATCAGGAAAGTCGAGACCACCGCCAGCAGCACGAAGGCGAATGAGGCGGCGTTCGCCGTCTGCATCGAGATGTGCTTGGCCAGCACGCCGGTCTGGATCACCACCAGCGAGAATTCGCTGATCTGCGCCAGGTTGATCGCCGGCAACAGGCTGGCACGCAGCCCCTGCTTCATCAGATAGAGCGGCACGAAGGTGGTCAGCAGGCGGCTCACCACCGTGAAGACCGCGATGATCAGCGCCAGCCCGATCACCGAACGATCCGGGATCGGAATGGTCATGCCCAACGCCACGAAAAACAGCGTGATGAAGAAATCCCGCAGCGTCGTGACCTTGGCGGTGACATCGAGCGCGTAAGGAAAAGTCGAAAGCGAGACACCCGCCACCAGCGAGCCCATTTCGCGCGACAGATGCAGCTGCTCGGCGATCTCGCCGATCAGGAAGCACCAGGCCAACGCGCCCAGCATCACCAGTTCGGGCCGCCGCGCGATCTGATGGAACAGCTTCGGCAACACGTAGCGGCTCAGCACCCACGCGGTCGCCACCAGCACGGCGACGCGCATCACCGAGAGCAGGATGACGCCGATCTGGAGATTATCGAGGCTAGGCTGCACCGCGAGGAACAGAATTGCGAAGATGTCCTGCAACACCAGCACGCCGAGCGTGATGCGGCCGGGCAGCGTGTCCAGCTCGCGTTTCTCATAAAGCACCTTGACGATGATGACGGTGCTGGAGAGCGCGCAGGCGACGGCGAGATACAGCGCATCGAACCGCCCGCCGCCGAGCCCGAGCCCCATCGCCATGAACAGGAGGACGCCAAGTACGCAGCCGCCAAGCAACTGGCCACCGGCCGCGAACAGGATGACACGGCCGGCGCGAACGATCTTCTTGAGGTCGATCTCCAGCCCGATCATGAACAGCATGAAAATCAGGCCGAGTTCGGAAATGGTGGCGATCGATTGATCCGACTTGACCCAGCCGATGCCGTAGGGGCCGATCAGAAACCCGCCGACCAGATAGGACAGGATCAGCGGCTGGCGCGCGACATGGGCGACGAGCCCCAGCATCCAGGCGAACAGAATGCTGAGCGTGATGTCGCTGATGAGATCGTGCATGCCCCTGCCCAGGCGTCAGCTGAAAGGCCGATTCTTTCGCCGCTAGATGGTCCAGAATTTGACCGCGAGGCCAAAAAGGGGTGTATCGGTAACCGGCTTCACGGCTCGCCCGCAAACCGCAAGGGGCGGGCTGAAAGCTCAAGGAAATCAGTGGTCGGAGTGGCAGGATTTGAACCTGCGACCCCTGCGTCCCGAACGCAGTGCTCTACCGGGCTGAGCCACACTCCGACAATGGGGCGGCTTATAGCGTCCGCTTTCGGCCACCGCAAGACAGCGAATGAAGATCGGAAACGAATGGCCGTCGAACTAACCACAAAAATCATCGCGGCGGGCGAAACCGCCGCAACGGAGGCCGCGCACCGCCTCGCGGACGGCGGCCTTGTGGCGTTTCCCACCGAGACGGTTTACGGCCTCGGCGCCGACGCGACGCATCCCGAGGCCATTGCACGGCTCTATCGCGCCAAGGGGCGGCCTTCGTTCAATCCACTGATCGCCCATGTCCACGATCTCGCCGGCGCCGAGCGAATCGCCCGGCTGAACGGTACCGCGCGCAAACTGGCCGAGGCGTTCTGGCCCGGCCCCCTCACGCTGGTGCTGCCGAAGACGCCGGACTGCGCCGTGGCCGACCTCGCCACCGCCGGGCTCGACACCGTCGCGGTGCGGATGCCCGCCCATCCCGTGGCGCGGGATATCTTGCGCGCCCTCGGCCGCCCGATCGTCGCGCCGTCTGCCAACCGCTCCGGCCACGTCTCCCCGACCACTGCCGCCCATGTCGCCAGCGACCTCGACGGCCGCATCGATTTGATCGTCGACGGCGGCCCGGTGTCGGTCGGCGTGGAATCCACCATCGTCGGCTGTTTCGATCCGCCGCTGCTGTTGCGCCCCGGCGGCCTGCCGCGCGGCGCGCTCGAACAGATGCTGGGTCACTCGCTGCGGCGGCCACGCCCGCAACCCGATACAGCCGGCCAGCCAATGGCCCCCGGCATGCTGGCCTCGCACTACGCCCCGCGCACGCCGGTACGGCTCAACGCGACCCACATCGAGCCCGGCGAGGCCCTGCTGGCGTTCGGACCCGTGACACTTTCCGGACACGGTATTGCCGCAAGAATCCTCAACCTTTCCGCGCGCGGCGATTTGACGGAAGCCGCCGCCAATCTCTTCAGCCATTTGCGCGCGCTTGATGCCGCCAACGCGCGCGCCATCGCGGTAATGCCCGTTCCCGAGCACGATCTCGGCGAAGCCATCAACGACCGGCTGCGCCGCGCCGCCGTGCCGCCGACGTGATAGCGTTCGAACCAAGTAACAGGTCATAAGCAACAAGAGACGCAGCATGAACATCGTCCAGCCGCCGCCCGCGCCGCTTTCGCCGGAACTGATCGCACGGTTCAAGGCCATCGTCGGTGACAAATACGGCGTGACCGATCAGAACGAAATCGCGGCCTATGTCACCGAGGAGCGCAACCTTTATCAAGGACACTCGCCACTGGTGCTGCGGCCCGGCACGACGGCCGAGGTCATAGCGATCTGCAAGCTCGCCAACGAAACGCGCACCGCGCTGGTGCCGCAAGGCGGCAACACCGGTCTCGTCGGCGGCCAGACGCCACATCACGGCGAAGTCGTGCTGTCGCTGCGCCGCCTCGATAAGATTCGCGATGTCGATACGCAATCCAACACCATGACCGTGGAATCCGGTTGCGTGCTGCAAACCTTGCAGCAACGCGCCGATGATGTTGATCGCCTGTTTCCGCTGTCGCTCGGCGCGGAAGGAAGCTGCACCATCGGCGGCAATCTCTCCACTAATGCCGGCGGCACCGGCGCGCTCGCTTATGGCGTGGCGCGCGCGATGGCGCTCGGGCTTGAAGTCGTGTTGGCCGACGGCCGTGTCCTCAACACACTGTCAAAGCTGAAGAAGGACAACACTGGTTACAATCTGCATAACCTCTTCATCGGCGCCGAAGGCACGCTCGGCATCATTACCGCCGCGACGTTGAAGCTGTTTCCCAAGCCGCGCAGCGTCGACACCGCATTCATCGGGTTGGCCTCGCCGGCGCAGGCGCTGAAGCTTCTCGATATCGCGCAAGCCGAGGCGGCGGGCAATCTCACCAGCTTCGAATTGATGGCCGAGATCTGCATCGACTTCTGTGTGAAACATGGTCCGTCGATTCGCGATCCGCTGGCGACGCGTTATCCGTGGTACGTGCTGATGGAAGTTTCGTCGTCACGCGACGACGCGCGCGCAACGCTCGAAGCCATCCTCACCCGCGCGCTGGAGGACGGCATCGCCGACGATGCCGTGATCGCGGAGAACCTCGCGCAACGTGCCGCGTTCTGGACGTTGCGCGAAGTGATTTCACCGGCGCAGAAACCGGAAGGCGGTTCGATCAAGCACGACGTCTCGGTGCCGGTCGCCGCCGTGCCGGCGTTTATCGAGGAAGCCAACGCCGCGGTAGTGAAACTGTTGCCCGGAAGTCGTCCGGTGCCGTTCGGTCATCTCGGCGACGGCAATATCCACTACAATGTCAGCCAGCCGGTCGGCGGCGACAAGGACGCTTTCCTTGCGCGCTGGCATGATGTCAACGCCGTGGTATTCGAGATCGTACTGAAGATGGGCGGCTCGATCTCGGCAGAGCACGGCATCGGCGTGATGAAGCGCAACGAACTGCCGGACGTAAAGGACAAGGTCGCAATCGAAGTGATGCGCGGCATCAAGGCGCTGCTCGATCCGTTCAACATCATGAATCCCGGCAAGGTGCTGTAGCGCAACGGCCTCGCCTATCGTTAGAACAGCGACCCCTGCCCGTCATCGTCAGGTACGCCCTGTTTGCGCGGCGCGGGCTTTGCCCTCGGTGGGGGCGCCTCGTCCGCGATCTGCTGCTCGGACAATGGCAGGATCAATCGCGCATCGTCGTTGCCGACGCGATTAACGTCGCGCGAGACGCGATGCCACGCAAACTCGCCTTCGGCGGGCGCGACCATGAGCGTCGCGGCTTCGTTCGCATTGACCGACGCGCAGTCCAACCATCGGGCGAAATCCGCCGGTGCGATGGTTACCGGCACGCGATGATGCAGCACTTCGAGGCCGCCCTTGGCGGCGGCGGTGACGATCGCGACCGTATCGACTTCCTCGCCGTTCGGCCCGCTCCAGGTTTCCGCGATTCCTGCGAAGCCGATCGGCCCGCCGCCACGAGGATAGATAAAATACGGATGCTTCTGATCACCAACCGTATGCCATTCGTAGTAACCGTCCGCCGGGATCAGGCAGCGCCGTCGCCGGATGGCATTGCGAAACGCCGGCTTCTCGCGCACTGTCTCGGCGCGGGCGTTGATTACCAATGTGAATGCACGCGGATCCTTGACCCAGCCGGGAAGAAAACCCCAGCGCATCAGGCGGAAGTGACGCGCACCCTGCTCCACCAACACGACTGGAACGGGTTGCGTTGGTGCGATGTTGTGACGAGCCGGGAAATTCGGCTGTTCACCATAGTCGAATGCAGCCCGGATCGCCGCCGGTGGCGAAGTCATGACGAAACGGCCGCACATGCGCATCCCTTGTTGCAATATCTTCAGCACCTTTTAACCCGGCGCGTGAAAAGTGAAGCCGATGACCTTCTCCTCCCAGCAGACCCGTCCACAGGAAACGCCGTCCGTCACTCGGCCGACCGCGGCTGAGCTCGTCGCCGCCAATATCAATCCGCGGACCGGCCTCGCCACCGACTATCTCAATCATTTCAACGAAGCCATCATGCTGTTGGATATGATTCCCGATATGCCGGAATGCGCCGACGACTTTCTCGAATGGCAGCCGCTCAGCTACCGCGAGCATTTCGCCGCGTCCAATTTCAAGGCGCGCGACCTCGCCATCCTTGCCTATGAGCAATCCGACGCCACCATCCGCGCCGAGTTCGACAACATCACCGGTGCGATGACTTCGATCCTGACTGCGGTCGGCACTGCGATGCGCGAGGCCCAGCAGGACCACACCCGGGTCAAGCTGGCAGAGCAGGCCACCGGCTGGGTGCGCCCGCTGGCGACGCTGGCCGGCGGCATCATCCACGGTTCGCGCAGCGAAGCCGAAGCCGATATCGATTCCATCATGACGCAAGACCTCAAGTGACCGCATCCGCCCCCGGCCGCCCACAACTCGCCGCCAGCGCGGTGATTTTCCGCGATGGCAAGTTTCTGGTGGTGCGCCGCGCCAACGCGCCCGGTCGCGGGCTTTATTCCGTTCCCGGCGGCCGTGTCGAACACGGCGAAACCCTGCATCAGGCGGTCGCGCGCGAAGTGCGTGAGGAAACCGCGCTCACCATCGACATCGTCGGCTTTGCCGGCTGGCGCGAGGTGCTACCGGACCCGGCCGCGGGCCGCGCCGGGCACTACGTGGTGATGTCGTTCGCCGCCCGCTGGCACGCCGGCGAGGTGGTGCTAAATGAGGAACTCGATGACTTTCGCTGGATCGCCCCCGAGGACTTGTCAGCGTTGAGAACCACGCAGGGGCTGGCGGATATCGTCCATTCCGCCCGGCAGTTGATGACCCGCTGACATGTGATCCGGGCGCGCATCGGCTTGCGCCCGCGGCTCCGACAAGGCATATCCAGCCGAAATCCGGACCCGACGATGCGGAAGCGACTTTTAGCGGCAATCTTGATCCTTGCGGCGTGCGGCGCGGCCCTTCCGGGGGCGGCGCCGGCGCAGGATGCCGCCGCGCCGTTCGATGGCGACTTGCAGCGGCTCGCTGAAATTCTCGGGACGCTGCATTATCTGCGCGGCATCTGCGGCGCCAATGAAGGCGCGAAGTGGCGCAACGAAATGCAGGCGCTGATCAATGCCGAAACGCCCTCCGGCGAACGGCGCACGCGCCTGATTGCCAGTTTCAACCGCGGCTATAACGGCTTCCAGCAGACCTACCGGACCTGCACGCCGGCGGCCAATGTCGCCATCAAGCGCTACATCGACGAAGGCGCGAAAATCTCCCGCGACCTGACCGCCCGCTACGCCAATTAACCAGTATTTCTCGACGAAGAGACGCGGTTCCCGCGCATTCCGATGCTGCGTCCAGTGTTGCAACGGCAACGCAGTCGGGAACCTCCGTGCAATCTTGAATGGCTCCGTTAACCTTTCCTAAAGATGTGGCCTAGCCGGCACGCGGCGACGTGTTAAACCTTGCGGAGTTTGGTGGGCTCAACGAATCGCTTCACGCCGTCGGGAATTGCATGACTCAGACCTTGTCTTACATCGCCGCGAACGAGCCGATGCCCGACCACGAACAGAAGCGGGCAGCGCTGGGCTACCTCAACGAGGCCTGGGCGGAAGCAAGGCATGAGGGCGTCGATGGTGATTGCCTGGCACAGGCCAGCCTGTTCACCGCCTTCGCTGAACTGGTGTCCACCTATGGCGAGGACGCCGTGGCGAAGTTCGTCGAAGGTCTGCCAAACCGCGTTCGCAACGGCGAATTCTCGCTGGTGCTGGCAAAGCAGTAAGTCCGTCTCCTTCCTCTTCGCGCATCCACATTTGATTGCCGGTGACGCGCGTCTGCGCGCTTTGGCAGCCTTGTCGTTTGCCGGTGCGCGGCTTACGTTCGGGAACAGTTCCGGTAATGCCGGACGCCTGATTCTCCCGAGACGCCGACAATGTACGCAGCACTTCTTTCCGACCGGGGTGTGATCAAGCTCAGCGGCGAGGACGCCAAAACATTCCTCAACGGGCTGATCACCACCGACACCGCCTCGCTGGAACCGGGCGCCGCCCGATTCGGTGCGCTGCTGACGCCACAGGGCAAGATCGTCGTCGATTTCCTAGTCACCGAGGTGCCGCCGGGCCACGGCGGCGGCTTGCTGATCGATTGTCCCCGGGCGCTGGCGCAGCCGCTCGCCACCAAGCTCGGCTTCTACAAGCTGCGCGCCAAGGTGACGGTGGAGAATCTGTCGGATTCGTTCAGCGTTCTCGCCGTGTGGGGCGGCGAACCGGCGGTCAAACCGGATCTCTGCTTCGCCGATCCGCGCGCAGAAGAACTCGGCTGGCGCATTCTGATCCCGCCTGAACTGGCAACCAAGGCGGCGGCGCTCCTCGGGGCAACGATGACGGACGAGGCTGCCTATGAAGCCCACCGCATCGCTTGCGGCGTGCCGCGCGGCGGCGTCGATTTCAGCTACGGCGATGCGTTTCCGCACGAGACCAACATGGACCGCCTGCACGGGGTCGATTTCGACAAGGGCTGCTACGTCGGCCAGGAAGTGGTGTCGCGGATGCAGCATCGCGGCACCGCGCGCACCCGCACCGTGCGGGTGACATTCGACGGTGTCGCGCCGGACGCAGGCACGGCGATTCTCACCGGCGACAGGCAGGTCGGCACCATGGGATCGTCGGCAAACAACACCGGCATAGCTGTGGTGCGGATCGACAAGGTATCTGACGCGCTCGATGCCGGAACATCGCTCGTCGTCGGAAACACAACGATCCGCCTCGCGGACCCCGACGCCGTGCGCGGCTTGCAAAAGAAGACCGTCGCATGAGCCGCGCAGTGCAGCACCCCGATGGCCTGATCCGTTGCCCTTGGCCGGGCGAGGATCCGCTTTACATGGCCTATCACGACACCGAATGGGGCGTGCCGGAATACGACGACCGTGCGCTGTATGAGAAACTGGTGCTCGACGGCTTTCAGGCCGGATTGTCGTGGATCACGATCCTGCGCAAGCGCGACAACTTCCGCCGCGCTTTCGACGATTTCGAGCCGGCGAAGATCGCGCGTTACACTGAGAAGAAGATGCACGCCCTGATGCAGGACGCCGGCATCGTGCGCAACCGCGCCAAGATCGAAGGCACTGTGAAAAGCGCGCAAGCCTATCTCGAGATCATGGAGAAAGGCCCCGGCTTCTCGAAGCTCTTGTGGGACTACGTTGACGGTAAGCCTAAGGTCAATGCGTTCAAGACCACCGCCAGCGTACCGGCCTCGACGCCGCTCTCGATAAAAATCTCGAAAGACCTGTCGTCACGCGGTTTCAAGTTCGTCGGGCCGACCATCGTCTATGCCTTCATGCAGGCGACCGGCATGGTCAACGATCATCTGGTGACCTGCCATTGCCACGCGGTTTGCAGCGGCAAGCAACGCGCGCGCCGCCTTCCCGCCAAATGACGCAACCCAAAGCGCGCACCGTGAAAGCCGACACCCGCGTCTGGCAGCGCATGTTGTCGGGGCGACGGCTCAACCTGGTCGACCCCTCGCCGCTCGATGTCGAGATTGCCGACATCGCCCACGGCCTGGCTCGCGTCGCACGCTGGAACGGACAGACCGAGGGGGCGCATATCTTTTCGGTGGCGCAGCATACGCTGCTGGTCGAAGTGGTGCTGCGACACGCGTTGCCGCGCGCGGATCATCGACTACGGCTCGCGGCATTGCTGCACGACGCACCGGAATACGTCATCGGCGACATGATCTCACCGTTCAAGGCGGTGATCGGCGGATCCTACAAGGCTGTCGAGAAGCGGTTGCTTGGCGCAATCCATATTCGGTTCGGATTGCCGCCGGTCTTGCCGGAGGATTTCACGCTGGCGATCAAGGCCGCCGATCGCGGCGCGGCCTATCTTGAGGCGACGCGCCTCGCGGGCTTCTCCGAAAGCGAGGCCAAGCGGCTGTTCGGTCGCGACCCGGCATTGCCCGCAACGACGGAGCAGGATTACCTGACACCGTGGTCGGCCGGAAAGGCCGCGAAGCGCTTTCTCGCAAGGTTCGCGACGCTGCGCGTCTAGCATTCCTCCGTTCACATCCAGAATGGATGATGTCAATTCCATCTGAACCGATCATGCCCTCGACAACACTCATGCCAAGGGGAGAAAGCCATGATCTATCGAACGACGACATATATCGTGGGCCTGCTGGCCGGTCTCTGTTGCCTCTCGCCCGCCTCGGCCGACCCGCTCGGTGATCTGTTGTCATCGGCTGGCGGCGGCGTGTGTTTTGCGCGCAGTTATGACGCCGCGCATCTGGCGCGCGATCCAAAACAGGACACGCGCAGGGCGCAACTCTCACTGGTGAAGGATTCCAAATTCGGCGGCGCGACGATGCGGATCGCGCTGGAAGGCAAGGCCCGCACCGCCGTCATCGTCGGCGAGTGCGGTTGGAAAACTCGCGCCAATCTAGACGTGCAGGACAAGCCGCTGCTCGACACCTTCAAGGGCGGGTCGGGACTCGATTGTCACGCCTATGCCAGCATCGACGGCATGTCCGCGGAGGAAGGCGGCGACTTCGTCATCGACATACGTGATGACCGCACCGTGGTGATGCATCTGCCGGATTCCATCGCGGCTTGGCCAGCGATCCGCCGACGCGGCGCGGCCAAGTGGATCGAATTCGGCAAAAGTGACCGCGTCTTCAAGCTCGAACGCGCTGACCGCAATCTTTGCAAACAGATGGATGCATCCATTGCTCCGCTGAAATAGCGGCTGGCACTGCGCGTTCCAGAATGGAATACCGGCACCGAATCGAATCGTTGTGAAACGTCGCGCCCGGAACCGCCACGCAACAAGAAGTCCTATAAAGACAGCATGCGCCGTTGCTTCCCTCCCGTCCGCGTCGCTTCCGTTTACCGAAGGTGGCGGCTATAGTTGGAGCGGACGACAAGGGACAACATCATGATTCATGTGTGCTCGCTGGCCGCGCTTGCCACGACCGTGCAGACCACTGGCGCCAGCCACATCCTCACCGTGATGGGCGACATCAGCCGCGTTCAGCGGCCGGCCTCGGTGCAGGAAATCAATCATCTGATGATTTCGATGGACGACATCAGCGAGCCCGCCGATGGTCTTGTCACGCCGTCACAGGATCATGTCGACAGAGTGCTCACCTTCGTGCGCAATTGGAATCGGCAAGCGCCGCTGGTGGTGCACTGCTATGCCGGCATCAGCCGCTCCACGGCGAGTGCCTTCGCCGCCGCCTGCGCGCTCAATCCGCATCGCGACGAAATGACAATCGCGCGGCAGATCCGGCAGGCGTCGCCAACCGCTCATCCCAACCGCCTCATCGTCTCTTTGGCCGACCGCGCCCTCGGCCGGGAAGGCCGCATGCTGCGTGCGCTTGACGAAATGGGGCCGGGCAATATGTCGATCGAAGGTCGACCGTTCCGCGTCGATCTGGAGTGATGCGTGTCCTCTTGATATGTAACCAACCTTGAACCGGGCGACGCACCGCTTCGACTGATAAGGCAGATCATCCGCCACGGCACCTCGCGCGCATTCTCTCCAGCCATCGACCACCACCGCCCATGCGTCCGGCGACGCAACGATCGAGGACCCATTCGAGGACCCATGGATTTTCTCGCGCTGCTGATCGCCATCGCCGCCGTCATCTTCGCCCGCAAGGCGTTCACCCGCGCCAATGCTTTGCAAGCGCGCCTTGAGGCGCTCGAAGCCGCCGGCCGCGCAACGATCGTCACGCCGCCGCCTCTCGAACTTCCGCTGCAGCCGTCCGCGGAAGAACCTGAGGTCGCTGTTGAGTCGCCAATTCTCGAGGCGCCGCCGCCGCTTGCGCCCGAGGCAGTCGAGATTGCTCCGCCGCCCCTTCCGTCGTCAGTTTCCACCACATCGACTTCCGGCGCAGGTTTCGAAGAAAGTATCGGCACCCGCTGGATGGTGTGGGTCGGCGGTCTGACGCTGGCGCTCGGCGGCTTCTTCATGGTGCGCTACTCCATCGAGGAAGGTTTGCTGGGTCCCGGCGTGCGTGTATTGCTTGGTGGCCTTTTCGCAGCCGCACTGCTCGCCGCCGGCGAATGGACGCGCCGCCGCGACGATATGGCCGCCATCGCGCCGCTGCCGAGCGCCAACATCCCGGCCATCCTCACCGCCGCTGGAACCGCCGTCGCTTTCGCGACGGTTTATGCCGCCTACGCGCTGTACGATTTCCTCGTCCCGGCCACGGCTTTCGTTCTGCTCGGTCTGGTCGCATTGGCGACGCTTGCCGCCGCCCTGCTGCACGGTCCGGCATTGGCGGGATTAGGTGTCGTCGGCGCCTTCGCAACGCCGGTGCTGGTGTCGTCGGAGCGGCCCGACTTCTGGGCGCTGTACATCTATCTCGCCATCGTCACCGCCGCCGCGTTCGGGCTGGCGCGCATCCGCTTGTGGCGCTGGCTCGCGATCTCCACCACCGTCTTCGCGCTGTTGTGGACGATCCCGTGTCTCGACTGCGGCCCGTCGATGGTCGCGCCGCATGCGTTCCACGTCATTGCCGGCTTCGCACTCGCCGCGTTGCTCGTGGTCTGTGGATTGCTGTTCGGCCCGCCCGCCGAACCGGGCAAAATCGAGCCGGTATCCTCCGGCGCACTGGCGGCTTACGTGCTCAGCGCGACGATGATCGTGCTCAACAGCGATCACGCGATGTCGGCGATCACTATATTCGGCCTGCTCGTGGTCGCCACGCTGGCGATTGCCTGGCGCGCGCCGGCGGCCACCGCAGCCATAGCGGCCAACGCGGCGCTGGTCGCCATCGTGTTCCTCGAATGGGCGGTACGCGCCAATCCCGATATGCTGGTGCTGCCGGGCGGCGCGATGCCGGGCCTCGCGCCCAATGCCACCGATGAAGCTGTCTCCGCGCACCTGATCGCGGCGGCGATTTTCGCAACCGGATACGCCCTCGCGGGCTTTGCCGCACAGGGCCGTTCGATCAGCGCGCTCGTGCCGGTGGTCTGGGCCGCCTCGGCCGTGTTCACGCCGCTCGCATTGTTGATCGCACTTTATGCGCGCATCGCACATTTCGATCGCTCAGTTCCGTTCGCCGTCATCGCCGTGGTGCTGGCGGCGGTGTTCGGCTGGATGACCGAGATGCTGAGCCGGCGCGAACCTCGCCCCGGCCAAAGCATCGCGGCCGCGCTGTTTGCCACCGGCACGCTTGGCGCGCTGGCGCTGGCGCTCACCTTCGCGCTGGAGAAAGGCTGGCTGACCATCGCGCTGGCGCTGATGTCGGCGGGCACGGCATGGGTGGCGACCCAGCGGCCGATTCCGTTCCTGCGCTGGTTGGCTGCGATCCTCGCGGCCATCGTCGTCGCACGTATCGGCTATGAGCCTCGCATCGCCGGCGATGCGATCGGAAGCACCATCATCTTCAACTGGCTGCTGTGGGGCTACGGCGTTCCGGCGCTGTCGTTCTGGACCGCCGGCCATCTCCTGAGGAAGCGCGGCGACGACGTGCCGCTGCGCATGATCGAAGCCGCCGCGGTCCTGTTCACTGTCCTGCTGGCCTTCATGGAGATCCGCCACGCGGTCAACGGCGGCAGGGTCTATGCCAACATCGCGGGCCTCACCGAAGTGGCGCTGCAAGTCTGCGTGGCCTTGGCAATGGCAATCGGGCTGGAACGCCTGCGCATCCGCTCCCGCAGCATCGTGCACGATGTCGCGGCGGTGTTGCTGACGATCTTCGCCGGTCTCGCCACGCTGTTCGGTTTATTGGGTCTCGACAATCCGATGATCTGGCGCATCGACGTCGGCGGCGTGGTCATCAACCTCCTACTGCTGGGCTACGCGCTGCCGGCGGGACTGATGCTGACATTGTCCTATCTCGTGGCTGGACACCGAGCCCGCTTCTACGGACATGCGCTTGCTGCTGGTGCACTGGTGCTGGCGCTCGCCTATATCACGATGGAAATCCGCCGCATCTATCACGGCCCGATCATGAACCGCGGCATTGTCAGCGATGCCGAACAATACACTTATACGATCGCGTGGCTGGCGTTTGCCGTGGTCCTGCTCGCGGCCGGCGTTTTGCTCAATTCGCAGCGCGCGCGGCTCGCTTCTGCAGTGGTGATCGCCCTCACCATTCTCAAGGCGTTCCTGATCGACATGTCGGAACTCACAGGCGTTTATCGCGCGCTGTCGTTCATGGTGCTGGGGTTGGTACTGGTCGCCATCGGCTGGCTGTATCAGCGCATCCTGTTCCGGACCGCGTCACAGCCGTCGGCGCAAGCAAATGCGCCGCCGGAGACGTAACGGACATTCGCGCGGGAAAAGGAGCCGATCAGTCGGTGGAGCGGCGCAGTTCCGAGACGGCCTCGGTCTGCACCGGCGCGATCTTGGATCTTTCGACCCGTGGCGTTTCCACGCGCGCGACGACTTCGCCCGATGCGGCGTCCGCCGATCTCACATGGCGCGGATGCAGCGAGCGCGGTCCCTTACCGGAAATGGAGCGCGCCATCAGGATATGGCCCGCGCCCTTGTGGCGGAAATCGCAATAGGCAAAGCCCATGCCCGACACCGCGCCGCGGAAGCTGCGGTCGTCGCGCTTGTCGAGATTGAAACAGGGTGAGAACGGCAGTCCCTTGATCGAGGCGCAGACCGACTCGCCGCGCGTCTGCAAGGTATTGCTGGGAAGCCGCATATAGCGCGTGGGGCCGGAGCCGCTGAACTGCACCGATCCTGCCGCCGAACCGTCGTCGAACACGCGGCCGGCGCCGCGCGTGCCGTCGAAACATGTGAAGGAGAAAATCTTGCCGATAACGAACTTGCGCGCCTCGGTGGCATTCATTTCGCCGGCCAAGACCGGCGAAATCACGGCTGGCGCGATCAACGCGCCGACGGTCAAGGCACCCAACACAAAACGCGCAAGCATGCTGAACTCCACACAACTGAGCGCAGGACAGACGACGCCACCGCGCCCCCTTTACCCGCTGCTTACCATACTAACCGTGGCAACAATGGAGCAGCTTGGTTGGTAAAGTCTGAACGAAGCTCAGGAAATCTTTACCACGATGCGGCCCCGTACCTGCCCACCGAGAATCCGCGGGCCCGCTGCAATCACCTCGTCCAGATTGATTTCGTGAGTGATTTCAGCAAGTTTCGCTCGATCCAAATCGCTCGCCAGACGCGTCCAGGCTTGTTTGCGAAGCTCCAGCGGGCACATCACCGAATCGATGCCGAGAAGACACACCCCGCGCAAAATGAACGGGGCGACCGACGATGGCAGGTCCATGCCGGCGGCAAGACCGCATGCGGCGATGGCGCCACGGTACTTCGTCATCGACAGCAGATTCGCCAGCGTGGTCGAGCCGACGCTGTCGACGCCGCCCGCCCAGCGCTCCTTGGCCAGCGGTTTGGCCGGACCGGAGAGTTCGTTGCGGTCGATGATTTCGCTCGCGCCGAGGCCACGCAAGTAGTCCGCCTCGGAGGCGCGGCCGGTGGAGGCGATGACCTGATAGCCGAGCTTCGACAGCACCGCGATGGCCACAGAGCCGACGCCCCCGGCAGCACCGGTCACCACCACGGGGCCGTCCGCCGGCCTCAAGCCGTGCTTCTCGAGCGCCAGCACCGAGAGCATTGCCGTGTAGCCTGCGGTGCCGATGGCCATGGCGTCGCGCGCCGACATGCCGTCCGGCAGCCGCACCAGCCAGTCACCCTTGACGCGCGCCTTCTCGGCATAGGAACCAAGATGCGTCTCACCCATGCCCCAGCCGTTGCAGACCACCTTGTCGCCGGCCTTCCAGGCCGGACGCGAGGACTGTTCGACGGTGCCGGCAAAATCGATCCCGGCGATCATGGGAAAGCGCCGCACCACTGGCGCCTTGCCGGTGAGTGCCAGACCGTCCTTGTAATTCAGGGTCGACCATTCGACGCGAACGGTGACATCGCCGTCCATCAACTCCGCTTCGTCGAACTGGGTCAGCGCCGCCGTGGTGCCCTTCTCCGCCTTGTCGATACGCACCGCCTTGAATGTGCCCACGCCGAATACCCCTGTCACCACCGCCGAAAACGGAATGTCGAATGAATGGCGCCATACGGCGCCGACGATGCGCCGAATTTATCCAATGCCGTGTGGTCCGGCAACCTTCGAGGACTGCTGGATCAGAGGATCGGAGCGGCTGGATTTCGGCTTAGTCCTTGATCGCGGCAAGCTTCGCCGAAATTTCGGCGGTCGAGGCAGGCGTGCCCCAGCTTGGTGCGTCGCTGCCGTCGCCCCATTTGCGCGGACGGTAGAACGTATGGACGCCGGTGCGATACATCTTGCGCATCTCACGTACCCACGACGGATGCACCCAATAGGCGTGATAGTGCGTCGACTTCGCAACCTCCGGCAACCAGAGCTGGCCGTCGAGCGTTGCTTTCGCGATCTTGCGCGCGCGCTCCCACATATCGGGTTCGCGCACCACGTCAGGGATACCATCGCAGGCGAAGGTGAACTGGCATGCCAGCCGCCGATGAGCGTTCTGATAGACGACGCCGCAAACGGTGGTCGGATAGAAGCCGGAGAACACCCGGTTCATGACCACCTGCGCCACCGCAATCTGGCCGCGCACCGCCTCGCCTCGCGCTTCGAAATAGACCGCCTCCGCGAGGCACTTCTCCTGCTTCGCGCGCGCCTTGCCTTCGAGGCCGAGACGCTCGGCAGGCGTTTTAGGATGCGCCTTGTGGGCGCTGTTGACCTCACCCTTGCCGGCCACGCTTTCACCAGCGTGCGGCGCGGCAACGGCAACGCTCGGTGCAGCCGCCTTCAGATCGGGATCGGGCGCACCCGGACGCAGCACCATTGGCGCCTCGCCCGGTTGCCAGCTTTGCAACTTCTCACCGGCGACACCCAGCGAGTTGCTGCCAAAATAGAGGCTCGCGGTCTGCACCTTGAAGGGATCAGGCGACGGCGTCACTGCCGGCAGAGCATCGTGATGCACCGCCGGTCCCTTATCGTCGAACGGCCGAACATCGACCGCCGAAGCGGCATTGTATTGCGCCAGCGGCGGCGCGCTGAGCGCCTCGGCGAGTTCCGGATCGAGTGGGACTTGCGGGGCGGCAGCGGTTTTCTCGCGCGCTGGCGGCGCAACGAAGCGCGACGGTTCCTGCTCGGGTGCAACGGTCTCCGGCATTTCGGCCGGCGGTGCGACGATGGCAAGCCGATCGCCCTTCAGGGTGCGATCGACGCGTGGAAAATCGCTCGACTGATAGCGACGCGGCGGCGTGAGCAACGGATTGCGGGTGCCCGCACCATCGATATTGTTGCCCTGGCGTTCGAAACTCGCGAGCAACGCCGCAGCGGTGCGCGGCAATGAGGTGCCGATTGGACGACCGAAACTGAAGGTTGCAACCTGGATGGTGTTTGCGCTCGGCGAGAACACCCGTTCCTGCCAACGTTCAGCCACGCCCGGCTGGCGTGCCAGCAGCGAGGCAATGTCCTGGTATCCGGCTTCCTTCGGAAACAGTGCGAAGACGCCAAGACCGAGGCCGAAGAGCGCCAACCGTGCGCCCTTCGGCCCGTTACGCATGACAAACATCGATACGCTCACGCAACGCTACACATACGCACACACGGGATCGACGCGCATCTTCGATGCAATTCGATCCTTGTCGTTAGTAGCCCATTAAAGTTGCGGGGGAGTTAATCGACGATGCGCGCAAGTCACATGCAAGCAGGTTGTTGTTGCGGCGCAGGGCTTTCTCTTCGCGTAGTGAATCGCACGTGAGCAGGAAAGGTAAACATCCGGTCAATGGAGATGGTGAAGGAACGATTGCAGTTCGAACGTCCTTGCCGGGCTTGACCCAGCAATCCATCTTCTCGAAAGGACGATGGATGCCCGGATCAAGTCCGGGCATGACGGAAGGACACTCGTTGCAATCATGAAAACGAAAACAAAATGCCCGGAGCAACTCCGGGCATTTCACTTCATCCGATAGGCGTGGCCGGGTTATGCCTGGCTGGCGATTTCCTTGCCGAGTGCTGCCTGCGCCGCCGCGAGACGCGCGATCGGCACGCGATACGGCGAGCACGACACGTAGTTCAATCCGATGCGGTGACAGAAATTCACCGAAGCCGGATCACCGCCATGCTCACCGCAGATTCCCATCTTGAGATCGCGACGCGTGGCACGACCACGCTCCACCGCGATCTTCACCAACTCGCCCACACCCTCGCGATCGACCGAGACAAACGGATCGATTTCGAGAATGCCGCGCGCGGTGTAGGTGCCGAGGAAACTCGCGGCGTCGTCGCGGCTGATACCGAACGTCGTCTGCGTCAGATCGTTGGTGCCGAACGAGAAGAACTCCGCCGCCTGCGCGATCTCGCCCGCCTTGAGACAGGCGCGCGGCAACTCGATCATGGTGCCGACCTGATACTTCAGCGTCACGCCCGTTTCGCGCGACACCGCCTGCGCCGTGGCATCGATGCGCGCCTTGACCAGATCGAACTCGGCCTTGGTCGCGATCAGCGGCACCATCACTTCGGGATTAATCGCCTTGCCGGTGCGCTTGCCGGCCTCGACCGCCGCCTCGAAGATGGCGCGTGCCTGCATCTCGGCGATCTCCGGATAGGCGATCGCAAGGCGGCAACCACGGAAGCCGAGCATCGGATTGAACTCGGCCAACTCACGCGCACGATCCGCCAGACGACGCGGATCGGTGTTCATCGCGCGCGCCACTTCCTCGATCTCGGCCTGGGTGTGCGGCAGGAACTCGTGCAGCGGCGGATCGAGCAACCGGATCGTCACCGGCAGATCCTTCATGATCTCGAACAGTTCGACGAAGTCGGCGCGCTGCATCGGCAGCAGCTTCGACAGCGCCGAACGGCGCGACTGCTCGTCCTCCGCGAGGATCATTTCGCGCACGGTGCGGATGCGCGTCTCCTCAAAGAACATATGCTCGGTCCGGCAAAGCCCGATGCCTTCCGCGCCGAACCGGATCGCGGTGCGCGCATCCGGCGGCGTGTCGGCGTTGACGCGCACGCCGAGCTTGCGGACCTGATCGGCCCAGCCCATCAGCGTGCCGAACTCACCGGACAATTCCGGCTCGATCATCGGCATGCGGCCTGACAGCACCTGCCCGAGCGAACCGTCGATGGTGATCACATCGCCAGCGTTGAACACGCGATCGCCAATCGACATGGTGCCGCGTCCGTAATCGACGCGGATCGTGCCGCAACCGGAGACGCAGGGCTTGCCCATGCCGCGCGCAACCACCGCCGCGTGGGAGGTCATGCCGCCGCGCGTGGTGAGAATGCCCTCGGCGGCGTGCATGCCGTGAATGTCTTCCGGGCTGGTCTCGACGCGAACCAGAATGACCTTGCGGCCATCGGCCTGCAGCTTGGTGGCTTCATCCGACGAGAACACGATCTCGCCCGCCGCCGCGCCGGGCGAGGCCGGCAGGCCGGTGGCGATCACATCGCGCTTGGCGTTGGGATCGATGGTCGGATGCAGCAACTGATCGAGCGAAGCGGGATCGATGCGCGACACAGCGTCATTGCGCGAAATCAGGCCTTCGTTGGCGAGTTCGACGGCAATGCGCAGCGCCGCTTTCGCGGTACGCTTGCCGTTGCGGGTCTGCAGCATCCAGAGCTTACCGTCCTCGACGGTGAACTCCATGTCCTGCATGTCGCGATAGTGCTTTTCCAGCAGCGTGTAGATGCGCTTCAATTCCTTGAACGCATCCGGCATCGCGTTCTCCATCGACGGCTTGTCGGAGCCGGATTCGATGCGCGCTTCCTCCGTGATGTCCTGCGGCGTACGAATACCCGCGACAACGTCTTCGCCCTGCGCGTTGATCAGGAACTCACCGTAGAGCTTGCTCTCGCCGGTGGACGGATTGCGCGTGAACGCGACGCCGGTGGCCGACGTCTCGCCCATGTTGCCGAACACCATGGCCTGCACGTTGACAGCCGTGCCCCACGACTCGGGAATGTCGTGCAGCTTGCGATAGGTCACAGCGCGCGCGTTCATCCATGATGAGAACACCGCGCCGATGGCGCCCCACAACTGCGCATGCGGATCCTGCGGGAAGTCACTGCCGGTTTCCTCGGCGACGGCCTGCTTGTACTGGCCGACCAGTTCGACCCACTCGTCGCCGGTGACGTCGGTGTCGAGCGTGTAGCCCTTGCTGTCCTTGAAGGTATCGAGAATTTCCTCGAAGTGATGATGTTCGAGGCCGAGCACCACGTCGGAATACATGGTGATGAAGCGACGATAGCTGTCATAAGCAAAGCGCCGATCACCCGACAATGCTGCGAGCGACTCCACCGTCTCGTCGTTCAAGCCGAGATTAAGAACGGTGTCCATCATGCCCGGCATCGAGGCACGCGCGCCCGAGCGCACGGATACCAGCAGCGGATTCCTGGTGTCGCCGAACCCTTTGCCGGTGAGCTTGCCGACATAGGCCAGCGCTTGATCGACCTGCGTCTTCAGTTCCTTCGGATAGCTTTTGTCGTGCGCGTAAAAGTACGTGCATACCGAAGTCGGAATCGTGAAGCCCGGAGGCACCGGCAGGCCGAGATTGGCCATCTCCGCGAGGTTGGCGCCCTTGCCGCCGAGCAGGTCGCGCAGGCCGGAGCGGCCTTCGGCCTTGCCGTCACCGAAGGTATAGACCCACTTGCCGGCCTTCGGAGCAGCAGCGGCTTTGGGAGCGGCAGCCTTGGGGGTTGAGACGGCTTTAGGGGTCTTTGCAACGGGTTTGCTCGCCTTCGCAACAACGGCCTTTCGCGCGGCCGGTTTCGGCGCTGGCTTGGTTGCAGACTTCACCGCGGACTTGGCTTTGAAGGCAGATTTTTTCGCCGGCTTGCCGCGCGTAGCAGCCACCGGCTTTGCCTTCTTGGTGAGCTTCTTCGACTTCGCTCGAGCCTTTGAAGCGGATGAGGATTTGGAGTTCTTGGATTGGGACTTTTTCGATGGGGACTTGGATGCAGCTTTGGCCATGGCTTCCAAACGTCATAAGGAGGGGAAATATTGCCCGCCTTACACCACGTTTTGCCGGACTCGCGCAAGCCGCGAGGCCTTCAACCAAGCCGAGATCCTGGATTGAGCACCGCTATTTCGCGCGCGTGCCTGCGGCCTCAGGGTGCGCCGCGTCGGTCCGCTAGAAATGGAACATCCGCAGCACACCGAGCCCGACCAAACCCACAAAAATCAAATAGATCGCGACGATGAAGTTCAACAAACGCGGCATCAGCAGAATCAAAATACCGGCGACCAGCGCAACGATCGCTGGCAAATGGGCACTGGTAATAGTCATGGATTTTCGCTCCCGGCAGCCGTGAAAACCTCTTCACGAATCGTATCCATTTCTATCATCGCCGTGAGCGCGGTGATAGCGGCCGCGACTGTCCGAAAAGCTCCACCGAATGACCCCGACGATGCCGCATTTGGCCGGAACGCACGATGCCGCACGGCATTGTCCGCACTGGCATGGCGCGCGTCCGGCGTCGCCATCGCCGATACAATGCGAATTCAGGAGATTTCCATGCGTAACGCCTTTATCGCCGCTGCCGCACTCGTGGCGACCATCGGCACTCCGCTCGCCGCGCAGGCGCAAGGCACCGTCATCATCGAGGATCGGGGCACTGTGGGTGGCCCCTATGTCGGCATCCCGCGTGAACAGGTTGCGCCGTTCCGGGAATACGTCGTGCGCGAACGTCTTCCGTCATATGTGGTGGACGTGCCGGTTGCGGTCGGGACCGTACTGCCGGAAGCCGGCGTGACGTATTACGATGTTCCGCAGCGCTTCGGCGAAACGCCCTATCGTTACACGGTGATCAATGAGCAACCAGTGCTGGTCAACCCGCGCACGCGGCGGATCATGCAGGTGGTGGACTAACGGAGCGCAAAGCGCCATCACCCTGAGATGCGCGGTGCATGACGCCCAGCTTCGAAGGGCGACGGCCGATAATCCACAAACGTCATCCTTCAAGGCTCGCTCCGCTCGCGCCTCAGGATGACGTTTCCTCATTGATACAATCGGGAATGCGTTCAGTCCTGAATCCTTGAGAAATCCGCGACCGCCCGTGTGGCGGCGCGGATTTCGTTCAGGAGCTTCAGGCGATTCTCGCGCACTTTGGCGTCGTCGTCATTGACCTTCACCTTGTCGAAGAAGGCATCGACGGCGGGACGCAGCTTTGCCATCGCCGCCATTGCGGCTTCGAAATTTTCGTTGGCAACCGCGTCACCCGCTTCCCGTTTCACCTCGTCGATGGCGCGCGCGAGTTGCTTTTCCTCGTCAGCAACGAATAGCGATGCATCTGGCGCGCCGTCGAACGCGCGCTTGTCCTTCTTCTCCTCGATGGCAAGGATATTCGACGCGCGCTTGGTGCCGGCTAGTAGATTCTTGCCGTCGTCGGTATCGAGGAATTTGCCGAGCGCCTCGACGCGGCGCACGATCGCAAGAAAATCGTCCTGCAGCTCAAAAGCAAAAACAGCATCAACGAGGTCGTGCCGGGCGCCATGGTCGCGCAACTGATTCTTCAGTCGCTCAGCAAAATAGTCGAGCAGATCGAAAGCTGCGGCACGCATTGTCTCGACAACCTTATCTACCCCGCCGATTTGCCTATCTCGGTACTGCAGGGCAAGCGATGCAACACTCTCTCGTAAAAGAGGCGACGTCATACGGGAAGCTGCAGATCGAACGAGTCCAGCATCCACCTTGAATTCGGCGAATAATTTAGCCGAGGCATTGCGAGCAAATGGCTTTGCCGACAAATCAAAAAGACTCAGTCGCAATTCATTGTTCAAAATTATTCTTATTACCCCTAGCGCTGCTCGCCTCAGAGCATACGGGTCCTTTGAACCTGATGGCTTTTGGTCGATAGCCCAAAACCCAAACAATATGTCGAGTTTGTCGGCCAGCGCGACCGCGATCGCGACCGGGTCGGTCGGCACGCGGTCGTTCGGGCCTTGCGGCTTGTAGTGATCCTCGATCGCCTGCGCGACGCTTGAGTCCTCACCTTGCGCCAGCGCGTAGTATTTCCCCATCAGGCCTTGCACCTCGGGGAATTCGCCGACGACTTCGGTGAGCAGATCGGTCTTCGCCAGACGCGCGGCGCGCTTGGTCTTCTCGACATCGGCGCCCACCAGTGGCGCGATCTCGGCAGCAAGGCGTTCGATACGCGCGATGCGCTCCGCCTGCGTGCCGAGCTTTTCGTGAAACACGATGCCGTCGAACTTCGGCAATCGGTCTTCCAGCCTGGTCTTGAGGTCGGTCTCGTAGAAGAACTTCGCATCCGACAACCGCGCGCGGATGACGCGCTCATTGCCGGCAATGATCGCCGCGCCGCCGTCGCTCGCCTCGATGTTGGCGACGAGGATAAAGCGGTTGGCAAGCTTCCCCGTCTTCGGATCGTTGACGACAAAGCACTTCTGGTTGTTGCGGATGGTGGCGCGGATCACCTCGCCCGGAATCGACAGGAAAGACTCGTCGAACGAGCCCATCAGCACCACCGGCCATTCGACGAGGCCCGAGACCTCATCAAGCAGGCCCTGATCCTCGATCAGTTCGAAACCCTGCGCGAACGCCAGGTTCTTAGCCTCAGTGAAAATAATGTCCTTGCGACGCTGCGGATCGAGCACCACCTTGGCGGCGAACAGTTTTGCCTCGTAGTCCTCGAAGCGGCGCACGCTGAATTGGGCGGGCGCCATGAAGCGATGGCCGCGCGTCACCTGCCCGGCCTTGATGCCGGCGACGTCGAACGCGACAACGTCCGGCTCCTCGGTCTCCATGCCGAACGTCGCAACGATGGAATGCAGCGGCCGCACCCATTGCAGCGCGCCGGGCTTCGCCGAGAGTTCGCCCCAACGCATCGCCTTCGGCCACGGGAAGGTGCGGATGATAACGGGAATGATTTCGGCGATCACGTCGATGGCGGGGCGTCCGGCCTTCTCGATCAGCGCGACATAGAAATCGCCCTTCTTCGGATCTTTCTGAATCGTCGCCTCATCGAGCGACTTCAATCCGGTCGCCTTGAGGAAGCCCTGCACGGCGGCGTCGGGCGCGCCGACTTTCGGTCCCTTGCGTTCGTCCTTCAGATCCGGCTGCCGCGACGGCAGGCCGTGGATGGTGAGCGCGAGACGGCGCGGCGTCGCGAAGGATTTCGCGCCGTCATAGACGAGACCTTCCGCGACCAGCTTGTCGGTGACCATCTTGCGCAGGTCGTCGGCAGCCTTCGCCTGCATCCGCGCGGGAATTTCTTCGGAGAACAATTCGAGCAGAAGATCGGGCATCGCTTACACTCCACCCGCTTCGGTCTTGATCCAGGCTTCGCCGCAGGCCTTCGCCAGTTCGCGCACGCGCAGGATGTAACTCTGCCGCTCGGTCACTGAAATAACGCCGCGCGCATCGAGCAAATTGAAGACATGGCTGGCCTTGATGCATTGGTCGTAAGCCGGCAGCGCCATCAGGTGGCGATCTTTCTTGCTACCTTCCCATCCCGCTTCGAGATACTTGCGGCACGCGCCTTCCGCCATCTTGAACTGCTCGAACAGCATCGCGGTGTCGGCGTGTTCGAAATTGTGCCGCGAATATTCCTGCTCGGCTTGCAGGAACACGTCGCCATAGGTCACCTTGTCGGCGCCTTCGCGGCCGTTGAAGTTGAGATCGTAGACGTTCTCGACGCCCTGCACATACATCGCGAGGCGCTCGAGCCCATAAGTCAGTTCGCCCGCGACCGGCGCGCATTCGACGCCTGCGACCTGCTGGAAGTAAGTAAACTGCGACACTTCCATGCCGTCGCACCAGCATTCCCAGCCGAGCCCCCATGCCCCCAGCGTCGGACTTTCCCAGTCGTCCTCGACGAAACGGATGTCGTGCAGCGCGGCGTCGACGCCGATCGCCGCAAGCGACTTCAGGTAGAGGTCCTGAATGTCCGGCGGCGACGGCTTCAGGATCACCTGAAACTGATAGTAGTGCTGCAAGCGGTTCGGGTTCTCACCGTAGCGGCCGTCCTTCGGCCGCCGCGACGGCTGCACGTAAGCCGCGTTCCAATGCTTCGGTCCGAGCGCCCGCAGGGTCGTCGCCGGATGGAAGGTACCCGCGCCTACTTCCATGTCGTAGGGTTGCAGGATCACGCAGCCGTGGTCGGCCCAGTAGCGCTGCAACGTCAGGATCAGTCCCTGGAACGAGCGTTCGGGACGCATGTGGAGTGGCGTGGAGTCCATGAGCGGCTTCTGGATTTGTCGGAGGTCACGAGTCGCGCGGGACCGTATCGGCGGCGCCCCGCGGAATCAAGGCAACGTCCGGATAAAGCAACCTACGCAATTCGAGCAATTCTACCCGGCGATGGGTCAACGCGCTGCCGGAAAGCTGATAAAAGCTGGCCAATCGTTGAAGTCCGGCCTCTCGGGCCGGATATGCCTCCAACGTTTGCTCGCCGGTTTCGCGGGTGATGCCCCACCCGACGGCCGGCGAGAGCGCCGACCGGATAAGCCGACGGCGACTAGCCCGGCCGGTAGGTGCCGGTGCGCGGATCGCGCCGCAAGGTCGGAACTTCCTGCATCCGGACCGTCTCCGCCATCCTGACGCGACGCGCGTCTTCCAGTTCGTCATTGATCCGGCGGGCAGTACGATACGCCCAACGGACCACAGCCAGTCCACCAAGGGCTCCGGCAAAGGCAACGAATGGCGGCATCGGTCGATCCTTCTGGTTCGCGGTCATCAGCCCTCCGATCATTAGTTTCGCGCAGCCGGGAGGCTTCCGCAAGCGACCAAAAGGCGCGGGATGGAGCCAATTACAGCCCGAATTTCGCCCACATCGCCCGTTCCTCGACCGCACCGATCAGGCTTTCCGGCAGCGCGCCGATACCCTCCCCCAGCATCGCTCCGCCGGCCCCGGATTTGCGGCCCAGCAACCCGTTCAACAGGCCGCGCGGCTGCTCGATAAGCGGCATCTCCACCTTGTCGCCGAACCTTGCCCGTACCACCGACCGCAGGTCGCCGATACCGTCGGACAAGCCGAGCGCGACCGCGGTTTCGCCCGCCCAGTATTCGCCGCTGAACAGATGCTCGTCGGAACCCCGCAACCTTGCGCCTCGGCTGCGCTTGACCAGTTCGATGAAGGTTCGGTGGATGTCGCGCTGGATCGCCTTGAGCCGCGCAACGTCATCCGGATTTTCCGGCAGGAAGGGATCGAGCGTCGCCTTGTGTGCGCCGGCGGTATAGAGCCGTCGCTCGACGCCGATCTTCTTGATCGCCTCCTGAAATCCGAAGCTGCCGCCAACCACGCCGATCGAGCCGAGGATCGATGACGGATCGCAGAAGATTTCATCTCCAGCGCAGGCAATCATGTAGCCGCCGGACGCAGCGACGTCTTCTGCGAACACCAGCACGGGAAGTTTCTTCTCCTCGGCGAGTTGCCGGATGCGCAGATAGATCAGCCGCGATTGCACCGGCGCACCGCCCGGCGAATTGATCGCCAGCGCTACCGCCTTGGCGTTCGGCATCGCGAAGGCACGCTCCAGCAGCTTGGCGACCCCGGCCAGCGACAGGCCGGGGCGCAGCGGCGTCACCGCGCCGATGGCGCCGCTCAATCGCACCACCGGTACGACAACTGCACTCTTGCGCCAACGTCGCGGCATCAGTCGCTTCAGACTATCCATCGCGCTCATTGCCAAAAACTCCCCGCCGCCCACCACGCGCGCTTCACAGAAAACTCACCATTCTCGATCACGACACTGTCATCCGATGTGTGGAACGCGATTTGCATTTCGGAGATATCCTCAACTTGATTTGCAGCGGAGCATGACATGAAAATCTATCTGCTGATGGTATTGATGGGCTCGCTCTGGACCGCAATTCACTTCACGTCTGCGGCAAAACCGCGCCGCGAACGACTGCCGGGCTGAATTCGACGGCTCGCTCATAGCGTCGCGAGCGGCAACACCGCCTCGCCGGAGAGCAATGCGTTTGCCTCCGGGGTGGGCACGCCCGCCGAATCGTTGAGCATCAGGCCAGGAAAAATCCGCAACGGCGCGCGCCCGCCCTTGATCGCGCGCACCAGAATCCGGATGGCCGGCGCTCCGGCCTTTCCATGGACCGGCTGCACCGCCACGCTGCCGAAGCCGCGCGCGAGACATGCCAGAACGTCCGCCAATCCCTCCGCACGCCAGATCAACGTCAGCACGCCGCTCGGCTTAAGCACGCGCCGCGCCGCATGCGTCCATGCCTCCAGCGTCGTGGTCGTGGCCTCATGCGCCGCACGTCGATCCATGTCCGGTGAGGCTTGCTGCCGCACTGGGGCGTTGAACGGCGGATTCATCAGCACGCCGTCGACACTATCCGGATCGAGACCGGCCGCGGCGAAAGCGGCGGCATTTGCCGCAAGATCGAGCGCCAGCGCCCGGGCACCGATGCCGTTGGCAGCGGCATTGGCGGAGGCCAGCGCTACAAGCTCCGGATTGATTTCGACCAGCACCAGTTCCAGACCAGCAACGCGCCGGGCGACCGCCAACCCCGCCGCACCGACGCCGGCACCGAAATCCGCAATCCGTTGACCGGGCCGCGCGGCGGTCGCCGCCGCCAGCAGGATCGCGTCATGACCGGCACGATGACCCGACACCGGTTGGCGCAGCCGCAGCCGGCCTCCGAGAAAGGCATCCTCGGTCACGCCGGCCCTTGCCTCAGACATCGGGTCGCAGTTCGTGGGCGAGGCCGGCATCGGTGAGAAGCTGGCGGGCCTGACGGTTGTCGTCGTCATGGACCAGAATTCGGCGCGGAATCGCCCCGACCGAGCCGTCGAGCACGCTCATGTTCTGATCCAGCACCAGGTGCTGAATGTCAGCGCCATTCAGCAGCGCCTCGATTGCCGAGACCAGCACAACATCGTTGGTCCGTACCAATTCGCGCACCGAAATGTCTCCTTCGCCCCGCCTTGAGCAGCTCGAGCAGGCTGTCAAGCACGGTCGGCTCTTGCCGCCTTACCCCGCAGTTTCTATGGTTATAGCGGCTTTCGGAGCCGGCGCGAATTGTCCCCGCTATGGGCCTTCCGCCCTGGTCGCGATATGGATGCGGCCAATCGACAACGGCAGCGTGGAGATTCGGCGTGGCGGTAATTGTTCCCTTCGAGACCCCCTCGACAGCATCGATCGATCAGCTTGTCGAGCTGGTTGCGACGGACATGGAGCGCGTCAACGCCACCATCCTGTCCCGCACCGGTTCCGAGGTGACCATGATCCCGGAGGTCGCCAACCACCTGATCTCATCCGGCGGCAAGCGGCTCCGCCCGATGCTGACGCTGGCGATGGCAGGGCTCTCCGGCTACGGCGGGGAAGGCCACATCAAGCTCGCCGCCTCGGTCGAGTTCATGCACACCGCGACGCTGCTGCATGACGACGTGGTGGACGAAAGCGAACTGCGGCGCGGCAAGCTCTCTGCCCGCATGGTGTGGGGCAACGAGGCCAGCGTGCTGGTCGGCGACTTCCTGCTCGGCCAGGCCTTCCGGATGATGGTGGAGGTCGGCTCGCTCCGTGCTTTGGACATCCTGTCGTCCGCCGCCGCAACCATCGCCGAGGGCGAGGTGATGCAGCTTGCCGCCGCGAAGAACACCGCGACCACCGAGGACGAATATCTCGCGGTGATCCGCGGCAAGACCGCCGAACTGTTCGCCGCTGCCTGCGAGGTCGGCCCGGTGATCGCCGAACGGCCCAAGGCCGAGCAGACCGCGGCCGCGAGTTTTGGCATGAATCTCGGCATCGCCTTCCAGCTGGTCGACGCCCTGCTCGATTACGGCGGCACGGCCGCCAAGCTCGGCAAGAACGTCGGCGACGATTTCCGCGAAGGCAAGATCACTTTGCCCGTCGTGCTCGCCTTCCGCCGCGGCAACGATGCGGAGCGCGAATTCTGGATCCGTGCGCTGGAGCGTGGCGAGATCGGCGAAGGCGACCTCGATCACGCCATCGGCCTGATGACCAAGCATCGCGCGCTCGAGGACACGCTGTCGCGCGCGCAGCACTATGGCGCGATGGCGGTCGATGCGCTGGCGCTGTTTCCGCCATCACCGATGAAGGCCGCGCTGGAGCAAGTCGTGGCGTTCTGCCTCGCGCGCTCGCACTAAAACATTCAAAAAAAACGTGAGGAGGAATCATGCCTGACTTCAAGGCGCTGATCTATGACGTGCCCGAACCCGGCATCGCGCGCATCACGCTCAACAAGCCGAACATGGCGAACGCGCAGGACACCGCGCTGCTCTATGAGTTGAACGACGCGTTCGACCATGCCGCGCATGACGACGACATCCGCGTCATCATTCTCGCAGCCAACGGCAAGCACTTCTCCGCCGGTCACGATCTGTCGGAAACCGACGGACACGGCGCGATGCGCACACACGAGACGGTAGCCCCGGTGTGCGGCTTTGGCTGCGCCGGCGCCGAAGCGCAAATGGCGCGCGAGGAAGAAATCTATCTCGGCTTTTCCGACCGCTGGCGCAACATCCCGAAGCCAACCATCGCCGCGGTGCAGGGCAAATGCATTGCCGGCGGGCTGATGCTGGCGTGGCCGTGCGACATCATCATCGCGGCCGACGACGCTGCCTTTGCCGATCCGACCGTGAGCTTCGGGGTCTGTGGCCACGAATACTTCACCCATGTCTGGGAGGTCGGCATCCGCAAGGCCAAGGAGATGCTGTTTACCTCGGACGAGATCAAGGCCGACGATGCACTGCGGCTCGGTATGGTCAATCAGGTGGTGCCCCGCGCGCAACTAATGGACGCGACGCTCGCGATGGCACGCAAGGTCGCCGCGAAATCACGCTTCGCATTGAAGCTGACCAAGCTCGCCGTCAACGGCGTGCAGGATGCACAGGGGCGGCAGGTAGCGCTACGCAACGCCTTCCATCTGCATCAACTCGCCCATACGCATAATCTGAAGGTGTTCGACATGTTGCTCGATCCGAGCGGCCTGCCGGAGGCAACGCGCAAGGCGATGGCGGCGCGATTGCAGGCGGCAAAGAGCTGAACGGGAGAACAGCAGACGGCGAAGGCGCTTTCGCCTCAGTAACCGGCCTCCGTACTGCGGATCACCTACCGCAACGGATGCAATCGCCCGACCAACCGCAAAAGATCAGATTGCCGGTTGGTCTCTGTCTTGGCGAAAATGTGCTTCAGATGCGAGCGTGCGGTTTCGAACGAAATTCCCAACAGTTCGGCAACCAGCGGCAACGGCACTTCGCGCGCGAGATGAGAAACCAGCAGCGCCTCAGTCTGCGTGAGACCGAAGGTCTTGCGCAACAAATCCATCGACGGGTCGACTGACGGACGTTCGGTATCGGAGACCAGCAGAATCGCCTTCGCCGGCGAGAACACCGCGCTTGCCATGCCCTTGACGCGAATGCCTTCGACGATCAGCGGACGCTTGGTCGGGCGGCGAACGACAACGGGAGGCAGGGCCTCGGCATCCGCGATCCCCGGCGATCGGCAGAGTCGGGCCACCAATCCGGCAAGCTCCCGATTATCGTCGGCCAAGGTACATCCGAGCACGCCCTGTGCGAGATTGAACCCATCGCCGATCAGTTTCTCCGCTGCGACGTTGGCCCGGATGACACGACCACTGCGGTCAAGCAAAAAGCTCGGACAGCCCAGCGACTGGTAGGCGTCGACCATTCCCGTCGCGTTAGCAAATTCCAGATTGCGCGCGAGCAAAGCTACACGACTCAGATGTGGAGCAAAGCGAACCCAATCCTGCTGCTCTTCCGGGGTGACGAAACCGTGCTTGTCGCCCCGTTCGACGACCATGCACCACTCATCCTCACCGTTGGAAAAGCCAATGCCTGCCGACCAATTGAAACCATACCTTCGAAGGAAATGGTAGTAATCGGAGTTTGCAAGTTCTTCCCGACTGGCGAAATCCTGATCGACGAAAATCCCTTTGCGACGTACTGCCGGCAAGCCGCGCGTACGTTCATCTCGCAAATGCCAGCCTTCCCGAAAATATGTATCGAGGCCTTCTTCAAGTGACCGCGTATGGGGCGTTCCCGGCCCTCGCCCCTTGACCTGAAGCAAAACAACGCCGGCCGCTTCAGTATACTGCGTGACCATCTCCATCGCATCGGTCCAGCGCGTGGGGTCGATCGCTGCATCGAGCAACGACTGCACGGCCTGGTCAAATGACGGTCGAGAAGCTGCCATACGCTCGCCAAGACAATCGGACGTTGCGACAATCATTGCGCAACTCGCGCAATGATTGCAAGGACCGTCATGCGAGGTTTGAATGTTCCAGTCGCGATCCTCTCAGATGCGCGAGGCCGTACGGACTGCGGGCGCCGCTCAGCCGAGTGTGCCGGCGTGGACCCACCAGTCCGGATGGCTCGACTGCAGTGACCGGCCCGCCGCGCGAGCCTCTGCATCACTGTCGAACAGCGCAAAGCATGTCGCGCCGGATCCCGACATCCGCACCAGCCGCACACCGGCGAGTTCCCGCAGCGCCGACAACACATCGCCGACGATCGGCTGAATCTTGATTGCCGGGGCCTCAAGATCGTTAGCCGCATGGCCCAGCGCTTTCAGCCACTCCTCGACCGATGACTCTTCGGTCGGCCACTTGCGCGAACGAACCACATCGGTCACGTCGGTCAGGATTTCGCCCTTGCGCAAGCCAAGCGCGGTAAACACCTCCGCCGTCGCCACCGCAATGCGCGGGTTGACCATCACGCAGGGCATCTTCGGCACGCGGACTGAGGACAACTGCTCGCCGATCCCAGTCATCACCGAACTTTGCGAGGCAACACAGACCGGCACATCGGCACCGGTCACGCGCGCCGCCTCCATGATGCGTGGATCATCAAGCGCGAGTGAATTGAGCCGTGCCAACAACCGCAGCGCCGCCGCCGCATCCGCCGACCCGCCACCGATTCCGGCCGCCACCGGCAACCGCTTATCGAGCGTGAAGGCACCAACCTGCAAACCAGGCACGCGTTCGGCCAGCAGGCGAGCGGCCTTGAGCACGAGATTATCCGCGGTCGCGCCGCAGTCGCTACCGCCCAGCCCTCTCATGGTGAGACTCAGTTCCGGCCCTGCGTCGAGCGTCAGCCGGTCCGCACAATCAGCGAAGACCACCAAGCTGGCGAGATCGTGATAGCCATCAGCGCGGCGACCGAGCACCCGCAGGGTCAAGTTGACCTTGGCGCGCGCCTCATCCGCAAGTATGGCGGATTTGTCGTTCGCATCAATATTGCCGTGCGTTGTCATACGACCGTCAAATCCAAAGCCCCTGGGAACGATTAAGGCGCGACCGACCCGCTATTCGATCAGCCGCCCTTGCCTTCGTCTTTCTTCTTGTCTGCCGATGCCGCCGCCGGTGTCTCATCGGCTGGCAAGCCGTTTTCGATCTTGGCTTCGATCTTCGGCAGTTCGTCCGGCTCCGGCTTGAGATCACGTGCATGCGCCCACTGGAAGCGCGCCTCCAGCGTGCGGCCGACGCGCCAATAAGCATCCCCGAGATGATCGTTGATCGTCGGGTCTTCCGGTTTCAAATCGATAGCGCGCTCGAGATGCTTCACCGCTTCCTGATAATTGCCAATGCGATAGTAAGCCCACCCGAGTGAATCGACGATGTAGCCGTCATCAGGCCGCTGATCGACAGCGCGCTTGATCATCTTCATGGCGTCGTCGAGATGAAGACCGCGATCGATCCATGAATATCCGAGATAGTTGAGAACGTGCGGCTGCTCGGGCTTCAGTTCGAGCGCCTTCTTCATGTCGAGCTCAGCCTTGTCCCAATTCTTGGAACGCTCCTCGCAAATTCCCCTGAAGTAATAATAGACCCAGTTGTTGTTCTCCGACCCGGTCAACTGGTCGATCGCCTTCGAGTAGGTGACGGCACAGTCGGCGAATTTCTTGCGGCCGCGCTCGATGTTGCCGAGCGCCATGATCGCCTCGACGTCCTTCGGGTCGTCCTGCGTCACGGCCTGCAGAATCTTGATCGCCTCGTCGCTGCGGTCGGAGGCATCGAGATCGGTCGCCATCTGCACCTGCGCGTTGCGGTGCAAGACCGAACGTTCCGGCACACGCTCATAGACCTTGATCGCCATCTGCGGCTTCTTCACCGACTCGTAAAGATCGCCGAGCGACAGCAGCGCCAACGCGTGATTGGGCTGCAGATATAGCGCCAACTGCAGATAGACCAATGCAAGGTCTTCGCCGCCACGCCGCGTCAACGAGGCGCCGATGCCATACAGCGCCTCTGCGGCACCAGCTTGCGGAGAGTCGACCAACGGCGCCAGCTTGGCACCGGCCTTGGTGGCTCGGATCCCCTCGATCACCAGCGGATGGCGCGCGAGTTTCTTGTTGAACGCCTCATAAACCGCTTCCGCAGCAACCGGACCATCCTTGCCGCGCGACAACCAGCGTGCATAAGCATCCATCACCCGCAACGCCGTCTCATCAAGCTTATAGGCCCGCTCCAAACGCACGCCTGCATCTTTCTCATGGCCCGCCAGTTGCATGATCAGGCCGGAATGCAAATCCTTGAACACCGGATACCATTCCGGTCCGGTCAGCTTGTCGATGTCGGCCACCGCGCCTCGCGGATTCCCCGCGCCAAATTCGGCCCAGCCCGCCAGGAGCGTCGCGACCAGATCGGTGATCGGCCCGCGCACGGATTGATTGATATTGCGCCGTGCCGCCTCGTAGCGCTTCACCTTGAGATCGTGCACGCCGATCACCAGTCGCGCCACGCGGTTCGACTTATCGATCTTCAGCACGCGTCCGGCCAGCTTGACGGCCTCGTCGATGTTGCCGTCCGCCAGCGACGAGATGAAAGCGCGATCCAGCAATTCGTTGTTCTTCGGGTCCTTGCGCAGCGCCGAGCGATAGAACTCCGCGGCCGCGGTGGCGTCCCGCTCGATGCTGGCATGACGAGCGGCGAGATAGCTGCCCGCCACGGTCATGTCGCGAAGGTCCTCGCGCGTCGGAAACGTCGCCGACGAGTCCGTCGGATGATCCGGTGTCTGCGCCGCGAGCGGACCCGGCAACGCCAGCACAGACGCGGCGAGCGCGATCATCGTCAGGCTTTTGAAACGGGAGAACATCACGATTCGTCTAGCTCCTGGAGTTAGCGGACAGACCGGAATCATTATCGACACGATCGCATCAGACGGCGGGACAATGCAGTGTTTGGCCCTCAACCGCAAGGCGACGGCAGGACCTGCGGCCGGAACCGGCAAAGCCTCCCAGCCGCTTCAGGCCGTTGCCTACGACCGCTCCTGCTGGCACCCGCACTGTGGCGGGAACGTGGCCGGCGGAGCGACCACCCCGCTCACGCGTTCGTGTTGAGCACGGGCTACATGGCTTCGTAATTCGGCCCGCCGCCACCTTCGGGCGGCACCCAGGTGATGTTGCCGTTGGGGTCCTTGATGTCGCAGGTTTTGCAGTGGACGCAATTCTGCGCATTGATCTGGAAGCGCGGGCCGGTGCTTTCCTCGACCCACTCGTACACGCCGGCCGGACAATAGCGATTGGACGGCCCGGCGAAGACCTCGAGTTCTGATGATTTCTGCAGCGCCATGTCCGCCACCTTGAGATGGGGCGGCTGGTCTTCCTCGTGGTTGGTATTCGACAGGAACACCGACGAGAGGCGATCGAACGTCAGCTTGCCGTCCGGCTTGGGATACGCGATCGGCTGATAATCCTTGGCGGGCTTGAGCGACTTCGCATCATTCTTGCTGTGCGACATCGTGCCGAACAGCGAGAAGCCGAGCGTGTTGCACCACATATCGAAACCGCCGAGCGCGTTGCCGAGCAGCGTGCCGAATTTCGACCACAGCGGCTTGGCGTTGCGAACCGGATAGAGATCCTTGCCGATCGAGGACGAACGCCAGCCGTTTTCGTATTCGACCAGTTCGTCATTGGCACGGCCGGCGGCAAGCGCAGCGACCAGATGCTCGGCGGCCTGCATGCCGCTCGCCATCGCGTTGTGGATACCCTTGATGCGCGGCACGTTGACGAAACCCGCGGCACAGCCGATCAGCGCGCCGCCTGCAAAGGTCAAGCGCGGCACCGATTGATAACCACCCTCGGTGATCGCGCGCGAGCCGTAAGCAAGACGCTTGGCGCCGGCAAACGTATCGCGGATCATCGGATGCGTCTTGAAGCGTTGGAATTCCTCGAACGGGTAGAGATACGGATTGTCGTAGTTGAGATGCACGACGAAGCCGATCGCTACGAGATTGTCGTCATAGTGATAGAGGAACGAGCCACCGCCGGTGTTGTTGTCGAGCGGCCAGCCGAACGAGTGCTGCACCGTACCCTTCTTGTGCTTGGCTGGATCGATCTGCCAGATTTCCTTGAGGCCGATACCGAACTTGCCCGGCTCGCAATTTCTGTCGAGCGAGAACTTGGCGATCAGTTGCTTGGTCAGGCTGCCGCGCGCACCCTCTGCAAACAACGTGTATTTGCCGAGCAGTTCCATGCCGCGCGTATAGGAATCCTTGTGCGAGCCGTCCTTGGCGATGCCCATGTCGCCGGTGGCGATGCCGCGCACTTCGCCGTTGTCGCCGTAGATCACTTCGGCGGCGGCAAAGCCCGGATAGATTTCGACGCCGAGCGCTTCGGCCTTCGCACCCAGCCAACGGCATACCATGCCGAGCGACGTGATGTAGCAATGATGATTGTTCATCAGCGGCGGCATGAGGAAGTTCGGCAGCTTGATGCCGCCGGTCTTCGTCATCAGGTAGAACTGGTCGTCCTTCACTTGAGTCTTGAGCGGGCAGTCGGGGTCCTCGCGCCAGTCCGGGATCAGCTTGTCGAGATTGGTCGGATCCATCACCGCACCGGAGAGAATATGCGCGCCGACTTCGGAGCCCTTCTCGACCACGACGATGGACAGATCGGCGTTGAGTTGCTTGAGGCGGATCGCCGCGGAGAGGCCGGATGGTCCGGCGCCGACGATCACGACATCGAATTCCATGGACTCGCGCGGCGGCAGCTCTTCGGTGCTCATGTTCTGACCCCAGACAAACGAGAATGCTTCTAAGCCCTCTTGTTTCCGATTTTTTCCGGAAGAACAACCACGGAAATGCAGGAAGAATATTTCACCCCGGACAGCCGATGTCCTAATATCCCCTCATGGACACCTCCGCGACATCGACCGTAGAGACGCCGCCGACCGTGCGCGAACTGCTTGCGTTTTACCTCGAAGCCGGGGTGGACTGCGCCTTGCTGGAGGAACCGCCGAACCGGCTGCTCGATCCGGAGATCGCACCGCAACCGGCCGCTATTCCCTCGCCGCCTGCGAACCGGCCTGCCCCGCCCCCTGCAGCGATGGCCCGTGCGCCGGCGGCAGCGGTCCCTGCCCCGGAGGTCGCTATCGCTTCGGCACGCGACGCAGCCCGGACTGCGCCGACGCTGGAAGCGTTGCGAGCCCTGCTGGAAACCTTCGACGGCTGCGCGCTGAAGCAAACGGCTACGCGGCTGGTGTTCTCCGACGGCAATCCGCAGGCACGGATCATGTTCGTCGGCGAAGCACCCGGCCGCGACGAGGACCTCGAAGGTATCCCGTTCATCGGCCGCTCCGGCAAGCTGCTCGACCGCATGATCGGCGCCATCGGACTCGACCGCACCACCGCCTACATCACCAACGTCATTCCGTGGCGACCGCCCGGCAACCGCGATCCCTCGCCACAGGAAACGCAAATCTGCCTGCCCTTCATCAAACGGCAGATCGAACTGGTCGATCCGGACGTGCTGGTGTGCCTCGGCAAGCCGTCGTCGCAGGCCGTGCTCGAACTGAAAGACGGCATCATGCGCACACGCGGCCGCTGGCACAATTACGATACCGGCACGCGCACCATTCGCGCCATGGCGACGTTCCATCCGGCCTACCTGCTGCGACAGCCAATCCACAAGCGGCTCGCGTGGCAGGACTTGCGCGCGATATCGAAGGCACTGAATGCCGCTACCGATTCACCCGCAACGTGATTATGGCGTCTTCGGCCGCACGATGGCCCAGCCGATCCGCAGCGGCGCGGCACGGCCGTTCACCAGCCAGTCGAAACTTTGCGGCACTTCCGGAACGAGGCCGGGGAACTGCCTGGCGATATCCGGAGGCGGCGTGCCGGCGGTATCCGACGCGCGCCACACGACGACACCGCCCACCTCGCTGAACTTCTCCGGCGTCAGCCATGGCCCGCGCTCCGGCGCGGTGGCGAGCACGAGATGCGGTCGCGCCGGTCCAAGACCGATCAGCGCGGCCAATTGCGGATCGCCGATCACCGCCGGCAGCGGACGATTGATGCGGCGCTGGAAATTGTCGTTGAAGAATTGCGCGATCGTACTGCCCGGCAGCGACGTCGGCAATTGCGTGCCTCCGATCCAGGGCTGGATCAAGGCCATAACCAGCAACGCCAATGCCGGAGCCACAATTGTCGCTGCCCAGATCGCGCGCAGGAGTTGCTGACGTCGCAGGTAGATCAGGTCGCCGGTGATGGCGACCACCGCAAGCCCCGACATCAACAGCGCGATGCCGGAACCGCCGGCGATGTTATCGAACCTGAACAGCACAGCAATCAGGCTACCGACAAGTGCCGGCACCAGCGCGAAGAAATAGATGAAGTATCGCGCCAGCGGATCGACCGGCAACCGCCGCACGCCGGGCGCGCTGTCACGGCCGCGCAGCACCTTGCGATGCACGATGCGCGAATTGAGGACGATGAGAAACGCCATGCCGAGCAAGGCCAACAACAGGCTGCCGATCATCCAACCCCAGGTCCGCGCCATTCCTTGCGGGTCGGACACATCAGGCCAAGCCGGCCAGATCAATGTGCCGGCGCGGATCAGCCAGACCGCATAGGGCAGCACCAACACCGCGACGACCAGCGCCGCGAACCATGGATCGAGCGAGCCGAAGGCGCGACGTCCGCGTGCCGTTGCCAGCGCGAAACCGACGACGAGCAGCAGCAGCCATCCGGCGGCGGACGTGGTCAGCAGCAAAAGTCCGGCTTCGATCGACAGCGCAAACCACGATTGATGATGGCCCTGCCCGATGATCCGCCACGCATGAAACAGGATCAGTGCCCAGAGCGGGCACGCCAGCACCGCCGGGCCGAATTCGACATTTGCTGCGCCGAATGCCGTTGCTGTGACCGTCAACAGCACCGCCAGTGCGGCGTGCGGTCCACCGACCGTGGCGCGCGCCAGCGCATAGAGCGCAGCGAAAGTCACCACAAAACAAAGCTGCGACAGCAGATAGACGCCGAACATGTGATTGCCGGCGAGCCGAAACGCCACGTCGGCCAGCCAGAACGCCAACGGCGGACCGAGATCGGTCCCGACCTGATACTCACGTCCGAACGCCAACAAGGTGGCGAGATCGCCGGGCGGGCTGCGATAGATCAGGAGCGGCACCAGCAGCCACAGCGCAGCCTGCGCCAGCACCGCAAGCCACATCACCAGACACGGCCGGGCGCGGATCAGTTCGACGATGAGGGACGAAAACCGCATGAACCCCGGCTACATTCGCGCTTGCCGTCATTGGCGTGGTGGCAGCGTTCGAGGTGCCGCAGGCCCGACAAGAGAACAATCAGTGATAAAGCCCCTCGGCAAATGGGGCAACCACCTCAACCGGCAGCGGCTTCGATCGTGACAGTTGTTTGCTCGACCTGCAAATCGCCCTCGTTGACGACAATTCGCTGCAGCTCAGCAGCGGCCATCACCGGCGCGAAAAGCCGCCGATGATGAACGCTCGGTCCGAGCCTGCGCAACGCCTCCAGATGCGCCGGCACCCCATAGCCCTTGTGATCCTCAAAGCCATAGCCGGGGCAATCCTGTGCCAGCCGGCACATCAGACGATCGCGCGACACCTTGGCAACGATCGAGGCCGCCGCGATCGAGAGCACCAGCCCGTCCCCGCCGATCACCGCCTCGCAATCGCAAGGGACGTCAATACGGTCGCGGCCGTCGACAAAGACATGCCGCGGCGTCTCCGGCAGCGCATGCACAGCGCGCGCCAATGCCCACAGCGAGGCACGCAGGATGTTATCGCGCTCGATCCGCGCCGGCGAGGCGAACGCCACCGCGCAGGAAGCCGTGGCACAAATCTCCTCGAATAATTCCTCGCGCCTTGTCGCGGTCAGTCGTTTGGAATCGTCGAGCCCCTTGGGAATGCGCTTCGGGTCGAGCACCACCGCGGCGGCCACCACCGGCCCGGCCAACGGCCCACGGCCGGCCTCGTCGCATCCCGCCACCGGCCAGACGCCGCGCTTGATCAGTGCGCGCTCGCGCGAGAACGTCGGCGCCGCGGCGTTTGCTTTGTTCTTCGGCTTGATGCTGGCAGGGGTCGCTCGAATCATGCCGTGATGGTGCGGCAAACGCCACGCCGCGTGCAACCGGGAACCGGTCGATGTTCCCGCTATTCCTCGTCCTCCATCACGCATGGGATTGTCGCACGGCGATGCGACGATTACCGATCGGCATCCGCCGACCCGATAACAGAGGATCGATCATGAACGCCTGGGGACTTCTCGCCGTCAGCATCGTCGCCGAGGTGACCGCAACCACGCTGCTCACCAAATCCGAAGGATTCAGCAAACCGATCTACGGCCTGCTCTCTCTTGCCATCTTCGCCGGTTGCTTCTGGGCCTTGTCACAGGTGCTGACCCGCATTCCGGTCGGCGTCACCTACGCGATCTGGTCCGGCGCCGGCGTGGTGCTGATTTCGCTGATCGGCGCATTGTTCCTGCGCCAGTCGCTTAGCACCATACAAATGCTGTTCATCGCGCTGATCGTGGTCGGTGCTGTCGGCCTCAACCTGACCACCAAGGCCGCACACTAAGCGGACTCAAACTCACCGCTGGGGAACCGTCAAAACAGACTCAACTGCTGACCCGCGCGCGGCGGCCGCGCGAAATGGTCCGTTGTCAGTTTCGACCGCCGCTTGTTGAGACCGAGCCTTTCGCAAGCCATCTCAAACCGCCGCCCGATCATCCAGGCCATCGGCCCAGTGCCTCTCATCCGAGCGCCCCACTGCGAGTCGTAGTCGCGGCCGCCACGCATCTCGCGGATCAGCGTGAAGACGTGGCGATAGCGGTCCGGGTAATGCGCCATCAGCCATTCACGAAACAGGTCGCGGACTTCCAACGGCAATCGCAGCATCACATAGCTCGCCTCCTTCACGCCGGCATGTGCGGCGGAATCGAGGATGCGTTCGATTTCCGAGTCGTTCAGCGCCGGGATTACCGGCGCCACCATCACCGTGGTCGGGATGCCGGCGGCGGACAACTGCCGCAACGCCTCCAGCCGCCTCTGTGGCGTCGCCGCGCGCGGCTCCATCGCCCGCGCCAGTTTCGGATCGAGCGACGTGACCGACAGCGCCACCTTGACGAGATTACGGGCAGCCATCCGCGACAGAATGTCGATGTCGCGCGTCACCAGCGCCGACTTGGTGACGATGCCGACCGGGTGTCCGGTGCGCTCCAGCACTTCAAGAATGCCGCGCATGATTTTGTGTTCGCGTTCGATCGGCTGATAGGGATCGGTATTGGTGCCGATGGCGATCATCTTCGGTTCGTAGCCGGCCGCCGCCAGTTCCTTTTCCAGCAAGGCCGGCGCATCCGGCTTGGCGAACAGTTTCGATTCAAAATCCAGTCCGGGCGACATTCCGAGACAAGCGTGGGTCGGCCGCGCGAAACAATAAACGCAACCGTGCTCGCACCCTCGGTAAGGGTTGATCGAGCGATCAAAGCCGATATCCGGCGAGTCGTTGCGTGTGATGACCTTGCGCGAGGTATCGAGCGCTACCGTTGTCTTGAACGGCGGCAATTCGTCGAGACTTTGCCAGCCATCGTCGAAGGCGACGCGCGCTTCCGCCTCGAAGCGCCCACTGGCGTTCGACTGCGCGCCGCGCCCGCGCCGCCGCTCGCGATCGATCGCAATCGCGATCTCGGAAAACGAAAGGGATGCACCCGCCGGTTCGGAGGGGGCCGAAACTGGGGAGACCGGCGGGTGCCTGAGGGCGCTGGAGGCTTTGCTCATGTCCAAGATGCTAGCACGTTATAAGAACATATCAAGAACATTAGCGAACGACAGCCTGTGGATAACTTCGGCCAACAGATCGTCCTCGAAGGCCGTCCTCACCACCGCGAAAAGTGCTAGGGGTGACCGCGATCAATTTGGAGGAGAAGCCGGAAGGTGCCGATGCTCAGCGTCATCATCCCGACCGAGGGCCAGGAGCCCCCGGTGGTCGCGACCCTCGCCGCGCTGGTTCCGGGCGTCACGGCCGGCCTGATCCGGGACGTGATACTGGTCGATCGTGGCGACACCGATACCATCGCGCATGTGGCGGACGTTGCCGGCTGCTGCTACCTCGTCTGTCAAGGATCGCGGGCCGAAGCGCTGGCCGCCGGCGCCAAGGAGGCCCGCGCACCGTGGCTGATGTTCCTGCATCCGGGCACCGTGCCGGACCTGAGCTGGATCGACGAAACCGCGCAGTTCATCGACCGGATGACGAATGCGGCCAAGCCACGCGCCGCCATCCTGCGCCACGCCCGCTCACCCTATGCCGACAGCAACACGGGATCGCAAATCACTCACCTGTTGCGCAAGCTGACCGGCCCATTGCCGGATCAGGGGCTGGTGATCGCGCGCCGGCATTTCGACGCGCTCGGCGGTTATCCGGCCGGGCGACGCGACGCCGAACGGGCGCTGCTACGCAAGCTCGGCCGCACGCGGCTGATGCTGCGCAGCCGCATCATGGTGCCGGAATAGCTCCTTGTCGTTGCGTCCGCTAGGCCGTCGCCTGCGTATAGCCCTTCGCGACCTCGGCCTTCAGCACGCTCCAGATCTCGCGATGGAGCGCATGGAAGTCCTTGTCGAGGCGAATCTCGAAAATGTCGCGCGGGCGCGGCAATGCGATCGGCCAATTACCGATAATGCGCGAATGCGGTCCTGCCGACATGATGACGACGCGATCGGCCAGCGCGATCGCCTCCTCCAGATCGTGCGTGACGAACAGCACTGCCTTGCGGTCCGCTGTCCATAACTCCAGCAAGAGATTGCCCATGATCTGCCGGGTCTGCGCATCGAGCGGACCGAACGGCTCGTCCATCAACAAAATCTTCGGATCGCGGATCAGAACCTGCGCAAGGCCGACGCGCTTGCGCTGGCCGCCCGACAGCATATGCGGATAGCGATTGCCGAATGCGCTAAGACCGACGGCATTGAGCCAGCCTTCCGCACGTTTGCGCGCTTCGGCCTGTGGCGCGCCGGCGATGTCGAGCCCGATGGCGACATTCTCCAGTGCGGTCTTCCATGGGAACAGTGCATCGGCTTGAAACAGATAGCCGGCCCGCCGGTTGAGCGCAGTCAACGGCTCGCCGAAAATCCGCACCGCCCCCGACGCCGGCGCAAGCAGCCCGGCGGCGACATTGAGCAGGGTGGATTTGCCGCAGCCGGTTGGCCCGACAATGGCGACGAACTCGCCGTCGCGCACCGTGAGGCTGGCGCGTTCGACGGCCGTATAGATGCGCGCATCGGCAAGCCGGAACGCCACGCTCGCCTCGTCAAGCTCGATCGCCGCCGCTGTGGTGTCTGCCCTCTGCGCCAAGTGTCCGTTATCCATGATGATGGTTGCGAAATCCGGTCCCCGGCAGAGAATCCACTGCCGCGATGGAACATGCAAGCACCACGATCGCTTGGTGCGACATTCGCGCCGTGATACTGCAAATCCTGCATGAGCGCACCATCGCCCTTGATCGCATTCGAGCATGTCCGCAAGCGTTTCGACGGTGGCCGTGGCGCGCCGCCGGTGCTGGCGGTGAACGACGTTTCGCTCGAAATCTCATCCGGCGAATTTCTCGCCATCGTCGGCGCATCGGGCTCCGGCAAGACGACGCTGCTGCGCCTCGCCAACCGGCTGATCGCACCCGACAGCGGCTGCGTCGTCATCGACGGCGCCGACATCGCAAACGTCGACGCCATCGCGCTGCGGCGAAGCATCGGCTCCGTGTTCCAGAGCGGCGGCCTGTTTCCGCATATGAGCGTCGCAGACAATATCGGCATCACACCAAAACTTTTAGGATGGCCGGCGACGCAGATCGCCGCGCGCATCGATGAATTGATGGCGCTGGTGCGGCTCGATCCCGCCACCCATCGCGATCGCCTGCCGCACCAGTTGTCCGGTGGCCAACGTCAACGCGTCAGCGTCGCTCGCGCGCTGGCAGCGCGTCCACGTATCGTGCTGATGGACGAACCATTCGGGGCGCTCGACCCGCTGACGCGCGATGCGCTCGGCAACGACTATCGCCACCTGCACCGCGAACTCGACCTGACCACCATCATGATCACCCATGACATGGCGGAAGCCGTGCTGCTGGCGGATCGGATCGCGGTGATGCGTGAGGGACGCATCATCGCGCAAGGCACGGCCACCGAACTCGCGTCAGTCGACGACGCCGATGTCGACGCGTTGCTGCAAACACCACGACGCCAGGCCGAGCGGCTGCGCGACCTGCTGCCACGGAATGCAGCGTCATGAGCCTGTGGTCCGATCCACGCTGGAGCGACGCGCTGACGCACCTGCCGGATTATCTCGGCAATCACGTGCGCGTCAGTCTCGCGGCGCTTGTGCTCGGACTTTTAGTCAGCCTGCCTTTGGCCTTGCTGGCGAGGCATCGCGCCGGCCTGCGCGGCGCTTTGCTCGGCTTCGCCAGCGTCGTGCAGACGGTGCCGGGTCTTGCACTATTGGCGCTGTTCTATCCGCTGCTGCTGGCGCTCGCGGCATTGACGGCGCGATGGCTCGGCTTCGGCTTTTCGGCGTTTGGCTTCCTACCCGCGATGCTGGCGCTGGCGCTCTATTCGATGCTGCCGGTGCTGCGCAACACCATCACCGGCCTGCAAGGAATCGATCCCGCGATCCTCGAGGCAGCGCAGGCCGTCGGCATGACACCACGACAATCGCTGCGGATGGTGGAATTGCCGCTGGCGCTGCCGGTGATCATGGCCGGCATCCGTACCGCCGCGGTGTGGGTGATCGGCACCGCGACACTGTCGACGCCGATCGGCCAGACCAGTCTCGGCAACTACATCTTCGCCGGCTTGCAGACGCAGAACTGGGTGTTCGTGCTGTTCGGCTGCGCGGCGTCGGCAGTGCTGGCGCTGGTCGTTGACCAGATACTGGCGTTGATCGAAACCGGAGCGCGGCACCGCAGCCGTCTGCGCATGGCGATGGGCGTGATTGGCGTGATGCTGCTGATCGCGGCGGCACTGATGCCGTCGCTGTCGCGCGTGCGGCAGAGCTATGTCGTCGGCGCAAAAACCTTCACTGAGCAATACATCCTCGCAGCACTGTTGACGCAGCGGCTACAAGCGGCGCAGTTACCCGCAACGACCCGCGAAGGGCTTGGCTCCAGCGTCATCTTCAATGCGCTCGAAAGCGGTGATATCGACGTCTACGTCGACTACTCGGGGACGCTCTGGGCCAACCAAATGCATCGCACGGACATCAAGCCGCGCGCCGAACTTCTGGCCGATCTGAAAACAGAGCTTTCAAAGCGACATGTCACCTTGCTCGGCGAACTCGGCTTCGAGAACGCCTACGCACTGGTGATGCCGCGTGCGCGAGCCGAGGCGCTCGGCATCCACTCCATCGCCGATCTCGCCGCCCATGCCGGCGAGATGCCGATCGCAGGCGACTACGAGATTTTCTCGCGCCCGGAATGGGCGGCACTGACGCAGGCTTATGGCTTACGCTTCCGCGCGCAACGCCAGATGCAGCCGGATTACATGTACGCCGCCGTCGCCGCCGGCGAGGTGGATGTGATCGCTGGCTACACCAGCGACGGCCTGATCGCGAAATACGATCTCATCGTGCTGGACGATCCGAAACACGCGATTCCACCCTACGATGCAGTGGTATTGCTGGCGCCGAAGCGGGAGAACGACGCGGCGTTGCGAGAGGCCCTCGCGCCGCTACTCGGCAGGATCGATATCGCCACGATGCGCGAGGCTAACCTGCGCGCCAGCGGCGGTCACTCAGCCGCCGATGTCGCAAAATGGCTCTGGGAGAGGACGGCTGCCGGCCACGCGAAGCGCTAGCGTCTTTGTTAACCGCCCGGCCCCTTCAGCAGATCCTCCAGTTCCAGCGCGCGATGCGCGGTGGAGCTGCGCATGCATTCTGCGACATGCAGTCGCCGGATCGTGCCCTCGCCCGCCCCGTAGTAACGGCAATTGGCGTTACGGAACTGGACCCAGAGCCGTTGTGCGATCCGCATCTTGTAGGCGTTGCGATTGCCCTTGATCAGTTTCTGATAAGCCGCGTTGAGCCGCTGATCCCATGCCTTGGTGAGCCGGCCGACGCATTGCTCGATATCGACGGTCGAACCCTTGGCGCAGGTCTGATACTCCGCACCGTAACGCACATCGTCGGCCGCATACGCCAGCGATGCACCGGCCAGAACGCCAGCGACAACGATGGTCCACAACAATCGTCCATGCGGCATGGCAAGCTCCAACGCGCAAGCTGACGATACAGCTTCCCAAAAAAGAAACGCGCGGGTCAACCCCGCGCGGTTCCGATTTCAATTGGCGATCAAGCCTTAGTTCTTCGTCTTGTCGACGAGCGCGCCCTTCTTGATCCACGGCATCATGTCGCGCAGCTTGGCGCCCACCTGCTCGATCGGGTGCTCGGCGAGACGCGCACGGGTCGCCTTGAACGAGGTCTGATTGACCTTGTTTTCCAGCATCCAGTCACGGGTGAACTTGCCACCCTGAATGTCGGCCAGCACGCGCTTCATCTCGGCCTTGGTCTCGGCGGTGATGATGCGGGGACCGGTGACGTACTCGCCGTATTCCGCGGTGTTGGAGATCGAGTAGTTCATGTTGGCGATGCCGCCTTCATAGATCAGGTCGACGATCAGCTTCACTTCATGCAGGCACTCGAAGTAGGCCATTTCCGGCGCGTAGCCGGCTTCCACCAGCGTCTCGTAGCCGCCCTTGATCAGTTCGACCAGACCGCCGCACAGCACCACCTGCTCGCCGAACAGGTCGGTCTCGCACTCTTCCTTGAAGGTCGTCTCGATGATGCCGGCGCGGCCACCACCAATCGCCGACGCGTAGGACAGGCCGAGATCGTGCGCATTGCCGGACGAGTCCTGGGCAATCGCGATCAGGCACGGCACGCCGCCGCCGCGCTGATATTCCGAACGGACGGTGTGGCCAGGGCCCTTCGGGGCGACCATCAGCACGTCCAGATCGGCGCGCGGCTCGATCAGGTTGAAGTGCACGTTGAGGCCGTGAGCGAACAGCAGCGCCGCGCCCTTCTTCATGTTGGCATGCAGGTGATCGCGATAGATGTCGCCCTGCAATTCATCGGGGGTCAGCATCATCATGACGTCGGCCCACTTCGCGGCTTCCGCCACTTCGAACACCTTGAAGCCGGCGGCTTCCGCCTTCTTGGCCGAGGCTGAGCCCTTGCGCAGCGCGATCGCCACTTCCTTGACGCCGGAATCCTTCAGGTTCAGCGCGTGGGCGTGGCCCTGGCTGCCGTAACCGACGATACAGACCTTTTTCCCCTTGATCAGGTTCAGGTCGGCGTCACGATCGTAGTAAACACGCATGGTCGTTCCTCTATGTCAGGCGGGCACGATTGCCCGGATGGATCGGATTTCGGATGGAAGCGGACCTCCGGCGTTGCAGCGGCCCAACTGAAAATTCTGCCGTTCTCTAAAGCATTTTCCCGCAAAGGGGAAACCGGTTTTCCGCATGGCCTGGCCCCGTTTCAGCCTTCCATCAGCACGGGATAGAGCGAGCCGAGCAGCAGCGCCGCCATCGACCAGTTGATCGTTCGCACCGCCCATGGGGATTTCACCAGCGGCTGCAGCCACCTGCCGAACAGCGCCCAGGTTATCGAGGACAGGAAGCCGAAGAACAGGAATATCCCGGCCTGCGTCAGAATGTTCCACGGATAGGCGGCCATCGCGGCATAGGCCGTGATGGTGCCGATGATCATGACCCAACCTTTGACGTTGACCCACTGGAACGCCGCCGCGCCAAGGAATGTCATCGGCTTTCGCCGATCGGCCTCACCCGGATCAGGCGCCCCGGACAATCCGATCGCGAAAGCGAGATAAACCAGATAGGCCGCACCCGCATATTTCAGAACCGTTTGGAGCACGGGATAGGTGACGAAGATCGCGCCGAAGCCGAGACCCGCCGCCGCGACCATCACCGCAAAGCCGATCGTGACGCCGGCCACATGCGGTAACGTGCGCCGGACGCCGAAGGTCAGTCCGGACGACAGCAACATGACGTTGTTCGGCCCCGGCGTGAACAGGGTCACGATAGCGAACACGAGAAAGGCCAACAGCAGTTGCTGGGACATCGCTTCCATGACGCTGCTCATCCCACGCCGGTCGGCGCCGGCGGTCGCCGCGACAGCAACATCACCGCGATCCCGAGCACGACGGTAAGCATACCGCTCAAACGAAGAAATCCGAACTTCTCGTGGAACACCACCGCCGACGATGCCGCACCGACGAACGGCACCAGCAACGCAAACGGTGTCACCTGCGCCGCCGTATAGGTCCGCAGCAACCGGCCCCACAGCCAGTAACCGAAGCTGGTGGTGACGACACCGATGACCAGCATGCTGACAACACCGGTCAGGCTCATATGCGTGAGGTCGTGCCAGGTCGCCTGCGGTCCATCGACAACCAGCGCCAGTGCAAACAGCGGCAGTGGCGGGATGAGATACAGCCACGCGAACAGATCGAACATCGGCACGTCAGGCGCGAGCCGCAGCAGCAGGTTGCCGACCGCGAAACTGATCGGCGAAATCATCAGCACGGCGAACGCACCGACCGAGAAATCGAAGCCGACGGTGCCGCAGATCATCAGCAGCCCGACGGTTGCGATGCCGATGCCCAACATCTGGATCGACGTCGGCTTCTCGCGAAACGCAATGGCGGCAAAGGCAATGGTAAAAAGCGCCTGGCTTTGCACGATGACGCTGGTCAACCCGACCGGCACGCCCTCCGCGATCCCGTAAGACTGCGCCAGAAACTGAAACAGAAACAGCGTCAGGCTGATCACGATCAGGATCGGCCACGATACCTTCGGCTTGCGGATGAACAGGCACGGCACCGCCGCGATGGCGAAGCGCAACGCCGTCATCATCGAGGGCGAGAGTTCATCCAGCGCCAGCCGGCTGGCGATGAACCCCAGTCCCCAGATCACCGCGACCAGAACGGCAAGGAAAATATCGACCGGCTTCATGCGGGTGCGCGGCTCACATCCCTTCGGGGCCGCGCGAAATGGCGGCGACGCCGGTGCGCGACACCTCCACCAGACCGATCGGCCGCATCAGGTTGACGAACTGATCGATCTTGGAGGTCGCACCGGTGATCTCGAACACGAAACTCTCATTGGTGGCATCGACCACGCGGGCGCGAAACACTTCCGCAAGCCGCATCGCCTCGATGCGCTGATCGCCGGAGCCCTTCACCTTGACCATTGCCAGTTCGCGCTCGATGGAGCGGCCGGTCATCGTCATGTCGACGACCTGATATACCGGGATCATGCGGTCGAGTTGGTGCTTGATCTGGGTGATCACCATCGGCGTGCCGGTGGTGACGATGGTGATGCGGGAAACGTGCTTCTGGCTTTCGGTCTCCGACACCGTGAGACTTTCGATGTTGTAGCCGCGGCCGGAGAACAGACCGATGACGCGCGCGAGAACGCCCGGCTCGTTGGCGACCAGCACGGACAGCGTGTGGGTCTCGTTGGGGTCATGGCGCTCTTCCATGAAGTAGGCGGAGGCAGGCTGGTTCATCTTCGAATCCTGTCAATCTCTCATTTGTCATGCCCGGCCTTGTGCCGGGCATCCACGTCTTTGCGTGTTGATCTCTTGTGAAGGCGTGGATGGCCGGGACGAAGCCCGGCCATGACGACTTCTTTGCATTCACACCAGCGCCTTGCCGCCGGCGAACGCCTTGGCGGTGGCGTCGTCGTTGGCTTCGGCCGGCAACAGCATTTCGTTGTGCGCCTTGCCGGACGGGATCATCGGGAAGCAGTTCTCCAGCGCCGCGACACGGCAGTCGAACAGCACCGGCTTCTTCACCTTGATCATCTCGTGCAGCGCGCCGTCGAGATCGCCCGGCTTGATCACCTGCATCCCGACGCCGCCATAGGCTTCCGCCAGCTTGACGAAGTCCGGCATCGCCTCGGTGTAGGAATGCGACAGCCGGTTGCCGTGCAGAAGCTGCTGCCACTGCCGCACCATGCCCATGTACTGGTTGTTGAGGATGAAGATCTTGATCGGCAATTCGTGCTGCACGGCGCATGACATTTCCTGCATCGTCATCTGCACGGAGGCGTCGCCAGCGATGTCGATGACGAGGCTGTCGCGATGCGCCACCTGCACGCCGAGCGCCGCCGGCAGGCCGTAGCCCATGGTGCCGAGCCCGCCCGAGGTCATCCAGCGGTGCGGCTCCTCGAAGCCGAAGAACTGCGCCGCCCACATCTGATGCTGGCCGACTTCGGTGGTGATGTAGGTGTCATGACCGCGTGTCGCCTCGAACAGCCGCTGGATCGCGAACTGCGGCAAGATCACGTCGTCGTTCTTCCTGTAAGCCAGCGAATTACGTGCGCGCCAGCGGCCGATCTCGAACCACCACGGATCGATCTTCGGCTTTTTGCCTTCGGCCTTGAAGGCTTTCAGGAGGTCGGCCATGACGCTGCCCGCATCGCCGATGATCGGCACGTCGACGCGGATGTTCTTGTTGATCGACGATGGATCGATATCGATGTGGATCTTCTTCGACCCCGGCGAGAATGCATCGGTGCGACCGGTGATGCGGTCGTCGAAACGCGCGCCGATGCACAGCATGACGTCGCAATCATGCATCGCCATGTTAGCTTCGTAAGTACCATGCATGCCCAGCATGCCAAGCCAGTTCTTGCCCGACGCCGGATAAGCGCCCAGCCCCATCAAGGTCGAGGTGATCGGGAAGCCAGTGGCTTCGACCAGCGCGCGCAGCGTCTGCGAGGCATCGCCACCGGCGTTGATGACGCCGCCGCCGGTGTAGATCACCGGCCGCTTGGCATTGGCCATCAGCGCGATCGCCTTGCGGATCTGGCCTGGGTCGCCCTTGGTCTGCGGCTTGTAGGAGACATGCACGTCGGACTTGCGCGGCGGCGTGTACGTGCCGGTGGCGAACTGCACGTCCTTCGGCACGTCGACGACGACCGGACCCGGACGGCCGGATGTGGCGACGTAGAACGCCTCATGCAGCACCTTCGGCAGGTCCTTGATGTCGCGAACCAGCCAGTTGTGCTTGGTACAGGGTCGCGTGATGCCGACAGTGTCACATTCCTGGAAGGCGTCGTTGCCGATCAGATGCGTCGGCACCTGCCCGGTGATGCACACCAGCGGAATCGAGTCCATCAACGCGTCGGCGAGCGGCGTCACCATGTTGGTCGCGCCGGGACCGGAAGTCACCAGCACGACGCCCGGCTTGCCGGTGGAACGCGCGTAGCCTTCCGCGGCGTGGCCGGCGCCCTGCTCGTGCCGAACCAGAATGTGCTCAACGTCGCCCTGCTGGAAAATCTCGTCGTAGATCGGAAGTACCGCACCGCCCGGATAGCCGAAGATGTGTTTGACGCCGTGATCGACCAGCGCGCGGACGATCATCGCCGCACCGGTCATCTGATTGGCATCGTGGCTCTTGCTGTCGCTCATAGCTCTCTCCGGATGCGCCCGTTGGCGCGGCTTGAAGTCGGAAGTCCAGTTTCGAGAAGTCCAAAATAAAAAAGGGCCCGAGAGGCCCTGCACACACCGCCCGAATTCGGGGTGACGTCAGCCACCCCCGGCGGTGTGCCAGGGTACGACGATAATAAGGAGGCTGGTAACTTTATTGCGCATGGATCGCCGTAACTTCTCAAAGGTTGCGCGGTTATAGAAGCCTGAAATCCTCAGGTCAACACCGCTACGGCGCAAAAGTACGCCTCTGGCCCCGGTTCCGCTAGAACAAAATTGCGCGGGTCAACCATGCGGCGGCGTCTGTCGGGGCGACCCAGGCGAACTCCGGAAGCTGGTGCCGAAACCAGGTGAACTGCCGCTTGGCATAGCGCCGGGTATCGAGTTGACCGATGGCGACGGCCTCCTCCAGTGACAGTTCGCCGGCGAGATGCCGGATCAGCGCCGGGACGCCGTGGGCCTTCATGGCCGGCAGCAACGGATCGAGACGACGGCTCGCCAGCCGCCGCACCTCGTCCAGCGCGCCATTTTCCAGCATCGTTTCGAAGCGGGCGTCGATCCGCGCATAGAGCGTCTCGCGTTCCGGAGCGAGAAAAACAGCGGTGACTTGATCCGGCGGCAACAGCGGCGGCAGCCCGTCGCGATGCCAGTCGGTGAGCGAGCGCCCGGTGGCCTCGACCACCTCCAGCGCGCGGACGATCCGGCTGCGGTCACGTGGTTTCAGCCGTTCCGCTGCGGCGGGATCACGCCTTTGCAACTCTCCGTGCAAGACTTCCGGCCCATCACGCTCGAGCCGCGCCCGTATCGCTTCGCGCACCTCGGATGGAATGGGTGGCACTGCTGACAGCCCTCGCGTCAACGCCTTGAAATAAAGCCCCGAGCCACCGATGAAAATCGGCAGGCGCCCCTCGGCGTGCGTCTCCGTGAGCACACGCTCCGCGTCGGCGACCCACATGCCGGCAGAGCAATTCACGGCGGCATCGACGTGACCGTAAAGCCGATGCGGAACCTGCGCCTCCTCCTCCGGAGTCGGCCGGGCGGTGATCACCCGGAGATCGCGATAGACCTGCATGGAATCGGTGTTGATCACCACACCGCCATAGGTTCGCGCCAAATCGAGCGCCAGCGCCGACTTGCCGCTCGCAGTCGGCCCTGCGATAAGCACGGCCTTGGTGCTCATTTTCCGCGAACCCACGATGTCCCTCGTCGCCACGCTCATCTGCAATCCCGCCAATCCGGCGCTCGATTCCACCATCGTCGATGGCGCGCGCGCCATCCTGCCCTCGGCAGATCACGCGCACTGGCTGTTCGACGAGGTCGCGGTCGACATCCCGTTCACTGGGTCCGAAGACATCAACGCCATCGCCGACCGGCTGCGCGCAGCGCGCGGCGATCTGCCGATCGACGTTGTCGTGCAGCCTCAGGCCAACCGGCGCAAGAAACTTTTTCTCGCCGACATGGATTCCACCATGATCGGCCAGGAATGCATCGACGAACTGGCCGACTTCGCCGGGCTGAAGGCGCATGTCGCCGCCATCACCGAGCGCGCCATGCGGGGCGAGATCGCCTTCGAGCCGGCGCTGCGCGAGCGCGTCGCGCTTCTCAAGGGCCTGCCGGTCACCGTGATCGATGAGGTGCTAAAAGAGCGCATCACCCTGACGCCCGGCGGGCGTGAACTGGTCGGCACCATGCGCGCGAACGGCGCGTACACCTGCCTGGTGTCCGGCGGCTTCACCGCCTTCACCAGCAAGGTGGCGGCAATGGTCGGCTTTCAGGAGAACCGCGCCAACACACTGCTGGCCGAGGACGGCAAGCTCACCGGCGCGGTAACTGAGCCGATCCTGGGCCGCGAAGCCAAACTCGCAACGCTGCGCGAATTGCGCGAGGCGTTCGATATCGACGACATCGACACGCTGGCGGTCGGCGACGGCGCCAACGATCTCGGCATGGTCCAGGACGCCGGCCTCGGCGTCGCCTATCATGCCAAGCCGGCGGTTGCGGCGGCGGCTCACGCGCGGATCGATCACGGCGATCTCACCGCGCTGCTCTACGCGCAAGGTTACAAGCGCAGCGAGTTTGTCACCGTTTAGGAAACAACGATGGACGTCACCATCTATCACAATCCGAAGTGCAGCAATTCGCGCGGCGCGTTGGAATTGATCCGCGCTGCCGGCATCGCGCCGACCATCATCGAGTATCTGGCGAGACCGCCGAGCCGCACCGAACTCGCGGACCTCTTACACCGCGCCGGACTGACACCACGACAGGCGATCCGCACCAAGGAAGCGCTTTATAGCGAGTTGAATCTCGATGCGGCCAATGACGATGCCTTGCTCGATGCGATGATCGCGCATCCGGTACTGATCGAGCGGCCGCTGGTCGTCACGTCGAAGGGCGTACGGCTCTGCCGGCCGCCCGAACGCGTGTTGGATTTATTGCCGAGCTAACGCCCTTCACCGTTTCACGTAAACGATGAAGGGCCTCGCGTTTTCTATTTCAGGCTCACGGCGACGAAGCGCAACTCACCCTCGCCGTTCGAAACCAGCAGCAACACCGACTTCTTGCCGTCCTTCTTCAGCTGGTCGACGCGCTTCTTGACGTCGGCGGCGTTGGCAACCGCCTCCTGCGCTACCTCGACGATCACGTCGCCCGCGCTGAGCCGTTTCTCGGCGGCGTCGGAGCCATCGTCGACACCGGTGACGATGACGCCCTTCACGGAGTCCTTGATCTTGTAGCGCCCGCGCAGGTCCTTGCTGATGTTGGCGAGGTCGAGACCGAGCGCCTTCTGCGTCACTGTCTTCTCGACATTGTCGCCGTTCGGCTTGGTCGAGACACGCACCGGTGTCGGCGCATCGTCGAGACGGCCGATCGTCACGTGCTTGGTCTGTTCCGCACCCTTGCGGATGATGAGAACATCAACCGCCTTGCCGGTCGGCGTATCCGCAACGACGCGCGACAGATCCTTCGGCTCCTTGATGTCCTTGCCATCGAACTTGACGATGACATCGCCCGGTTCGATGCCGGCGGGTTTAGCCGGTCCCTTGTCGTCGATGCCGGCCACCAGCGCGCCCCGCGCCGGCTTGATGCTGAGGCTTTCGGCGATCTCGTCGGTGACCTGCTGGATGCGCACGCCGAGCCAGCCGCGCCGCACTTCCTTGAACTCGCGCAACTGATCGATCACGCGCGAGACCGTCTTCGACGGCACGGCGAAGCCGATGCCGATGGAGCCACCTGACGGCGAAATAATCGCGGTGTTCACGCCAACTACTTCGCCGTTGAGGTTGAAGAGCGGGCCGCCGGAATTACCGCGATTGATCGCCGCGTCGGTCTGGATATAGCTGTCGTAAGGCCCCGAATTGATATCGCGGTTACGCGCCGAGACGATACCCGCCGTCACGGTGCCGCCAAGGCTGAACGGGTTGCCGATGGCAATCACCCATTCGCCGAGCCGCAGCGCATCCGAGTCACCGAACTTCACCGCGGTCAGCGGCTTCTCCGGCTTGAACTTCAGCAGCGCCAGATCGGTCTTCTTGTCGACGCCGATCAGTTCTGCTCGCGACTTGGAGCCATCGTTGAGGATGACGTTGATCTCATCCGCATCGGCGATGACATGATTGTTGGTGACGACATAGCCGTCAGCGCTGATGATGAAGCCGGAGCCGAGCGAATTGACCTTGTGCGCGCGCGGACCGTTGCCGCCCTTGTCGCCGCCCGGCCCACGCCGGTTCTTGAAGAAATCCTCAAAAAATTCCTCGAACGGCGATCCCGGCGGCAGTTGCGGCACCACACGGCGGTCGCCGCCGCCCTTGGCTTCGACATTCTGCGTGGTCGAGATGTTGACGACGGCATCGATCACCTTTTCCGCAACATCGGCAATGCCTTCCGGCCCCCGTGCTTGCGCCGGCGTCGGGACATTCGCCATGGCTAGCGTTGCCACACCAAGACCGGCACCAAGGCAGACCGCCATCAGCCGTTGCCGCAGCCGGACACCCAGGGTTGGAACTGCATCGGTCATATTCGAGATATCTCCTGCAACGGGATCGGATGACTTGAAACGGCGACTTCAAACGGCGGACTTGAAACGGGAATCCTAGGAGCCGCACTGTGCCTGAAAGCCGAGCGGGCGCAAGCGCCCGGAGATCAAGCCGCTGTTATACCGCCGCTATCAGCGACAGGGATTGCGGCAAATTGACGGGCGCTCCGACCCGAAATCCAATCGACCGCGAATGCGGCAATCTACCATCGGATCAGCCAGATCAAGATCAAACCAAGGACGGCCGTTCCAATCCCGGTCAGCCTGAGAACGATATCGGGGGTATGCAGCACGCTTTCCATCGCCCGGCGCATCCAGCCTGGCGCGGCCGCGAAGATCAAACCTTCGATCACGAGCAACATTCCCACGCCGATGAGGAAGTCGGCGAACGCAATAGACCTCATCGGATGGAAACCTCCCCTCGCCCGGCATTTCCCGCCCGGTCAGCATATGAACCGTGCGTTGACGGCGACATACGGCACAATCCGGCCGACCGACCCAGCCGACACCCGTGACTCACCGCGCGTCATGACGCGATTAGAGCACGATCCGCGGACTTCGACACCGATTTTTCCCGCTCGATCCGATCTCAGGGACGATGGGCAGCGCACGTTCCTCGATAGCCAACCCAACATAGCTGCCGGCTCGCCTGGAGCGGGCGCCGCCGGACGGCGACGCCGAATTCTTGTCGCTTCAGGTCAAAAGTCTCACGCCAATCACTGTTGCCGTGAAACCGGCTACTTGGAGTCGGTAGCCCCTTGCGCGCGCGGACCGCCGTTCGAGGCATTGCCCGATGGGTTGCCGAAGAAGCGGAAGAAATCCGAATCGGGCCGCAACAGGAACCGGGTGTCGTTATGCTTGAGGCCGGTTTCATAGGCCGACATCGAGCGGTAGAAGGCGAAGAACCCGGGGTCTTGATTATAGGCATCGGCGAACAGCCGGTTGCGTTCGCCGTCACCCTGACCGCGAATCTGCTCGGCCTGCGAGTTGGCTTCGGCCACGATCACCGTCGCCTCGCGATCCGCCTTGGAACGAATCTCCTGTGCCTTCTGGCCGCCCTGCGCGCGGAACTCAGCCGCTTCGCGCTGACGTTCGGTCTGCATGCGCTGATAGACAGCCTGACTGTTCTGGTCCGGCAGGTCGGCGCGACGGATGCGCACGTCGACGACGGAAATGCCATAACCGCCGGCTTCCTTGTCGAGCTGCTCGCGAATCCGCGCCATCAAGGTTTCACGCTCGTCCTTCACCACCTGAATGAACGAGGCCTCGCCCAGCACACGACGCAGCGATGCGTTCAGCAGCGCCGTCAATTGCAGATTGGCCGCCTGGATCGAACCGACGCTCTGATAGAAGCGCAACGCGTCCTTGATGCGATAACGCGCGAACGCATCGACCACGAGCCGCTTCTGGTCCGAGGCGATGACTTCCTGCGACGGATTCTCCAGATCGAGAATCCGCTTGTCGATGCTGATGACCGTATCAACGAACGGCGCCTTGAAATGCAGGCCCGGCTCGGTGACGACGCGCACCGGTTCGCCCAACCGCACCAGCAACACTTGCTCGGTTTCGCGCACCGTGAACAGCGAACTATAGCCGATCACTAGCACGACGAGCAGCAACAGCAGTGCGACGATCCCTGAAATTCCGGCTCTCATCGCGCGCTCCCGTTCGGCTTGCTGGGCTGAGTAGTTGCCGATGGCGCGCTGCGCCGCGATGTCAATTCGCTGAGCGGCAAGTAAGGCACGATGCCCTGCCCTCCGGATGCTCCGGGATCGTAAATCAGTTTGTCGGCTCCGCCGAGCACACGTTCCATGGTTTCCAGATAGATTCGCTCACGCGTTACGTCGGGCGCGAGCTTGTAGGCTTGGTAGACTTGCAGGAAGCGCGAGCTTTGGCCTTTCGCCTCGGCGATGGCTTGTTCTTTGTAACCCTCGGCATTCTGCACGATCTGCGCCGAGCGGCCGCGTGCATCGGGAATGACGCGATTGGCGTAGGTCTGGGCTTCGTTCTGCAAGCGCTCGAGGTCGGCACGCGCCGCCTGCACGTCGCGGAACGCGTCGATCACCTGTTGCGGCGGGTCGACCTTCTGCATCTGCACCTGCTGGATCAGGATGCCGGCACCGTATTTGTCCAGCGTTCGCTGCATCAGGTCCTGCACCGAGTTTTCGATGTTGGTTCGCGCACCAGTGAGAATGGCCTGGATTTCGGAACGGCCGATCAATTCGCGCATCGCGCTTTCGGCGACCGCCTTCACAGTGCCTTCCGGATTCTGGATATTGAACAGGAAATCGCCGACGCCATCCGGCTTGATCCGCCACAGCACGGTGAAATCGACGTCGACGATGTTCTCGTCGCCGGTCAGCATCAGGCTTTCTTCCGGAACGTCGCGCATGACGGCGCCGCGCCGCGCCGGGTCCTGCGACATGGTCATGCCGATATTGAGCGTGGAGACGCGCAGCGCCTTCGGCAGCAACACCGTCTCGATGGGATACGGCAAATGATAATTCAGACCGGGCTGCACGGTGCGCACGTGCTTGCCGAAGCGCAGCACCACGCCGAGTTCTTCGGACTGCACACGGAAGAAGCCGGACAGGCCCCAGATGGCCAGACCCGCGACAATGAGGAGAAGGATGCCCATGGTGCTCATGTGGCCGCCGGGCAGAATCGACTGCAGGCGATCCTGTCCACGGCGCAGCAGATCTTCCAGATCAGGCGGCCGCGGTCCCGAAGATTGAGGGCCGGAACCCCATGGCCCTTTCGGACCCGAGCCCCAGGGACCTCCTCCTTGATTCTTCCACGGCATCGACAACCTCCTCGGCGCTGGCCGGATTTGAAAGTCCGGCCCAGCGAATAACCTGCACGGCTTTATAGGGGACGCCCCCGGCCCTTACAACGCGGCTCGTTGCGGCGAGTTAACGCGTGACCCGAAACAGCCCGAATAGCGATTCCGGCCGATTCCGCGCCAAATTGAGCTAAGCGCCGAACAGCGATTGTCAATGCAAGGATCGTCCAATCGGGTCAATGGCCCTGACGTCGTCGATAGGTCACATATGAGAAATCGGCGCTGTCGTCGACCGAAGCGCCGTGACGCTCCCGCGCCGTCTCCTGCCATATCTCAGGATCGATAGCCGCAAATCGCGTATCGCCCTCCGGCGTTGTGTGAACCTCGGTGACTTCGAGCCGATCCGCGAACGGCATCGCCTGCGCGTAAATGTCCGCACCGCCGATCACCGCAATCTCAGTGACGAAACGCCGCAGTGCATCGCCCAGTGCGATCTCGTTCGCACGCGCCAGCGAATCCGTCACCACCGCGCCCGCCGCTTGAAACGCAGGGTCACGCGTGATCACGATGTTGGTGCGGCCCGGCAATGGGCGGCGCAGCGACACGAACGTCTTGCGGCCCATCACGATCGGCTTGCCGAGCGTCATCTGCTTGAGGCGCATCTGATCGGTTTTCAGTCGCCACGGAATGGCATTGTCGCGACCGATCACGCCGTTCTCGGCCATCGCGACGAGCAGAACGATTTCAGGATGCGTCGATGTGAATCCGCTCACACCGCGACCTCGGCCTTGATATGCGGGTGCGGATCGTAGTTCGTCAGCGTGAAGTCTTCGTAGCGGAATGCGAACAGATTACGCACCTCGGGATTGAGCGTCATGGTCGGCAGCGCGCGGGTTTCCCGCGTCAATTGCAACCGCGCCTGCTCCAGATGGTTGGAATAGAGATGCGCGTCGCCCAGCGTGTGAACGAACTCGCCCGCTTTCAACCCGGTAACCTGCGCGACCATCATCGTCAGCAGCGCATAGGACGCGATGTTGAACGGCACGCCGAGAAAAACGTCAGCGGAGCGTTGATAGAGTTGGCACGACAGCTTGCCGCGCGCGACATAGAACTGGAACAGGCAATGGCACGGCGGCAACGCCATCTTGTCGACTTCGGCCGGATTCCACGCCGAGACGATCAGACGCCGCGAATCCGGATTGCGCCGGATCATGTCGACGACGTTGGCGATCTGATCGATGCTGCGTCCGTCCGGCGCGGGCCACGAGCGCCACTGCGAACCGTAGACCGGGCCGAGATCGCCGTTCTCATCCGCCCACTCGTCCCAGATCGAGACGCCGTTATCCTTGAGGTACTTGATATTGGTGTCACCCTTCAGGAACCAGAGCAGTTCGTGAATGATCGACTTGAGCGACAGCTTCTTGGTGGTCAGCAGCGGAAATCCGGCCGCCAGATTGAAACGCATCTGATGGCCGAATACCGACAGCGTTCCGGTGCCGGTGCGGTCGTGCTTTTCCACGCCATCGGCGAGAATGCGTTCGAGCAGGTCGTGATACTGGTTCATGAGGGTCCGTCTCGTTCCGTCCAATCTAGCGCCCCGCGCCGGACGACACGACCGGCCATCGGTAATATTATTGGGGAAATGTGGTCGCGCCGGCCGCCGATCAACAGCTCAAATCCACCCCAGCAATCCGAGTATGCCGCCGGCCACCAGCAGCCACACCGGATTGAGCGAGGTCGTTGCTGCCAGCACCGCCGCCGCCAGCGTCAACACCACGGCGGCGATCGAGCCATCGGCAGCAAAGGCCAGGACCAAGCCGCTTGCCGCCATCAGCCCGATCGAGAGCGGAACCAGCGCGGCCTGCACCAGCGCCGGCCAGTGTGAGTCGCCAGCCCGGCTCAGCATCCGGCTGACGATATAGGCCATCGTCGCCGTCGGCACGCACATCGCCAGCGTCGCCACCAGCCCACCGGCGATTCCGGCGACATGATAGCCGACCAGCGAGACGATGAGCACGTTGGGTCCGGGCGACAGTTGCGCGATCGCGAACGCATCGGCGAACTGCGTATCGGTCATCCATTGGTTGAGATCGACGGCGATACGGTGAATTTCCGGAATGGCAGCGGCAGCACCGCCGACCGCGAACAAAGACAACCAGCCGAAGGCCAGCGCGATGTTGATCAGCGTGCCGACGCCGGTCATTGCCCGTGTCTCCGCCGCGCCAGCCAAGTCGCGGCGATGCTGAGCGGGATCGTCGCCAACAGCACCTGCGGCAACGGCCATCGCATGATGCCGACCGCCACGAAGACTGCGATCAGCATGACGAGCGCGACCAGATCGCGCCGCTTCAACAGCGGCAGCATCATCCGCCACGTCACCGCCAACAACAGTCCGACCGCCGCGCAGGACACCCCGTTCAACACCCGTCGCAGGGCCGGGATATCGCCGAAATGCGCGTAGAGCACCGCTAATGTCGTGACGATCAGAAAGGGTGGCGCCAGCAGACCGACAAAGGCTGCGACGCTGCCGGTAAGACCGCGAATCCGGGCACCGAACACCACCGACAGGTTGACGATGTTGGGGCCGGGAAGGAAATGACAAAGCGCAAAGGTTTCGTTGAATTCGTCGGCGCTCATCCAGCGGTGCTTGTCGACGATGGCGCGCCGCGCGAACACCAGCACCCCGCCGAACCCCGCCAGCGACATCTTGGCGAAAGCCACGAACAACGCGAACGCACCCGGCAATGCCGGCGGCGGCTCCATCGGGGCAGCGGTGGCGGGCGAATCGGATGGCATCGGCGAAGCCTTAAAGCCTTCGCGCATCGCCACCAAGTTGCGTTTTCGGCGGTCTCACCTGCACCGCGCGCGGAGCCACCCGCCCGCCTGATGGGCAAACCGACGCAGGGCTTCCGCCGGGCCGCCTTGCCGCCTATATTGAGCAGGCCGGTTCGCCGGCTATGGAAATAAATGGCCGTCGCAATAAACCATTCGGACCCGGGGGCAGCACCCGGCGCCTCCACCCAAGTTCCCTCCACCGCGGACCAGGAACTTCGGCGGGGGCGAAACAGGATCGACGAGGGCGTAAAGGGCGTGTTTTTTCTCGGTATGGTTCCGCCGTTATCGGGCTACGCAATAGTTGCAAACGACAACTTTGCTCCGGTTGCTCAGGCTGCGTAACGCAGTTTGAAAGACCAAATCTAAAGTCCTAGTGGGTTAAGCTCCGCTAGGCGGGGTTCGGAGGCACCTGGCAACAGAAGCCTCCACTCAACCTTTTATCTATCGACGTACTTCTTTTTATCGACAGGCGCTTCCGGATAGTGGGAGGCGTTTCGTCATAATGTCCTGTACATCGATCCGCGCCGCCTGCTGACCTGCGCTTGACGCGGGAGTAGCATGGCGCAAACAGCGAGTCGGGCGGCGGATATCCGCGGCCCCGGCCGACGCGGCAACCTCAAGAGAACTATCGATGGCCACAGATCACATCAGATATGACGTCCTCGCGCGCGACGCGCTGCGCGGCGTGCTGCGGCAGGTGCTGACGGACGCCGCCGAACACGGCCTGCCGGGGGACCATCATTTCTACATCACGTTCCTTTCCCGGGCAGAGGGCGTAAAGATCTCACCCCGGCTGCTTGCGCAGTATCCGGAGGAAATGACCATCATCCTGCAACACCAGTTCTGGGATCTCACGGTGACGCCGGATCGTTTCGAGGTTGGGTTGTCGTTCGGCGGCGTTCCGGAACGGCTGGTCGTTCCGTTCAGCGCGATCAAGAGCTTCCTCGATCCATCGGTTCAATTCGGCTTGCAGTTCGAAACCGGCGACGCCGCAGGCGCGCAGGCAGTCGATCAGCCCGAAGTCCAGGCGCCCACCGCCACAATCGCGCCGCCAGCGGCGGGCGACTCAAGCGGTACGGACGACGATGAGCCGCCCAAGCCGACCGAAGGCGCGGAAGTCGTCCGCCTCGATCGCTTCCGCAAGAAGTAATCGCCGGGGTCTTTTGGTTCTGACATTCGTCAGCATACTTGCTGCGACAAGATACGAACGTCAGAATCGTGACGCTTGTTTGCGCTGATTTCGATCATTTCCAAATTCTCGTTTGCGCCGCATGTAACGCGGCTTTATCGCATCGAGCCGTGCGTTTTCGCGTCACGCGCGTCATTGACCGATGGCAGAATGCCGTGAAACGCGATATCCCGATGCCAATCCTCATGCTCGCATTGGACATCGACCATGGCCTCTTCCTCCCGCAAGACCACGCGCGCGCCGCGCACCTCCAACACGCGCACCGAAACCGACAGCTTCGGCCCGATCGAAGTCCCCGCCGACCGCTACTGGGGCGCGCAGACCGAACGCTCGCGACAAAATTTCCGCATCGGCGGTGACCGCATGCCGATGCCCATCGTGCGTGCGCTCGGCATCGTCAAGCTGGCAGCCGCACAGACCAATCGAAAACTCGGACTGCTCGACCAACGCCGCGCCAGCGCCATCGCCCGCGCGGCACAGGAAGTGATCGACGGCAAGCACGACGACGAGTTTCCGCTGGTGGTGTATCAAACCGGCTCCGGCACTCAGAGCAACATGAACCTCAACGAGGTGATCGCCAATCGCGCCAATGAATTGCTCGGCGGCAAGCGCGGCGCCAAGGCGCCGGTGCACCCGAACGATCATGTCAACATGAGTCAATCGTCGAACGACTCGTTTCCGACCGCGATGCATATCGCGGCGGCAGAGCGGATCACGGCTGATTTGATCCCGGCCCTCACCTATCTCGCCAAAGCGCTACGCAAGAAAGAGAAGGCGTTCGCCAAAATCGTCAAGATCGGCCGCACCCATACGCAGGACGCGACACCACTGACGCTCGGACAGGAATTTTCCGGATACGCGGCACAGGTGGAAAGCGGCATCGCGCGATTGCGCCTCGCGCTAAGGGAGCTTTATCCACTCGCACAGGGCGGAACGGCGGTCGGCACCGGCCTCAATGCCAAACCAAAATTCGCCGCGATGTTCGCCAAGCACGCGGCTGCGATTACCAGGCTTCCGTTCACCAGCGCGCCGAACAAGTTCGAGGCGCTCGCAAGTAACGACGCCTATGTCTCGGTGCATGGCGCGATCAATTCGGTCGCGACCGCGCTGTTCAAGATTGCGAACGATATCCGATTCCTCGGTTCCGGACCGCGCTCCGGCCTCGGCGAACTGATCTTGCCGGAAAATGAACCGGGTTCCTCGATCATGCCCGGCAAGGTCAACCCGACCCAATGCGAGGCGATGACCATGGTGTGCTGCCGCGTTTTCGGCAATCAGGCGACGATCACCGTCGCCGGAAGCCAGGGCCATTTCGAGTTGAATGTATACAAGCCGGTGCTGGCATATTGTATGACTAATTCCATTCAACTGATCGCCGACGCCGCCCGTTCATTTACCGATCACTGCATTAATGGCGTTCATGCAGATGAACAACGCATCCGGGAACTCATGCAGCGGTCGCTGATGCTGGTGACCGCCCTGGCACCAAAGATCGGCTATGACAATGCCGCCAAAGTTGCCAAAACTGCCCATAACAACGGCACAACCTTGAAGGAAGAGGCAATCCGGCTTGGCTTCGTCACCGGTCAGGAATTCGACCGCCTGGTCCGTCCCGAGAAGATGGTCCACCCCGGCTGATCGGTCCCGCCATACGCGGCAGCGGTATTCTGGTCGGCAGCGATTAGTTCGCTGAATAATTATGAATCATACGCCTTTAGGACTGGTAGATTCCAAAAATAATGGTGCGACAGTGCGTTACTCCCCCAGCGGAATATCGCACCGGTCGCCACCCGACCGAAGATATGAAGATATAACGAGATCACGCCCGCCGATGGCAACAAGCCAATTCAAACTGCGACGCCATCCTCCCTCGGGTAATAGCGCTCCGCGCTTGACCAAAGTCGGTTAAGGGAGGCTGCGTTGGGCGAACTCGTCAATCTCAATCGACACAGGAAACGCGTCGAGCGCGACCGGTCCGCCAAGCAGGCGGACGCCAACCGCGCGCGATTCGGCCGCAGCAAATCCGAACGAGCCATCGAAGACGATCGCTCGCGCAGGGCGCAAGCCCTGTTGGATCAGCATCGCATCGACAAGGATCAGTCATGAAATCGCCGGTAGTGAAACGCTCCATTGTAATTGCCGGACACAAGACCAGCGTCAGCCTGGAGGAAGCCTTCTGGAACGGCATGAAGGAAATCTCCGCGCGTCGTAACATGACCTTGTCGGAATTGGTCGGCGAGATCGACAGCAACCGCCAGCAGGGCAACCTGTCGTCGGCCATCCGCCTGTTCGTGCTCGATTACTTCCGTAATCGCACCGCGCCTTCGGCGGTGGACAACGAAATCCGTCCCAGCATCTGATCTGTCGATCTTCTGCCTCGCGCCGCAAGATCGACACGCCGCGAAGCTTCGCACGTCGCAAACGCACCCACCGCACTCGGCTCATCCACGCCCGTAGCGTTTTCGGTTCATCCGAAGCGCTGAGTACGAAACACGTGTCTTTCGCCTTCATACGGTGAAGGACTCTAGGTTGTTTCCCGAATATCCGACGCGAACGGTTTGAGCTAAATTTACAGCACCGTCGACACAGAATGCCGCCGGGTCGCGATGGGGGAGCATTTCATGGCAAGCGACAGCATGCACCGGAGCGATGACGAGGCGCCATTCCCGTGCGTCCTCCAATATGCAGTCGTCAAACGATCCGTCATGGTCGGTGGCCACAAGACCAGCGTCAGTCTGGAAGATGCATTCTGGGACAGCCTGAAGGACATCGCCACGCGTCGCGGCGTGAGTCTCTCAACGCAACTGGCCAGCATCGACATCCATCGCAAGACGGCAAATCTCTCATCCGCGATTCGTCTTTTTGTTCTGGATTACTTCCGCACCCGTGCCGTCAGCATGATGATGATTGGAGAGCGTCGAATCGACTCTCCCGGCATCGCCCCGCTAGTCGAGCAGGAAGTCATCGATAGCGCGATTGCAGCGCGTTAAAACGCACGCTCTCTTCTTCGGAACATATCCAGCAACCGTCACAAACCCGAACGTTGCTCGCGCCCCGTCGGCGGCGTCAGAATCAGCGGCGCATGCGGCTTTGGCGCCGCCTTCGCGCCGGGCGCGGGTCGTACCTCGATCGGCGGCGGCAATGGCGCGACGGCAGGCCCCGTCCCGGCATCGGTCGCCTGCGGCGGCGGTGGTTTCTTCGGCGCAGCGTCCTTCGGCTTCGCGGGCGCGCGACGCGGATCGCCGTCAGGAAGCGGCACCTCGGCAATCGGCGGCGGCGGCGGCGGCGGTTCAGCAGGCTTTGCCGCTTCAGGCTTTGCCGCTTCAGGCTTCGGCGCCTCGGGTTTTGACGCTTCGGGCTTCAATGCTTCGGGCTTTACTGGCGGGGTGGGCGCTGCGAGCGTTTGCGGCGCGGCCTCGCCGCGCGAGATCGCGTCCAGCCGCCGTGTTTCGCGATCAATCACCCGCAAAGCCAGCCATGACGACAGGCCAGCAACGTCGACGTTACGCGTCAACGCATCGGGGGTTCCTACCGCGAAGACCTCAAGCTGCGGCGAGCCATTTACCGACTTGACAGCGGACGATGTCAGATTGGCGCGTACATCGAGCTGATCGGCAACGATATCGTAACCGCCGGACACCACGGCGCGCGCACCGTCGGCTTGCAGCGTCGTCGCTCCGACGCTCACGCGGCCGTCCCGCAAAATGAAAGGAATCTGCGCCTGCTTGACGGCAAGCTCGCCACGCAGCAATTCCGGCGCCACGATCTGCCGAAGCTGATCCTCGTTCGCGGCCTTGCCGCCATCGCTGGCCTTAATGGCCATGTCGAACACATCCGGATTAAGTCCGGGGATCCGCGCGGCATCGATCGTCAGGGTCCCACTACCCGTTAGCGCCCCAGTCAACGCCGCAATGCTGCGTCCCTGACTGGCCCATGTCATGCGCATCGACGCTTTGCCGGACGGCATCGCCAGTCCGCGATAGCGCAACGCGGTGCCGTCGACGCCATCGAGTTGCAGATCGCCACTCAGGGCCAATCCATCCGCCGTCTGCCGGGCATCGAGTTCGGCCCTCGCCTCGCCGCCGCCGATCTTGCCCTTCATCGCGTTGATCGCAACGGAGCGTCCGTCGCTTCGGATCGTGCCGTTCACCGGTTGCAGTTCAAGCCCGGCCGGCAACTGGCCATGGAGCGCCTGAAAATTGATCTTGCCGCGCCAGCCCTCCAGTAAATTCCTGCCAAGCGGTCCGCCCTTGTCGCGCCCGGCCGATCCGATCAGCAGCGCGAAGACTTGCGGCAGATCGAGCTTGTCCATGCCAAGTTCGCCGTCGAACTCGCCTTGATCGCCGAGCGCAAATCCAATGCGCCCACGCAGCCGCGTTCCCGCGGCGGAGACGTCGAGATCCCCAAGCTGAATTTTATCGCCGGTGCGCGTGACGTGCGATGACAGGCTCGCATCGCGTCCGAGCGGGTTCGATGCATCGAGGCCAAGCAACGGTGCAAGGTTGGCGCCTTGCAGCTTGACGATGAGATCGGCGGATTTTTGCGCCGTCGGCGTCACCTCGCCATGGACCTCGGCAGTGAGCGAACCGGCTGAAAGCGCTGTTTTCACCTGCCATGCGGCGTGCCACATCCCACGCGCCGAACCGGTCAAGCGCGCCGCACCTTCGCTGGCAACCATCGTGCGATCGAGGCCAAGCCATTCAAGGAGCACCGCGCCGTTCTCCGCGGATGCATCGACGGCGAAATCGAGCGGAGTTTTCGCGAGCGCATCGGCGTCCATGGCGTGCACCGCCTCCCGCCTCGGCGCGGCGCGTAACGTCACGCTGCCGTTGAGGCGCGGCGCCGTCAGCGCCAGCGTCGCGCGCGCATTGGCGCGCTGCGCGTCGCTGGCATCCTTGTCGAGATTGATATCGAGTTTCAGGCGCGCGGCACCCGACCTTTGCCCAGCCTGCGCCTGCAATCGTTCGGCGAATGACGGTGCCCACGGCGCGATCAGTCCGGCAATGGACGCAACCGATGGCGCGGCTGCCTGCAATACCATGCTGCCTGTCTCGGCGTCACGACGAAACGCACCCGAGCCATCGACGGTCAAACCGCTCTTTTGGCCGACCTTCAGCGCATCCAGTGCGACCGTCTTGTCGTCATAACGGAGTTTGGCGACGAACGGTCGCAACTCCTCTCCAGATGACACGGCATGCGCGATATTGAGGGCAAGTTGTCCGCGATCCGGCCAATCCTTTTGCGGAATGCCGATGGCGCGCACCAGTGCCACCATCGCGTCGAGATCGAGGCGATCGGCCGCAAGACTGGCATCGAAGCTGGATGCGTTGCCGTCCTTGCGCGCCGCCCAGGCGATGCGCCCGGTGACGGCACCGCCATCGACCTCGGCCTTGAGATCGTCGAGGGCGATACGATCCGACGCAAGATGCACATTGCCGGCGACATGCAGCGGCTTCTGCTTTTGCGCCGTCGCATCGCTACGGCCGAGCAGCCACGCCGTGAAGGTACCGGGATCGGATGAATCGATCTTGAGCGCCCCCTTGAAACTGTCATCGGTATCGGATGCAGCGTCGTTCGCGCCGCGGGATGGCGCCAGCGCACCCTGAATGCTGATATCGGTGGTGCCGGGGGCACGCACCTCCAACCGATCCACGCTCCACGATCCGCTGGCGGCGCGCAGCGTCAGATCGAGGTCCTGTACCGGGCGGCCGCCCAGGATGATGCGCTCCGCGTTGATGTCGATCCGAGTCGGCAACGGCGCTTGCGGCAGCGCGGTCAACAGCGCGCGCAGTCCCGGCATCATTTGCACGGGCTCGGTCGAGCCGCTTTGTTTCACCAATAGCTTGTCGGCATCGAGTTGCTTCGCGGACAATAGCGCCTGCAACAGCGGCTTGCCGCCGAAACGAAAATCGGCGAGCCCCGTCAACTTCATTGCGGCATCATCGTTGCCGTAGCTGATCTCGAGTTGCGCCAGCGAGGCCTTGATAGGATCCGCTTTCAGCTTCGTCGACAACCGCCATGGTGTCACGGAATCCGGCGCAGTCCCATCGGGGGCGGACCTCGCCACCGCCATCGTGCCGTCAAAGCGTGGGACCCGCGCTTCAAACGCCAGCACGCCATCGAGATCGACCATCCATCCGTGCAGACCGGGGTCCAGCGTCAGACGAACGCGCGCACCGCCGCTCTCCTGAGAGGACGAAACGCGAAACGGATAACGCGTGCCCGACACCGTGAAGTTGCCGTTGCCGCGCACCGATCCGGCGAGGCCACGCACATCGCCGCTGAACGCGATGTCGTTCAGTTCCAGCGTGCTGCGGCTCGCGGCGTCATGCAGCGCAACGCGACCAGTGAGGTTGACCCTGTCGATCGCCAGCGCGGCGAGATTGGGGTTGTCGGAAGAAACGGGCCAGTCGATCCGGCCCTTCTGATCGAGGCCAAGATCGAGCGCGACGCCGTTGACGGTGAGTTCGGTGGCGCGCCATTCACCACGCATCAGCGAGCCGAGACTGAACTCGACGGCGAGATTATCGGCACGGATACGTCCCGGATCGTTGGGGCCGCCGACGACGATCGACTGAAGGCGCAGCGATGGTGTCGGCAACAGCCTCGCGTCAAGCGATCCGCTGACGCGTACTGGCGCCCCCAGAATGCGGCTCGCCTCGACTTCGAACTGCGGGCGAAACCGGGTCCAGTCGATGAAGTGAGGACCGACCAGCGCCGCGATCAGCGCAACAATAAAGGCGATTGCCAATCCGAGCAGGGTTGTCTGCACGGCGTCTCCCTCTCCAGCGCGATTCCGGCCCCCACCCGAACCGGATTTCAGACCGCGCATCCGCTGGCGGTACCGTCGGCACACCGATTTTGATGCAGCGGCGGCGACAGCGTCAAACACGCTCGCTTATCGCTGCAAACTTATAGCAACAAGTTTGGCAAAGTCACAGCGCTGCGGCGCGCACCGGTTGTGACACTGAACCGCTATCGCGCGTCGGATGTTACGGCACCGGCGCGCTCGCGATCGAACAGATGCGCGCGCCCGGCCACCGCGCGCACCTTGCGGGGCGCGGCGAACCAGATCGCCGCGCAGCCGAGCAGACTGAAAGCGATCGCCAGCAGAAACGCCGCGGTGTAGTCGCCATACCAGTCGTGCAGCAGGCCGGTGATCCACGGCCCTGCCGCGCCGCCAGCCAGCCCGGCCAGCATGATCGTCCCGAAAATGCTGCCGTAATGCTTGCCCTCGAAAATCTCCACAACCACCGCGGCCATCACCGCGGTCGATCCGTAACCGATCAGGCCCTGCGCGACGATCATCAGATAGACCAGCGCCATGCTGGGAACATAGGCAAGTCCGATCAGCGCGGCGAGGCAGATGACGAAGCCCAGACCGCTGATAGTCCATATCCACTCGCGGCCAATTCGGTCCGAGAGACCACCCAGCACGATCTGGCTCGGGATGCCGAGCAGGCTGACCGCGCCGAGCGCCCACACGGCGACGGTGGAACTGAAACCGACCTCGACGAGATATTTGGTCTGATGAACCTGGACCGCGTACCACGAATACAAGCCGCAGAAGAAGCCGAGCGACAGCCACCAGAACGGCGCGGTGCGCAGCGCACGCGACAACGTCCAGTCGGTCGCCGCCCACGCCGAATCGACGATCACCACCGTCGGCCGCCTCGCTTGCATCGCCGCGCTGTCGCTGTGGTCGTCGCCGTCGGGCAGCAGTCCCATGTCCTGCGGACGCTTGCGCACCATCAGGTTGATCGGCACCAGCACCACCAGCATCAGGATGCCGAGCGCGGTCGAGGCCGACCGCCAGCCGGCATGCGCGATGACATAGCCGATCCATGGGAACATGATGATCGAGCCGATGCCGACGCCGGCGAAGGCGAGCCCCATCGCCAGACCGCGCTGACGCACGAACCAGTTCGGCAGATAGAGCGACTGCCCGGTGTAGCTGAGGCAGACGCTGCCGCCGCCGACCAGAAGCCCCATGGTCAGATACAGATGCCAGACTTCGGTGGTGAGCGGCGCCAGCAGCAGGCCGGCGGCCATCAGCAGCACACCGGTTTCCATCACCACGCGCGGGCCGAAGCGGTCCATCATGCGGCCGATCAACGGGCTGAAGACGGCGGAGACGACGAAGCCGAACGAGAACGCGCCAGCGGTGAGGCCCCGCTCCCAGTGGAATTCATCGACGATCGACGGGAAGAACAGCGAAAACGCCGTGCGCGCGTTCACCCCGATGGCCATCGTCACGAAGGTGATGGCGACAATTACCCAGCCGTAGAAGAAGCGCGCGCGCATGGATCACCGACCTTCTCAAAAGCGTCACGAAGCGCGATGCTTCGAGTCCACAGCGCGGCAATCCCGCATAGTTCGATTTGAGACGACCGGCGAGGTTCGGTCAATGACCTCGCAGGTAAATCATACGGGCGGGACGATCTTGCCCGGATTGAAGATATTCTGCGGATCGAGCGCCCGCTTCAGCGCGCGCATGGCGTCCAGCGCCTCAGGGCCGAGTTCGCCGACGAGATATTTCTGCTTGCCCTGGCCGATGCCGTGCTCGCCGGTGCAGGTGCCGTCCATCGACTGCGCCCGCTCCACCAGCCGGTGCATGAAATCGTCGGCCCGTGCCATTTCGTCGGGATCGTTGACGTCGCACAAGAGCGAGCAATGGAAATTGCCGTCGCCGACATGGCCGACGATGGGCGACAGCAGGTTGAGGCGGATCAGGTCGGCTTCCGTTTCGGTGACGCAGTCCGCCAGTCGCGAGATCGGCACGCAGACGTCGGTCGCGACCACGCCGGCGCCAGGGCGCAGGCCGCGCACCGCCCAATAAGCGTCGTGCCGTGCCTGCCACAGTCGCGTGCGATCCTCCGGCCGGGTGGTCCATTCGAACGAGCCGCCGTGGCATTCCCGCGCGATCTCGCCGAAGCGGCGGGTCTGCTCGGCCACCTCGACCTCGCTGCCGTGAAATTCCAGCAGCAGCAGCGGCGTTTCCGGCAAAGTCAGTTTCGAATAGGCGTTGACCGCCCGCACCTGCGCGGCGTTGAGCAACTCGATGCGCGCCAGCGGAATGCCGGTCTGGATCGCCAGGATAGTGGCCTGACAGGCGCCCTCGACACTTTCGAACGAACACGACGCGGCGGCGATGGTTTCGGGAATGCCGCGCAGCTTGATGGTGAGTTCGGAGATGATGCCGAGCGTACCTTCGGCGCCGACGAACAGATGCGTCAGGTCGTAGCCGGCCGACGACTTCTTCGCGCGCGTGCCGGTGGTGATGATCTCGCCGTCGCCGCGCACCACCTTCAGCGCCAGCACGTTGTCGCGCATGGTGCCGTAGCGCACTGCATTGGTGCCGGAGGCGCGGGTCGCGACCATGCCGCCGATCGAGGCATCGGCGCCGGGATCGATCGGGAAGAACACGCCCTGATCGCGCAGGTTTTCGTTCAGCGTCTTGCGGGTGATGCCGGGCTGAATCACGCAATCGAGGTCCTCGACGTGAACCGCAAGCACCTTGTTCATGTCACGCAGGTCGATACAGACGCCGCCGGCCGGCGCATTGACCTGCCCTTCCAGCGAGGTGCCGGTGCCGAACGCGATCACCGGCACGCCGTTGGCGGCGCAAATCCGCACCACGTCCTGAATGTCGGCGGTTTCCTGCGCCATCACCACCGCATCCGGCGGCTGCGATTTCAGCCACGTCATGGTGTGGGCGTGCTGCTCGCGCACCGCCTGCGAGGTCACCAGCCGGTTGCCGAACCGCGCAGCCAGCGACTCCAGCGCGTTCGCCAGCGCCTTGGGGTCCGCGTGCGGCAGATCGAATGGATTGTGAATATTCATTGTGTTTTCCTCCCGGCGACGCAACCGTTGCAAAGGATGTATAACGGGTCAAGCAATCGCACAAACCCATCCTCGCAAAACCGGTGCCGCCGGCTTTGCGCCCGAACAAGGAATTGCCATGACGATCAATGCCGCCGGATTGCCGCTGACCCAGGTGCCGTACCTAGCGCCGGTGATGCAGATCGAACCGGCCTGGATCGACTACAACGGCCACCTCAACATGGCCTACTACCACGTGTTGTTCGATCGCAGTATCGACGCGCTCTGGGCCGAACTCGGGATCGGCCCGCAATATCTCAAGGCACGCGGCGGCTCGACCTTCACGGCGGAGTGCCACGTACGCTATCTGCGCGAAGTGCATCTCGACGATCCGGTGCAGGTTTCGATCCTGCTGGTGGCAACGGACGAAAAACGCCTGCACACGTTTCAGGAGTTGCGCCACGCCACCGAGGGCTGGCTGTCGGCGACCTCGGAAAACATGTCGATCCATGTCGACATGGCGGCGCGCAAGACCGCGCCGTTTCCGCCGGATATTCGCGCCAATATCGCAGCGGTGGTGAAGGCGCACGACGCCTGCCCGCGCCCCGAAGGGGTTGGCCGCAAGATCGGAATGCCGGTGAAATAGCGGGTTCCCGTGTGCCGCGGTGGGAAAACCCGCCGTTCCGCCCTATATCTGGTCGAATCCTGCTTCAGGAGTCTCCCCATCACAGGTTCACGGTGCCATCGTGGGCCGGAAACTGATTCGCATGACCGAACTGAGCAAATTGCCGCGCCAAGAACCGCGCCATGACCTGCCCGACCATCAGCCGATGGCCGGCGGCATTGCCGCGCGCGCCCGCGCCACTGCTGCGCCGCCCTATCTCGCCGCGCTCAATCCCGAGCAGCGCGAGGCGGTGGAGACGCTGGACGGCCCGGTGCTGGTGCTGGCCGGCGCGGGCACCGGCAAGACGCGGGTGCTGACGTCGCGGATCGCCCACATCCTCTCCACCGGCCGCGCCCGGCCTCACGAGATACTCTCGGTGACCTTCACCAACAAGGCCGCGCGCGAGATGAAGCACCGGCTCGGCCAGATGCTCGGCCACACCGTCGAGGGCATGCCGTGGCTCGGCACCTTCCACTCGATCGGCGGCCGCATCCTGCGGGTGCACGCCGAACTGGTGCAGTTGAAATCCAACTTCACCGTGCTCGACGTCGACGATCAGGTGCGGCTGCTGAAACAATTGCTGCAAGCCGACGGCATCGACGACAAACGCTGGCCGGCGCGGATGCTGGCCGGACTGATCGACGGCTGGAAGAATCGCGGCCTGACGCCGTCGCAGGTACCCTCCGGCGAGGCCGCCGTGTTCGGCAACGGCCGTGGCGGCAAGCTCTACACGGCCTATCAGGAACGATTGAAGACGCTGAACGCCGCCGACTTCGGCGATCTGCTGCTGGAGAACATCCGGCTGTTCCGCGAAAATCCGGACGTGCTGCGGGGCTACCAGAACCGCTTCAAGTTCATTCTGGTGGACGAATATCAGGACACCAACGTCGCGCAGTATCTCTGGCTGCGGCTGTTGTCGCAGACGTCGGCAAATACCCCGCTTCCCCCCCCCCTTGCGGGAGAGCATGCTGAACCGCGCAGCGGCAAAGTTGACGAGGACTCGCCCACACCGGTCGAGACTCTGCGACAGAAAAACATCTGCTGCGTCGGCGACGACGATCAGTCGATTTACGGGTGGCGCGGCGCCGAGGTCGACAACATCCTGCGCTTCGATCACGATTTTCCGGGCGCGAAAATTATTCGTCTCGAACGCAATTATCGATCCACCGGCCACATCCTCGCCGCCGCCTCGCACCTGATTGCGCATAACGAAAGCCGGCTCGGCAAGACGCTACGCACCGAGGATGTCGAGGGCGAGAAGGTCACCGTCACCGGCGCGTGGGATTCGGAAGAAGAAGCTCGCGCCATCGGCGAAGAGATCGAGCAGTTGCAGCGCGCCGGCGACAAGCTCAACGAAGTCGCCATTCTGGTGCGCGCCTCGTTCCAGATGCGCGAGTTCGAAGACCGCTTTGTCACGCTCGGCCTGCCCTATCGCGTGATCGGCGGCCCGCGCTTCTACGAGCGCGCCGAAATCCGCGACGCGCTCGCCTATCTGCGCGTCATCAATTCGCCTGCCGACGATCTCGCCTTCGAGCGCATCGTCAACGTACCGAAACGCGGCATCGGCGACGCCACCGTGCAGTTGCTCTACGATCACGCCCGCAAGCAACGTATGTCGCTGGCCGCGGCGGCGCGCGCCATCGCCGACACCGACGAGTTGAAGCCGAAACCGCGCGGCACCTTGCGCGGCCTGATGGACAATTTCGACCGCTGGCGGATGCAAAGCCAGGCAATGCCGCATACCGAGCTTGCGGAAATCGTGCTGGATGAATCCGGCTATACCGAGATGTGGCAGAAGGATCGCTCGGCCGATGCCGCCGGCCGCCTTGAGAACCTCAAGGAACTGGTGCGCTCGATGGAGGAGTTCGAGAACCTGCAAGGTTTTCTCGAACACATCTCGCTGGTGATGGATCGCGACGGCGGTCCCGAGGAAGACGCGGTGTCGCTGATGACCTTGCATTCCGCCAAGGGTCTCGAATTCGACAACGTGTTCCTGCCGGGCTGGGAGGAAGGCCTCTTCCCACATCAACGCGCGCTCGACGAACAGGGCCGCGCCGGCCTTGAGGAAGAACGCCGCCTCGCCCATGTCGGTATCACCCGCGCCCGCCGCCGCGCCAAGCTCTATTTCGCCACCAACCGCCGCATTCATGGCACCTGGTCGACCACAGTCCCCTCGCGCTTCCTCGACGAACTGCCGGCGGACAATGTCGAGATCACCGAATCCAAGGGCGGCTCCGGCTGGGGCGGCTCGAGCGGTTACGGCGCGTCGCGCTTCGACAATCTCGAAGCGTTCGGCTCAAGCTATTCGACGCCCGGCTGGCAGCGCGCGCAGGCCAACCGCTCGCGCGGCGGCTTCAACGAAGCCGGCACGCCTTACGGCGCCGGCGGCGGGTCGCGCGCACGCCACGCGCCGCTCACCATCGAAGGCGAATTGATCGCGAAATCGACCGGCACCACGTCGGAGTATTCACTGGGCGACCGGGTGTTTCACCAGAAATTCGGCTATGGCCGCATCGTCAAGATCGACGGCAACAAACTCTCCATCGCCTTCGACAAGGCCGGCGAGAAAAAGGTGGTCGACAGTTTCATTCAGCGGGCTTAGGTCACCGACGCGACGGTCTCCTCTTGCTGTTTACTCGTCATGGCCGGATTTATTCCGGCCATCCACGTCTTTACAGAACTCAACAAGAAAGACGTGGATGCCCGGGCATGACCGAATTTGATTCATGTTCAAGCGGTTAGCCGAATTCGAAAACTGGGATGCATTTCCGGTGACTACTCGGAGTAGCACTCTTCGATTCAATCTCGATTCATTTTGCTCTGACCGATTGCGGAACCGTGATCGCCTTCCTATGTGGGGAGACCGACCGCCCTTTCCGCCTCCTCCATCCACCGTTCGCGCATGCCCCCCATCATTTCCGTCACGCATCTCTCGAAAACCTATGGCTCCGGCTTCACGGCGCTGAAGGACGTCAGCCTCGACATCCGACGCGGCGAGATTTTCGCGCTGCTTGGGCCGAACGGCGCGGGCAAGACCACGCTGATCAGCATCATCTGCGGCATCGCCAATCTCAGCACCGGCAAGGTGTCGGTGGGCGGCCACGACATCAACGCCGACTATCGCGCCGCGCGATCGCTGATCGGGCTGGTGCCGCAGGAATTACACACCGACGCATTCGAGACGGTGTGGGCCACCGTCAGTTTCAGCCGGGGCCTGTTCGGCAAGCCGAAGAACCCGGCTCACATCGAGAAAGTCCTGAAAGACCTCTCGCTGTGGGACAAGAAGGACAGTCGCATCATCGAACTGTCCGGCGGCATGAAGCGCCGCGTGATGATCGCCAAGGCGCTGTCGCACGAACCGCAGATCCTGTTCCTCGACGAACCCACCGCCGGCGTCGATGTCGAACTGCGCAAGGGCATGTGGGAGGTGATCGGGACACTGCGCGATGCCGGCGTCACCGTCATTCTGACGACGCACTACATCGAGGAAGCCGAGCAGATGGCCGACCGCATCGGCGTCATCAACAAGGGCGAGATCATCCTGATCGAGGAGAAGGCGACGTTGATGCGGCAGCTCGGCCGCAAGCAACTGACGTTGCAATTGCAGGAACGTCTCGCCACGCTGCCGACGGTGCTCGAACCCTATCGGCTCACCCTGGACGACGACGGGATGCGGCTGACCTACAACTACGACACGCAAGGCGAGCGCACCGGCATCACCGCACTGCTCGGCGATCTCAGCAACGCCGGCATCCGCTTCAAGGATCTTAGTACTACACAGAATTCGCTCGAAGACATCTTCGTCAGCCTGGTGAGGCGAGGCGCATGAACCTGACCGCGATCCGTGCCATCTACCTGTTCGAAATGGCCCGCACCTGGCGCACGCTGCTGCAAAGCGTCGTCTCGCCGGTGATCTCAACCTCGCTTTATTTCGTGGTGTTCGGCGCGGCCATCGGCTCGCGCATCAGCGAAATCCAGGGCGTCAGCTACGGCACCTTCATCGTGCCGGGACTGGTGATGCTGTCGGTGCTGACGCAAAGCATTTCCAACGCCTCGTTCGGAATCTACTTTCCGAAATTCGTCGGCACCATCTATGAAATCCTGTCGGCGCCGGTGTCCTACCTCGAAATCGTCATCGGCTATGTCGGCGCCGCCGCCACCAAGTCGATCCTGCTCGGCCTGATCATCCTCGGCACCGCCGGATTGTTCGTACCCCTGCATATCCATCATCCGTTCTGGATGCTGGCGTTCCTGGTGCTCACTGCCGTCACCTTCAGCCTGCTCGGCTTCATCATCGGCATCTGGGCCGACAACTTCGAAAAATTGCAGGCGATCCCGCTGCTGGTGGTGACGCCGCTGACGTTCCTCGGCGGCAGCTTCTATTCGGTGAACATGCTGCCCTCGGGCTGGCGCACCCTGACGCTGTTCAATCCGGTGGTGTATCTCATCAGCGGTTTCCGCTGGAGCTTTTACGAGATCGCCGACGTCAGCCTCGGCGTCAGCGTCGGCCTCACGCTCGCCTTCCTCGCGATCTGTCTCGTTACGATCTGGTGGATTTTCAAGACCGGCTATCGGCTCCGAAACTGACCGAACCGACATCGCTCAAGCAAAGCTCAAACAAAAAGGCCCGGAGACATCTCCGGGCCTTTTTGTCATTCCGCTCTATCGGCGGCCCGCTCTATCGGCGGCGATAGCAATGGAAGTGGTGATGACGGTCGTAGTAGCCACGGCAGCGCTTGCCGCGATACGGGCCGCGATCGGGAATGCCGAGCACGCCCTTGACGCCGCCGACCACACCGCCGACGCCCGCACCGATAGCGCCGCCCACCGCGCCGCCGATCGGCCCGGCCGCGCGATTACCCTCGCGCGAGCCCTGATGCGCGCCCCGCTCCATTCCGCCGATCACGCCCTGGGCATGTGCCAGATTGGGCGCCGCAAACAACGCCGCGGCCAATGCGGCCATGGCCAGGTGAATGCGCAGCGACGGGCGGGACGGCAGAGCAACGGCTTGTGTTTTCGCGGCTTGGATGGTCATCGGGGCTCCTCGCGGGTTACCAATCAAAAGAGGCCGGCGGCCGAAGCGACGCCGACAAACAGATTGCCCACGATAACGCACGAAATCGCGATTGGTTGCGACGGTCGTGTCAAACCGGTTGCCCGTTACCATGAATTGCGGGGCCGCCAACAGGGGCCCCCGGCCATTCTTCCGCCATTCGTCAATTGCACGAACGCGTGTCACCGTACGATTAAGATTGATCGGTTATGGGACTGGAACCGCCGCCGGATCGTGCGCATATAAGCGATTGGGCGGGCGGGCAAGCGACCTTCGATTTCAGGCACCACGCCGGAAGTCGAATCTGGAGGCCAGGAAACACATGCGTTCGTTGCTCATTCCGGTTGCGGCGTTGATGCTCGCAGCGGCCCCCACCGCCGCCCTGGCCAAGGTCTCCATCACCGTCGACAAGGACAATCAGATGATGACTGTCGCCGTCGACGGTGTGCAGCGCTATCAGTGGCCGGTGTCGACAGGCAACCCGTCGCACGAAACGCCCAACGGCAGTTTCCAGACCTTCCGCATGGAGCCGGACCACTTCTCCAAGGAATTCGACGACGCGCCGATGCCGAATTCGATCTTCTTCACCAAGAAAGGCCATGCGATCCACGGCACGTTCTCGGAAAAGAGTCTCGGCATGCCGGTCTCGCACGGCTGCGTGCGGCTGTCGCGCGCCCATGCGGCGACGCTTTACGATCTGGTGAAGCGCGACGGCCTGCTCACCACCACGGTGACGCTGACCGGTTCGTCCCGCGTTGCTCTCGCCCGCAAGGGTAAGTCGAAGACTGCCGCGGCGCGACGCGATCCAATCGCAAGCGATATCGAGACCGGTTACGATGCAGCCGGCAATCCGATCGACCTGTCGCCGCAAGCGCGCCGCGTGCAACGCCCGGTGCAGCCGCAACAACAGATCACGCGCGACGATGACGGCTACATCTATCCCGCTGACGGCAGCAGCAGCGATCAACGCTATCCGTCGCCGCGCCCCTATCGCCGCGTCTATCAGGGACAGGTTTACGGCGATCAGTACGGACAGCAATATGCCGTGCCGCGCGGCTATGACTCGTCTGATTATTACGGCTCGCAACAGGGCTATTACGCGCCGCGCCCCTATCTGCGCCCGCGCGGCTTGTTCTCCGACGCGGATTGAGTAAACCAAGCGCCCCTCAGATTACGATGAACTGAAGTTGCCACCGCGACGGCGTCATCCTGAGGTGCGAGCGCAAGCGAGCCGCGGAGGATCGCCGTCGCCCTTCGAGGGCCGCGCAAGAGCACGGCCACCTCAGGGTGACGGCTTCCGATAACCCAGCCTAATTGTCCCCGTCGCGCAGGCGACGCCACACCGCGCCGAGGATATTCGAATAATCGTCGGTCCAAACCCGCTGATCGGGGGACGGGACGGTCTTCACCCATTTCGCGTTCGACGCGAGACTGCCGATATCGGCGTCCGCGCGCGCCGAGATCACCACGTCGGTGGTGAAGACATAGCTGTCGTCACGGCCGGAATCCTCATTGAAATGCCAGCTTGTCAGCCCGTTGGCGCCGGCAATACCGGCCACCACGCTGGCGAGTTCGAGATGCCGGTTGGAAACGTGCATCGCCACCGCACCCTGCGGCGCAAGTTTCGACCGATAGATCGCCATTGCTTCCTGCGTGGCGAGATGAATAGGGATCGCATCGGACGAATAGGCATCGACGATGATCAGATCGTATTGCCCGTCGGGCTCGCGCGCGAAAGTGAGCCGCGCATCGCCCAACACCGGCTTCATCGATGGCGCGCACTTCTCGATGAAAGTGAAGTGGCGCGGGTCGCGCGCGGTATCGATCATGGTCTGGTCGATCTCGAAGAATTTCCAATCCTCGCCGGGCACCGAAGCGCAGGCCAGCGTTCCGGCGCCGAGGCCGATCACCGCGACACGGATCGGCCCGCCCTTGCGCGTGCGGATCGCGGCGATGGCCTGACCGAGGCCGCCGTCCTTGTCATAGTAGGAAATCGGCTCGGGACGGCCGGTCACCTTGGTGCCGTCGTCGTTCAGCATGCGTTCGGCGCCGTGGATGGTGGTGCCGTGCATCAGCACGTGATAGTGCCCGCCGGGCGTGACCACGATCTTGTGGACGCCGAAGAAACTGCGCACCGTGGTCACACGTCCCTCGTCCGACGGATAGACACGCAGCAACAACAAGGTCAGCGCTACTGTACCTGCGACCTTCCAACGATTGCCGCGCGGCAGCAGCGCGACCAGTGCCGCGAGGCCACCCAGCGCGCCGATGACATAAACGCGCTGTTGTTCGAGCCAGGTGAACCACGCGCCGCCGCTAAGCGTAGGCGCAATCAATCCCACCGCCAGCAGCACCAGCAATACCCAATACCAGCGGATCAGATTCGGCCAGCGTTCGCGGAACGGCGGACGGCACAGCGCGGCGAGCACGATGAGGATGGGATACTCGGCGATCCATGAGAACGTGAACGGCGCGATGAGGCCTGCGAACAAGCCGCCGACCATGCCGCCGAACGACAGCGCGACATAGAAGCCGGTGAGATAGCGCGGCGCGGGGCGTGTGCGCGCCAATTCGCCATGGCAAGCCATCGCGATGACGAAGAAGCAAAGCTGATGGCCGCCCAGCGTCAGCAACAGGTTCTGCTCGCCGCCGACCGCCAGCAGCACGATGACGCCGGCAATCGCGAGCGGCTGCAACGCCAGCATCCATGTGTGCGGCAGCAGCGGGCGCGACTGGAACACCAGCACCCACGTCAAGAGATAGAGCGAGAGCGGCAGCACCCACAACAGCGGCGCGGCGGCGACATCGGTGGAAATGTGCGCCGTCACCGCGATCAGCAGGCCGGACGGCACCGCCGCAAGGAAAATCCAGCGCAGGCGGACGAGCCACGTCGGTGGCGGGCGATCGTCTGCGTTTTCGACCTCCGACTCCGTCGCAACCGTTTGCGGCGAACGCAGCAGCATCACGCCGCAGCTCGCGATCAGCAGAATCAGCACGCCGTAACCGATGGTCCACAGCAGGTTCTGGCCGCGCAAAGTCAGCGACGGCTCCAACAGGAACGGATAGGACAGCAGCGCAAGGAAGCTGCCGATGTTCGACGACGCATAGAGGAAATATGGATCGCGGCCGCCGGGATGACCGGTGCGCACGAACCATGCCTGCAACAGCGGGTTGTTGGCGGCGAGCGCGAAGAACGGCAGGCCGATCGACACCGCGAACAGGCCAAGCAGCCAGACCGCGTAACCGCTCGAGGGCGGTTCGCCCCACCCACCGGCGATCGCCAGCGGCAACGCCGTCAACGCCACGATCAGCAGCATCAGATGAATCGCGACGGCGGCGGCGCGGCCGGGCAGTTGCGTCAGGAAGTGCGCATAAAGATAGCCGCCGAGCAGCAGCGACTGGAAGAACACCATCGCTACCGACCACACCGCCGGCGAGCCGCCGAGCCGCGGCAGCACCATCTTGGTGAACAGCGGCTGCACCGAGAACAGCAGCAGCGCACTGACGAAAATCGCGGCGGTGTAAAGAAGCAGGATCAGACGATAACGCGATGGCGACGACGGGTCGCGGGTCGCGGGCGGCGCGGAAAGCGTCATGCGGTCTTCGGCCTCGATCCGATACTCTCATGGCCTTGCGCCAAGGGCGCGGGATTGAAGCACAAGGCCCCGCCGCAAACAATGCGAGGGAAACCGGTATCGTTCCAGGAAACGTCTTTCAACGCCTGCCGCGACAAAAGGCTGCAATCGGTTCCGCGAACCCGATAAGGTGGCCGCGACGCTCTGCCTTTTCGCAAAAGACCCATGGCCGACTTCGATACCGACGTTGTCATCATCGGCGCGGGCCACAACGGCCTCACCTGCGCGACCTATCTCGCGATGGCCGGCCTGCGCGTGCGCGTGCTGGAGCGCCGCAAGGTCGTGGGCGGCGCGGCGGTGACCGAGGAGTTTCATCCCGGCTTCCGCAATTCGGTCGCGGCCTATACCGTCAGCCTGCTGAACCCGACCGTCATCGCCGACCTGAAGCTGCACGAGCACGGCCTCAGGATCGTCGAACGCCGCGCGCAAAACTTCCTGCCGACGCTGAACGGCGATTACCTTCTCACCGGCGAAGGTCGTACGGCGACGTCGATCGCCCGCCACAATACGCGCGACGTCGAACGCTTTGAGGCGTTTACGCGCGACCTGGAAACCATCGCCGATGTGCTGCGGCAACTGGTGCTGCGCGCGCCGCCGAATCTGGTCGCGGGGTTCGGCGCGCCCGCGATCCGCGAGACCCTCAATGCGCTCGGCACCGCCAATGTGCTGCGCGCGCTGCCGCTGGAGCAACAACGCCTGCTGCTCGACCTGTTCACGCGCTCCGCCGGCGAGATGCTCGACGAGATCTTCGAGAGCGAACTGGTGAAGGCGCTGTTCGGCTTCGATGCCATCGTCGGCAACTATGCCAGCCCCTACGCGGCGGGCTCCGCCTACGTCATGCTGCACCATGCGTTCGGCGAGGTGAACGGCAAGAAGGGTGTGTGGGGCCACGCCATCGGCGGCATGGGTGCGATCACGCAGGCGATGGCGGCGGCTGCGCGCAGCCACGGCGTCGAGATCGAAACCGATGCCGGCGTTCGCGAGGTCATCGTCGAAGAGGGCCGCGCCGCTGGCATCGTACTCGACGACGGCCGCCGCATTCGTGCGCGTTACGTCGCCTCCAACGTCAATCCGAAGCTGCTCTATGCGCGGCTGATGCCGAAGGAGGCGCTGCCGCCGGAGTTCCTTGCCCGCATCGCGCGCTGGCGCAACGGCTCCGGCACCTTCCGCATGAATGTCGCGCTGTCATCACTGCCCTCGTTCACCGCGCTGCCGGGCGACGGCGATCATCTTTCCGCCGGCATCATCATGGCGCCGAGCCTCGCCTACATGGACCGCGCCTGGCAGGACGCACGCGAGTACGGCTGGAGCCTCGCGCCGGTGGTGGAGATGCTGATCCCCTCCACGCTTGACGGCTCGCTCGCGCCGGCGGGCCACCATGTCGCCAGCCTGTTCTGCCAGCACGTCGCACCGCAGTTGCCCAACGGCTCGTCATGGGACGACCATCGCAACGAAGTTGCCGACCTGATGATCGCGACGGTGGACGCTTACGCGCCCGGCTTCGCCGCCAGCGTGCTCGGCCGGCAGATCCTGTCGCCGCTCGATCTCGAACGCGAGTTCGGCCTGCTTGGCGGCGACATCTTCCACGGCGCACTGACGCTGAATCAACTGTTCTCGGCGCGGCCGATGCTGGGCCATGCGGACTATCGCGGCCCGCTCAAAGGGCTCTATCACTGCGGCTCAGGCAGCCATCCCGGCGGCGGTGTCACCGGCGCGCCGGGCCACAATGCGGCGCGCACGATCCTGCGCGATCACAAAGCGTTTTTTGCCTGAGGGAGCGGTTCGGCGGCTCTGGAGACACTGTGGATATCCTTGTGGGTAAATTGTGGAAAAATCTCTTCCAGGCCGTGGATATCCGCTCACGGGATCTGGATCGCGGGTGGGTAAACCTGTGACGATCCCGTGCGCAATGATGTTGTCACCGCGTGGAAAACCCTTGAAATGCCTGTGGATCGCATGTGAACAAGGGCCTCCGCAGGAACCCTTTTCCCTCCCATGACCACCGTGACCCCGCAAAGTAGCAGTGCCACCTTCTCCGTCGGCGACGAACGCCGCGCGCGGGGCATCGTCGATGTGCTGGAGGAAAGCCTCGACCCCGGCGAGGTCGCGGTCGCCGCGTTCGAAGACGCGAACGGCGTCTGGGAGGTTGTGCTACATTTCCCTTCGCCGCCCGATGAGGACGCGATTCGCAATCTCGTCGGGCTTACCGTCGGCGAGGACACCGCTGCGGTAATCTCGTTCCAGACGGTCGAGGCCAAGGATTGGGTGAAGGCCAGCCTCGAGGGGCTGGTGCCGGTCGCCGCCGGGCGCTTCGTCGTCCACGGCCAGCACGACCGCGAACGGATCGCGATCAACAAGCTCGGCATCGAGATCGAGGCGGCGCTGGCGTTCGGCACCGGCCATCACGGCACCACGCGCGGCTGCCTGTTGTTACTGGACGATGTGTTGAAGCGCCGCCGTCCATCGCGCGTGCTGGACCTCGGCTCCGGTACCGGCGTGCTGGCGATCGCGGCCGCAAAGGCATTGCGAAAACCGGTGCTGGCCAGCGACATCGATCCGCAAGCCGCCCTGGTGGCGCAGGACAACGCGACGCTCAACACTGTCGGGCAACTGATCGAAGCAATTTGCGCGACCGGATTCGCCGCACCGTCGTTTCGCGCGCGCGCGCCGTTCGACCTGATCCTCGCGAACATTCTCGCCAATCCACTGCGGCAGATGGCGCCGACCATGGCGCGGCATCTTGAGCCCGGCGGGTTGGTGATTCTGTCGGGATTGTTGCCGGCGCATACGCGCGGCGTGGTCGCGAGCTATCGGGCGGTCGGTCTGGTGCTGATCCGGCGATTGCAGGTCGACGGCTGGTGCAGCCTGCTGATGCAGCGGCCGACTTCGTAAGGCGAATGAACCTTAGCGTTGAGCGGTCTGTTTCTGTTTCGACACTTGCGAATGGCGGGCCGTCGCACGGCCGCGCGCGGTGAAGCGATCCAGCATCCGGCGCAGCATGCCGCGCGGCTTTGTCGTTTCGACGGCCGGCTCGGGAGCGCGCGGTGTGGATACGCGCGGCGCGGACGTCGACAACTTCTCAAACGTAAAGGCGGGCAAAGTCATCCCTCATCGTTCGGACCGAGTTGAAACACTCCGGACGTTTCCCGATACTGTTTGCTTGTGAGAGTTCGCCGTAGCGGCGATGTCCCTGCCCGTCTGGTGCGGGTGCAGCAATCTAATCTAAGTTACGCCACGATTACAACTTTATGACCTGAAGTTCCGGTGAATTCCGCAAAACTTGTCTGCGCCGGCGCCCTACAATCGAGGACAGCATGTTCGAGGCTCACTTCCAGACTTTCGAGGACCCGGAAAGCGGCGTTGCGCTCACCGCGCGGCTGGCGGCTTTTCGTGCCGAACTCGCGCGCGAGAAACTGTCCGGATTCGTGATTCCACGCGCCGATGCGCAGCAGAACGAATATGTCGCGCCATCCGAGGAGCGGCTGGCGTGGCTGACCGGCTTCACCGGATCGGCCGGCCTCGCGATCGTCTTGCCGCACGAAGCCGCGGTATTCGTCGACGGCCGCTATACGCTGCAAGCCGCAGCCCAAGTCGACACCGCGGCGTGGAAAGTCGAATCGCTGATCGATCCGCCGCCGGAAAGCTGGCTCGCCAAACATCTGTCATCCGGCGACCGCGTCGGCTTCGATCCCTGGTTGCACACCGCGGCAGCGGCGGAGCGGCTTGCCGCCGCTTGCGCCAAGGCGGGCGCGGAATTGATCGCGGTCGAGCGCAATCCCGTCGACGCGGTCTGGCATGAGCGCCCCGCGCCACCGCTCGGTCCGGTGTCGATCCACGATGCGAAATTCGCCGGCATTCCGGCCGCCGACAAGTTGAAACAAATCCGCGACGAGATCGCGCGCCTCGGCACCGATGCGCTGGTGCTATCGGATTCGCACGCGGTGGCGTGGACCTTCAACATTCGCGGCGCGGATGTCTCGCATACGCCGCTGCCGTTGTCCTACGCGCTGGTGCCTAAGACCGGACGGCCGACGATCTTCATCGATCCGCGCAAACTCTCCAACAGCGTGCGCGACTATCTCGAAGGACAGGCCGATGTCGCGACGCCCGATGATCTGACGCCGCGCCTGACGCAACTCGCGCAAGGCGGCGCATCGATCGCACTCGACAATGCAACCGCCGCCGATGCGCTGAGCCGCCTCGTCAACGCGAACGGGGGCAAGGCCGTGCGCGGCAGCGATCCGGTCAGCCTGCTGAAGGCGGTGAAGAACCCGACCGAGATCGCCGGCACCCGCAGCGCGCATCAGCGCGACGCGGTGGCGCTGGCGCGTTTCCTGGCGTGGGTGGATCGTGAAGCACCGAGCGGCAAGCTGACCGAGATCGACGCTGTCGAAGCGCTGGAGACGTTTCGTCGCGAAACCGGCGCATTGAAGGACGTGTCGTTTCCCACCATCTCCGGCACCGGCCCGAACGGCGCCATCGTGCATTACCGCGTCACCCGCAAGAGCAATCGTCGCATCATGCCGGGCGACCTGCTGCTGATCGATTCCGGCGCGCAGTACGAAGACGGCACCACCGACGTGACGCGCACCATCGCCATCGGCGAGCCGACGCCGGAAATGCGCGACCGCTTCACCCGCGTGCTGCGCGGCCACATCGCCATTGCGCGTGCGGTGTTTCCCGACGGCACCACCGGCGCGCAGCTCGACACGCTGGCGCGGCAATTCCTCTGGCAGGCCGGCCTCGATTTCGAGCACGGCACCGGCCACGGCGTCGGCAGCTACCTGTCGGTGCATGAAGGCCCGGCGCGCATCTCGAAACTCGGCACCGCACCGCTGAAGCGCGGCATGATCCTCTCCAATGAACCCGGCTACTACAAGACCGGCGCCTTCGGCATCCGCATCGAGAATCTCGAACTGGTGGTGCCTGCCGAAATCGAAGGCGCGGAGAAGCCGATGAATGCGTTCGAAACGCTGACCTTGGCGCCGATCGACCGCCGGCTGATCGACCGCCGCTTCAGCAAGAAGGAAGTGAAGTGGGTCAACGACTATCACGCGCGGGTCCGCAACGACGTGCGGCCGCATCTCGACGAAGCGGCTCGGGTGTGGCTCGATGCCGCCACCGCGCCGATCCCGTATGAGGATCACTTTCCGGGGTGAGGCGATGCAATGCTATCATTCTGCCGCGAAAACGCAGCGGACGGAGAACGAATATTTTTCGTAAGAGGCGTCATGGCCGGGCTCGTCCCGGCCATCCACGTCTTTACAACCAGGTAGCGAGGGAGACGTGGATGGCCGGAATAAATCCGGCCATGACGAATTCATTCTACCCTTCAATCAACCCGAGCCATTCGTCCTCGGTCAGCACCGCGACGCCTAATTCGCGCGCTTTGGTGAGTTTGGAGCCAGCGTCCTCGCCGGCCACCACGTAATCGGTCTTTTTCGACACCGATCCCGCGACCTTGGCCCCGAGACGTTCCGCCATCGTTTTCGCCTCGTCGCGCGTGAATTTCGTCAGCGAGCCGGTGAACACCACCGTCTTGCCGGATACCTTTGAGGTCTGCCGCGGCTTTTCGGCCGGCAACACCTCGATTTCATGCAGTAGCGTATCGAGCGCCGTGACGTTGCGCGGTTCGGCGAAGAATTCGACGACCGCATCCGCGACGATATCGCCGATGCCCGCGATGTTGTTAAGGTCCTGATAGGCTTCCGACGTATTTCCGTCGTTGCTCAGTCCGGCGGCTGCCGCCAGCATTGCCTCGCGAAACGCATCGATGGTGCCGTAGTGCCGCGCCAGCAGTTTAGCGTTGCCTTCACCGACATGGCGAATGCCGAGCGCGAAGATCAGCCGGTGCAGTTCGATCTTGCGGCGCGCGTCGATGGCCGCGAACAGGTTGCGCGCCGAGACTTCGCCATAACCCTCGCGGTTAGCGAGCTTCTGCGCGGCTTCGGCATCGCGCCGCTGCAACGTGAAGATGTCGACCGGCGTTGTGATCAACCCTTCCTGATAGAACTGTTGGATCTGCTTCTCGCCGAGTCCTTCGATATCGAAGGCGAGACGCGAGACGAAGTGCTTCAGCCGCTCCACTGCCTGCGCGGGACAGATCAGCGCACCCGTGCAGCGGCGCACGACCTCGTCGTTCTCGCGGACAGCGTGGCTGCCGCAGGCCGGGCAGACATGGGGAAACTGGTAGGGCTTCGCCGTCTTCGGCCGCTTGTCGAGTACGACGCTGACGACCTGGGGAATCACGTCGCCGGCGCGCTGTACGACGACGGTGTCGCCCTCGCGGATATCGATGCCGTCACGGATCGGTTCCCCGTCATTGCCGATGCCCTTGATGTAATCCTCGTTGTGCAGCGTCGCGTTCTGCACCACGACGCCGCCCACGGCGACAGGCGTGAGCCGCGCCACCGGCGTCAGCGCGCCGGTGCGGCCGACCTGGATGTCGATCTTCTCCAGCACCGTCGTCGCCTGCTCGGCGGCGAACTTGTGCGCGATGGCCCAGCGCGGCGAGCGCGAGACAAAGCCGAGCCGCTCTTGCCAATCGAGCCGGTCGATCTTGTAGACCACGCCGTCGATATCGTAACCGAGCGAAGCGCGCTCCTCGCCGATGCGGCGATAGAACGCCAGCACGTCATCGACGCTCTTGCAAAGCTTGATCAGCGGATTGACGACGAAGCCGGCATCGCCGAGCCACTTCAGCATCCCGTGCTGCGTGTCCGCCGGACGATCGACCATCTCGCCCCAGGCATAGGCAAAAAATTTCAGCGGCCGCGACGCGGTGATGCTGACATCCTTCTGGCGCAGCGAGCCCGCCGCCGAATTGCGCGGATTGGCGAACACGGTGTCATCGGCCTCGGCCTGCTTCTTGTTGAGCGCAAGAAAGTCCTGCTTGAGCATGTAGACTTCGCCGCGCAATTCGCAGGCGGGCGGAATCTTGCGGCCCTTCAGGCGATGCGGCACGTCCTTGATGGTGCGGACGTTCTCGGTGACGTCCTCGCCGGTGAAACCGTCGCCGCGCGTCGCCGCGCGCACCAGTTCGCCGTTCTCATAGCGCAATGACAGCGAGAGCCCGTCGATCTTCGGCTCGGCGACGATGGCGGGCATCTCATCCGCGTCGAGCCGAAGGAAGCGACGCACGCGATCGACGAATTCCTGCACCTCCGCGTCGCTGAAAGCATTGCCGAGCGACAGCATCGGGACGGCGTGCTGCACCTTGGCGAAACCGCGCGCAGGTGCGGCGCCGACGGTCTGCGTCGGCGAGTCGGGTGTCGCAAATTCAGGAAACCTTGCCTCGATGGCTTCGACGCGGCGGCGCAGTTCGTCATAGGCCGCGTCGGAGATTGTCGGCGCGTCTTTCTGATAGTAACGCTCGTTATGCGCTTCCATTTCCAGCGCGAGCCGAGTCCATTCCTTCTTCGCCTGAGCCTTGGTCAGCGTCGCGACATCGGGAAGCGCTTTGGTCGATTTCGATTTGGGCATTTGTTGTTTCCGTCGGCCTGATCGAGCCACGACCCGGATTCTAAAGACGTGGATGCCCGGGACAAGCCCGGGCATGACAAGCATAGCGGTCGTGCTAACCCGCCGCCTTCAGTAGCCGCTCCGCTGCCGCGCGGGCTTCCTTGGTGATCTCGGCGCCGGCCAGCATCCGGGCGATTTCCTCGCGGCGGTGCTCGTCCGCCAGCGGTTCGACGCGGGTGGCGACGCGCTTACCCTTGTCGAGCGCGGCCTTCGAAATCAGCAGATGCTGGTCCGCCCGCGCCGCCACCTGCGGCGCGTGAGTCACCGCCATCACCTGCACCTTGCCGGCAAGCCGCGCCAGCCGCGCGCCGATGGCATCCGCCACCGCGCCGCCGACGCCGGTATCGATCTCGTCGAACACGAGCGTCGGCGCGGAGCCGCGATCCGACAACACCACTTTCAGAGCCAGCAGGAAGCGCGACAGCTCGCCGCCGGAGGCGACCTTCATCATCGGTCCCGGCCGCGTGCCGGGGTTGGTCTGCACCCAGAACTCGACGCGGTCGATGCCTTGCGGCCCCGGCGCCGCCGCGTCCGAATCGACCTGCGTGATGAACTTCGCGCGCTCGAGCTTCAGCGGCGCGAGTTCAGCATTCACCGCCTTGTTCAGTTTCTCGGCGGACTTCGCCCGCGCCATCGAGAGCTTTGCGGCAGCGGCGTCGTAACGCTTCACCGCCTCTGCTGCGGCCTTCTCCAAACCCTGCAATTGCTCCGCGCCAGCATCGATCAGCGCGATATCCGCGGCGTACTTCGCAGCCAGCGCCGCCAAGCCATCGACCGGCGTGGAATACTTGCGCGCGGCGGCGCGCAGTGCGAACAGCCGCTCTTCGATGCGCTCCAGTTCGGCCGGATCGAAATCGGCGGCGGCGAGCGCTGCGTTGAGGTGCTGGTCGGCTTCTTCCAGCGCATTGATCGCGGTGTCGATCGCCTTCACCGCCGGCTCGACCAGCGCCGGCGAACTGCCAGCGCGACGTTCCAGCCGCCGCACCGCCGCCGCCAACGCCGCGATCGGCGAATTGTTGCCGCTCACCGCTTCTTGCGCGTCGCGCAGATCGCCAGCGATCTTCTCGCCCTGCATCATCACGGTGCGGCGTTCGGCGAGCGTGGTCTCCTCGCCGTCCCGCGGCGCGAGTTTTGTCAGTTCGTCCGAGGCGTGGCGCAGATAGTCGGCCTCGCGCGCGGCGCGCTCCATGCCGGCACGATGCTCGTCGAGCGCCTGCTGCGCGCTGCGGCGCGCGGCCCACAGCGTCTCCAGCGCGGCGACGTCCTTGTCGAGCCCGGCGAAGGCGTCGAGCAGACGGCGATGCGTCACGGCATCGACCAGCGCCCGCTCGTCGTGCTGACCATGAATCTCCACCAGCGCCGCGCCGACCGCTTTGAGAGTCTGTACGCTGACCGGCTGGTCGTTGATGAAGGCGCGGCTGCGGCCGTCGGCCAGCTGCACGCGGCGCAGGATCATCTCGCCCGAATCTTCAAGAGCAGAGTCGGAGAGATCGTTGTCGCTGAGAATGTCCGATGCGGGGTGCCCCTTCGGTACGTCGAAGGTGGCGGTTACCTGCCCCTGCTCGGCGCCGTGGCGCACCAGCCCGGCGTCGCCGCGCCCGCCGAGCGCCAGCGCGAAGGCATCGAGCAAAATCGATTTGCCGGCGCCGGTTTCGCCGGTCAGCACCGCGAGGCCTTGTGCGAATTCGATATCGAGCCGTTCGATCAGGACGATGTCACGGATCGAAAGACGGGCCAGCATGCGGGGTTGGTCCTGCGATCGGGTTAGCCGAGACCCATCTTCTTGAAGGCCCGGCTCATCCAGGACCCCTTGTTCTCGCTCGGCTCGAGACCGCCGGACTTTACTAGATTGTACGCGTCTTGGTACCAGCGGCTGTCAGGAAAGTTGTGGCCAAGAATAGCCGCCGCGGTCTGCGCCTCGCTGACGATGCCGATCGACATATAGGCTTCGGTCAGGCGCGCCAGCGCTTCCTCGACATGGCGCGTGGTCTGATAGCGCGTCACCACCGTCTTGTAGCGGTTGATCGCCGCGCTGAAATCGCGCTTCTCCATATAGTAGCGACCGATGCTCATTTCCTTGGCGGCGAGCTGGTCGCGTGCGCCTTCCAGCTTCTTCTTGGCGTTGGCGGCATATTCCGAGGTCGGATACTTGCGGACCACTTCCTCGAGCGCGGCGATGGCCTTTTCGGTGCGGCCCTGATCGCGCGAGACGTCGGGAATCTGGTCGTACTGGGAACTGGCGATGAGATACTGCGCATAGGCGGCGTCGGGGCTGCCAGGGTGCAGCGTCACGTAGCGCGTCGCGGCACCGATGCAACTGTCGTAGTCGCCGGCGTTGTAATAGGCGTAGGCGGACATCAGCAGCGATTTGCGCGCGAGATCCGAATAAGGATGCTGCCGATCGACTTCCTCGAACTTCTTCGAGGCGGCCCGAGGATCGTTTTCGTGATTCATCATGTACAAGCCCTCGTTGTAGAGCTTGTCGGCCGGCTCATCGACGAATGCGTCGTCCTTGTTGCCTTTGAGCTTGTCCCAGAAGTCGCCCATTCCGCCCATGCTGCTACAGCCGCCGAGGCTGGTGGCGAACGCGACCATGCAGACGGCCAGCAGCGCCCGGCTGCGCAGACCATGCCGGAATGAGGATCCGCGCGTTTCAAACGTCGAACGTGGTGCCGCCATCAAATAAGACCCTGACGTCTGGAATGCCATTGCTGCGAAGTTGACCGCACGCCTCGAACCCGGCTTTCGCCATTCGGGACAGAGCTCACGCGACCGCGCTTCTGTATCGGAAAAAACGCACGCGACCAACCGGATACGGAGCCATTTCGCCCGGATTAAGGCGAATTGTCGGGATGCGAAGAAGTGCGATGTAAGTTCGGAGCGGAGTGTTGATCAGGACACTTGTGGATCAGGACACGTCCGGGCCATAGGCCGGAGCGACGAGGCCACCAACCATCCCGCCAACCGCATCAGTCACCGGACGGGACCGGCGCGCCCGCTCGCCTTCCACCACACGCCATGCGCTGCGATCGGCCAACAGCGCCGTCAGCACGGCGTGATTCAATTTGTGGCCGCCCCGCACCGAACGATAGGCGCCCAGCAGCGGCAGGCCGGCAAGCGCCAGGTCGCCGATGACGTCGAGCACCTTGTGACGGGCGCATTCGTTGGCGAACCGCAGACCCTCGGCGTTCAGCAGACTGGTTTCATCGAACACGAGGGAGTTTTCGAACGACGCGCCACGTGCGAAGCCGGCTTCCAGCAGCTTGGCGACATCGCTCATGCAACCGAAGGTGCGTGCACGGCTGACCTCGCGGCGGAAGCTTTCGGGATCGAGATCGAGCGAGAAAGTCTGCTTGCCGATCACCGGATTGGCGAAATCGATTTCGACATCGGCGCGGAACCCGTTTGCGTAAGGCCGCAATTCCGCGACGCTTTCGCCGATCTTGACCTGGATGGGCTTCAAAACCTGAAGGAAACGGCGCGGCGCCGCCTGCTCGACCACGCCGGCCTGATCGATGGCGGCGACGAACGCGGCTGCGCTGCCGTCCATGATCGGGACTTCCGGGCCGTCGACCTCGATGGTGGCGTTATCGACGCCCATGCCGCGCAGTGCGGCCAGAACGTGCTCGGCGGTGGAAACCACCGGTCCCTCACGGTCGCCCAGCACGGTCGCGAATGCCGTGGCGGTCACGGCCTTGGCGGTCGCGCGCACTTCACGCTCGGTCCCATCGGGAGCCACGCGGACAAAAACAAAGCCCGCATCGACCGGCGCGGGCCCTAATGTCAGTTGAACAGCGGCACCTGAATGGACACCGACACCCGTCACGGTAGCTTGCGACCGAAGCGTGGTCTGTCGGCTGAATTTCATGCGTAAAGTGCCCAAAACTTAACACCGGAAGATCGTCATTGACCGAAGGCGGCGAGACTCGATCCGGATGTCCCCAAAGACGTGCAAACCATACTGGTTGCCACAAAGCCCGCCAACTCACGCTTTTTTACGTATTGTTACCCCATTTCGCCGCATTGGCGCCGCGCGTTAACCATAATCCGGCCCGGCTCACGCGCAAGGACAATTCCCATCTCTCCAACTGGATAAAGTTACATTTAAAATCAAATACTTAATGGAATTATCTTCATTTCGTTCACCAAACGAAAACCCCGGCGCAAGACGCCGGGGTTTGCCAATTGTTTACTTTAGTTACAATTCGTCAGTTCGACTGCCGCCGCAAAAATGCGGGGATATCAAGATGATCGTCGCCCTGTGGCGCGGCCGCAACAGGTGCCGGACGGCCATGGTGATCGAGACCATGCGGCGCGGGACGCCGCGCGTACTCCGACACCGGCTCATGCGCGGCCATCTGCTGGGCGACGCTGCGCTGCGGCTTGCGCTCCTGCAGCGGCGGCATCTGTTCCATGGCCGGGCCGGACGCGCGTGCGGCGATCGGCGGCTCGGTCTCCTCGTCACGCCGACCGAGGCCGACATTGGCGAGACGCTGCAACAGCGACAGCCGGACCTTCTGCGGCTGATCCTGATCGACCTCGCCCCGCGCCTGACGAATCTCGTTCTGGGCCGGCATCGGCAAGTCGTCGAACTTCGGCATCCGCGGCGTCCGCATCGGCATCCGCTCGGCGGCCTTCGGAATGAAGGACTCCGGTGGCGGCGGCTCATGCATCTCGGCACGCGGGGCTTCATGCTCCGGGAACAGTGATGGCTTCTGCGCGATCGGGCGCACCGTCACATCGCCGTATAACGCGGGTTGCATCGGAGCCGGCGCCGGGGCCGGCATCGGCTCGGTCACGGCGGCTTCGATCGCGGCCATCATTGCGCGCTCATGGTTCGGGGCCTGCTGCGGCACGGGAGCCGGAGCCGGCTGACGCGGCGCCTCGGCGCGCGGGGCAGGAGCGGCAGTGGCAGCGGCGCGCTGACGTGCAGCGAGATCGGCCAGCCGGTTGTCTGACAATGCACCCTGCGTCGTGCCGGCCGCGGAAGCGCCGTTCGGAGACGCGGCACGCGCGAGAGCGGCCTGTTCGATACCGGTAGCGACGACCGAGACGCGGATCGTGCCATCGAGATTCTCGTCGAAGGTCGCGCCGACGATGATGTTGGCGTCCGGATCGACTTCCTCGCGGATACGGGTCGCGGCTTCGTCGACCTCGAACAGGGTCATGTCCTTGCCGCCGGTGATCGAGATCAGAAGACCCCGCGCACCCTTCATCGAGGAATCGTCGATCAAAGGATTGGCGATGGCGGCTTCGGCGGCGGTCAGCGCGCGCTTCTCGCCGGAAGCTTCACCGGTGCCCATCATCGCCTTGCCCATCTCGCGCATCACGGCGCGGACGTCGGCGAAGTCGAGGTTGATGAGGCCTTCCTTCACCATCAGATCGGTGATGCAGGCAACGCCCGAATAGAGCACCTGGTCGGCCATCGCGAAGGCGTCGGCGAAGGTGGTTTTCTCGTTGGCGACCCGGAACAGGTTCTGGTTGGGGATGATCAGCAGCGTGTCGACCACCTTGTGGAGTTCGGTGATGCCCGACTCCGCCGTGCGCATGCGGCGCTGGCCTTCGAAATGGAACGGCTTGGTGACCACGCCAACCGTCAGAATGCCAAGGTCGCGCGCGGTGCGTGCGATCACCGGCGCCGCGCCGGTGCCCGTGCCGCCGCCCATGCCGGCGGTGACGAACACCATGTTGGCGCCCGACAGATGATCGCGAATTTCGTCGATCACCTCCTGCGCGGCGGCCGCGCCGACATCCGGCTGCGAACCGGCGCCGAGTCCTTGCGTTACCTCGGTGCCCATCTGCACGACGCGCTGGGCTTTCGTCATCGACAGCGCCTGGGCGTCGGTGTTGGCGACGACGAAGTCGACGCCTTCAAGACCGGCCGTGATCATGTTGTTGACCGCATTGCCGCCGGCGCCGCCGACTCCGAAGACGGTGATCCGCGGCTTCAGCTCGCGAACATCAGGGGGTGTGAGATTGATGGTCATGGTTGCCTCTCGATTACGCGCGCTTGGGTTCGCAATGCCCCCGGCCTTGGGCCGAAGAAGTGGATGGTTGGAAATGTGCGTGGAACGAATTCATCAGAAGCCCTCGCGCAGCCATTGGCCGACCTTGCCAAAGTAGCCGCCGGTTCCGGTTTTCAGGGGCCGCACGTGGCGGGGCTCGACGAATTCGAGGTGAGCGTATTGCGGGTAGACCAGAAGCCCCGACGGCACCGCGAAGGATGCGCTCTTGGCTTCGTTGGGTAGCCGGCCGAAACCGAGCGGACGGCCGACGCGCACCGAGCGCCCGAGAATCCGTGTCGCCAGTTCCGGCACGCCGGTGAGTTGCGACGCGCCGCCGCTCAATATGACGCGGGCGCGCGGCTCGGCGGCAAACGGCGAATCCTTCAGCCGGTCGCGCACCATTTCAAAGATCTCCTCGACGCGTTGCCGGACGATGTTGGCGATCGTCGCGCGCGACACCACCTGCGGAAAATCCTGCTCGTCTTCACCCGCCGTCGGCACCGACATCAACTCGCGGGCATCCGAACCGCCAGTCAGCACCGTGCCATATAACGTCTTGATTCGCTCGGCATCCGCAATGCATGCACCGAGGCCGCGCGCGAGATCCATCGTGACGTGTTGCCCGCCGACCGCAAATCCGCTGGCATGAACGAAACGTCCGCCGGAATAGATCGAGATCGTCGTGGTACCGGCGCCCATCTCGACCACGGCAGCGCCGAGATCGAGTTCATCGTCGGTCAGCACCGCAAGTCCGGACGCGTAAGGGCTCGCCACCATGGCTTCGACGTTGAGATGGCAGCGCTCGACCGCCAGCATCAGATTCTTGGCGACGGTGGCGTCGGCGGTCACCACATTCATGTCGACACCGAACTGCCGCGCCACCATGCCGCGCGGATCGCGAATGCCCTTCACGCCGTCGAGTGCGTAGCCGACCGGCAACGCATGCAGCACGGTACGGCCGACAGCAGTTGCGTGACGCATCCCGGTCGAGGTGATGCGGGTGACGTCATCCGGCGCGACCGAACCGCCGCGAATATCGGACGCCGCTTCAATCAACTGCCCCTGCAGCCGGCCGGCGGAGACCGACAGCAGCACCGATTCGACGCGAACCTTGGCCATGCGCTCGGCGACCGCCACGGCGTGGCGCACCGCCTGCTCGCACTCCGTCATATCGACCACGGCGCCTGCCTTGACGCCGCGCGATTGAATGTGGCTGTAGCCGATCAGCTCCACCGCATGGGTGCGGCCGCGCAGCGCTTCGCTCGGCGCGCACGGCTTCAGCCGCGCGATCAGGCACGCAATCTTGCTGGTGCCGATATCGAGCGAAGCGACCAGTGCCGTCCTGTTCTGCGGCATCGGGCGCGTCTTGGGCGTTTGATGGCGATCCAGACTCGTCATGCGTCGCCGGCCTTACGTTTGGGCTTCTTTTCTTTGAGCATCTCGTCGCGCGCCTTGGCGGCGTCTTCCGACAGCCGCACGGTCAGACGATCCGGCAGCCGCGCATCGACCGCGACGATGTCGCGGGTGAACAACTTGTCTTCCTTGTCGAACTTCGACAGCGTCGCCAGCGCGATGCCGACGTTATGCTCAGGCAACCGGATATCGAGGCCATTCTTCAGCCGCAGGTTCCAGCGGCGTTCGCCGACGAACACCGCAGCGCGCACCAGCGGCCTGATCTGCGGATAGCGATCCAGCAACGCCAGGAAATCCCGCGCGTGACTTTCCGCGCCCTTGCCCACCACCAGCGGCAGCGAAGCGAATTTCTTGATGACGTAAGGCTCCAGCACCGCGCCGTCCTCGGCGATCACCGACACCTTGCCGTCCTCTTGCCACAGGGCGAAAGGCGAGCGTTCCGTGACATCGATCTGCAACGTGCCGGGATAGAACTTGAGCACCGTAGCATCGGCAATCCAGGGATTCGCCATCAGCTTGGCACGCACCACGGCGGCATCGAGGAACAAGAGCGACGAGCGGCCGTTGACGCCGCCGATCGCCAGCACTTCATCCTGGCTCAACTGCTTGCGGCCGTTGATGGCGACGCCGGTGATGCGAAAGCCCGCGGCATTCGCCACCGCGTTGCGCGCATCGCTCAAACCGGTGGTGACTTCTTCTATATGACCGCCCTTGACCACGCCGAGCATGGCGCTGCCACACAGGATGGCGACGGTCGCGATGATGCCGGCCTTGCGTGGCACGCGGCGTTCGATGAAAACGATCAACGGATGATTGCTCGAAGGCGCCGGCCTGCGCGCGACCGGAGGCGGCGTCCGCCGCCGCATCACCCGCACAATCCATTCGCGCAGCAGGATAGCCGCGCCCAAAGCGGCGGCTTTCAGATCAGTTTGGGGCCTCGGCAGTCTCACCGACCGAGCGAGGCGTCCTCCACCATCCATTGCACGAGCTCGTCAAATGTTGTGCCCGCGTGCGCTGCGAGCTCTGGCACAAGTGACGTCTCGGTCATGCCGGGCTGGGTGTTCACCTCAAGGCAGATGAGGCCCCCAGTTCCCTCGATGCGATCGTCGAAGCGGAAATCCGCCCGGCTAACGCCCCGACAGCCGAGCGCAACATGCGCCGCCAGCGTTAACCTTCGGACTTCCTGGTAAACAAATGGTAAAACCGGTGCAGGCAGGATGTGTTTTGACGCGCCCGGAGAGTACTTTGCCTCGTAATCGTAAAACCGTACCGTCGGAACGATCTCGATGACCCCGGTCGCCTCGCCCTTGACCACCGCGCAGGTCAATTCCTTGCCGGCGATGTATTTTTCCACCAGAAGTTGATCGCCGTGCGGCCAGTCATCGCGAAACAACTCCTGCGGCGGATGGGCATGCGCCTCAGTGACGATGAAGACGCCGACGCTGGAGCCATCCGCCACCGGCTTGATGACGTAAGGCGGCTCCATGACATGCCCCTTGGCGATCTCGGCGCGTGACAACGTCAGCCCCTTCGCCACTGGAATTCCGGCCGCCGCCATCACCGTCTTGGCCAGATCCTTCTGCATCGCCAGCGACGACGCCAGCACGCCGGAGTGGCTGTAAGGAATCCCGAGCGTTTCCAGGATGCCCTGAATGGTGCCGTCCTCACCCGGCCGGCCGTGCAGCATCATCAGCGCGACGTCGGGCTTCAAGGCTTCCAGCACCGTGGCGATGTCGCGCTTCACGTCGATGCGGGTGACGCGATAGCCGCGCCGTTCCGCCGCATCGGCGCAGGCCTTGCCCGACCGCAGCGACACCTCGCGCTCCGACGACCAGCCGCCCAGCAAAACCGCAACATGTTTCGAACCGCTCATTCGCCACCTCTTTTGCTGTTCTCTCATTAAGCTGATTTGCGGTCGTGACCAAATGATGCGTGCGGCGGTATTGTCGAAATTCGGTACGCCGATTCGACACATCCGATTGCTGAACCTTCACAAGGAATATCGCTCATGATTCGAGCCTGGCTCGACATGGCCCCGGCGGGAATCTTCCTGTCGCTCTCCATTCTCTATTTCGGGATGGTGGCCATCCTCGCGTTTTTGGCTTTCCGTTCGCCGGTGCGGCGGTCGATCCATTCCTTCCATGGCGTCGTGGCGCCGTTCTTCAACGCCGTCGCCATCCTGTTCGCGCTGCTGGCCGGCTTCCTCGCCAACGACATCAGCGAGCGCAGCCGTCAGGCGATCCGCACCGTTCAGGCGGAAGCCGGCGAACTGCGTAATATCCATACGCTGAGCGTCGCCACGGTATCGGACATGCAATCCATTCGCGTGGCGCTGAACGCTTACGTCACCTCCATTGTCGCGGAAGAATGGCCGGCGATGGATGCGTTCAAGGATTCGCCGCACACCGCCGCCGCTTATGACAATCTGCTCCGCGAAGTCAGCCAGCCGTCCCTGTCGAAGGCGTCCGGACAAGCCGCACACGCCGCCATCCTCAACGCGACGGTTCGCGCCAGCACGCTGCGCAACGTGCGGCTGTCACTTGCGACCGATCATACCAACGACCTGAAATGGCTGGTGGTGCTGACGCTCGGGCTGTTCACGCAGATCGCCATCGGCCTCGTGCATCTCGAACGTCCGCGCGCCTTCATCGCAGCCATGACGTTGTTCTCCGCCGCGGTGGTGGTTACGCTCGGCATCATCGCGATGCAGGAGTATCCCTTCGAAGGGAGTTTCCGGGTTTCGCCGGCCCCTATCGCGATGCTCGAAAAGCTCAGCCACTGACACTGTCGTCGCGGGCGTTGCGCGAAGCCATTTCAGCTT
>JAEWIX010000020.1 GCA_023386885.1 Pseudomonadota bacterium
CCGAGATGGTGATGCCGGGCGACAACATCGCGATGGAAGTGCACCTGATCGTGCCGATCGCGATGGAAGAAAAGCTGCGCTTCGCCATCCGCGAAGGCGGGCGTACCGTCGGCGCAGGCGTCGTCGCTTCGATTATCGAATAATCGAAGCGTAACGCCGTTAGCGCCCGACGGCATTAAGTCTTGTTACCGTGCCCGGAACGCTCAGCGTTTCGGGCATTTTCATTTGTAGCGCTCCATATTTCGTCGGACACGTCATTGCCGGGCTTGACCCGGCAATCCATCATTTCAAAAAAATCGATGCACGGATCAAGTCCGCGCATGACGACAGATAATTCCACCAAAAGCTGAAGGTCTCTGGACGCTGCGGTATGCATGCCCCGGCGGCTGCGGCGTTGAGCCGCTTGATGCCGGAGGTTCCGAAGGTCTGCGGGCCTATGAGTGCACACGGCTTCTATCGTCAGGATGGCGAAGCGGTTGCCGCCATCAACGGCTTCATCCGTTCGCGTTGAAAACCGTTGCTCGGATGTGCCCATTGGCCCTTTCCTCGCCGCAGCAAAGTGCTTATAGAGGGCGCCAGCTAGGAGTGTAGCTCAATTGGTAGAGCACCGGTCTCCAAAACCGGGGGTCGCAGGTTCGAGCCCTGCCACTCCTGCCATCGGCAGGATTCCAGATTCGATTTGATGCGATGACAGCTTGCCGGCGGCTGCGGTGGTGGCAACTCAGTCGGCGAGCCGTGTCAGAAACGCCTTGAATTCGACCGATGGTGCTTCGGCGGCGGTGCCTTCCACCGACGCAAAACTGTTCTTCTCGACACCGCGAAAATCGATCCGCACCTCGTTGAGGTCGAAGATCGACGGATGGTTGGGGTCGTTGGTGTGCTGCTTCGCAGTCACCACGCCGGTAATCTTGTGACCGTCCTGTTCGTAGGATCCGACAAAGGCGAAGGCGGAACTGCCGCCATGGAGTTTTCCGTCCTGCGCGAAAATGATCCCAATGGCTTTCCGGCGCGGTGTTTCGAACTCGACCTTGTATAGTCCTTCGAGCATGTCTGTCCCTGCGAGTGTTCTTCCCGGGGCGGGTTTTTGTGTACGCGTGAGCCTACGTAACAACCCGACCTTAATTTCTCGTTATGGTTGTGATGGTCATTGAGTACCACGAACTGGAGGGCTGCTTGTCGAAACCCGTCCTGCGCGCGAACGGATATCACAATGCAGGAATCGCCACTTGGTTGTGACATCATCCGTCCGCTCACGAACGCTCGATTTGGCCTGGGTGGTTAATCTGGTCCTAACTCGCGGTCGCCAACGCATCGCTATGAGGGCTGGGGAAAGCAGGGACACCATTTGAAAACGGCGCGAATGGACCGGCTGCGCCATGGACAGGCGGGTGAGCCCGGCGCACCATGAAACGCCCGAGTCGGCGCGCGAGCCGACCGATCGCTCTCCACCCAAGCTTGATTGATAGCTATGCGCACGCCCGATACGCCGCCGGCAAGCCCCGGTTTTGTCCACCTCCACGTTCATTCCGCCTATTCGTTGCTTCGCGGCGCGATGAAGGTGCAGAAGCTGGCCGAACTGGCGAAGGCCGATCATCAGCCGGCGCTGGCGCTGACCGACACCGACAATCTGTTCGGCGCGCTGGAATTCTCCGACAAACTGGCGGGCTATGGCATCCAGCCGATCGCAGGCCTCGCGCTGGCGGTGGATTTCGGCGATCAGGACCCGAACGCGCGCAGCGGCATCGTGCCGGGGCCGTCGCGGATTGTGCTGCTGGCGGCGCGCGAGGCCGGCTATCGTAGCCTGATGCGGCTCAATTCGCGCGCCTTCCTGGAGACTCCGACGCATCAGGCGCCGCATATCAAACTCGATTGGCTTCAGGGCGAAACGGAAGGACTGATCGCGCTGAGCGGCGGGCCGGATGGGCCGATCTCGCTGGCCGTCACTGCCGATCAGGCCGCGCTTGCGGCGTCGCGTTGCGATCAACTTGCTGCGTTGTTCGGCGACCGCCTCTACATCGAGCTGCAACGCCACGGCGCCGAGCGCGAGCGCCGCGCCGAGCCGGCCTTGATCGATCTTGCCTACGCCAAGGGCTTGCCGCTGGTTGCGACCAACGAGCCGTATTTCGCCGCGGCCGACGACTATGAGGCGCACGACGCGCTGCTGTGCATTGCCGGCGGCAAACTGATCGCGGAAGGTGACCGCGATCAATTGACGCCGGACCATCGTTTCAAGACCCGCGCCGAGATGGCGGTGCTGTTCGCCGATCTGCCGGAAGCATTGGCATCTACCGTCGAGATCGCGGCACGCTGCGCTTACCGGCCGCGCACCCGCAAACCATTGCTCCCGCATTTCACCGTCGATCCCAACACCAGCGGCGAGGAGGCCGAGCGCGAGGAGGCCGCCGAACTGCGCAAGCAGGCGGAGGAGGGCCTCGCGCGGCGACTGACGCTGCACGGCCTGACGCAGGGCACGACCGAGGAAGATTATCAGAAGCGATTGAGCTTCGAACTCGACGTCATCACCCGGATGAAATATTCCGGCTACTTCCTGATCGTGTCCGACTTCATCAAGTGGGCGAAGGCGCAGGGCATTCCGGTGGGGCCGGGCCGCGGCTCCGGCGCCGGTTCGTTGGTGGCTTACTCTCTCACCATCACCGACCTCGATCCGATCCGCTTCGGCCTGCTGTTCGAGCGCTTCCTCAATCCGGAACGCGTGTCGATGCCGGACTTCGACATCGACTTCTGCCAGGATCGGCGCGGCGAGGTGATCGACTACGTGCAGCGCCGCTACGGCACCGATCACGTCGCCCAGATCATCACCTTCGGAACGTTGCAGGCGCGCGGCGTGCTGCGCGACGTCGGCCGTGTGTTGCAGATGCCTTACGGGCAGGTCGACAAGCTGACCAAGCTGGTGCCGCAGAATCCGGCGGCGCCGGTGTCGCTGAAACAGGCGATCGAGGGCGAGCCGAAGCTGCAAGCCTTCCGCGACGAAGACCCGGTTATCGCGCGCGCCTTTTCGATCGCGCAGAAGCTGGAAGGCTTGAACCGTCACGCCTCGACCCACGCCGCCGGTATCGTGATCGGCGACCGGCCGCTGCACGAACTGGTGCCGCTCTATCGCGATCCGAAATCCGATATGCCGGTGACCCAGTTCAACATGAAGTGGGTCGAGCCGGCGGGGCTCGTGAAGTTCGACTTCCTCGGTCTCAAGACGCTGACAGTGCTCGATGTCGCGGTGAAACTGCTCAAGCAGCGCGATATCGATCTCGATCTGTCGACGCTGCCACTCGATGATCCGAAAACATACGAGATGCTGGCGCGCGGCGACGTGGTCGGCGTGTTCCAGGTTGAAAGTCAGGGCATGCGGCGCGCGCTGGTCGACATGCGCCCCGACCGTCTCGAGGACCTGATCGCGCTGGTTGCGCTGTATCGCCCGGGCCCGATGGCGAATATCCCGACCTATTGCGCGCGCAAGCACGGCGACGAAGAGCCGGAATACATGCATCCGATGCTTGAGCCGATCCTCAAAGAAACCTTCGGCGTCATCATCTATCAGGAACAGGTGATGCAGATCGCGCAGGTGATGGCGGGCTATTCGCTCGGCGACGCCGACCTGTTGCGCCGCGCGATGGGCAAGAAGATCCGCGCCGAGATGGACAAGCAGCGCGAGATTTTCGTCGCCGGCGCGATGAAGAACAACGTCGCCAAGGGGCAGGCGGAAACCATCTTCGAATTGCTGGCGAAGTTCGCCGACTACGGCTTCAACAAGAGCCATGCCGCCGCTTACGCGCTGGTGTCGTACCAGACGGCCTACATGAAGGCACACTATCCGGTGGAGTTCATCGCGGCGTCGATGACGCTCGACATGAGCAACACGGACAAGCTCTCGGAATTCCGCGCCGAAGCGCAACGGCTTGGCATCAAGGTCGAGCCGCCGTCGATCAACCGCTCGGGCGCGACCTTTGAGGTCAGCGACAACACGATCTACTACGCGCTTGCGGCGCTGAAGGGCGTCGGCGCGCATGCCATCGAACAGATCGTCGAGGCGCGTCGGAAGGGACTGTTCACGTCGCTTGCGGATTTCGCCGCACGGGTCACGCCGCGCGCGATCAACAAGCGCGTGATCGAAAGTCTCGCCGCCGCGGGCGCGTTCGACACCATCGAGCACAACCGCGCGCGCGCCTTTGCCGGTGCGGAGGCGGTGTTGGCGGCGAGCCAGCGCAGTTTCGAGGCGGCGACGTCGGGACAAAACGACATGTTCGGCGGGATGGCCGATGCGCCGAGCGTCATGCTGCCGGCGATCGACAACTGGCTGCCCGCCGACAAACTGCGCCGCGAATACGACGCCATCGGTTTCTTCCTGTCCGGTCATCCGCTGGACGACTACGCCACCATCCTGAAACGGCTGCGGGTGCAGTCGTGGGCGGAGTTTTCGCGTGCGGTGAAATCCGGCGCGACGGCTGGCAAGGTCGCGGCGACGGTGGTGTCACGGATGGAACGGCGCACCAAGACCGGCAACAAGATGGGCATCATCGGCCTGTCGGACCCGACCGGTCATTTCGAGGCGGTGCTGTTCTCGGAGGGGCTCGCCCAGTTCCGCGAGGTGCTGGAGCCCGGCGCCGCCGTGCTGCTCAAGCTCGGCGCCGAATTGCAGGGCGACGATGTGCGGGCGCGGGTGCTCCATGCGGAGCCGCTGGACGATGCGGCGGCCAAGACCCAGAAGGGGCTTCGAATCTTCCTGCGCGATACCAAGCCGCTCGATTCGATCACCAAGCGGTTGCAGGCGCCCGGGGCCGGCGCGGCCAATGGGAATATTTCCCTTGTATTGCGGCTCGATCCGCAAACCGAGGTGGAGTTCGAATTGCCCGGGCGATTCCCGGTGTCGCCGCAGATCGCCGGCGCCATCAAGGCGGTTCAAGGGGTTGAGCAGGTCGAAACACTGTAGAAGGGGGCGTCCGGTTCCCGTTGGAAACGGGGGCCGACGGGGTGGATTCGAGCCCCGGATTTCCTTGCTTATGCGCGGGTACGCCGCTATATAGCGCGCCATCTCACACGGAAACATGGCTGATTTGGCCGTCCGGTGGCATTCCGGGCCGCAAAGCATGTCGCTTTGAAGCTCGTATTGCTCACACGTTTCCGGAGGAACCAACCGGAGAATTAAAAAATGTCACTTCCTGATTTCACGATGCGTCAGTTGCTCGAGGCTGGCGTTCACTTTGGCCACCAGTCGCACCGCTGGAATCCGAAAATGGCCGAGTACATTTTCGGTGCGCGCAACAACATCCACATTATCGACCTCGCGCAGACCGTGCCGATGCTGCATCGCGCGTTGCAGGCGGTGAGCGACACCGTCGCCAAGGGCGGTCGTATTCTGTTCGTCGGCACCAAGCGCCAAGCGCAGGACGGCGTCGCGGAAGCCGCGAAGCGTTCGGCGCAGTACTTCGTCAATTCGCGTTGGCTCGGCGGCACGCTGACCAACTGGAAGACCATCTCGGGTTCGATCAAGCGTTTGCGTCATCTCGACGAAGTGCTGTCGTCGGGCGATGCCAGCGCCTACACCAAGAAAGAGCGTCTGACCCTGCAGCGCGAGCGCGACAAGCTCGATCGTTCGCTCGGCGGCATCAAGGACATGGGCGGCTTGCCCGACCTGATCTTCGTGATCGACACCAACAAGGAAGACATCGCGATTCAGGAAGCCCAGCGGCTCAACATTCCGGTCGCGGCGATCGTCGATACCAACTGCGATCCGAAGGGCATCACCTATCTCGTGCCGGGCAATGACGACGCCGGTCGTGCCATCAGCCTTTACTGCGATCTGATCGCACGCGCCGCGATCGATGGCATTTCGCGCGCGCAGGGCGATGCCGGCATCGACATCGGCGCTTCCGTGCAGCCGACCGCTGAAGAGATTCCGGCCGCCACCGGTTTCCAGGGACTGGCCGGTCCACGTGGTACTGCCGACGATCTCAAGAAGCTCACCGGCGTTTCCGGCGAGATCGAGAAGAAGCTCAACGACCTCGGCATCTTCCATCACTGGCAGTTGGCCGAGCTCGACAGCGCGACCGCGCACAAGATCGGCGAAGAAGTCGGTCTGCCGAGCCGCGCCGACGCTTGGGTCGCTCAGGCCAAGGCGCTCACCGCCGAGGCGGAATAATTTTTCGCGCGCGGCGGGGGTCACCCGACC
>JAEWIX010000039.1 GCA_023386885.1 Pseudomonadota bacterium
AATCCTGCGGGGCGGGGGGTTCTTCCTCCCGCGCCTAAAAGGAGCGCCGCCGCCCTTCGAGGCTCGCTTCGCTCGCACCTCAGGGTAACGGCTACCTTGTCTTGTCGCTAGTTCGTTGCCATCGCACGTCCATGCGCGCGCCATTCTGCGCACGGCGTCTCCAATGCGGGATCGAGCGATTTCTCGAAGCGCACCAGCCGCCAATCGCTCGGCAGCGTCGCGAACGTGAAGCCGGCCTTGCGCGCCAGTGCCTGCATCGCGTCGTTGGAGCGCAGCGTGTCACCGAAGATCGTCGTTGCGCCAAGTGCCATCGCGCGGCATTGCAGGTTGGACAGCAGCACCGTGCCGATGCCCTGCCCCTGCAAGCGATCATCGATCGACAGGCCGAACTCGACACGCGCGGCGGCGATATCGAGCGCATAGCGCGCCTCGCCGACGATGCTGTCGACGCCGTCGGATTTCAGCGTCGCCAGCAACGAGAATGCGTTGCCGCCGCTATGCAGGGTCTTTTCCAATTCGCCCGGTGGCAATTCGCCCACCGCCGCGAGAAAGCGGTTGTAGCGCGAGGTCACCGACAGTCCGTGGAAGTAATCCTGCAAGGCCGTCGCGTCATCCGGTTCGACGAACCGCAATGTCATCACGCGACCGTCGCGCAGCCGCACGATATCGGGCTGTTGCGAGAGATCGCCAGGTCCAAGCAGAGCGCCGACACGACGCAAGGTTTGCTGCAAGCTGGTTGCCATAACGCTCTCCCGCGCCTCGGCGAAATCATCGGAGGCCAGCGCTCCAAAGTTGGCAGCGCCGGCGCGTTCTCGCTGCTTATCCTTGATGGAGCATGATCCGATCCGAAAACCGGCATCCACTTTTCGGGATCATGCTCTAAGCGCGCCAGAACGGCTTTTCAGCCTCCGCCAGCATCTCGCTCCACGAAATTCCGACGTCATGAAGATCGCGCTCGGTCCAGTGTGTCAACTCGCGACGCTGGATCTGCCGGGTGCGCCACGTATGCAGCGTTTCGTTGAGGTGAGCGAGGAAGCCTTCCTCATGATGATTTGTCATTGCTTCGTGATTGCGGGTGGACATTTTCCATCTCCAAATCTAGCTTCTTGGCGACAAATATCTGCCCGATGAGCCTCCCTGACAAACGACATGTTGTCCCGAAAAGCATGACATAAATTCATGAATAAGGAACCAGCGCTCCATCTCCGGTTGCCATCCCTCAACGGCCTGCGGGCATTCGAGGCGGCGGCCCGGCACCTCTCCTTCACCACGGCGGCGGCCGAGTTGAACGTCACCCAGACTGCTGTGAGCCATCAGATCCGGCGGCTGGAGCAGGAACTGGGGATCAAGCTGTTCGTGCGGCGCAACCGCACCATCGCGCTCACCACCGAGGCGCAGGACTACCTCCCCCGCATCCGCGCCGCCTTCAACGATCTGCGGCTGGCCACCGCGCGGCTACGGCGGAAGGACAACGACCGGGTGCTGACGGTGAGCACGCTGGCCTCGCTGGCGGCCAAGTGGCTGCTGCCGCGCCTCGCCGCCTTTCAGGAATCGCATCCCGCCATCGACGTCCGCATCACCACCTCGACCGACCTGGTGGATTTCAGCAGCGGCGACGTCGACGCCGCGATCCGCTACGGCCGGGGCAACTGGCCGGGCCTGCGCGCCGACTGGCTGATGGCGGACCGGATGTTCCCGGTCTGCAGTCCGACACTGCTGCGCGGCGAGCGACCGCTGCGGCGGCCGGAAGACCTGCGCGATCACGTCCTGCTGCACACCAGCGGCGCCTCGCGCGACGACTGGCGGCTGTGGCTGACCGCCGCCGGGCTGCCCGCCGACCTGTCCGGCCACGGCGGACTGACCTTCGACCTGAATTTCGTCACGGTGCAGGCCGCGATCGACGGCCACGGCGTCGCCATCGGCCGCACCTCCTATGTGCGCGACGATATCGCCAAGGGCCGCCTCGTCGTGCCGTTCGACATCACGCTGCCGCTCGACGCCGGATTCTATCTGGTATCGCCGGAGGACCGCGCCGACACGCCCAAGCTCGCGGTGTTTCGGGAATGGCTGCTGGACTCGATCCGCATCGCCGATCTGCCGAATCCCTTGTGAGCGGTTTGCTGGCCTCAGACGGCAGCCGCCCCTATCATCGCACATCCCCGCGCGCACTCGCCGCGCATGACGGAGAACAGACCCGATGCAGGACCTCATCCTGATCGCCGCGCAGATCGCCGGCCATCTCACCGCGCGCCGGCAAACCATCGCGGTGGCGGAATCCTCCACCGGCGGGCTGATTTCAACGGCGTTGCTGGCGGTGCCCGGCGCGTCGGCCTATTTCCTCGGCTCGGCGGTGGTCTACACCCGCGAGGCGCGGCGCATCCTGATGGACATTCCGGACGCCGACATGAAAGGCATCCGCTCGGCGTCGGAGATTTACGCGAAACTGCTGGCTACGCAGATTCGACAGCGTTTCAATTCGGATTGGGGCCTGTCGGAAACCGGCGCCAGCGGCCCCACCGGCAACCGCTACGGCGACGCCGCCGGCCATAGCTGCATCGCCGTCGCCGGCGCCAAGGCGCGCGCGATGACGCTGGAAACCGGCAGCACCGATCGCCTCGGCAACATGCACGCCTTCGCCAAGGCGGCGTTGAGCGAATTGCTGTTGGCGTTGTCGGATTAGAGCATGATCCCGAAAAGTGGAAACTGGTTTGCGCTTCGCGGCCCTTCGGGTCGGTAAAAATCATGCTCAAGCAAAAAATAAACGACGAGTCTGATTCAACGCAGTTGAAACAGACTCTAGGCTCGGCGTTGCGTCAGTCGCGCGAAGATTGATCCCGCACCGAGACCGATCAGGCCGCCCGCGATCTTGACGCTGGCATCGAACAGCCGCCCATGCCGCGACGGCTCGAGCAACTGAAGGGATTCGAGCAGGATCGCCGTGCCGATCACCACGATGGCCGCCAGCACGATATGACGCGGATAGGCAGCTGCAAACAGCACACCCACCACCGCAAACGCCACCAGCCGTTCGAGCTGCGGCGAAACGCCAGTCACCGGCCGCACGCCAATCGGGCCGACGGTGACAAACGCGATATAGGCAAGGCACAACCAGGCCATGATGCGCGTGAAACGCCGAACGGCGATGCTCTGGAAATCCATATCCCGATCTATCTGAAAGGAGCGGTGCGACGGCAACGATGCCGCGCTTGTTATGACGCGCCATGCCGGCTTTGCAACCGCGGCTCCCCTCACTTCCGCGTCATCCGCGCCGCATCATCCTGCGCCATGCGACGTTAACCACAACGACGCACGGCCGCCGCAGCAATGCAGCCCCGCATCGCGATGGCCGATTTTGGGTCGCGCGTCCCGCACAAGCGGGTTACCATCGGCGCAGTCCCATTGTCGCAACATCAGGCCGCTTCATCCATGCCGATCGATCCCATTGCCCTGTCGCGCGAGTTGATCGCGTTCAACACCGTCAACCCGCCCGGCCAGGAGTTGGCCTGCATCCGACATCTCGAACGCATTCTTGCCGATGCCGGGCTGGAAACATCGATCCAGCAATTCGCGCCGGATCGCGCCAACCTCATTGCGCGTGTCAGCGGCAAGAACGCGAAGCCGCCGCTGTGCTTCACCGGCCACGTCGACACCGTGCCGCTCGGCAACGCGCCGTGGAGCGTCGATCCGTTCGCCGGCGAAATCATCGACGGCAAATTGTACGGCCGCGGCAGCACCGATATGAAATGCGGCGTCGCAGCTTTCGTCGCTGCGGTGTGCAATACGGCAGATCAACTCAAGGGCAGCGGCGGCGTGATGCTGGCGATCACCGCCGGCGAGGAGATCGGCTGCGAAGGTGCGTTCGAAATGGCCAGGGCCGGTACTCTCGGCAAGGCCGGCGCGCTGGTGGTGGCGGAGCCGACGTCCAACGTTGCGGTCGTCGGCCACAAGGGCGCGCTGTGGCTTAAGCTGATCACCAAGGGCGTTACCGCGCACGGTTCGATGCCGCATCTCGGCGTCAACGCCGCCTACAAGGCCGCGCGCGTCATCGCCTTGCTGGAGAAATTCGAATTCAACGTCGCGCCGCATCCGCATCTCGGCCCGCCGACGCTCAACGTCGGCACCGTCCATGCCGGGCTCAACACCAATTCGGTGCCGGACCGCGCCGAGATCGGTCTCGATATCCGCAGCATCCCGGCGCTGCCGCACGAGCGTATCAAGGAGCAACTCGCCGCCGAACTCGGCGACGACGTCGAGATCGAAACCATCGTCGATGTCGGTGCGGTGTGGAGCGAGCCCACGACGCCGTGGATCAAGCATGTGGTGAAAAGCGCCGAGGACGCGCTCGGTGAAAGTTTCGGCACAGCGCCACGTACCGCGCCCTATTTCACCGATGCCTCGGTGCTGACGCCTGCGCTCGGCAATCCGCCGACCATCATCCTCGGGCCAGGCGAAGCCGGCAAGGCGCACCAGACCGACGAATATTGCACGGTCGACCTGATCCACCAGGCCACCGGCATCTACGCCAAGCTGGCGGCGGATTGGGTGCGTTAGAGCGTGATTTTCCGAGGTTGAGTCTGAGGCCATCACCCTGAGGTGCTGGCGCGTAGCGCCAGCCTCGAAGGGCGACGGCCGCGATCCTTCGAGGCTCGCTTCGCTCGCACCTCAGGATGACAACACGCGCTTCAATTCAAGACGATCACGCTCTAGTAACCGCGCGTCACGTCCACGACGTTCTGCAGCGGCGCGCCAGCCTCGAAGCGCCCGATCTGATCCGCGACATAGGCCGAAATCGCATCGGGATCGGTGTCGGCGGCATTGTGCGGCGTGATCACCACGCGCGGATGCGACCACAACGGACTGTCTACCGGCAACGGCTCGGTCTCGAACACGTCGAGCGTCGCCGCGCGAAGCGTGCCGTCGTCGAGACAGGAGAGAATATCCGCCTCGACCTGCAAACCGCCGCGCCCCGCATTGATAAGCACCGGGCCGCCGAGCGGCGAGTTACGCGCAAGCCTTTCGAACAACCGCCGGCTCAGAATGTGCCGCGTGTCCGATGTCAGCGGCAGCAGGCACACCAGAATGTGGGTCTTTGCCAGAAACGACGCGAGGCCGTCGCGACCATTGAAGCATTCGACACCGTCGATGGTCTTGGCGCTGTTGCTCCACCCAACGACGCTAAAGCCGATGCGCCGCAACACGGCGGCCGCGTCGCGGCCTAGCGTACCAAGCCCCATGATTCCGACGGTCACCGCACCGGCGGCCCATTGCGCGCCGGGCTGCCACAACTTGCGCGACTGATTGTCGCGCAACGCGAGCTGCTGGCGGTGATGCATCAGCACATGCAAAACGACATACTCGGTCATGCGGCCGGTGAGATCGTCCACCGCGACGCGTACCACCGGCACCTTCGGCAGGCTCGGATCCGCCATCAAGGCATCGACACCGGCGCCGAGATTGAAAATGACCCGCAAATTGCGAAATGCCGCCAGCACACCCGCCGGCGGCTTCCACACCGCGGCATAATGCACCTCGTCCGGATCGTCGATCCGCTCCGGCAACAGCACCACCTTGCGTCCGTTGCCGACGGCATTGAACCGCTCGATCCAGCGCTGCGGCGACCAGTTGTCCGCACCACCCTGAATCGACAGTACGAGAGTGCCTTTGCTCATGCGCGCGCCATTGTCTGTTCAAGGTGATTTGGTGACCAGCGGGAACTTGCGTGTGCTGCAACGCCAACACCGCAAGAAATTGCAAACTAGCTCTTGCAAATAGGCTACCGCAAGCCGACGCTGTTGTGGCACGATGGGCTCTCGCGCTTCACACGGATGCGCGACACATCGACAACCGCGCCGCTGCCGCGTCATCAACGGAGGCGGGGCAAGGACATCCGGATCGTGATCAAGGCTTCCGATATTCTGATTGCCAGACGCGCCGATATCAAGGCGCGCGCCGACTTCCCCACCTGGCGAATGATGGCCAAGCTCAATGCGGCCAGTTCGCTGTCGAGCGAAGCGCAGGCTTTTCTGGCGGAATACGAGAAGCGGTTGAGCGACATGGGCGAGGCCGAGGCGGCCGAGGCAACCATTCAGGCGATCTATCGCAGTTACTATGCCGAAATGGGCGGCGCCGGCGCCGCGCCCGACGCCAGCATCGCTCATCCGAAGAAAGGCACGGCTCCGCCCGCGGATCCGGCGAGCCTCCAGCACGCCGCGACCGAAGTGCCTCCGGACAACGTCATTGCCTTGCAGCAGGCGCGCCGCGCACAAGCCAAGCAAGCCAAGCCTGCAAAAGCAGCTCCGGCCCAGAAGCCACGGATGCCGGTGGCGCTGATCTTCATTTGCCTGATCGTCATCACGGTCGGCCTGCGCTACCTGCTCTGAGCACCACCACCTGAAAGCGACCTGACTGCCGCGCCCGTTGCGCGGCTGGAGTATCACGACATTCCCCCTTCACATTTTCGGCGCGCGGGCGGACGATGACATCGCCTGTGCACTCGAACGCACGACGACACCGCGACACGATAAGGACGAGACGACGATGGGCTGGTCGAACATTTCCCTTCCCGCCATGCAGATCGAGGCACATTTCGGCGACCGGCTGGTGCCACTTTTCCGCGAGCGACCGCGCAGCGTCTGGGAGATGATCGAGGCCGCCGGGCGGCGCAACCCGGACGGCGAAGCTCTGGTATTCGGCGACGAGCGGTTGACCTGGCGCAAGACGGTGCGGCGATCTTCCGCCATTGCCGCCGGCCTCAAGAGCCTCGGCCTGCAACCGGGCGACCGCCTCGCCGTCCTGATCGGCAACCGCACCGAATTCGTGCTGACGCTTTACGCGGCCGCGCAACTCGGCCTGATCGCGGTGCTGCTCTCAACACGACTGCAAAAGCCGGAAGTCGCCTACATGCTGACCGACTGCGGCGCGTCGGCGATCGTCTACGATGCCGTGCTGGCCGACCGCCTGCCGGACGCCAGCGACGTGCCCGGCCTGCGCCATCGCATCGTGGTCGGCGATAGGGCCGGAGCGACCACGCTGGCGCAACTCGCTACGCAGCCGCCGCTCGTCGCCGCCGCGCCGGTGTCCGAAGACGACACCGCGATGATCATGTACACCTCCGGCACCACCGGCCGCCCCAAAGGCGCGATGCTGTCGCACGGCAACATCATCCACTCGTCGATGATCTACGAGGCGTGCATGGATCTGACGCCGGCCGACCGCTCCATCGCCGCGGTGCCGTTGGCTCACGTCACCGGCGTCATCGCCAACGTCACGGCGATGGCGCGCTGCGCCGGCGCCTTGATCATCGTCGCCGAATTCAAGGCCGCCGAATATCTGCGCATCGCGGCGCGCGAGCGCGTGACGCAGACCATCATGGTGCCGGCGATGTATAACCTTTGCCTGCTGCAAGCCGATTTCGACACTCACGATTTGTCGTCATGGCGGATCGGCGGCTACGGCGGCGCGCCGATGCCGATCTCCACGATCGAAAAGCTCGCGCAGAAAATTCCCGGCCTGAAACTGATCAACGCCTATGGCGCGACTGAAACCACGTCGCCTTCGACCATCATGCCACCGGCCTTCACCGCGACGCATATCGACAGCGTCGGCCTAAGCTGCCCCGGCGCCACCATCGTGGTGATGGATGATGCCGGGCGCGAGGTGCCGCGCGGCGATGTCGGCGAATTGTGGATTCACGGCGGCTCGGTCATCAAAGGCTACTGGAATAAGCCGGATGCCACAGCCGAGAGTTTCACCGGCGGCTTCTGGCATTCCGGCGATCTCGGCTCCATCGACGAACAGGGCTTCGTGCGCGTGTTCGATCGCAAGAAGGACATGATCAATCGCGGCGGCCACAAGATTTATTCCGCAGAAGTGGAATCGGTTCTCGCCGCTCACGACGACGTGGTGGAAAGCGCGATCATCGCGAAGCCCTGCCCGGTGCTGGGCGAGCGCGTTCACGCCGTCGTCGTGACCCGCAATCCTGCGCTCGACGTAGCAGAACTGCGCGCCTGGTGCGCGACGAGGCTGTCCGACTACAAGGTGCCGGAAACCGTCACCGTGAGCACCGATCCGCTGCCACGCAACGCCAACGGCAAGGTGCTGAAAAAGCAATTGCGCGAGGTGCTGCTGCGCGAGATTGCGTAAGGTGCGCAACAACGTCATGGCCGGATTTATTCCGGCCATCCATGTCTTGCTTGCTGACGTGTTTTTAAGACGTGGATGGCCGGGACAAGCCCGGCCATGACGGAAACACTAACGTCATTGCAATGACGGAACCGTCTTCTCGTCTCACTTCACCCGCTTCACCGGCGCCGACAGCCGGTCGGTGCGGTCGCGCTCGGTGAGATCGACCACCGTGGCCATCGGCGCGATCAGTTCATAGACGTAACTGACGTCGGTGAAATAACGCTTGGCGGTGCCGCCCAACGCCTCCGGCGCGACGCGGTCGAGCAGGATCGTCCCGAACTCGCTGTCGGCACGACGAGTGGCGGCGCTGGTATTGAACTCCTCCCAGCGAAAATGAAACAGCGCGTCGCGCGGATCGCCTTCCACCGTCCACTGCGCGACCACATGCGGGTGCTTGCCGACCAGCGACAGCCCCTCGTCGGTATGCGATGCCAGTTCGAAGAACAACAGCGACAGGCTTTGCGCTGCGCGGGCGCTCACCGAAATATCCGGCCCGTTCACCGCGATGCGCTCGGCGTTGGGAATGGCGCGCGCCTCGAACAGGCCCTTGAGCGGCACGCCCTGCCAGCGGCTTTCGCTGAGCAGCGACACCACGTTGGACATCGCATGGATTCGTCCGATCAACAGATCGCGCGCGACGTCGATATCCGCGCCGTGCCGCATGGTGCGGGTGACGATTGACTGGATCACCGCGAGGATATTTTTGACGCGGTGATTGAGTTCGTCGATCACCGCCGTCAGCCGATGCTCGAATCCGATCCGCATCTGGATTTCGCGGCTCATGCGCAGGTTGTTGTAGGCGATGTAACCGAACAGCCCGCAGATGATCGCCGTGAGTGCGAAGCCGATCGCCGCCACCACAGCCGCCAGTTCGAGCGCGCGCTGTTCGACATTGGTTTTGGCGTAGTAGGCCAGTTGCCAGTCGCGTCCGCCGAAAGTGACGGTACGCACCACCGGCGGCGGCACCGGGTCGCCGTCCTCGGTCAGCCGCGCCTGCGGACGCGCGACGACGCGGTCGTTCGCATCGACGATTAATTCGCTGCCGCTGCTCGCCGGGCTGCGCAGCGCCACCGAGAACAGCGACATCTCGTCATTGGTCAGCATCAGCGGCGCGAGTTCATAGGAGAAGGTGATGAAGCCGGCCGGCAGCCCTGTGTTCTCTTTCAGCACCGGCGTCGCCAGCACCACGCCGACCGGGCCGTTCGGCCGCAACAGCGGCAGCGGCGCGGAGGCGGCCGGCTGCTTCTTCTCCAGCGCCTGCTTCAACATCGCGTTCAGCACCGGCTGATCGTTGAGCGCGCGCCCGGGAAATCCCTCGGTCTCGCCGTTGCGCGGCTCGACATCCATCAGCACGTCAAGCGGCTCGCTGCGCGCGGCGGCATCGAGCGGCTTGTCGTTGAAGCTGCGGATCTCCGGCTTGGGAAAGCCGGCGCTTTGCAGTTCGGCCTGCGCCTGCGCCAGTTCGCCCGGCTGCAGCCGCGCGATCCAGCCCGCCACCATGAAATCGGTCTTGAAGGCATAGATCGAGGTGCGCAGCGGCTTCAGCATATTGGCCTTGGTCACCGCCGGCGAATGAAACAGCCCGGAGGACACCCGCGCCAGCAGTTCGCGTTCGGTCAGGCGATCCTGGACCAGGCTGGCACTGACATCGATGGCCCGCGACAGCGCGATGCGATTGACGGTGAGTTCCTGTTCGTGGGCACGGTACGCGGCGAGGCCTGAGAGCAGCATCCCCAGCAGCGCGATCAACCCGATGATGAACCCCAGCCTGACCACGCGCTCACTCGAAAATGAAATCGATCAAAAACCGTCCGCCGCGATATCGACCGGCGGGAGGACGGCCCCTCCGGCGGAGCCTGCCGGCGCAATGCCGGGCGTGCCGAGCCAAGTTGGAATGATGACAACCATGCGACGCGTCAATGGTTCCCGCCCCGCCGCAACGGCGGAGCGGTCCCACACGAGCGGTCAGAATTTTTCGACGGTCGCCCCCGAGATGATCTCGATCTCGGTTGGCGTCTCCTTGAGCGGCGCCGACAGCGCCCGCCACGTCTTCATGTGCGGCGCACGACCGTGGGCGTTGAGGTCCTCCCGTGAGGCCCAGCGTTCGACCACCACGAACAGGTTGGGATCGTGGATGCTGGCGTGGTTTTCATAGGAGAGGCAGCCCTGCTCCTGCCGCGTCGCGGCGACGCAGTCCTTGGCGCCGGCGATATAGGCGTCGCGGCCTTCCGGCTTCACGCGGGTGGTGGCGATGACGTAGATCATGCGGGTGTTCTCCAGGTTCGCGGGTCGCGCCGTTAGCGAACGTCGACCTTGGCCGGGGTGATGATCTCGATCTTGGCCGGTGCGCTCAGGCACTTGACGGCGATGCGGCCGAACGCCCGCATGTGGTCGCTCTTGCCGTGCGGCCCCATCGCCTCGACATTCTCCCACTGCTCGACGAACACCATGCGGGTGGGATCGGTGACGCTCTCGTGCATGTCGTAGGCGATGTTGCCGGGCTCCTGACGGGTGGCGGCGATGCACGCCTTGGCGCCCTCAATCAGTTCAGCGCGCATTTCGGGCTTCACGGTCAACGTGGCAACGACATAGATCACGGGCTTCTCCCATTCGTTTTTGTTCGCTCGAAGCGACATTAGAGCGTTTTCGAGCGAAGTGGATACCGGTTCGCGTCAAGAAAACGCGTCAAAAGAAAAAACTGGAGGATGATCGCAACGCGTGGGAACGCCTTTTCGGATCGATCCGTCGCGGCGACGCATTCAGCGCGGCAACGTTCCGTCACGCGGAAAATATCAAGCAAGATCACAGCCTTAAGCGGCATCCTCGCACCGAGGAAGGCGGCGGGGCGAGCGGCGCGTGGCGGTGCCGTCACTTTAACCTTGAATCCGCCGCGATGCTGCTCCATATCAGCGCCACGACCTTGAGAATCATATCATCAGGTCCCAGCGAGCCGCGTGTTCTGAGCCTATCAACGGCTTCTGGCTTGCCCCTTCAGCCAACAAAACCGACGCCCCAAACACGCGGGTGTCTCAGACACCCTCGCCGCTCCAGACGTGCATCGTCGGGCGCTTGCTTTGATGTAGAAAGAACCATCTTTTGACCTCCTTTAAGGACTTCGGCTTCGCCGATCCGATTTCGCGCGCTCTGGTAGAAGAAAATTATCAGACGCCCACGCCGATCCAGGCACAAACCATTCCTTTCGCACTCTCCGGCCGCGATGTCGTCGGCATCGCCCAGACCGGAACCGGCAAGACCGCGGCTTTCGCGCTGCCGATCCTGCATCGTCTGCTTGAGAACCGCATTCGTCCGCAACCCAAGACCTGTCGCGTGCTGGTGTTGAGCCCGACCCGCGAACTGTCCGGGCAGATCCTCGACAGCTTCAACGCCTATGGCCGCCACATCCGCCTGAGTTCGGCGCTCGCCATCGGCGGCGTGCCGATGGGCCGGCAGGTCCGCGCCCTGATGCAGGGCGTCGAAGTGCTGGTCGCAACCCCCGGTCGCCTGCTCGATCTGGTTCAGAGCAACGCGCTGAAGCTCGGACAAGTCGAATTCCTCGTACTCGACGAAGCCGACCGCATGCTCGACATGGGCTTCATCAACGACATCCGGAAGATTGTCGCCAAGCTGCCGATCAAGCGGCAGACGCTGTTCTTCTCGGCCACCATGCCGAAGGACATCGCCGAACTCGCCGAGCACATGCTGCGCGATCCGGCGCGGGTCGCCGTGACGCCGGTGTCCTCCACCGTGGAGCGCATCACCCAGCGGGTGATCCAGCTCGATCATTCCGCGAAACCCGCCACGCTGGCGCAAATCCTCAAGGACGAGCCGGTCAACCGCGCGCTGGTGTTTACCCGCACCAAGCACGGCGCCGACAAGGTGGTGAAGACCCTCGCCAAGGCCGGCATCACCGCCGACGCCATTCACGGCAACAAGTCGCAGAACTATCGCGAGCGCGTGCTGGCGGCGTTCCGCTCCGGCGAAATCCGCACGCTGGTCGCAACCGATATCGCCGCGCGCGGCATCGATGTCGACGGCGTCAGCCATGTCGTCAACTTCGACCTGCCCAACATCCCGGAAACCTATGTCCACCGCATCGGCCGCACCGCGCGCGCCGGCGCTGACGGCGTTGCAATCTCGCTTTGCGCCGGCGAGGAAATGGCGTATCTCCGCGACATCGAAAAACTGATCCGTGTCGCATTGCCCAAGGAAGACCGTCGCACGCCCGGCCATCGCGATTCCGGCCCGTCCGCCTCGCAATCGCGTGGAGGCCGCCCGGGACCGCATGCGACGGCGCATCGTGGCGCCGCCGACGGCGCACCCGGCGCGAAACGTCCCCCTCGCCGCCGCAGGCGGCCGGGTGGCGGTGCGCCGCAACCCGCCGGTCGTCACGAACCCGCACGGGCATCCTCCGGCGGCAAGAGCGAAGGAATTCAAGGCGTGGCGTTCTTGAGCCGCAAGAGCCGCCCGCATCAACCCAAACGCAACCAAGGCCCGCAACGATAGCCGCCTCTCGATCTGGAGAAACCCATGGCTAAAGAAGAGCTGATCCAGTTCGAAGGACTGGTGACCGAAATCCTCCCCGATGCCCGCTACCGCGTTCAACTTGACGCGGGGCACGAGATCGTCGCCTACACCGCCGGCAAGATGAAGAAGAACCGCATCAAGACGCTGGCGGGCGACCGGGTAACCATCGAGATGTCGCCCTACGACCTCGAAAAGGGCCGGCTGATCTTCCGCCACAAGGACGAGCGCCCCGCCGGCGGACCGCCGCGTAGCGGGCCGCCACGCGGTCAGTTCCGCCGCCGGTAACTGCCTGCCATCTGCGGAAAAGACTGGAAAAACAAGGGCATTGCGCCCCTGACAGGATTCGTCAGCCGACCGCCGTCCGGCGCGCCGCAAAAAACGTGCGCGTCAGGATTGTTTTGGCATCTACTTTCGAATAATCTACTCTGATCGATTTTCGGCCGGACGACATTCGCTAACTACCGGTACAGCCGGTTTAGACGCTGACGACCCTTCCAAAAATTCGATGCCACCAGCCCACGCAAGTGGGTTTCGACTATATTTTTTTGAGAAGGGACTATCCCATGAGCATGGGAACCGTAAAGTGGTTTAACGCAACCAAGGGCTACGGCTTCATCCAGCCTGACGACGGCGGCAACGACGTGTTCGTGCACATCAGCGCCGTCGAGCGCGCCGGCCTCGGCACGCTGCGTGAAGGCCAGAAGATCAGCTACGAGATCGTCGCGGATCGCCGTTCCGGCAAATCCTCCGCGGACAATCTGCGGGCTGCTGGCTAAGACGCAGTCGGTCGCGGGCCCACGCGGGTTCGTGTCGAGCGGTATTCCAGTTTACAAGACAGAAAAGGCCGTGCTGATGCACGGCCTTTTCATTTTCAAACACGAAGCTCTGCAACGCTTGCGATCGCTTGGGACAGGACCCACTTGGGACAGGACTCACTTGGGACAGGGCGTGGCACCGTTCATCCGCACGCAGGGATAGGACATCGTCACGCGCGGACGGGTATAAGTCGACTCCTTGAGCTGCACCGTGGCAATCCCCGGCAGGATCGACGGCGCATAGTTGTAGCTCACCTGGCTCAAGATGAAATACTGATTGGGCAGCACCTTGTTGCTGGAGTCCTTTCCGATCAAATCGGCCGGCATGTTCACCAGATCGTTGACCGTCAGCGCCGTCCCCGCACTGTTCGCCTTGCTCCATTTCACGCGCGCTTCACCGTTGGACGGGTTGATGTAAACCTCGGTGATGACCGCCTTGAGCGGCCCGCCGCTGAAAGGATTCTCCGTCGCCTTGTAAGGCGTCAGCATCGCATTCCCGATCGCCAAGAAATTCTGGATATCGGTATCCGTGACGTTGTCGTTCTGCGACGTCAGGTCGGACAGGGTTCGCGCAATCAACGTCACTTTGCGATCGATCGAGATCGCCGATGTCGTGCCGATGACGCCGAAGAAGGTGACCAGCATCAGCGGAAGGATCATGGCGAATTCGACCGCTGCCAATCCGCGCACATTGTCCGAGAACGCAGCGATGTGATGCTGCAGTTGACGCACGCATTTGATCACGAGGCTGACCATGGCTCGATCACCTCGGTTCGACACGGAAAGCCGCCATCGCCGCCAGCAGATACTTGGCGTTCGGCGTGCCGGCATTGATATTGGCAAGGCTATAGCCCAGTTGCGTGATCACGAGAGGCCAAGGGTAGAAGGCACTGACCACCACCGTGTCCAGCGGTTGCGGATTCTGATAGTTGAAACTGTCGACGAACTCGCCGTCGCTGCTGATAGGATTCTTGATGGCGATCGGCGCGCCGGGTGCGGTCACGCTCACATTGACGCGCAGCTTGGTGCAATCCATCAGCACCGACACCCGCTCGCAAAGATCTTCGGTGAACTGCGCCTGGGTCATGCTCGAGTCGGCAGCCTGATGCGTGAACATCTTTCGCGCGCTTTGCTGCAGGCCGTTTTCCAGCACTTGCCCGGCGAAGAAGGTGATGCCGATTTCGAAAATGGCAAACAGCAGCCCGAAGAACATCGGCGCAACAAGCGCGAATTCGATAGCGGCGGATCCGCGTTGATTGCGCCGCCACCGCCGCAGCACGCGGCGAAGGTCGGCATGTGGCTTTCCGGACGACGGCATCAGTATGCCTCCCTGACAGGCAGGATTTATCTACCGTCAGGTTCTAGACGAAACTCATTGTTGAAGTGTTTCGGCGGTTCCGAACAAAACGCCTCACGGCGTTAACCGCGCATTAACCCTGCGCGGCCAGATCGTCGGACACGGCTTCGAAGCGGCAAACCGCCTCGAAGCTCATCTTCATGGAAGTGAGAGCACGCCGATCAATTGGCCTTGCCGGTGGTGGCGGCACTGCCGCCGCTCGCCTGATTATTGAGCGCTCCGGCCTGATCCATGGTGGATTTGAAATACTTCTCGCTATCGCCGAGCGTGATGCGGCGCTCGCAGGCCGGCATACAGCTATAGGATTCGCGATCGGCGCCGCGATAAACCGTCACGACCTTGTCGGCGGGACCGCTGACAAGAATGGTGCGGTCCACCAGAACATCGCCGGCGCGATCCATCGCAATGACGTTGGTGGCGCCGTAGCCCTTGCCGGTCACGACGATCATGCCGCCGGATTGCAGGGTGACATCGGCGATCAGCGGATTGCCGACCACCAGCGTCGCCACCCGTGCAGGCAATTTCACCAGCTTGGCCTGATCGACACTGACCGCAATGGTGTCGTCGTTCGCGACCGCCTGCCCCGGTCCGGCAAGCAGCGTCAATACCACGGCGATGCTTGCGAACATCGACAGCCGTTTCACGGAACTCAAGCATCGGACAATCATGCGACCCACCCTGGCACAATCGCGGGCCGAACCATGCGATCAGCAATGGTCCCGGCTCCGGATATGGCAAATATGCCGTTAATTGATGAATGAACTGCAAACGCGGGCGCCACGCGGTGTTCTCGGCGCGGCACGGCGTGCCACCTCGCAGCGCTGAGCCGGGACCGTATCACCGGCAGTCTCCGTAACGGCCCCGGATCAACGACGCGGCATCGCGCTTGTCCTTATGCCCTATCGCATTTGGGGCCCGCCTCATTCCACTCGGCGTTCCCCGACGATGACGGCGTTGCCGGCGCACAGCCGTCGTTTGCAGCGTCCAAACGAAGCCGGATCGATTTGTCGAACTTTCTGCGACACCTTTAATTCGAAGTTTACCGTCTGCAGGAAACCCCCGATATATGCGGGTTTCTACGATCGAATTAACTGGCCTGAAATTTTCTCCTCGTAGGGTGCAGCCATGGTCACGGTGCTGAGAACGCCGTTTCCACCAGACGTTAGTTCGACAGCCACGTGCACACATGGAGTTTCCTATGAAGAATCTGATCAAGCGTTTCGCCAAGGACGAATCCGGCGCCACCGCGATCGAATACGGCCTGATCGCTGCCGGCATCGCGGTCGCGATCATTGCCATCGTCACCTCGCTGGGCACCACGCTGAATACGAAGTTCACTGCGGTTCGCGACGGCATCCAGAACGCCGGCAACTAAGCGGCCAGCCGGCAATCTTGAATTCGGAAAGGCCCCGGCATGCCGGGGCCTTTCCTACCTCAAGCTGTCTCTTCTCAAGAATCCCAAGAACCTCGGCAATCCTTCGGCATTCAGGGTCGCAGTGACGGGTACATCAAAATCCCTCGGCGGAAACGATTGCAGCGCCACGTCCACCCGTCTGCAACAGGATCGCGCGATACAAACCGTCTGCATCGCGCTCGCGCTGGCCTCAGTCGCATTACTGCTGCGCGCTGTCAGCCTCTGGTGAAACGAACCGCACGTTTCGCGATTGTTCATTGTTCGTCGGTTAGCCTCCCGCACCACGAACGCGTGACACGGGTAACGCCATGATCCTCGATCTCCTCCGGCTTCTGCTGTTTCCCACGTTGATGGCGTTCGCAGCATCGAGCGACCTGCTGACCATGACGATTTCCAACCGGGTGTCGCTGCTGCTGATCGCCGGTTTCTTCGTGCTCGCGATCGCGTCCGGCATGGGTGTGACCGAGATCGGCCTGCATATCGCCGCCGGCGCCGCCGTGCTGGCGGTGGCCTTCACCTGCTTTGCCATGGGCTGGATCGGCGGCGGCGACGCCAAGGTAGCGGCAGCCACCGCGCTGTGGTTCGGCTTCGACCACCTGCTGACTTATCTGATCTACGCCTCGCTGTTCGGCGGAGTGCTGACGTTGATGCTGCTCGAATTTCGACGCTGGCCGATACCTTACGCCTTGACCGGCCAGCAATGGCTGCTCCGGCTGCATCACAAGGAGAGCGGCATCCCCTACGGCATCGCGCTCGCCGCCGGCGCGCTGATGATCTATCCGGAAACCGCATGGATCAAAGCAGTCGATCTCGGCCGCTTCATTGCCGGATGACGGACGAGAGCGAGAAAATATCTCGTTAATCTCGTTTCGATACGTGTCATTAACCATGCTTTGACGAATAACTGCTCAACTCCCGCTACGGCGACGATCGCGTCGTGCGTCTCTCGTTAGTGGGAAGTGAAGCGTATGAAAACCGCACGCATTGTCGTCCTGGCCATTGCTGTCGGTGCCGGCGGCCTTGCCGCCTGGCTGGCCTCGGGCTCCGATCCGAAGCCGCAGTCCGCGCCGACTGCGCAGATGCAGACCGTCGACGTTCTGGTCGCCAAGGCCGATATCCCGCTCGGAAAGACCGTCACGGCAAGCGACCTGCAGTGGCAGGCATGGCCTGCCGCGGCTGCAAGCGCGACCTTCGTGCGCCGCGACAGCCGACCCGACGCTCCCGCCAAGCTTGCCAACGCTATTGCCCGTTCGCCGTTTGTTGCCGGCGAACCCATCCGCGACAGCAAGCTGGTGATGGCGGACGGCGCCGGCTTCATGGCCGCGGTGCTGCCCGCCGGCATGCGCGCCATTTCAACTGAAATTTCGCCGGAAACCGGCGCCGGCGGTTTCATCCTGCCGAACGATCGCGTCGACGTGATCCTGTCGCGGCGCGAGAAGAATCCGGATCAGAATAACGGCGAGGCCGCGATTTCCGAGACCATCCTGACCAACGTCCGCGTGCTGGCGATCGATCAGACGCCGCGCGAGAAGGAAGGCCAGAACACCGTCGTCGGCAAGACCGTGACCCTGGAATTGAAGCCGGAGCAGGCGGAAACGCTGGCGCGCGCGCGCCAGAACGGCACGCTCTCGCTGGCGTTGCGCAGCATCGCCGACGCCAACGCGCCGGTGGCCAGCAACGACCTCGGCAGACGCGAATCCATCAACGTGGTGCGTTACGGCGTATCGACCAAGGCAACGGCCCGGCAGTAAATCGGAAGGACCCACCAAATGAAGTGTCGGGACAATCGCGGAACGCTTGGCGCGGCAGTACTTGGCGCGGCAGCATCTAGCGCGGGAACACTCGGCGCCGCGATGAAGCGGGCGCTGTGTTTTGCCGCTGTCGGTGCGCTGGTGCTCGAGCCGGTGATGACGCCGGCGCTGGCTGCGAACCGGCCGGTCCCTGCCGCCGCAACCGCGAGCGGACATCTCAATGCGCGCCATCTGGCGCTCGGCATCGGAAAATCGGTGGTCATCGACCTGCCGCGCGACGTCAAGGACGTGCTGGTCGCCGATCCGAAGATCGCCAATGCCGTGGTGCGCTCTGCACAGCGCGCCTACATCATCGGCGCGACCGTCGGCCAGACCAATATCGTGTTCTTCGATGCCGAGGGCCAGCAGATCGCCGCCTACGACATCGCGGTGACCCGCGACCTCAACGGCATCCGCGGCATGCTGAAGCAAATCCTCCCCAACGCTGCCATCAATGTCGAGGGCATCGGCCAGGGTGTGGTGCTGACGGGAAGCGTCGCGACACAGGCTGAATCGCAGCAGGCTTTCGATATCGCGGTCCGCGTGGTCGGTGACGAAAAGAACGTCGTCAACAGTCTCTCGGTTCGCGGCCGCGATCAGGTGATGCTCAAGGTCGTGGTGGCTGAGGTTCAGCGCAACGTCATCAAACAGCTCGGCGTCGATCTCAGCGCCAACATGAATTACGGCACCGCTGTCGTAAACTTCAACAACACCAACCCGTTCACGGCCAATGGCCGGGCGCTGGTGACCGGCAATGCCGCGACCGCCGGCTTCGGCAGCAGCGGCACCGCAGGCGTTCCCAGCGTGCAGGCGACGGTGCGCGCGATGGAAAGCGCCGGCGTGATGCGCACGCTGGCGGAGCCGAGCCTGACCGCGATTTCCGGCGAAAGCGCCAACTTCCTCGCCGGCGGTGAATTTCCGGTGCCGTCGGGCATCACCTGCACCAACGGCGTCTGTACGCCGAGCATCATCTTCAAGAAGTTCGGCATCGCGTTGAACTTCACGCCGGTGGTGCTGAGCGAAGGCCGCATCAGCCTGCGCGTCGCCACCGAAGTATCCGAGGTGACCAACGAGAACGCCATCCAGATCTCCGGCACGTCGGTTCCTTCGATCAAGACCCGCCGCGCCGACACCACGCTGGAAATTCCCTCCGGCGGCTCGATGGCGATGGCCGGCCTGATCCAGCAGCAGACCAAGCAGGCAATCAACGGAATGCCGGGACTGACGCGTCTGCCGATCCTCGGCACGCTGTTCCGCAGCCGCGACTACGTCAACAACAACACCGAACTGATGGTGCTGGTGACGCCTTATGTCGTCCGCGCAGTGGCGCAGAAGGACCTGTCGCGGCCCGACGACGGCTTCGTTGCGGCGTCCGATCCGCAGGCCGACCTGCTCGGCAGCATCAATCGCATCTATGGCGTCCCCGGACGGGATCCGGCGGACCGGAAGTATCGCGGCACTTACGGCTTCATCACCGACTGAGACGGGACAAGGACAACGGCAATGACCACGCAACGACCCGTCGAGACGCTTCATCGTCTTCGTACCGCCGCGCTGCTTGTCGGCGTGGCGCTGGCACTCGGCGCCTGCAATCACACGCGCGCTCAGGACGTGACCGGCAGCATTCCTGACGACTACCGCCTGCGCCATCCGATCGCCATCCAGGAAGCCGACCACAGCATCAATATTTTCGTCGGTAACGGCCGCGGCGGATTGAGCGCACCGCAGCGCGCGGAAATCGTGGCGCTGGGTCGCACCTGGATGCGCGAAGGCACCGGCGCCATCGTCATCGATGTACCGACACACACCCCGAACGCGCGGGCCGCGGGCGACTCGCTGCGCGAAATCAGATCGCTGTTGTCGGCAAGCGGCATCCCGGCGCACGGCGTCGTGGTGCGCAAATATCACCCTGCCGACCCGCAGGTCTTCGCATCGATCCGCGTCAGCTATCCGAAGATCACCGCAGTCGCCGGCCCTTGCGGGCTATGGCCGGAAGATCTCGGTCCCTCGGTCAAGGGCAAGTCGTATCTGGAGAACACCAGCTACTGGAATTTCGGCTGCGCCAACCAGCGCAATCTGGCGGCGATGGTCGAAAATCCGGCCGATCTGGTGCAGCCGCGGCCGGAAGGGCCAGCCTATAACGCTCGCCGCACCGTGGTGCTCGACAAGTACCGCAAGGGCGAGAGCACCGCGACGGTCTATCCCGACGCCGACAAGGGCAAAATCAGCAGTGTGGGCCAATGATCAGTTACGAGCGCCAGACCCTGGACGAATCACCGACGACGCCAGCGTCGTCTGATACCGATACGCATATCGCGCCGGCGCCCCGCGTCTCGGTGCAAGCGTTCTGCGAAACGGTGGAAACCGCTGCCGTGGTGCAGTCGGCCGGCGAGGATCGCCGTCTCGGCAAAGCCCACATCAAGATCCAGATGGGCGGTATCGCAGCGGCGATCGAGGCTTACCGCACCTCGCCTACGCCGAACGTCATCGTCCTCGAAACCGAGGGCCGCAGCGACATCCTCACTGGCCTCGACCAACTGGCGACAGTGTGCGACGCAGGCACGCGCGTCGTCGTCATCGGCCGGATCAACGACGTCACCCTGTATCGTGAACTGGTTCGTCGCGGCGTCAGCGATTACGTGATGGCGCCGGTCGGCCCGCTCGACGTCGTGCGCGCGATCTGCAACCTGTTTTCGGCCCCTGAAGCCAAGGCGGTCGGCCGCATCATCGCGGTGGTCGGCGCCAAGGGCGGCGTCGGCGCATCGACCATCTCCCATAACGTGGCCTGGGCGATCGCGCGCGACCTGGCGCTGGATTCGGTCGTTGCCGATCTCGATCTCGCCTTCGGCACCGCAGGGCTCGACTACAACCAGGATCCCTCGCAAGGGATCGCCGAGGCGGTATTCTCACCGGATCGCGTCGATACCGCCTTCATGGACCGCCTGCTGTCGAAGTGCACCGATCACCTCAGCCTGCTCGCGGCGCCCGCGACGCTGGACCGGGTCTACGACTTCGGTACCGAGGCCTTCGATTCGATCTTCGATACGCTGCGCACCACGATGCCGTGCATCGTGCTCGACGTGCCACATCAATGGTCCGGCTGGGCACGCCGCGCCCTGATCGGCGCCGACGATATCCTGATCGTAGCGGCGCCCGATCTTGCCAACCTGCGCAACACCAAGAACCTGTACGATCTTCTGAAGGCCGCACGGCCGAACGATCGCCCGCCGCTTTACTGCCTCAATCAGGTTGGCGTCCCCAAGCGTCCGGAAATCAACGCCAGCGAGTTCGCCAAGGCGATCGAGAGCCAACCGGTGGCGATCATTCCGTTCGAACCGCAATTGTTCGGATCGGCCGCGAACAATGGTCAGATGATCGCGGAGATTTCCGCCGGCCATCGCACCACTGAACTGTTTCTGCAGATCGCGCAGCGTCTCACCGGCCGCGGCGAGGCCAAGAAGCCGCGCGGCTCGTTGCTGGCGCCTCTCCTTGAGAAGCTGCGGGCGAGATAAACCCAACCGGGTGGAGTATAGACGTGTTCGGTAAGCGCAGCGGATCGGAAAACGATAACAGGGCCGCAAGGGCCCCCGAAGTCGTGCTGGAGCAGGCCACCGCTTCGCCGTCTCCGAGCAATCCTGCGCCGGTGTCACCCGCTCCGGTGGCGTCGCCGCCGCTCGCGCCCACGCGCCCGGTGGTGAAGGCTCCGCCTCCGCAGCAGGAAATGCGGCGTTCCGACACTTACTATCAGGTCAAGGCGACGATCTTCGGCGCACTGATCGAGGCGATCGATCTCGCACAGCTCGCCAAGCTCGACGCCGAGTCGGCCCGCGAGGAAATCCGCGACATCGTCAACGAGATCATCGCGATCAAGAACATCGTGATGTCGATTGCCGAGCAGGAAGAACTGCTCGACGATATCTGCAACGACGTTCTGGGATACGGGCCGCTGGAACCGCTGCTGGCGCGCGATGACATCGCCGATATCATGGTCAACGGCGCCGGCACCGTCTTCATCGAAGTCAGCGGCAAGATCCAGAAAACCGGCATCCGCTTCCGCGACAACCAGCAGCTTCTCAACATCTGCCAGCGCATCGTCAGCCAGGTCGGCCGGCGCGTCGACGAATCCTCGCCGATCTGCGACGCCCGCCTCGCCGACGGCTCCCGCGTCAACGCCATCGTGCCGCCGCTGGCGATCGACGGACCCGCGCTCACCATTCGTAAGTTCCGCAAGGACAAGCTGACGCTCGATCAACTGGTCAAGTACGGCTCCATCACGCCGCAAGGCGCCGAGATCCTGCAGATCATCGGCCGCGTCCGCTGCAACGTGCTGGTCTCGGGCGGCACCGGCTCCGGAAAAACCACGCTGCTCAACTGCCTGACGCAGTACATCGACCATGACGAGCGCATCATCACCTGCGAGGACGCCGCCGAACTGCAACTGCAGCAGCCTCACGTGGTCCGGCTCGAAACCCGCCCGCCAAACATCGAGGGCGAAGGCCAAATCACCATGCGCGATCTGGTCAAGAATTGCCTGCGTATGCGCCCTGAACGCATCATCGTCGGCGAAGTCCGCGGCCCCGAGGCCTTCGACCTATTGCAGGCGATGAACACCGGCCACGACGGCTCGATGGGAACGCTGCACGCCAACAATCCGCGCGAGGCGCTGTCGCGCTGCGAATCCATGATCACCATGGGCGGCTATTCGCTGCCCTCCCGCACCATCCGCGAAATGATCTGCGGGTCCATCGACGTGATCGTCCAGGCCGCACGCCTGCGCGACGGTTCGCGACGGATCACCCACATCACCGAAGTGATCGGCATGGAAGGCGACACCATCATCACCCAGGATATCTTCGTCTACGACCTGATGGGTGAGGATGCCAACGGCAAGATTATCGGCCGCCATCGCTCGACCGGCATCGGGCGTCCGGCGTTCTGGGAGCGGGCCCGCTACTACAATGAAGAAGGGCGGCTGGCGGCGGCGCTCGATGCTTCCGACGCCGACATCAACGTCTGACGGTGACCCATGAAACTGGAAACCATGGCCCTGGCATTTCTCGCGGCCACCGCCATCGGCGGCGTGGCGTGGGTCTTCATCTATCCGTTGCTCTCCGGCGAACGGCAGGCTGAAAAGCGCCGAGCCTCTGTTGCACGGTCCGAGGCGGTCCGCGTCAGCACGGCGATCGACCGCAGTCAGCGATCGCGCCGTCAACAGGTCGAAAGCTCCCTCAAGGAACTCGATGAACGGAGCAAGAAGGAAAAGAAGGTTCCGCTCAACAATCGCATCTCGCAGGCCGGCCTGTCGTGGTCGAAAGAGAAATTCCTGATCATTTCGGCTGTGCTCGGTCTTTTCGCCTTCGCGGTCACTTTCTTTCTCGGTGGTGGATTGATGGCGGCAGCCGCTCTCGGCTTCGCGGCCGGGTTCGGCGTGCCGCGTTGGCTGCTCGGCTTTCTGAAGAAGCGGCGCGAGAAGAAGTTTCTCGCCGCCCTCCCCGATGCGGTTGACGTCATCGTGCGCGGCATCAAGGCCGGATTGCCGCTGTTCGAATCCATCAAGGTGGTCGCCGCCGACGCGCCGGAACCCTTGAAGAGCGAGTTTCTCGCCATCATCGAGACCCAGACCATCGGCATGCCGCTCGGCGATGCCTGTTTGCGGCTTTACGAACGGATGCCGCTGCCGGAGGCGAATTTCTTCGGTATCGTCGTCGCGATCCAGCAAAAGTCAGGCGGCAATCTGTCCGAAGCGCTCGGCAACCTGTCAAAGGTGCTCCGCGACCGCAAAAAAATGTCTGAGAAGATTCAGGCGATGTCGATGGAAGCCAAGGCATCGGCCGGCATCATCGGCTCGCTACCGCCGGTGGTGATGCTTCTGGTCTACATTTCCACGCCGCAATACATCGCGCTGCTGTGGAGCGAACCGGTCGGGCGCATGATGCTGGCCGGCTGCGTGCTGTGGATGAGCATGGGAATCTTCGTCATGAAGAAAATGATCAATTTCGATTTCTAGCGATCCGATTTCAACATTTGCATCGCGCCCCATCGGCATCCGGAAAAATGTTGGAATGAGAATGCAACGAGCGAACGTCGGATTCGAGAGACCAGAGGCCGCGCCATGATCGATTTCATTATAGATAAGATGCATGACGCGCGCTTCATGACCATGCTGCTAGCCGGCATTGCCGCCAGCGCAACCGCCTATACGCTGATCACACCGCTGTTCGCAGGGCAGGATCTGAACAAGCGCATGAAAGCCGTCGCCAGCGAGCGCGAGCGCATTCGGCAGCGGGAACGCGCCAATCTGGCGCGCGCCGAGAAGGTGTCGCTGCGTCAGAGCCCCAAGCAGGTCGTTTCGCGGGTCGTCGACAACCTCAACCTCAGCAAATGGCTAGCGCAAGAGGCGGCGCGCGACAAGCTGATGATGGCGGGTTATCGCGGGCAGGCGCCCTACGTCACCTTCCTGTTCTTCCGTATGGTCACGCCCATCGTGCTCATGATGGGCGCGGCTGCCTATATCTTCCTACTGCTGAAAACGCAGCATCCGCTGCCGATCAAGATCGGCATCTGCCTCGCCGCCGCTTATCTCGGCCTGCAGGCACCGATGCTGTTCCTCAAGAACGCTATTTCCAAACGGCAACTGTCGATCAAGCGCGCGTTTCCCGACGCGCTCGACCTGCTGCTGATCTGCGTCGAATCCGGCATGTCGATCGAAATGGCGTTTCGCAAGGTCTCGACCGAGATCGGTTCGCAATCGATCCCGCTAGCCGAAGAGTTCACGCTGACCACGGCGGAGCTATCCTATTTGCAGGACCGCAAGATCGCTTATGAGAATCTTGCGAAACGCACCGGTCTCGACGGCGTGAAATCCGTATGTCTCGCGCTGCAACAATCCGAACGCTATGGTACGCCACTTGGCCAGGCACTGCGGGTCATGGCGCAGGAGAATCGCGACATGCGCATGAGCGCGGCCGAAAAGAAAGCGGCAGCGCTGCCGCCGAAACTGACGGTGCCGATGATCCTGTTCTTCCTGCCGGTTCTGTTCGTCGTCATTCTCGGGCCGACCTACATCAAACTCACCGCGATGCACTGAACGGCACGCTGCTCAACGGCGATCGACACGGAGACAACGTCGGTCTGAAAATTCGAGAGTGGGAAGCGCGGCGATTATTCCTCTTCCATCGGAATGCGTTCCGGCAGCCGCATCAATTATTCGGGAAGACGTAGATGGCCGGGACGAGCCCGGCCATGACGGACGAGATATCTTCCGTACGTCTCATCAAGCGAACGTGGAAGGCTCGTCTGATACTTCAGGATTGCCGTCGCGAACCGGTTGCCGCCTCGCCCACGCGCGGCTGCTGGCGTCCGTTCAGCATCTGCTTGAGGTACGCCACGTTGGCGGCGGCTTCGTCCGCCGGCAGGTCGGCCTTGACGATACTTTCGGCCTCGGCGAAACGCCCCTGCAAGCCGACCACCAGCGCGAGGTTCTGGCGCACGCGCGGACCGGCACCGGGCCGCGCATAGGCACGGCGCAACGTCTGCTCGGCCTGCGGCAGTTCCTTGGTGAGGACATAGGACATACCGAGATTCGACAACACCGAGGGTTCCTCCGGCGCAATCTTCAAGGCACTCGCGTAATAACGGCGCGCCTCGTCGTGGCGGCCGAGCTGATCGAGCGCGGTGCCCTGCACCGACAGGATGCGCCAATCCGGATTGGCCGGCGTGTGGGCGCGGCCGAGAATATCGAACGCCTTCTGGAAGTCGCCGTTGTCGACCAGCGCCTTGCCGTAAAGGCCGAGCAGCGGCCGATTGGTCGGATGAATCAGCGTCGCCTGTTCCAGCACGGCCACCGCCTGCGCACGCTGTCCGGCCTTGCGCAACGCCTGGCCGAATCGCATCGCCGCCTCGGGGTTCTTGGGATTGGCGCGGTAACGCTCGCCGGCGATCTCGACCGCACGATGCGGGTCGGCATCGGCGCGTGCCTCGGCGCGGCTGCCGAGCGCGCCGGTGATGTCCGACAGGCCTGTGGTCTGGCATCCGGCGAGCCCCAGCGACAGCAGGGCCGCCGCGGTGACCGACCCCATCCAGCGAAGCGTAGAAGGCTGTTGACGCATGGCCGATAAACCCGTCAATGCAGGAGACAAATACCTCGGTTAACGTCCCTCAATAGACTGTTAACCCTAATGAGCGGTTAACCCCGCCGCTGATACCAGCGAGACGAGCATGCATTCCGCATTCGAGACGACCTCCACCGCATCCGCGATCCCGATCCATTTCGTCACGTCGTCAAACTGGGATGCGGTGGCCGCCCAGCTCGGCGACGCGGCGCGCCGCTTCGCGCAGGCACAGGGTTTCAAGGCCAAGGCCGGCGCATGCCTGGTGCTGCCGGCGGCGAACGGAGCGATTGAGGCAGTGCTGTTCGGACTCGATGAAGCGACCAGCCCGAAGCACGATCCGTTCCGCCCGGGCCAGTTGCCAAGCCTGTTGCCGCCGGGCGTCTATCGTTTCGCCAACGCGCCGCACGACGCGCGCCTCGCGGCGCTGGCGTTTGCGCTGGGCAGCTATCGTTTCACGCGTTACCGCAAGAACGAAGCGCCTGACGTGCGGCTGGTGCCGCCGAACGGTGTCAACATCGACGATATCTCGCGCATCGCGAACGCCGCCGTGCTGGCGCGCGATCTCATCAACACGCCGGCCAACGACATGGGCCCGGCGGAACTGGAAGCCGCCGCGCGCGATCTCGCCGCGAACTACGACACCAGCTTCGACTGCGTGATCGGTGACGACCTTAAGAAAAAGAATTTCCCGCTGATCCATGCGGTCGGAATGGCCTCACCGCGCGCGCCCCGGCTGATCGATTTCTCCTGGGGCGATCCCGCGCGCCCGAAAATCACACTGGTCGGCAAGGGCGTCTGCTTCGACACCGGCGGCGTCGATCTCAAGCCCGCGTCCGGCATGCTGATCATGAAGAAGGACATGGGCGGCGCCGCCAACGTGCTGGCGCTGGCGTCGATGATCATGGATTCGGGGTTGAAGCTGCGCTTGCGCGTGCTGATCCCTGCGGTAGAGAATTCCGTCGCCGGCAACGCGTTTCGCCCGCTCGATGTGTTCCCCTCGCGCAAGGGCGTGAGCGTCGAGATCGGCAATACCGACGCCGAGGGCCGCCTTGTGCTCGCCGATGCGCTGGCGCTCGCGGACGAGGAGAAACCCGACCTGCTGATCGATCTCGGCACACTCACCGGCGCGGCGCGTGTCGCGCTCGGTCCCGACCTGCCGCCGTTCTACACCAACGACGAAGCCCTCGCCGCCGACGTCGCGCAATGTGCGCGCGCCGAGCGCGATCCGCTGTGGCGGATGCCGTTGTGGCCGGCGTACGACGCATGGCTCGATTCGAAAGTCGCCGATCTCAACAACGCGCCGTCGAACGGCTTTGCGGGCTCCATCACATGCGCACTGTTCCTGCAACGCTTCGTCGAGCACGCGAAAAGCTGGCTGCATGTCGATATCTATGGTTGGACTCCAAGCGCGAAGCCCGCGCGGCCCGAAGGCGGCGAGTGTCAGGCCGCGCGGGCCATCTACCGTCTGCTGAGCCAACGCTATGGATGATCCGCGCCTGACACCGGCACGGCCGGACCTCGCCGCACGTTATCTCGAAGGCAAGGTGAGTGCCGCACGTTTCGCGGACGGCGAAACCGTCGAAGTCATCGCGCCGCTCGCGCCGCTGCGCGAGGCGCCACGCGCCAACGCGATGCTGCAAACGCAGGCCCTGAAGGGCGAGCGCGTCACCGTCTATGAGCGCATCGAATCCGGCTGGGCGTGGGGGCAACTGGAGTCGGACGGCTACGTCGGCTGGTTGCCGGAACGCGTGCTCGGCACGCCGGGCCCGCCGCCGACCCACAAGGTAGCGGCGCTACGCACACTGGTCTTTCCCGGTCCTTCGATCAAGCTGCCGCCGCGCGCGACGCTGGCGCTCGGCACGACGATCCCGGTGGCACGCATCGAAGCAGATTTCGCGATCACGCATGACAGCGGCCATCTGCCGGCGCAACATCTCGCACCGCTCGATCAGTTCGAACCTGATTTCGTCGCGGTGGCGGAGCGGTTCATCGGCACGCCGTATCTCTGGGGCGGCAAGTCGAGCCTCGGCATCGATTGCTCCGGCCTTGTGCAGGTATCGATGGCAGCGGGCGGCATCCGTGCGCCGCGCGACAGCGATATGCAGGAAGAGAGCTTAGGCGCCGACGTGCCGCTCTCGCACATCGCACAACTCAAGCGCGGCGACCTCGTGTTCTGGAAAGGCCACGTCGCCATCGTGCGCGATGCCACGACCCTGGTGCACGCCAACGCCCATCACATGGCCACCGCGATCGAACCCACCCACGCCGCCGTCGCCCGCATCGCGGCGGCAGGGAGCCCGGTGCGGCGAATCAAGCGGCTTTAGACGTCGTCGTGACGAAGGCTGGATGAATGGGGGTAAGACAACGTCCTCGTCATGGCCGGGCTTGTCCCGGCCATCCACGTCTTTCTGATTATTCGAGTTAAGACGTGGATGCCCGGCACAAGGCCGGGCATGACGGACTGATAGGTTGGCGCAGTTTAATTCACGCCTACCCCTGCATCACGCCACCCGCTCTGATCGCCGCATCGTACAACGCTCGCAGCCGCTCGCGGTTGAGCGCCAGCCACTGCAGCGACGACACGGTCAACGCGTTGAATATGCGGCCGTCCCGCAACGCATCGAGCGCGGCGTCGATCGACACCACCAGCGTCTCGATGTGCTCGGTCTCGGACGCGAGCCCACCGTGGGTGACGACACGCGACGAATCGACGAAGCCGACGAAGTTCGTCACCAGTTCGTCGGTCAGCCCCGGCGTCGGCAGCACGCTGTAGAGCCGTACCAGCGCCTCCGGCGCAACGCCAATTTCCTCGACACATTCGCGCCGCGCGGCGTCGGCCTCGCTCTCGCCGCCATCGACGCGACCTGCGACAATCTCGATCATGTCGCCGTTGCTGGTGGCGAGATGCGCGGTGAGGCGAAACTGGCGCAGCAGCACGATGCGATCGCGCGCGAGATCGACCGGCAACACGCCGGCGACGCGACCGCCGCGCATGATGTCGCGGCGCTGAGTCAGCGTTTCGCCGTTGGGCAGCGGCAGTTGCAGCGTATAGCGTTCGTAGGGCCGGAAGCCGTCGTCGCAGAGCGAACGCGGCGCGGACAGATCGACGCGCAACGCGCGATCGGCGATATCCTCCGTCTCGCCGCGCTCAGCCATCGACGTCGCCCGCGCCGTTCGCGGTTTCCAGCCGGAACGCGGCGGCGAACAGCGCGCGGGTGTAGTCGGTTTTCGGGGTCTTGAATAACTCCGACGCCGGCCCCTCCTCCACCACCTTGCCGTGACGCATCACGATGAGATGGCTCGCCAATGACGCCACCACGCGCAGGTCGTGTGAGATGAACATGTAGGTGAGGTCGCGGCTGCGTTGCAGGTCGCGCAAGAGATCGACCATCTGCGCCTGCAACAGCATGTCGAGCGCGCTGGTCGGCTCATCTAGCACGACGAAGCTCGGCTCCAGCACCACGGCGCGCGCGATGCTGATGCGCTGGCGCTGACCGCCGGAGAACTCATGCGGATAGCGAAAGCGCGTCGCCGGATCGAGCCCAGCATCGACCAGCGCCTTCACGACCCGCGCCTCGCGTTGCTCTGGCGACAGTTGCGGCTGATGCACGCTCAGGCCCTCGGCGATGATATCGCCCACCGACATGCGCGGGCTGAGCGAGCCGAACGGGTCCTGAAACACGATCTGCATGTCGCGACGGAACGACCGCATCGCCTTGAAGCGCAGGCCCTGAATGTCCTTGCCGAGAAACACGATGGGACCGTCCGAGGAAATCAGCCGCAGCAGAGCCAGCCCGAGCGTGGTCTTGCCGGAGCCGGATTCGCCGACCACGCCCAGCGTCTCGCCGCGCCGCACCGCCAGGCTCACGCCGTCCACCGCCTTGATATGACCGACGGTCTTGCGCAGCAGCCCGCGCTTGATCGGAAACCACACCTTGAGATCGGTCGCCTGCATCACCACCGGCGCATCGTGCTGCGGCGGCGCGGGGTCGGGCTTCGGTTCAGCCGCGAGCAGCGCTTTCGTGTAAGGGTGCTGAGGCGCGGTGAACACTTGCTCCACCGGTCCCTGCTCGACGATCTTGCCGTGGTTCATCACGCAGACCACATCAGCGATGCGACGCACGATGCCGAGATCGTGGGTGATGAACAGCATGCTCATGCCGAGCCGCGCGCGAATGTCCGCCAGCAACTGCAAAATCTGCGCCTGCACGGTGACGTCGAGCGCGGTGGTCGGTTCGTCCGCGATCAACAGATCCGGCTCGTTCGCGAGCGCCATCGCGATCATCACGCGCTGGCGCTGCCCGCCGGACAATTGATGCGGATAGCTGCCGAGCCGCGTTTCGGGCTCGGGAATGCCTACCTGCGTCAACAGTTCCAGCACCCGCGCGCGGATCGCGCTGCCGCGGAGCGGCGCGTGCAACTGAATGATCTCCGCGATCTGCGCCTCGATGGTGTGGAGCGGATTGAGCGAAGTCATCGGCTCCTGGAAGATGATCGAGATGTCGTTGCCGCGAATGCCGCGCATCTCGCGCTCGGACATCGTCAGCAGGTCCCGCCCCTTGAAGCGGATCGTGCCGGAAGGATGCGACGCGCTGGGATACGGCAGCAGTTTCAGGATCGACAGCGCGCTGACAGATTTTCCGGAGCCGGATTCGCCCACCAGCGCGACGCATTCGCCGCGCCGCATGGTGTAGGAGATGCGGTCCACCGCGAGCGTCGCGCGGTCACCCGCGCCGAACGCGACCGAGAGGTCGCGGACATCGAGCAGCGGCTGGTTGATGGCGTCCATCCCGCGCTCCTTCAACTGAACGTCTTGCGCGGATCGAAGGCGTCACGCACCGCCTCACCGATGAAGATCAGCAGCGACAGCATGATCGCCAGCGAGAAGAAGCCGGTGAAGCCGAGCCACGGCGCCTGCACGTTGGCCTTGCCCTGCGACAGCATTTCGCCCAGCGAGGGCGAGCCGGGCGGCAGGCCGAAGCCGAGGAAATCGAGCGCGGTGAGCGTCATCACCGAGGACGAGACGATGAACGGCAGGAACGTCATGGTCGCCACCATCGCGTTCGGCAGCAGATGGCGGAACATGATGACCTTGTTGGAAACGCCGAGCGCCCGCGCTGCCTGAATGTATTCGAAGTTGCGGCCGCGCAGGAATTCCGCGCGCACGAGGCCGACCAGCGACACCCAAGAGAACAGCAACAGCGTGCCGAGCAGCACGAAGAAGCCCGGCACCAGAATCGACGACAGGATCAAGAGCAGATACAGCGAGGGGATCGCGGTCCACACCTCGATGAAGCGCTGGAAGGCGAGATCGACCCAGCCGCCGAAATAGCCCTGCACGCCGCCGGCGGCGATGCCGATCACCGACGAGACGATGGTCAGACACAGCCCGAACAGCACCGAGATGCGGAAGCCGTAGATCAGTCGCGCTACTACGTCGCGGCCCTGATCGTCGGTGCCAAGCCAGTTGTATTCGAGATCGCGGCAGCCGCTCACGCCCTTCTTTTCGACCACGCTTTTGCATTCGGCTTCGGTCAGCATCCACGTCGGCTTCGAGGGCGCCGGCGTCGGCAGATCGAGATTATGCGTGTCGTAGGAATAGCGGATCGGCGGCCACAGCACGATGCCGCCCTTGTCCGCGATCTGTTTCTGCAGATACGGATCGCGATAGTCCGCCGCCGTTTCGAAATCTCCGCCGAACGTCGTCTCCGAATATGTGACGAAGGCGGGCCAATACCAGTGTCCATCATATTCGATGAAGAACGGCCGGTCGTTGGCGATCACTTCTGCGAACAGCGAGACCACGAACAGCACCGAGAAAATCCATAGCGACCAGTAACCGCGCCGGTTGGCCTTAAAGTTCTGCCAGCGGCGGCGGTTGATCGGTGATAACGACAGCCGATGCGACGACGGCGGCACCACGTCACCGAGCGGGGCCACGGTGGTGGTCTCGATGGGTTCGCGAGCGGGGAGCGACATCACACCTCCCGCGCTTCGAAATCGATCCGCGGATCGATCCACATATAGGTGAGATCGGAGGCGAGGTTCACCACGAGGCCGACCAGCGAGAAGATGAACAGCGTGCCGAACACCACCGGATAATCGCGGTTGAGCACGCTCTCGAAGCCGAGCAGGCCGAGCCCGTCGAGCGAGAAAATGGTCTCGATTAGCAGTGAGCCGGAGAAGAAGGCGTGGATGAACGCGCCGGGGAAGCCGGCGATCACGATCAGCATGGCGTTGCGGAAGATGTGATTGTAGAGCACCTGCCGCTCGGTGCAGCCCTTGGCGCGCGCCGTCATCACGTACTGCTTGCGGATTTCGTCGAGGAACGAATTCTTGGTCAGCAAGGTCATGGTCGCGAACGCGCCGAGAATCATCGAGATCAGCGGCAGCGTGAGGTGCCAGAAATAATCTGCGATCTTCCAGTACCACGGAAATTGCGACCAGCCGTCGGAGGTGAGCCCGCGCAACGGGAACCAGTCGAGGAACGAACCGCCGGCGAACAGGATGATCAGCAGGATCGCGAACAGAAATCCGGGGATGGCGAAACCGACGATAATCATCGCCGAGGTCCAGACGTCGAAGCGCGTGCCGTCCGCGACCGCCTTGCGAATGCCGAGAGGAATCGAGATCAGATAGGTGATCAGCGTCATCCAGACGCCAAGCGAGATCGAGACCGGCAGCTTTTCCTTGATCAGTTGCAGCACGCTGACGTCGCGGAAATAGCTCTTGCCGAAATCGAAGCGCATGTAGTCCCACAGCATCAGCGCGAAACGCTCGGGCGCCGGCTTGTCGAAACCGAACTGTTTCTCGAGGCTCTTGATGAAGGCGGGATCGAGCCCCTGCGCGCCGCGATATTTCGAGTTCACCGCGTCGCCGGACGCGCCCACTTGCGTGCGTGCGCCGAAATCGCCGCCGCTTGAGCCGGAGATGCGCGAGGAGCCGCCGGTGTCGGCGCCGCTTAGTTGCGCGATGACGCGCTCCACCGGCCCGCCCGGCGCGAACTGCACCACCACGAAGGAGACGAACAGGATGCCGAGCAGGGTCGGGATCATCAGCAACAGGCGGCGCGCGATGTAGGCGGTCATGGCTTGCTCACCGGCTCCGCCTTTGGCTTGCCCGCCTTGTCGGTCGCATTGGCCTTCGCCGTGTCGTTCCACCACAATTCGATGCCACCGACGCTGCCGAGATAGCGCGGCAGTTGTTCGGGATGCCCGAACACGTCCCAATAGGCGATCGGATGATTGGTGCGATACCACTGCGGCACCCAGTAGCGGCCGGCGCGGAACACGCGATCGAAGGCGCGGCAGGCGGTAGTCAATTCCGCACGGCTCGGCGCGTTGATGATCTTTTCCACCAGCGCATCGATGGCAGGGCTGGCGATGCCCGCGAGATTGTAGGAGCCCTTGGTCGCGGCCGCCTGCGAGGTGAAGAACGGCCGCATGTTGTCGCCGGGCGTCGCCGACATGCTGAAGCGCTCGATGGTCATGTCGAAATCGAAATCCTCGACGCGGGCGCGATACTGCACCGGGTCGACGAGGCGCAGCGACGCCGCGATGCCGAGCGTGCCGAGGTTCTTGATATAAGGCGCGTGATGCGCCTGCAACTGGGGCTCGTCGGCGAGAAACTCCACCGTGAACGGTTCGCCGTTCGGCAACAGCCGCCTGCCATCCTTCACCGTACAGCCGGCGTCGCGCAACAGGTGCACGGCCTTGCGCAGCAGCGCACGGTCCTGCCCCGAACCGTCGGAGACCGGCGGCGACACCGGCGGCCCGAAGACTTCGTCCGGCACCTGGCCGCGAAACGGCTCAAGCAGTTTCAGTTCGTCCGGCGACGGCATCCCCTCCGCCATCATGTCGGAATTCTGGAACGGCGACTGCGTGCGCGCATAGGCGCCGTACATGATGGTCTTGTTGGTCCACTCGAAATCGAATGCCTGGATCAGCGCCTCGCGCACGCGCGGGTCCTTGAACTTCTCGCGCCGCGTGTTGATGAACCAGCCCTGCGCCCCGGACGGCGTCGGGTCCGGCAGTTGCTCGCGCTTGACACGGCCGTCCTTGATCGCCGGGAAATCGTAGCGCGTGGCCCACACCCGCGCGGTGAATTCTTCGCGGAACAGATAGTTCTTCGCGGTAAAGCCCTCGAAGGCGACATCGCGGTCGCGATAGAACTCGTAGCGCACGGTGTCGAAGTTGTAGCTCCCGCGCATCGGCGCGACGTCCGCACCCCACCAGTCCTTGACGCGCTCGAATTCGATGAAGCGATTCACCTCGAAACGCGCCACCTTGTAAGGCCCGCAGCCGAGCGGAATATCCAAGGTCGATTCATCGAACGGCCGCTTGGCGTAATAGGCGCGCGAAAAGATCGGCAATCCGGCGACATAGAGCGGCACGTCGCGCGCATGCCCCTTGGCGAAGCGCACCACCACGGTGGCGTCGTCAATCGCCTCTGCGCCGGCAACGTCGCGCATCTGTTGCAGGATCAGCGGATGGCCCTTGGCCTTCAGCGTGTTGAGCGAAAACGCCACATCATGCGCGGTGAGTTTTGTGCCGTCGTGGAATGTCGCCTGCGGCCGCAGCGTGAAGCGATAGGTCAGCCGATCCTCGGAGATCGCCACCGCCTGTGCCACGAGGCCATACATCGCGTCGGGTTCGTCATAGGCGCGCACCATCAACGGCGCGAAGGTCAGGTCCATTCCCTGCGCGCCCTCGCCCCTGAGAATGTAGGCGTTGAGGGAATTGAAGGTCTGGTAGGACTGGTTGTAGGCGCGCACCGACGGCACGGTGGAGAACGCGCCGCCTTTCGGCGCTTTCAGATTCACATAATCGAAGTTGGCGAAGTCGGCGGAATACTTCAGGTCGCCGAACACCGACATGCCGTGCTTCGCCGCGCCGAATGCCGCTTCGGGTGAGGACGTCGCGGCGGACAGCGCAAAGGCTTCGCGCGAACCAAGCCCCGTTGCAAGGCCGGCGGCCCCGAGACCGAGGCCGAACACCTGCCGGCGATTGAAGGTGCTGTCGTGGGTCATCGCGCGTGAACCGGGCGGTTACATCGAATGCGTCGTCCCCGCCAACGGGTCGGTGCGAAGCGCCGCCCGATGACAGGCTTCGGCGGGGATCCATACGCCGTGTCCTCAATGTTGCGAATGGCGTTCATTCCGCTGAACTGAATTGAATCGAACCGCTGCACCATGACCCTTTATGCTCTGGGATATGGGTCCCCGCCTTCGCGGGGACGACGTCGAGAGTGTCTTAATTTCATTAACAACACTCCCGCTCGCACCCTCACTTGCCGATCTTCGCGGCCTTCTCGGCGTCATACCACCACACCGAGGGGAAGGCCGCCATCCCGTATTTCGGCATCGTCTCGGGCTTGCCGAAGCGATCCCAGCGCGCAGTGCGCTGGAACGGATAGGTCCATTGCGGCACGACGTAATGATGGTGCAGCAGCACGCGGTCGAGCGCGCGGGTCGCGGCCACCAGATCGTCGCGATCCTTGGTGAAGATGACGCGTTCGATCAGCTTGTCGATCGCGGCATCCTTGATGCCGATCAGGTTGCGCGAGCCGGCGGTGTCGGCGGCGTGCGAACCCCAGTATTCGCGCTGCTCGTTGCCGGGCGACAGCGATTCCCCCCACGACGAGACGATGATGTCGAAGTCCCAAGTGCGCAGCCGGTTCTCGTATTGCGTCGGATCGATGGTGCGCACGCTGACGGCGATGCCGAGCCGCTCCAGCGACGGCTTGAAGAACAGCATCACCCGCTCCATGCTGGGATCGTCGGCGAGAAGTTCGATGGTGAACGGCGCGCCGCTCTTGGCCTCCACCAGCTTGCGCTCGCGCACCTCGTAGCCCGCCGCCTTCAACAGTTTCAGCGCCTCACGCAGATTGTTGCGCACCGCCTCGGCGCTGCCGCCGACCGGATTGGTGTAGGGCGTAGTGAACACCTCCGGCGGCACCTCGGCGCGCACCGTCTCAAGGATTTCCAGTTCCTTGCCCTGCGGCAATCCGGACGACGCCAGCTCGGTGCCATGGAAATAGCTGCTGATGCGCTTGTACTGGCCGAAGAAGATCTGCTTGTTCATCTCCTCGAAATCGAAGGCGAAGTTCAGCGCGCGGCGCACACGCGGATCGGCGAACTTGGTGCGGCGCGTATTTGGCACGAACGCCTGCATGATGCCGGACGAGCGATTGGCAAACTCCTCCAGCACGACGCGCTTCTCTTTCACCGCCGGGAAATCGTAAGCGGTCGCCCAATTCTTGGCGCTGTTCTCGCTGCGCCAGTCGATCTGGTCGGCCTTGAAAGCTTCGATCGCCACGGTCGGATCGCGGAAATACTCGTAACGGATTTCCTCGAAGTTGTTGCGGCCGATATTGACGTTGAGCTTCGCGCCCCAGTGATCCTTGACGCGCTCCAGTATGACCGAGCGCCCCGGGACAAAGCTCTTGATGCGATAGGCAGCAGAACCGAGCGGCGGCTCCAGCGTGGTGGCCGACACGTCGCGCTTGTTGCCGTTGGCATCGGTGCCCTCCCACCAGTGCTTCGGCAGGATGATGAGTTGGCCGACGATCTGCGGCAGTTCGCGATTGCCCGGCGCATCGAAGGTGAACGTCACTTCGCGCTCGCCGGTCTTCTCGGCCTTCACCACGTGGCGATAATAGGCGGCGTATTGCGGGTGATGTTTTTTGAACATATCGAGCGAGTAGACCACGTCCTCCGGCGTCACCGGCTTGCCGTCGTGCCAGCGTGCCTCGGCGCGCAGCCGATAGGTGACGGAGGCATAGTCGTCGGGATAGCGCACGGCTTCCGCGAGCAGGCCGTATTCGGTGGAGACTTCATCGAGCGCCGGCGTCGTCAGCGATTCATAGATCAGCCCCACGGCGCCGGCGATCGAGCCCTTCACGCCGGAGACGACGATGTTGAAGCTGTCGAAAGTGCCTAGTGCGATCTGGCGCACCACGCCGGCTTTCGGCGCGGCCGGGTTGACGTATTCGAAATGCTTGAAGCCATCGGGATATTTCACCGCGCCGAACAGCGACAGCCCGTGTCGCCAGGCAGGGCCGGCGGCGGCTTGCGCCTGCGCGTCGGATATCAGCGGCACGCCCGCCGCGAGAGGAAGGACCGGAGCCGCAGCCAACGCCGCGCCACTCTGCAACAAAACTCGTCGGGTGATTGCCAAATCGCGTTTTCCTGTCAGTGCCGCAAGATGATGGCTTCGGATCGAATCGACCCCGAAACCGCGCATGATCTAATCATATGGAGCACGACAAAGTGGACACCGATTTGACGGCAAGAGCACGTGAAATCGGTGTCATCTTGCGATGGGTGCTTGTTTTGGACGCGGATTTACAGCACGAAAACCCGTCGTCCCCGCGCACCGTATTCGCAAGTGAGCCCCATAAGGCTGGATGCGGCGGTCCTGCGACCAAACGTCCCGCCGCATGGCGGGGACAATCAGACGATGCATAGACAACAAAAAAAGGCCAGGAAAACCCGGCCTTTCTGCGCCATCACGAGGAGGCGAATGCGTTTACTTCGACGCGGTCGGCAGCGGCGCCGGCTTGTCCGAGAGCGAATTGAGATAGGCGATCACGTCGGCGCGCTCGCTGTCCTTGCTGAGACCTGCGAAGCCCATCGCGGTGCCGGGCACGAAGCCCTTCGGGCTCTTCAGGAACTGGTTGAGGTCGTCGAATGTCCAGGTTCCGCCCTTCTCCTTCATCGCCTTGGAGAAGTTGAAGCCGCCGCGGCCCTCGCCCTTGTGGTCGTTGACAACGCCATACAGATTGGGACCGACGCGGTTCGGGCCACCCTTCTCGAAGGTGTGGCAAGCGGCGCACTTCTTGGCGGCGGTCGCGCCCTTTTCCACCGAAGCGGTCTGCAGCAGTTTCTCGATCGGCTCGGACTTCTCCGCCTCGGCGCCCTTGGCGTCGCCGCTGGCGGCTTCCTTCACGGCAATCTCAAAGCCCGGCTTTTCCGGCACGACCGGCGCGAAAATCGCCTGGGCGGCAAAGCTGGTAACGAGGACGACAAGACAGGTGGCGAGGATCGCCCCGAGAATCTTATTAAGCTCAAAGGAGTCCATTGCGGATCAGGCTCCAGACCGGAAGGTCAACTTGTAGGCCGAACGAAGGCGACCAAGGATTTTGCGCCCGGAATCGATCTAAAAAGACGGGGCGATGGCGATGAGATACCGGTTTGCCCCGCCTCTGGCAACCCGTATAAACAGACCGCCGCTGGAAAAAAGGCCCGCTATTCCTGCGCTAAGTCGACCTCCCCGGCGCGCCGATAAACCGACGATGTCACAGCCGCTTATCCTGATCCCCGCGCGCATGGCCGCGACCCGCCTGCCCGGCAAACCGCTGGCCGATATCGGCGGCGTGCCGATGATCGTCCAGGTGCTCCGCCGCGCCAACGAGGCCGCGCTGGGCCGTGTCGCAGTGGCGACCGATTCTCCGGAAATCGCCGCCGCGGTCACCGCCCATGGCGGCGAGGTGGTGATGACCCGCGCCGACCACCCCTCCGGCTCCGACCGCATCTTCGAGGCCATGGAAAAGCTCGATGGGGCGGCTGCCCACCCGGTCGTCATCAACCTGCAGGGCGATTTTCCGACCATCCGCCCCGGCCACATTCGCGCCGTGCTGTCGCCACTGGAAGACCCCAGGATTCCCATCGCCACTCTGGCCGCCGAAATCCACACCGAGGAGGAGGCCACCAACCCCAACGTGGTCAAGGTGATCGGCTCACCGCTCGGCGGAAACCGGCTGCGCGCGCTCTACTTCACCCGCGCCACGGCCCCTTACGGCGACGGGCCGCGCTATCATCACATCGGGCTCTATGCCTATCGCCGCGAGGCACTCGCCCGCTTCGTCGCGCTGCCGCCCTCGCCGCTCGAACAGCGCGAGAAGCTCGAACAGCTCCGCGCCCTCGAGGCCGGCATGCGGATCGACGTCACCGTGGTCGACGAGGTGCCACGCGGCGTCGACACGCCGGCCGATCTCGAAACCGCGCGCCGTGCGCTCGCGCCCTGAAAGCTGCGCGCCCGCAAACTTTTCATTTCCACCACTGGCAAAAGCCGAAACCGCTGTTACAACGCGCCATGACCCAACCAAAGACCATCTCATTCCAGGGCGAAATGGGAGCCAACTCCCATCTCGCCATCGTCGAAGCCTATCCCGACGCCAGGCCGCTGCCATGCGCGACCTTCGAGGATGCGCTGTCGGCAATCTCCTCCGGCGAAGCCGATCTCGGCATGATCCCGATCGAGAACTCGATCGCCGGCCGCGTCGCCGACATTCACTATCTGCTGCCGCGCTCGGATCTCTCGATCATCGGCGAATGGTTTTTGCCGATCCATCACCAGTTGATGGCGCCGCGCGGCGCCAAACTGTCCGACATCAAAACGGTAGAAAGCCACGTGCAGGCGCTGGGTCAGTGCCGCAACGCCATTCGCAAACTCGGCCTCAAGTCGATCGTCGCCGCCGACACCGCGGGCTCCGCGCGCATCGTCGCCGAGCGCGGCGACAAGAGCTGCGCCGCGATCGCCTCGCGCCTTGCCGCGGAGATTTATGGCCTCGACATCCTCGCGCAGGACGTCGAAGACGAGAGCTACAACACCACGCGCTTCGTTGTGCTGGCGCGCGAGCCGCAATGGGCCAAGCCGAACAACGGTCCTGTCGTCACCAGCTTTGTGTTTCGCGTGCGCAACCTGCCCGCCGCGCTCTACAAGGCGATGGGCGGCTTCGCGACCAACGGCGTCAACATGACCAAGCTGGAAAGCTACATGGTGGACGGCAATTTCTTCGCGACGCAGTTTTTCGCGGACGTCGATGGCCATCCGGACGATCGCGGGCTGGCGTTCGCGCTGGAAGAACTGAAGTTCTTCTCCAAGGAACTGCGCATCGTCGGCGTCTACCCGGCGCATCCTTTCCGCGCAACCTTCAGCGAACGCGGCGACTGAGACGACAAATAGCTACGCCTCCTTGCCTATACCAAACGCCTGCGCCAGCAACTCATAGGAATGCCGGCGCGCGGCGTGATCGAATACCGATGTAATCACCATCACCTCATCGGCCTGCGTCGCCTCGACCAACGGCGCCAGCTTCTCGACAACGGTGGCCGGCGATCCGACGAACAACCGTGCCCGGTTGCGCGCGATGATGGCGCGGTCGCTCTCCGTATAAGGATAGGCCAGCGCATCCTCGACGCTGATCAACGGTGCATACTGGCCACGCTCGCGCTGCAGGCGATTGAAGTCGGTGGACGCGGCGAGCTTTTCAGCCTCGTCGTCGGTATCGGCAACGATCGCCGCCACCGCGAGAATGGCGCAAGGCGACGCGCGCCAGCCCGTGCTGACATAGTCGCGCCGATAGGTGCGCATCGCATCGACCGCATCGTGCGTCGCAAAGTGATGCGCGAACGCAAAGCTCATACCGACCTGCGCGGATAATTCCGCGCTGTAGCCGCTCGACCCTAGCAGCCAGATCGGCGGCAGCGGCGTATCCGACGGCATCGCGACGACGTTGTTGTAGGGGTGGTTCGGCGGAAAATCGCGCGTTTCCCATAACGTCAGTTCGTGCAACCGCTCGAGGAAGTCATCGCCCTCGCGGCCATCGAGCCGCCGGCGCAGCGCATGTGCGGTGACACCGTCGGTGCCCGGCGCGCGGCCGAGCCCGAGATCGATGCGGCCGGGGAACAGCGCTTCCAGCAGTTTGAAGCGTTCGGCAATTACCAGCGGCGCATGGTTCGGCAGCATCACGCCGCCGGAGCCGACGCGAATGCGTGACGTCGCCGCCGCGATCTGCCCGATCATCAGGTCCGGCGCCGGACTCGCGACCGACGGCAGGTTGTGATGTTCGGCCAGCCAGTAGCGCATATAGCCGAGCCGGTCGGCCAGTTGCGCGAGGTCGATCGTATTGCGCAGCGCCTGCGCCGGCGGCGTGGCGGTGGTGACGACAGAGAGATCGAGAATGGAGAGCGGCGGCATGATCGGAACCTAAAACATTCATCGACAATCGCCAAAGCCGCCAACCGGGAGAGTTATTCGCACTCCTCAAGCCCCACAAGGATCGATGGGCCACCAAGTATATGGATCGCAAAGAATGAGATTTCCCAACAAACGATCCGCCTCACACAAAGCACAGCTCCATAAATTTTTGACTTTATAACAGTAGTTTAAGCGAAATCTATAGAAGTAGAGGCTAGAATTCTCTGCCCACCAAAACGAGTCTACCCCGTAGAATAGCCGCTTTTCGACGGCTATGGGAAACTTCCCAATGAAGTATCCCCGGTTTGCCCGCGCCGAAATCACTCAATTGGCTTATCTTCCAAAAAGACCCTTGAGCATCTGAGCATCCATGGGGCCGGCTGACGGAGGCCGAGCCGCCATTCAACAGAGTCAACGACGTCATGAGTGCGAGCGCCCGTCATTCCCAGTCCGGTTCGGCCCCGTCCGGATTGCCGACGATCTCCTTCGAATTCTTCCCTCCGAAGACCGAGGAGATGGAGCGCAGCCTGTGGGACGTGATCGAACGTCTCGCGCCCCTCACCCCGAACTTCGTCTCGGTCACCTATGGCGCCGGTGGCTCGACCCGCGAGCGCACCCACGCCACCATCGCGCGCATTCTCAACGACACCGATCTCGTCCCGGCCGCGCATCTCACCTGCGTGAACGCACCGCGTGCCGACATCGACGACGTGGTGGCGCGCTATCATGAGGTCGGCGTCCGCCACATCGTGGCGTTGCGCGGAGATCCGACCACCGGCATCGGCACGCCGTATGTCGCGCATCCCGATGGCTACAAAACGTCGGCCGAACTCGTCGCCAGTATCAGGAAGCGTTATCCCGATATCGACGTCACGGTGTCGGCCTATCCTGAGAAGCACCCGGAGAGCGCCAGTTTCGACGCCGATCTCGACACACTGCAAGCCAAAGTCGACGCCGGGGCAACACGCGCCATCACACAGGTGTTCTTCGATAACGATCTCTACTTCCGTTATCTCGATCGCGTCCGCGCCCGCGGCATCGACATCCCGATCCTGCCCGGCATCATGCCGATGCACAATTTCAAGCAGGCTCGAAACTTCGTGACCCGCGCCGGCACCACTGTGCCGCCGTGGCTGGACGAGAAATTCGACGGCCTCGATGACGATGCCGAAACGCGCAAGCTAGTGGCCGCAGCCGTCGCCGCCGGCCAAGTGCAGAAACTCGCCAAGCATGGCGTCGAGAACTTTCATTTTTACACGATGAATCGCGCCGATCTGGTGTTCGCCATCTGCCATCTGCTCGGCATCCGGCCTGCGACACAAAAGGCTGCGTGATTTGATCTTCCGTCATGACCGGCTTTCGAGCCCATGACGATTACAGGACAGCAACCGTGACAAAGAGTTCGAGTTCGATCGCAGACAAGTTCCGCGAACTGGCGCGTGAGCACATTCTGGTGCTCGACGGCGCCATGGGCACCATGATCCAGGCGCTGCAATACGACGAAGCTGCCTTTCGCGGCGAGCGCTTCAAGGATTTTCACCGTGATCAGCGCGGTAACAACGACCTGTTGATCCTGACGCAGCCCGAAGCCATTGAGGACATTCACGCGCAATATCTGCGCGCCGGTGCGGACATCGTCGCCACCAATACGTTTTCATCGACCTCGATCGCGCAGGCCGACTACGATCTCAGCGACATCGTTTACGAGATGAATCGCGAGGGCGCGCGGCTGGCGCGCAACGCTGCGGAACGCGTCAGCGCCGAGGACGGCAAGCCGCGCTTCGTCGCCGGAGCCATCGGCCCCACCAACCGCACCGCGTCGATTTCGCCGGACGTTTCCAATCCCGGTTATCGCGCCGTCACCTTCGACGACCTGCGCAAGGCTTACGGCGAGCAAATCAATGGCCTGCTTGATGGCGGCGCCGATGTTCTCTTAGTCGAAACCATCTTCGACACGCTCAACGCCAAGGCCGCGCTTTACGCCGTCGCTGAGATCGGCGACGAACGCGGCATTGCCATTCCGGTGATGATTTCCGGCACGATCACCGACAAGTCGGGACGTCTGCTGTCGGGTCAATTGCCGGAAGCGTTCTGGCACTCGGTGCGACATGCCGATCCGCTCACCATCGGCTTCAACTGCGCGCTGGGCGCGGAAGACTTGCGCGCGCATGTCGCCGATATCGGCCGCGTCGCCGATACGCTGGTCTGTGCCTATCCGAATGCAGGCCTGCCGAACGAATTCGGCCAGTATGACGAAAGCCCGGACTACATGGCGCGACTGGTCGGCGAATTCGCGCAAGCCGGTCTCGTCAACGTGGTCGGCGGCTGCTGCGGCACCACGCCGGACCATATCGCGGCGATCGCCGCCGCCGTCGCGCCACACAAGCCGCGTATCGTGCCGGTGATCGAGCCACGACTGCGATTGTCCGGCCTCGAGCCGTTCTCGCTGACGGCGGACATTCCCTTCGTCAATGTCGGCGAGCGCACCAACGTCACCGGCTCAGCGAAATTCCGCAACCTGATCAAGGCGGGCGACTACACCGCAGCTCTCGACGTGGCGCGCAGCCAGGTCGAGAACGGCGCGCAGATCATCGACGTCAACATGGACGAGGGCTTGCTCGATTCCGAACAAGCGATGATTACGTTCCTCAACCTGATCGCCGCCGAGCCGGATATCGCACGCGTGCCGGTGATGGTCGACTCGTCGAAATTCTCGGTGATCGAAGCCGGCTTGAAGTGCCTGCAAGGCAAGCCGGTGGTGAATTCGATCTCGCTGAAGGAAGGCGAGGAGAAATTCCTGCACGAAGCACGCATCGCGCGGCGCCACGGCGCGGCCGTGGTGGTGATGGCGTTCGACGAGACCGGACAGGCCGACACTTATCAGCGCAAGACCGAAATCTGCAAACGCGCCTACGATATCCTCGTCGAGAAGGTCGGCTTCCCGCCGGAAGACATTATCTTCGATCCGAACATCTTCGCGATCGCGACCGGCCTCGAAGGGCATAACAACTACGGCGTCGATTTCATCGAGGCGACGCGCTGGATCCGGCAGAACCTGCCACACGCGCATATTTCCGGCGGCGTCTCCAACCTCTCATTCTCGTTCCGCGGCAACGAGGCGGTGCGCGAGGCGATGCATTCGGTGTTCCTGTATCACGCCATCAAGGCGGGCATGGACATGGGTATCGTCAATGCCGGGCAGATGATCATCTATGACGACATCGATCCCGAACTGCGGCAGGTGTGCGAGGACGTCATTCTCAACCGCGATGCGGGCGCATCGGAGCGGCTGCTCAACCTCGCGGAAAAATTCCGCGGCCAGAGCAAACAGGCGAAGGAAGCCGACCTTAGCTGGCGCGAGTGGGCGGTGGAGAAGCGGCTGTCGCACGCGCTGGTTAATGGCATCACCGAATATATCGAGCAGGACACCGAGGAAGCACGGCAAAGTGTCGATCGCCCGCTGTCGGTGATCGAAGGCCCACTGATGGCCGGCATGAACGTGGTCGGCGACCTGTTCGGCGACGGCAAGATGTTTCTGCCACAGGTGGTGAAGTCGGCGCGCGTGATGAAGCAGGCCGTCGCCTACCTGATGCCGTTCATGGAAGAAGAGAAGGCGCGCAATCAGGCCGCCGGCATCGCTAGCGAAGGCAACAGCTCCGCCGGCAAGATCGTGCTCGCCACCGTGAAGGGCGACGTCCACGACATCGGCAAGAACATCGTCGGCATCGTGCTCCAGTGCAACAATTACGAGGTGATCGACCTCGGCGTGATGGTGCCCGCCGCGAAGATCATCGAAACCGCGCGCGTCGAGAAGGCCGATATCGTCGGGCTCTCGGGCCTGATCACGCCGTCATTAGATGAAATGGGTTATTTCGCCGCCGAACTGGAACGGCAGGGCCTGAAATTGCCGCTGCTGATCGGCGGCGCCACCACCAGCCGCGTCCATACCGCCGTGAAAATCGATCCGAATTATCGCAATGGTCCGGTGGTGCATGTGAATGACGCCAGTCGCGCGGTCGGCGTGGTCGCCTCGCTGATGTCGGCTGAGCGGCGCGAGGCTTACGCATCCGAGGTGCGCGCCGAGTATGCGAAGATCTCCGCGGCGCATTTCCGCGCGCAGCAGGACAAGAAGCGCATCACGCTCGCAGCCGCCCGCGCCAACGCGGTGCCGATCGACTGGAGCACGTATCGTCCGACCAAGCCGACGTTCCTGGGCACCAAGGTGTTCACCGATTATCCATTGGAGGAACTGGTGGATGTCATCGACTGGACGCCGTTCTTCCAGGTCTGGGAATTGTCCGGCCGCTTCCCCGCCATTCTCGACGACAAGGTGGTGGGCGAAACCGCGCGTTCGCTCTACGATGACGCCCGCAAGATGCTGGAGAAGATCGTCAAGGAGAAGTGGTTCAAAGCATCCGGCGTGATCGGCTTCTGGCCCGCCAACAGCGTCGGCGACGACGTCGTGGTGTACAGCGACGAAAGCCGAACCGCACCAATCGCGACCTATCACACGCTGCGGCAGCAGCTCGAGAAACGCGAAGGCCGCCGCAACGCCGCGTTGTCGGACTTCATCGCACCGAAGGACGCCGGCATCGCCGACTACATCGGCGGCTTCGCGGTGACCGCCGGTCTTGGCGAGGACGAGATCGCTGTGCGCTTCAAGAACGCCAACGACGACTATTCCTCGATCCTCGTCAAGGCGCTGGCCGATCGTCTCGCGGAGGCTTTCGCGGAGCGGATGCATCAACGCGTGCGCAAGGAATTCTGGGGTTACGCGCCGGACGAGTCGCTCGACAACGACCAACTCATCAAGGAAGAATACGACGGCATTCGCCCCGCGCCGGGCTACCCGGCACAGCCCGACCACACCGAGAAGGCGACGCTGTTTAAGTTGCTCGATGCGACGCGTGCTACCGGCGTCGAACTGACCGAGAGCTTTGCGATGTGGCCGGGCTCGTCGGTATCGGGGCTTTATTACAGCCATCCGGAAAGCTATTACTTCGGCGTCGGCAAGATCGAGCGCGATCAGGTCGAGGATTACGCCGCCCGCAAGGGACGGCCGCTTCAGGAAATGGAGCGGTGGCTGGCGCCGATCCTCAACTACATTCCATCGCGTGAAGCGCCGATAGCCAGCATTTCCAGTGGCGACGCACCCGCACCAGCAAATGACGTCACCGACGCCGACCCGGCGTCGCATCCGCCGGGTTGCGGCTGCGCCTTTCATCTGCGTTATCGCAACAAGAAGGCCGGCGCGAACGGCTGATCGAACCATCACGGCGCTGTTGCGCGGCACGGGATTTAATGCGTCAATACGCGGGGTAGAGCCATTTCCGTTCCGATGAAATCGGAACGGGGCTCTGGATTTTTGTTTTGACGCGTTTTCTTCACGCGAACCGATATCCACTTCGCTTGAAAACGCTATGGTCACGCGACGCGCGGTGCCGTGATGATTCCGGAGAAGCTGATCATCCTGCTGTTCGCCGTTCTCGGCAACACCACCTGGGTGGATGCTGACGTCGTCGATGTGCGCAACGCCGGCCCGGTCGACCTCGCGCCGTTCGTTTGCACCGACATCACCCGCAGCACCATGATCGGCCGGGCCTGCTACAATGAGGCGAAGCGATCCGCCGTCCTCGAAGTCCGCGCGACCTATCGGCAATTCTGCGACATGCCGAAAGCGACTTTCGACGCGCTGCTCGATGCACCCTCGATGGGGCAATTCTACATCAAGCGCATTCAGGGGAAGGTTCCCGGGCGACCCTATGCCTGCCCGCGCTCATCGTAGTCGCGTGGTTAACACCTTTTCGCCAGTGCATGGTCAGACAATTTTAATCAAATTGCTCCCAGCTTGGATCATCGCGGACGAGTTGGGAGTGCCCCATGAAACTATTCGCGTGGTTGGGCCGATGGACCCGCGGCCGGAGCAAGGCCGCCGAGGAATCCTCCGAACTGTCGACGGCCTTCGATGAAGACCGCTCCAGCATGGCGGAGTTTGTCAGGATCTTGACCCGGATCGACCGAAGCGACAGTCCGCGCACATCGCGCTGATGCCGGCTTTCATGCAGTAAATGTGCGGCGGCGCGCAAGGAAGCCGAACGTGCGGTGATGCTCACCACGCGTATTTGAGTGTGCCTTTTCCGGTGTAGCTGGTGACGTTGTTGGAGAACTCGCCCTCGAAGGTCGCGGCGAGCGCGAGGCCGTTGCGCCAGGCGATCTCGGCACCGGCGGAGACCAGCGCAGCGTCGGGCGCCATCGCAGCGCCGTTGACGAGGAAGCCGGAGCCCGGCAACGCCTGGAACGTCGCCGCCGCATTGCGCGCGGTGTCGAAGTTGTGCGCCCAGGCCGCGCGGCCGCGCAGCGTGAACAGCGTCTCGCCCATCACCGTGGTGCGGTCGAGCCGCAGGCCGAGTTCGCTCCGCGTCGCGGTGACGTCGCGGCCCGCATAGCCGAGCGCGAAACTGTCGATCGCCCCGTTGCCCTGTTCGAGATAAGACGGCATCCGATAGCTGATCGCCTGCGCCGCGGCATAAGGCGTGACGCCGGCCCATGCGGTGTCGATACGCCAGCCCGCTTCCAGCCGGCCCGAGAGCACGCTCGCCTTGTAGGCGCCGCGCAACCGTTCGCCGGTGGGGGCCATGCGATCGGTGTTGACGTCGTGCCAGCCATAGGCGAACGCGCCGCTCAGGTAGCCGCCCTGCGCAAAGCCGT
>JAEWIX010000046.1 GCA_023386885.1 Pseudomonadota bacterium
CCGGGGTTGAGCACGGCCTGGATGCCTTCCTTGCCCTTGATGTTGGTGAGCTGCGGCGTCATGTCGGCATCGGTCGGGCCGTAGGTCTCGTCGGCCAGCACTTCGATGCCGTAATCGCCGATGATGGCGAGGCACTGCTTGTGCATGGAAGCGCCAAAACCGTCGGAACCGGAGATCATGCCGATCTTGGTGATGCCGTTCTTCTTCATGTCTTCGAAGATTTTCGCGCAAGCCATGCGGTCGGTGTGCGGCGTCTTGAAGGTGTAGGGTTTTACCGGGTCGATGATCTCGATGGCGCCGGCCAGCGAGATGAACGGCACTTCCGCATCCTCGAAGACCGGGATGATGGCCATGGAGGTGCCGGTCGTCGTGCCACCGATCACGGCAACCACTTCGTCGTCTTCCACGAGGCGGGTGGCGAAGGTGCGCGCCTTGTTCGGGTCACCGCCGTCTTCATAGATGATGAGCTCAAGCTTCTCGCCGTTGACGCCGCCGGCGGCGTTGATTTCCTCGACCAGCAGCTTCAGCGTCTTGGCCTCGGGATCGCCCAGGAAGGACGCAGGGCCGGTTTCCGAAACGGTCGCGCCGATCTTGATATCGGCAAGTGCAGGTGCGGCAAGCCCCAGGACAAGTGCAAGCGCGGTGGTGGTGAGCGCAAATTTCATGTCGGTTTCTCCTCCCAACAAAGACAAAGGGTTAAAACGAAAGCTCCTCTGACGCCGCCGCGGGGCGACGCCACATGACCACCCGGAACCGGCTCGCGACAAAAGCCGCATCCGTCAGGCTGGCATTACCGGCCGGATTGGCACCGGTGACATGGAAATCGCTGAAGGCGACGCTCTGGTTCACGTAGATGCCGCCGGTCAGGTTGACCGAAAGATTGACGCCCGCCGTTGCGAACCGGTCGGCGGCGGCAAGGATCTGCGCCTCGTCGGTGGCGTAAAGGGCGGCGGTGATCGCGCCCTTGCGCTCGGCAAGCTCCGCCGCGCGGTTCACGCCATCGACGACATCGTTGACCGCAACGACGAAGGCGATGGGGCCGAAACGCTCTTTCGCATAGGTTTCGCTATCGGCCGCATCGACGGCGAGGATCAGAGGCGTTGCAGTGCGGGCACCGTCGAGGCCTTCAATCGGCGCGGAATCGCGCACGAGACGGCCGAGCGCGCGAACGGTGGATATACGGGCGAGCGTCGCGGGATTGGCGATGGCGCCGCAGACGCCGGCCGCACGCGCCGGATCAGAAAGCAGGCCGTCGACGGCAGCGGCAATGCCGGCCGCAACATCGTCGAAACTTTTGTGGCCCTCATTCGTCTCGATACCCCCGCGCGGGACAAAGACGTTCTGCGGGGCGGTGCACATCTGGCCGGAATAGAGCGACAGCGAGAAGGCGATATTGCTGCACATGCCGGCGAAATTGTCGGTAGCGCCGATGACGATCGAATTGACGCCCGCCTCTTCGGTATAGACGTCGGCGCTGCCGGCATTTTCGCGCACCCAGGCGCCGAAGCTGTTGGAGCCGGTGTAATCGACGATGGCGATGGCCGGGTGCTGCACGAGGTCCTTGGTGACCTCCGAACCGGGCACATCGGCGGCGAGCAGCACGATATCGGCGGCAAAGCCTTCTTCCACCAGCACCTGCCTGATAATCTCGACGGTGATGGCAAGCGGAAGGATCGCAGCGGGATGCGGCTTGACGATGACGGTGTTGCCGGTGGCAAGGCTGGCGAACAGGCCCGGATAGCTGTTCCAGGTCGGGAACGTGTTGCAGCCGATGACGAGCGAGACGCCGCGCGGCACGATGCGCCAGTGCTTTTCCATGACGATCGGTTCGCCCTTGCCCTGCGGCTTGGTCCAGGTCGCCGTCGCCGGCGTGCGGGTCATTTCGGCATAGGCATAGGTGGCGGCTTCGAGGCCGCGATCCTGCGCATGCGGACCGCCGGCCTGGAAGGCCATGGCAAAGGCCTGGCCCGTCGTGTGCATGACGGCATTGGCCATCTCGAAGCTGCGCGCATTGAGGCGGGCGAGGATTTCAAGGCAGATGCCGACGCGGGTTTCCGGCGTGGCAGCGGCCCATTGCGGAGCGGCCGCGCGCGAGGCCGAGACGAGCATGTCCACGGAGGCGGCGGGATAGGTGATGCCGAGAGTGGGTCCGTAAGGCGAGACTTCCGCTCCAACGGTACCCTCGAAGGGGTGATCGGCCAACACGAAGGGCTGGCCGAGGCGCGCCTTGTAGGCGGCGAGGCCGTCGTCCTTGGCGGTCTCGCCATAGATCTTGCCGCTCGGCACTTCCGGATAGGCGGACCAGAAATCGCGCTTGGCGGCGGCCTGCAAGGCGGCCTCCAATGTCGGGCGATGGCGCTCGAAAAGTGCGGTCATGATCTGTCCTCCCAGTCAGTGGTTTTATAATTGACTGACCGGTCGGTTTATGCAAGAGTTTTTTTACGGTCGCCGCTGGGAAGGGCGACAGGGAGGAAAAATGTCCAATTCCGACACCATTCTGTCGGCGCTTGCCGATGGCGTTCTCACCCTCACGCTGAACCGCCCGGACAAGCTCAACGCGTTCAACGACGAGATGCACCTTGCGCTGCGCGTCGGCTTCGAGCAGGCGCATGCGGATGACGCCGTCCGTGCGGTGCTTCTGACCGGCTCCGGCCGCGGCTTCTGCGCGGTGTAGGATCTTGGCGACCGTGACCCGAAGAAGGGCGTGCCGGATCTCGGCCACACCATCGAGACCTTCTACAATCCGCTGCTGCGCCTGATCCGCAGCCTCGAAAAGCCCGTCATCTGCGCCGTCAACGGCGTGGCCGCCGGCGCGGGCGCCAACATCGCCTTTGCCTGCGACATCACGCTGGCCGCCCGCTCGGCCCGCTTCATCCAGGCCTTTGCCAAGATCGGCCTCGTGCCGGATTCCGGCGGCACCTGGAGCCTGCCGCGCCTGATCGGCGAGGCTCGCGCCAAGGCGTTGGCGCTGACGGCCGAGCCGCTCGGCGCGGAAACCGCCGCCGACTGGGGCCTCATCTGGCGCGCCGTCGATGACGACAAACTGATGGAAGAGGCAAACGCGCTCGCCACCCGCCTCGCCGCCGGACCGACGCGTGGCCTCGGCATGACCAAGCGCGCCATCCAGGCCGCCGCGACCAATTCGCTGGACCAGCAGCTCGACCTCGAACGCGACCTGCAACGCGAGGCCGGCCGCAGCGCCGACTATGCCGAGGGTGTCTCCGCTTTCCTCGAAAAGCGCAAGCCGGAGTTCAAGGGCAAATGAGAGCCGCGACCCTTTCCCCGCAAGCGCTGGCCGAAGCTTGCGCCAAGGCCATGTGGGACGAAGACAACGCGACCCGCCATCTCGGCATGGAGCTCGCCTCCATCGCCCCCGGCGAGGCGGTGATCGCCATGACCGTGGCCGAGATCATGACCAACGGTCACGGCACCTGCCATGGCGGCTACATGTTCACGCTGGCGGATTCGGCCTTCGCCTTCGCCTGCAACACCTACAACCAGCGCACCGTCGCCCAGCACTGTTCGGTGACGTTTCTCGCGCCGGCCTTCAAGGGCGACAGGCTGACGGCGACGGCGCGCGAAGTGTCGCGGCGCGGGCGCGGCGGCATCTACGATATCCGCATCACCAATCAGGAGGGCGAGCACATAGCGGAATTCCGCGGCCACTCGCGAACAGTCAAGGGCACGCATCTGCCGGAATGAGGCAGATCATCGCCCAATCTTGCCCGTATTCTTGGAGGAGAATTTCATGGAAGACCTGTCCCCCCGCCCCGGAGACTTCGAACCGATCGAGACCGCCTCGCGCGATGAGATTTCCGGGCTGCAGCTGCAGCGCATGAAATGGTCGCTGACCCACGCCTACGAAAATTCCCCCTTCTACCGCCAGCGCTTCGACGAAGCGGGCGTGCATCCCTCGGACCTGAAGACGCTGTCCGACCTCGCGAAATTCCCCTTCACCACCAAGAAGGACCTGCGCGACACCTATCCCTTCGGCATGTTCGCCGTGCCGCGTGAAAAACTTTCGCGCATCCATGCCTCTTCCGGAACGACCGGCAAGCCGACCGTCGTCGGCTACACGAAGAACGATATCGACACCTGGGCGACGGTCGTCGCCCGCTCCATCCGCGCCTCGGGCGGCCGGGCCGGCGATATCGTGCATGTCGCCTATGGCTACGGCCTGTTCACCGGCGGCCTCGGCGCGCATTACGGCGGCGAGCGGCTCGGCTGCACCGTGGTGCCGATTTCCGGCGGCATGACCGAGCGGCAGGTGCAGCTGATCAACGACTTCAAGCCCGACATCATCATGGTGACGCCGAGCTACATGCTGGCGATCCTCGACGAGTTCGGCCGACAGGGTCTCGATCCGCGCAAGTGTTCGCTGAAGTTCGGCATCTTCGGCGCCGAGCCGTGGACCAACGCGATGCGCAGCGAGATCGAACACGCCTTCAACATGGACGCCACCGACATTTACGGCCTGTCGGAAGTCATCGGCCCCGGCGTCGCGCAGGAGTGCGTCGAGACCAAGGACGGCCTGCACGTCTGGGAAGATCACTTCTATCCGGAGATCATCGATCCCGAGACTGGCGCGGTGCTGCCCGACGGCGAGAAGGGCGAACTGGTGTTCACCTCGCTGACCAAGCAGGCCTTCCCGATCGTGCGCTATCGCACCCGCGACCTCACGCGCCTGTTGCCCGGCACCGCACGTCCCGGCATGCGGCGCATGGAAAAGGTGACCGGCCGTTCCGACGACATGATCATCCTGCGCGGCGTCAACGTGTTCCCGACGCAGATCGAGGAAGCGTTGCTCGCGACCGATTGGTGCGGCGGCCATTTCCAGATCGAACTGACGCGCGAAGGCCGCATGGACGAGATGACTGTGCTGGCGGAAGCGCGGCCGGAAAGCTGGGACGGCCAAGGTCTCGTCGTGCATGCCGAGAAGGTCGTCGCGCACATCAAGAACACCATCGGCGTGTCGAGCCGGGTCTCCATCGTCGCACCGGACTCGCTGGCGCGTTCGCAGGGCAAGGCTAAGCGCGTCTACGACAAGCGCCCGAAGGAATAATCAAGGCGCGGTATTCACGAGGAAACCAGGAAGCGAATCACACCCTCAACAGACGGAGAGACTGCCATGCCGTTGCACCCCTCACGTCGCGATATGTTGAAAACCTCGCTGGGCGTCGCCGCAGCCGCCGCCCTTCCTTCCCTCCCGTTGATGGAGCAAGCCATGGCCCAGGCCGGCACGATGCCCTCCTCTGCCGCCGAGATTGTGGAGGCGATCCGCGACAAAAAAATCACCGCGGTCAGCGTCGTGCAGGCTGCTATCGACCGCGCGGAGAAACTGAAAGACCTCAACACCCTGATTTATCTCAACAAGGACGCAGCGCTCGCGGCCGCACGCGACGTCGATGCCGGGAAGATCACCGGACCGCTCGCCGGCCTGCCCATCGTCGTCAAGGACAATATCAACACCGAGGACATGCCGACGACGGGCGGCACGCCGGCATTGCAGAACGCACGGCCGAAGAAAAACGCGCCGTCGTTGCAAAAGCTGCTCGACGCCGGCGCCATCGTCATCGGCAAGGCCAACATGCACGAACTGGCGTTCGGCATCACCAGCACCAACCTGTCGTCGTTCGCGGGGCCGGTGAAGAACCCTTACGACACGACGCGGATTCCAGGCGGCTCCTCCGGCGGTACGGCGGCGGCGGTCGCCGCCGGAATCGTCAGCTGCGGACTCGGCACCGACACCGGCGGCTCGACACGTGTGCCGGCAGCGCTTACCGGAATCGTCGGCCTGCGCCCCTCGGTTGGCAATGGCGGCGCGCGTCGGCGTTACCACGACGACCACGCCGTCGTGCCGATCAGCCACACCCGCGATACCGTCGGCCCGATGGGCAAGAGCGTCGCCGATGTCGCGTTGCTCGACTCCGTCGTCACCGGCACGGTGATGGCTTCCGCCATCGATCTGCATGGCAAGCGTTTCGGCGTGCCGCCGTCGATGTGGAGCGGTCTCGATAGCGGCTTGCTGGATGTGGTCGCAGCGGCACGCAAGAAGCTGGCTCAGGCCGGCGCCGAACTGATCGGCAAGGACATTGACGGGTTATCCGATCTCAACGCCAAGCTCTCGTTCCCCATCGCGCTGCATGAGCCGATCGAGGACATTCCCGCTTATCTGAAAGCTTCCGGCATCGAGGGCATCACGCTTGCCGATATCGCGGCGAAGATTGCCAGCCCGGACGTCAAAGGCGCATTCGGTGCGATTACTGCGGACGCTTTCGGGAGTGCCTATCCCGATGCCATCGGCACGCTGCGACCGCAGTTGCAGAAGCTCTACGAGAATTATTTTCGCGACAACAATCTCGACGCCATTCTGTTTCCGACCACAATCGCGCCGGCACCCGCCATCGACACCGTGAAAGGATCGGGCGAGATGACGATCAACGGTGGCAAGCCGATGCCGACTTTCGACACCATGATCCGCAACACCGATCCCGGCAGCAATGCCGGCATTCCCGGCCTGTCGCTGTTCGCGGGTATGACGCAAGGTGGCCTGCCGGTCGGACTGGAAATCGACGGGCCCATCGGCAGCGACATCACGCTGCTCGGCCTCGGTCTGTCGATGGAGAAGCTGTTCGGCCACGCGCCGCCGCCGAAGGTGTGATTCAGAAACAATCGAAACGCATCGAATCGATTCAATCAGACGCACGGCGAAGAAAAGAATTCTGCGACAAGCCGCGCGTCGGAGAACAGGATTGCAACGCGCGCCTGTGACCACTATATAACATCGGTCTGCATCGTTGCAGGCTTCATCTGCTGGTTGGGGAGGACGCCATGTCACGCGACGCCCTCTTCCAATTGGGGATGGGCGCAGTTTCGCTGAATGCCTCCCAAAAGGAAGAACGCTATCACTCGCGCGCGGAAGAAACGCTTCGCGCGCAGGCCGATCATTTCATCGAAAAAGACGGAATCATTTGCGCCGGATCGCATCTGATCATCGATCTTTACGACGCCGAACGGCTGGATGATCTCGATCATATTTCGGAAACGCTCAAGCTCTGCGTCGACGCCGCGGGCGCGACGCTTCTGCACATGCATCTGCATCCGTTCGAGCCGAATGGCGGCATCAGCGGCGTTGCCGTGCTGGCGGAAAGCCACATCTCGATCCACTCCTGGCCCGAGCGAAGCTATGCCGCGCTTGATGTCTTCATGTGCGGTGAGGCCGAACCCGAACGCTGCATTGAGGTGCTGCGCAAGGCATTTCGGCCGAAACGCATCGCGGTGCAGGAACTTCTCCGCGGAAAAGGCGCATGAGCGAGCGCCGCTGGCTGACCGAAACGGCATTCGATCATATGCGACTGTCGTTCGAAGTTGCGCGCGCGCTGCGGGAAGAACACAGCCCGCAGCAGCGCCTCGACCTGATCGAGAATCCATTGTTCGGCAAGGTGCTGATGCTCGACGGCGCAACGCAGGTCACCACCGCCGACGAGTTCATCTATCACGAGATGATGGCGCATGTGCCGATCCTGGCGCACGGCGCGGTGCGCGACGTACTGATCATCGGCGGCGGCGATTGCGGACTTGCCGAGGAGGTCCTGAAGCATCCCGATATCCGGCAGGTTCTGCAAGTCGAGATCGACGCTCAGGTGATCGCGTTCGCGCGCGAACATTTTGCCGAGTTCAACGCCGCAGCCTTCGCCGATCCGCGCTTGCGCATCGAGATCGCCGACGGCGCTGAATTCGCCGCGACCACCGACCGGCGCTTCGACGTGATCCTGATCGACTCCACCGATCCCGCCGGTCCCGGCGCAGTGCTGTTCACCAAAGGCTTCTACACCAGCCTGCGTCGCTGTTTGAACCCCGGCGGCATCGTGGTGACGCAGAGCGGCGTGCCGTTCGTGCAGCGCGATGAATTCATCAACGCGATGCGCAATCTCGCGCAGGTGTTTCAGGTGGCGGATTGTTACGTGCTCGCAACGCCCTCCTATGTCGGCGGGCACATGGCACTGGGCTGGGGCAGTGTCGATCGCGATCCGCGCGAACCCGATAGCGAGACTCTCGCGGAACGGGCGAGCGCGCTCGCCACCCGCTACTACACGCCGGAGGTTCATCGCGCCGCGTTCGCGCTGCCGCGCTACATTCTGGATGCCAAGATCGCCGCAATCGCGATGGACCGCTAGAGTCTTTCGCTTCTGATGGAATCAGAAGCGAGGCTCAATCCTTATGTTTTGACGCGTTTTCTTCACACGAACCGGTATCCACTTCGCTCGAAAACGCTGTAGCGCGCCGCTACATCTGGTCGTAATCGACCACGACCTTCGCCGACGTCGGATGCGCCTGACAGGTGAGAATGAAACCCGCTTCGAGTTCCCACGGCTCCAGCGAATAGTTCAGCTCCATCGGCGCCTCGCCTTCCACCAGCTTGGCGCGACAGGTCGAGCACATGCCGCCTTTACATGCGAACGGCAGATCCATACCGGCGCGCAGCGCGGCGTCGAGGATCGCCTCACCATCCGCCACCGGAATGTCGCGACGCTTGCCGTCGATGATCAGCGCTGCGACGGCCTTTGGCGGCGCGCCTTCGACCACCACCGCCTTTGGCCGTGCCTTGCCGCCGAATTCGGAGACGAAGCGCTCGACGTGAATTCGCTCGTCGGCAATGCCGATCTCGCGGCAGGTCGCCTCGATCTCCTCGCTCATTGCAACCGGCCCGCAGACGAAGACATGATCGACGCTCGCTGCCGGCACAAGCGAGCGCAGCAGCACCCGCACCTTCTCGGCATCGAGACGCCCGTGCAGGATCGGGATGTCCTGCTCTTCCTGAGAAATGACATGGAAGACCGACAGCCGCTCCATGTAGCGGTCCTTCAATTCCTCCAGCGCCTCGCGGAAGATGATGCCGTCGGTCGAGCGATTGCCGTAGAACAGAAAGAAGCGGCTCTGCGGCTCGCGCGCCAGCACGCCGCGAACGATCGAGAGGATCGGCGTGATTCCGGAGCCGGCGGCAAAACCGACATGAATGCGCGCAACGTCCGGCGCATGCGTCACGCCGAACCGGCCGGTCGGCGTCATCACGTCAAGTGCATCGCCGGCTTTCAGTTCCTCGGCCGCCCAGCTCGAGAACGCGCCGCCGTCGACGCGCTTCACCGCGATGCGCATCTCGCCGTCATCCGGCCCCGAGCAGATCGAATAGGAACGACGAACTTCCTCGCCGTCCATGGTGGTGCGCAAGGTCAGGTATTGGCCCGGCGCAAAGGCATAGTCATCCGCCAATTCCTTCGGGATCGCGAAGGTCAGCGAAATCGCATCGTTGGCCTCGCGGCGCAGGTCGCTGACGGCGAGACGGTGAAAACGGGGTGAAGACATGGGCGATCTCATTCCAGCTTGATCTTCTCGCCATCGCGACGGGCTTTATCGCTTGCGTTTTCGCAATGGCGTCAGTGACACTTGAAGTAATCGAACGGCTCGCGGCAACTCTTGCAGCGCCACAGCGCCTTGCAGGAGGTCGAGCCGAATTCGGACAGCGTCTCGGTATCGGTCGAACCGCATTGCGGGCACGCCACCTCTTCGACGCCGAACAGCGCGCGCCGGCCGCTGCCTGCCTGCGGCGGCGCGATGCCGTAGTCCTTCAGCTTGCGGCGGCCGTCATCGCTCATCCAGTCGGTGGTCCAGGCCGGCGACAGCACGGTGCGCACCGTCGGCTTGCGGAAACCGGCGCGCTCCAACGCCACCTCGATTTCCACCGCGATCATGTTCATCGCCGGGCAGCCGGAATAGGTCGGTGTGATCGCCACCTCGATTTCACCGTCATGGACGGAGACGTCGCGCAGCACGCCGAGGTCGGCGATGGTCAGCACCGGAATTTCCGGATCGACCACCTGCGCGGCGGCGTCCCATGCGCGCTGACGCAACTCCATATCGGTGGCGGCGATACTCACCAGGTTGCTCCCGGAAAGGAACGCTGCATCGATTGCAACTCGCTGAGCAGATGGCCGAGATGCTCGGTGTGCCGGCCTTCGCGGCCGCCCTGCTGCATCCAGTCGTTGGCAGGCCGCGCCAGCGTGGCTTCGCCCAGCACACCCGCGACCGTTTTCAGCCATTGCGGGCGCAGCGATTCCGGATCGGCCGCGATGCCCGCATCGATCAGACCGCGCTCGCTGTCATCGACAGAAAACATCTCGCCGGTGAAGGCCCACAGATCGTCGATACCATTTTGCGCGCGGCGATGGCTCTCCTCGGTGCCGTCGCCCAGCCGCACCATCCATTCCGACGAATGCCGCAAGTGATAAGCGCTTTCCTTTTCGGATTTTGCGGCGATGGCGGCCAGCGTCGCATCGCGCGAGGTCATCATCGCGCGCCAGTAAAGATCGGCGAAAGCGGAATAGAAGAACTGCCGCACCATGGTGCGAGCGAAATCGCCGTTCTTTTGTTCGACCAGCAGCAGGTTGCGATACTGCCGCACGTCGCGCAGATAGGCGAACGTATCCTCGGTGTTGTCCTTGCCTTCGACCTTCGCGGCATAGGCATAAAGCTCGCGCGCCTGCCCGAGCAGATCGAGGCCCATGTTGGCGAGCGCCATGTCCTCTTCCAGCATCGGGGCGTGGCCGCACCACTCAGAGAGGCGATGGCCGAGGATCAGCGCATCGTCGGCGCGCCGCAACGCGTAGAGCACCAGCGGCGTTTCGGAAACTTGAATCGAGGCTGCGGTCATCGGCGCACCTTGTTGTGGCAACCCATTTCAATGCCGCCATTGCAAGCGAGGCGAAGCGATCCAGAAAGCGCGGAAGCAAGAACTTGCTTCGTCGCTATCGCTCCTCACAACGACGAGACGTTTTCGTCTCGCTCGAGGGTCGAGCTACATATGTCCGACTTCTTCCGGAACGTCGTAGAACGTCGGATGCCGGTAGATTTTGGATTCCGCCGGCTCGAACATCATGCCCTTCTCGGTCGGGTCGGATGCCGTGATCGCGCTGGAAGGCACGACCCAGATCGAGAGCCCCTCGCCGCGTCGCGTGTAGATGTCGCGCGCCGCCTGCAGCGCCAGCGTGGCGTCGGCGGCGTGCAGCGAGCCGACATGCTTGTGTGCGAGGCCGTTGCGGCTGCGGATGAAAACTTCCCAGAGCGGCGTGTTCGGTGTGGCCATCATTGCCTCCTTGAAACTATTCGGCAGCCTGAACCATGGAGCGGCGCGCACGCTTCTCCGCATAGGCGGCGGCTGCGTCGCGCACCCACGCGCCCTCGTCATGCGCTTTGCGCCGCGCGGCGAGCCGATCGCGGTTGCATGGGCCGTTGCCGGCCAGCACCTGCTTGAATTCGGTCCAGTCGATCTCGCTGTAGCGCCAGTGTCCTTCCGCATCCTGCGTCATGCCGGGATCGGGAATCGTGAGGCCAAGGAATTGCGCTTGCGGCACCGTGGCATCGACGAATTTCTGGCGCAGTTCATCGTTGGAGAAACGCTTGATCTTCCACTTCGTCGATGTGTCGCTGTGCTGACTCGCCTGATCCGGCGGACCGAACATCATCAGCACCGGCCACCACCAGCGATCCAGTGCGCTCTGTGCCATCGCCTTCTGCTCGGCGGTGCCCCGCGACAGCGTCAGCATGATCTCGAAGCCTTGTCGTTGATGGAACGACTCTTCCTTGCAGACGCGGATCATCGCGCGCGCGTATGGACCATAGGAACAGCGGCACAGCGGAATCTGATTCATGATCGCCGCGCCGTCCACCAGCCAGCCGATGGCGCCGATATCGGCCCAGGTCAGCGTCGGATAATTGAAGATCGAGGAATACTTCGCCTTCCCCGCCAGCATCGCGTCGACCAGTTCCTCGCGCGAGGTGCCGAGCGTCTCGGCGGCGGCGTAAAGATAAAGGCCGTGGCCGCATTCGTCCTGCACCTTGGCGAGCAGCGCCGCCTTGCGCCGGAGCGAAGGTGCGCGCGTGATCCAGTTGCCTTCCGGCAGCATGCCGACAATTTCGGAATGGGCGTGTTGGGAGATTTGCCGCGTCAACGTCTTGCGGTAGGCGGCGGGCATCCAGTCGTTCGGCTCGATACGCTCGTCTTCGTCGATGCGCGCCTGAAACGCCGCCGCAAGCGTTGCGTCCTCAACGAAACGGTCTTCGCCGTCCGACATATTGAGCGCCTGCGTATACATGGGCCGCCTCCCGAATTTGATTGGCGCTAATATATAACAAAAATAATTCTAAGCAAGATATTTTTGTAACATGTCAGTGCTCATCATCGAATCGCTGCACGAGTTCCGCACCGGCCGGCGGAAGCGCCCCGGCGGCACTGATGCCGTTGTGGTCAAGCCATTGTTCGGACGCCGGAATCAAACGGCGATAGAGATCTGCGCAAAGCCGGCGTGCCGGCTTCCCCGGCCAGTCCGCCGGCAACAGGCTGCCCGGCAGCAGCGGGTCGCGCAGCACCACCCGGCGATAGTGGTGGATCAGCAGGATGCGTGCGGTGAAGGCATCGGCATCGGACAGCGTTTCGTTTCGTTGAAGCCAGTCGCGCAACGGAGCGAAGGTTTTCATGAAGCGCTGATAGGCCCCCGCCGTGAGATGCAGCGGCCAGCTTTCGCTGAGCAGTCGTTGGCCGCTGTCGTCCTCGGCCGACACTTCCAGCCGGATCGCGCCGGCCGCTTCCACCGGCACCGGTACGCCCGAAGGCGCGACCCAGACGCCCGGCAGCGGACTGCCAAATCCAGCGGCGCGCAGCGCCTCGCGTGCGGAATCGCGATTGCCGCCATTGCCGAGCAACAGCAATTCGAAACGGCCGGTCCAGTCCGAGGGCTGCGGATTGTAGACGTGACGCACGGCGGCATCGAACGTCTCCCTGCCCTTGTCGGCCAGCCGATAGAAGCTGTTGCGGCCGACTCGCGTGCGCTCGAACCAGCCATCGGCGGCGAGCCGCGACATGGCCGTTCGCACCACGCCGCCATCGATCTGCAAGGTTGCGAAGAATGCCAGCAAGGTGCCGAGCCCCACCGAGCCGCCGCGCGGCACGATGGCGTCGCCGAACAAGGTGACGACGATGGAGCCGGTGCGCGAGGGTTCGCGCTTGAGCTGGTCGAGAATGCGGGCGAGCGGTTGAGGCATTGTCTCCGGCATAGCGTGTTTCGCCGGCGCAAACCACCGCTGCCCGTCATCATGGCCTTGATCCCGTGCAGCGATGCCATGGTCGCAACCGGCCATCGCGCCCGATTATAATTGACCAATTGGACGGTCAATGCGAAGTTGCCCGGCAAAATACGCGGCGACCTCCGGCGGCCTCTCCGCCGGCACGACTTCAGGGATACCAGACGGCATGGCTCGCACGCGGGCAATCGATTACGACAAGAAGCGCCTGGGTATTCTCAGCCAGTCCGCCCGGCTTTTCGCCCAGCACGGCTTCACCGGCACCTCTATCAGCATGATCGCCGAAGCCTGCGGCGTGTCCAAGGCGCTGATGTATCATTACTACAATTCCAAGGATGACGTGCTGTTCGACGTGCTGGCGGATCACCTCAAGCACCTCGTCGCCATGGTGGAAGCAGCGGCCGCGACCAGCAGCGACGATCGTCAGCGCCTTGTCGCGATCTGCACCGCCCTGCTCGACGCCTATCGCGGTGCCGATGCCGAACACCAGGTGCAGATATCCAGCCTGAAACTTCTGCCGCGCGCGCAGCAGGACGTGTTGAAAGAACTCGAACGCCGATTGGTAACGATTTTCTCCGAGGCCATCGCCGCATTGCTGCCTTCGGTCGCCAAACAACCCGATACTCTCAAGCCGCTGACGATGTCGCTGTTCGGCATGTTGAACTGGCACTACCTGTGGTTCCGCGAGGGCAAGGGCATGACCCGTGAGGGTTATGCCCAGATGGCGGCGAACCTGATCCTTGCCGGCGCCGAAGACGCGATCCGCGCCGCCGGCGCGCCGACTGCATCATCGAAAGCAACCGCGCTTGCCAAGCCTGCGGTTGCGAAAAAGAAAGCCGAGAAGGCGCGCTAACTTGCATTGCACGTCCGTTCGTCATGCCCGGCCATGACGAGTTGAGTCGCTTCACCAAAAAGCAAATGCCCGGATCATGTCCGGGCATCGCCGATCATCATCGATGAAAGCGCGGTGCGTTACCGGTTGGGATCCGGATACACCAGACTGCGCCAGCCGCTGCGATCGAACGGCTTCCACGCCCCTTCCGCCTGCGCCAGCCGATCCGCGACGGCGTAGACCGCAGCCGGGTGGAATCCCATGCCGCAATGGCTGCTCTCGACTTCGATGTTTTCGGTGAGCGCCGATGTCTGTTCCATGCAGCCCTGCCACGCACAGATGCCGTCGGTGCGGCTGTAGATCGCGGTGGTCGGCAGCGGCGGCGGTGCTGACAGCGGGCCGCCAAAATGCTCGCTGGCTTCTTCCGCGCGCTGGCCGCTGGCGAGTTCATAGATGCGCCAGGCGTTGGTCGATTTCACATCGCCGGCAAAGGGACTGCCGAGCGTGATCACCGAGCGCACGCGATCCGGCATCATCTTCGCGAGTTGACGCGAATAGAGCCCGCCGAGACTCCAGCCGACCAGACTGACCTTGCGGCCGTGGGTATCGTTGATGCGCTTGACCAGATCGATGACGGCATCCTGCACGCCCGGACGCAGCCCGTAATTACGACCAAGGTCCCAACCGCTGACAGCATAACCGCGCGTCGCAAGGAAGCTGCGCAAAGGCCGGGTCGACACGTCGCTTGCCATCAAGCCGGGCAGGACAAGAACCGGATGGCCGTCGCCGCGCGGAGCGAGACTGAGCAACGGCAATGCACCGAGGAACGCGCCGAGTTCGGAGAGTGCTCGTCCTTCCAGCAGGACCAGCAACTTGGAGGGAGGGGCCAACGATTGAGCAGCAGCAGCCATCGAGTATCCTTTCCCGCCCGACGAGTGCATCGAGCAACAGATCAATTGGGCAAATTATCGTTTCGCTAGGTCAGAACCTCATTCCGATTCGTCGACACAATGCCGTCACAAATGAAGCTAGAGGCCGGTTTCGGCGAATTCAAGCAGCCTTTCGTAGCTACAAATGTAGGTGTTACCGCTCTGCAACACCACCCCGGCGCCCGATCGCGGCCCGATTCGTCACGGCAGCCGCAACAGAATCTCGATCGTGTGCAGGACCAATCCGACCAGCCCGCCGATCAGGGTGCCGTTGAAGCGGATGTATTGCAGGTCCTTGCCGACATTGGTTTCGATCAGTGTGATGAGCTGCGCCATGTCCCACCCCTTCACCTGATCGGCGATAAAGGTGGAGACGCCGCTTTTCTGATCGGCGATGAAGCTGCGCAGCACGAGGACGATGCCCTGATTGATCTCGCCGCGCATTTCACCATCGGCGGCGAGCGCCTTCCCCGCCTCAACGAACACATTGGCGAGATGGTGTTGCAGCACGCTGGATTCACCGGACGCGCTTTTCTCGATGAACGCCTTCGCCTGCGCCCACACGCTCTGCGCTAGTCCGCCGAGTTCGGGCCTCGCCAGCAGGCCGCGCTTCAACTCGTCGAGATGCGCGGCATAGGCGGGATCGCTCGCTGCCTTGTCGACGAAGGCCAGCACCATGCGATCGAACTCACCGCGGAACGGATGGTTCGGATCGGCGCGGACCTCGTCGAAGAACGCCGACGCCGACGCGAGGATTCGTTTCACCAGGAACGCATCGGCGCGATAGAAATTCAGCAACGACGGCAATTCGTCGCGCAGCTTGGCGCGAAACGCCGTCATCGTCTCCGGCTGGCTGAGTGCGCCGTGGATGGCGACCAGAAGATCGTCGAGCAGCGCCTTGTGTCGTCCCTCCGCGACGAAATTGCGTAACGTGCTGGTGGCGAGCGGCGCCAGATCGATCGACTGCAACTGCGCCATCACCCGGCGCGAGACGTACTGCGTGAGTCCGGAGGTCTCGGTCGCGTCGAACGCTTCCGGCAACAGACGCAGCACGAAGCGCGCGAGGTCGGCGCTGCGCTTGCGGTCGCTCATCCACTCCGCCATGAAGGATGCGAAGTCGATCTCGCGCAGTTTGGCGTCGACCGGCGCGGCGTCGAGAAAATTGGTTTCGATGAATTCACCGAGCTTGTCGGCGATCCGCGCCTGATTGTTCTGGATGATCGCGGTATGCGGGATCGGTAGACCCAGCGGCCGGCGGAACAGTGCGACGACCGCGTACCAGTCCGCGAGCCCGCCCACCGTCGCGGCTTCCGCGAAGGCGGCGACGAAGCCGAACGCCGGATGATAGGGCAACAGCAGCTTCGCGGTGATGAACACCGCAAGGCATCCCACCAGCACCAGCGTCGCCAGGAATTTGATGCGCTTCAACTCGGCGGCGCGCGCGGCGTCCGCGCCGGTTGACGTCAATGCGAACTGAGCGTCACGCGTCATCATGATCCTGCGGCGTTCGAACAATCCCGCTCACTATAGCCGATCGAGCCGGCATATGCCCGCCGCGCCGTTTGCAAGAACAGTCATCGGCAAACAAAAAGAAGGCCCGCGACGCGGGCCTTCTAGTTGAAGATCGTCAACGGGGAGGAACGTTGACGATCAGTCGAAACGTGAACGATCAGGCAGCCTTGTTGTAGGACGCCGCGACCTTGGAGAAATTCTCCTGAGCTGACTTCGCACCTTCGGTCACCAGCTTGCCGACGTACTCGCTGGTCGACTTGGCGCGGGCAACAAGGGTCTCGCCGTGAGCGCGGGCCAGATCGGACTGGATCTGGAAGGCTTCAGTGATCGACTTGGCCGAAGCCAGCTTGTCGATGCCGTTGAAGAACGCTTCGGCGTCCTGGTACATCGCCTGCTGGATGCTGCGGCTGATCTTGGCGACTTCGCTGACCGAGTTGTTGGCAGCGGCTTCGATCGCGGCGGTCACCTTCTCCGAACCGTTGTGGAGGTCGGCGGCGCGATCCTTGGCGGTGCCGGCGGCGCGCTTGACGAAGTCACGAGCGGCTTCGGGAACTTCCACGTTCTGGAGGTTCTTGAAGGCATCGGAAATCGGAGCAAAAGCTGCTTGCACGCTGTTCAGCACGGAATTGGTTTCGTTCGACATGTCAATCTCCATCCTCAGGTTTGAGCTATGGGCTCGGCCCGTCCGGTGTGGCCCGGGATGGGAGTGTTATGTCACAGCCCTTTGTGCATTGCAACATCATTGTTGCGTCGCGATATCACGAACGCGTGATTATCACATACAGCACAAGATATTCAGAATTTAATCAAGAGAAAACAAATACTTACTCTCAAAAACATCCTTGAGTGGCTTCTCCGCGCAAGCGGGGATCCATCGCGGTGTCGTGATGTGGAAGGCGATCGTACCCTTTGGCAAGCGGCAGGCGGTCTCATAATCACGCTTGTCAGGGATTCTGGGTCCCCGCCTTCGCGGGGACGACGATTTTCGGGCTGAGAGGGCGTGGCACAAATCCCGTGCGCCCATGATGGTCGTCGCGCTAAAGCCGCGACAACCCCTGCCCGGCGCTGATCCGCCGAGCCTATCCACCGAAACGCAAACGGATGAACGTGCCGCTCAGTTCTGAACCGCAGCGGGAACGCCGTAAGCTTCCAGCTTGGCCCGCACCAGTGCGACATTATGGCCGAGCACGACGATGTCGTGGGTGCGGCCGTCGCGGTCGCGGACATGGTCGCGCAACAGCGCTTCCGCCTTGAAGCCGAGCCCTTCGAAGATGGCGATGGCGCCGGTCTGATCCACCGTCATCTGCGCCACGAGTTTCTCGAGGCCCATCGACAGCGCCAGCGCGAAGGTTTCCTGCGTCAGCGCGCGCCCCACGCCGAGGCCGCGTACGTCGGCGGAAATCACCATGCGGATGCCGCCGACATGCGGCGACCACGAATGCACGTCGCGAACGATGGTGCCGCAGCCCACCACCTTGTCGCCCTTCCAGGCCAGCAGGCTGGTGATGGTGCCGCGCTCGATCTCCCGGACCCAGGCGGTCAGCACCTTCGGTTCGGTAATGTTGCGCGGCAGGAACAACAGGTCGTGTACCGGAAGTTCGCGCGCGAAGGCCAGCACCGCCGCCTCGTCGGCCGCGCCCATCAGGCGAAACTCGACCGGTCCCGCCTCGGTGACCACCTGCCGCGGATAGGAACGTAATTCGGAACTGCTCATACTGATCTCTCACCTAACCATGAATCGAGTTTCGGCCACATGCGTTTGACCGCGTTGCCGCCGGCAGCAAGGCTGACATGGCCGCCTTTGAGCATGACCTCTTCCTTGTCGGCCGATCCCACTTTCGCAATCAAGTGTCTCGATGCCTCGTAAGGCACGATGTGATCGTGCTCCGCGACAACGTGGAGGATCGGCACCGTGATGTTGGAAAGAACAGCCTTGCGGCCGCCAACGGTCATCGTGTCGTTGAATATCTTGTTATCCCACATCAGGTCCTTGGTCATCTGGCGGAAATATTCTCCCGCCAGCGGCAGGGTGTCCGCGCCCCACTTGTCCATCATCCGGAAGGATTTGACGTACTCGTCGTTCCAGATGTTCTCCCACAACTGCACCTGCCCCATCGCCCGCGCCGCCGGCCGCAGCATGTCGAACGAGGTCATGATCATTTCCGCCGGCACGTTGCCGACGCTGTCCACAAGCCGATCGACGTCGAAGTAGCGTCGGTCGGAGAAGTTCTGGAACAGCGTCATGTGACGGAAATCGATCGGCGTCGTGAAGCAGACGAGATTCTTCAGTGGCCCATCGGTATGCACCGATGCGTAGAGCGTCGACAGCATGCCGCCGGCACAATAGCCGATGATGTTGATGTCGGTTTCGCCGGAGTCCTCCTGTACCGTGCGGACGCATTCCGGGATGAAGCCGAGGACATAGTCGTCGAGCCGCAGGCTTTTTTCTTCCGGCTTCGGCGCAGTCCAGTCGAGCATGTAGACGTCGTAACCGCGCTTGAGCAGAAACTCGATCATGCTCTGTCCGGGCGCGAGATCGAGAATGTAGCCGCGATTGGTGGTCGCCATCACGATCAGCACCGGGATGCGATAGATTTCATCCGTCATCGGCCGGTAGTGATAGAGCTGCATGGTGCCGCGCGACAGGATGATATCCTTCGGCGTCGCGCCCGGCGTCGGGCCGGACGAGGCGATGTATTCGACGCCCTTGATGCTGCGTTGAATCGCGCGCTGCACTTCGGTCTGGATACGCTCCGAAACCGATGCAAGATCGAGCGTTGAACCGGAAACCGCGTTCATTTGGATCCTCCAGCAGCGGACGGCGGCCGTCGCGTTCGCGGCGGTCTGGGCGTGCCGGACAGTCCCTGACCGGTTCCGCCGGACTTATCCTGCATCCGATACAACAGCGTCCTGATCTCGCTCAGTTGTGCCTCGATGGCCTGCAACCGCTCGGCCATGTTCACCAGTTGCGCCCGGCTCGGCAGATTCATGCCGACGAGGTACTTCTCTATCATGTCGCCGAACTGTTTCTGCGCACCCGCGGCGATGCCGCCGGCCTGGTTCATCACCTTGCTGAACTCGGGCGATGTCATGGTCTGCGTGGCGAAGGAGTTGAAACCCTTCTCCATCTCGCCGAGCATGGTGTGCCAGATCTCTACCGGATCGTTGCTCTTGTTCGCCACGGAAGTCCCTCCCTAGATTTCGTCCGGGCCGCCATCCTTGCGGAGGTCGGCCTCGCTTTTCTTTTGCTGTCATTCCATACTGTTGTGACAGTGCGGTCAATATTTCTCGAACCGTTTCCCGATACCTGCCCGACGTCATTCGCAAGTCCCAAAATCACCTGCCACCCATTCGTTTTCGACGATCCAAGGAGCCAACGTGAACCCGATCCCGCATCAACCGCCGCAAATGCTGCGCGCCAACGGCATCGAGCTTTGCTACGAAATTTTCGGCGCACCGGATGCCGAACCGCTGGTGCTGATCATGGGACTGGGCGCCCAGATGATTCACTGGGACGACGACTTCTGCCGTCAGCTTGCGGCGCAGGGCTTTCGCGTCATCCGCTTCGACAATCGCGACATCGGCAAATCGTCGCAGATGAAGGGCGGCGGAAAGATCGGCGCGATTGAATTTCTCAAGCTACGGTTCCTGAAAATTCCGGTGGCCGCGCCCTACAAGCTGCGCGACATGGCGACCGACGTGGTCGGTCTGCTCGATGCGCTGAACATCCGCTCGGCTCACATCGTCGGCGCATCGATGGGCGGCATGATCGCGCAGGAACTCGCCATCGTTTTCCCGGAGCGGGTGCGCACGCTGACCTCGATCATGTCCACCACCGGCAACCCCAAGCTGCCCGGCCCGACGCGCGAAGCGGCTGCGCTGTTGTTGGCCGCACCGGTGACCGAGCGCGAGGCCTTCATCAAACGCTTCGAACAAACCTGGAAACTGCTGCGCGTCGGCAGTTTCCCGCAGGATGAGGCGCTCGACCGCGAGCGCGCGGTCCGCACCTTCGAACGCGGGCTCAATCCGGCCGGCGTGTCGCGACAGTTGCGCGCCATCCTCGCATCGGGCAGCCGCAAGGACCGGCTCAAGGCGGTGAAGGCGCCGACCCTGGTGATTCACGGCAACGTCGATCCGCTGGTGCGCCCCGAGGGCGGCAAGGATACCGCCGCATCGATCCCCGGCGCGAAGCTGGTGACAATCGACGGCATGGGCCACGCGCTGCCGATCCCGCTGTGGCCGCAGATCATCGGCGCCATCGTCACCCACGCGCGCGGGGCGAAGCCGACGGTGCATTGAGCATCAGCCATAATCTCTCGTCCGTCATGGCCGGATTCATTC
>JAEWIX010000009.1 GCA_023386885.1 Pseudomonadota bacterium
CACCCCCCCCCCCCCGCGGGGCGGTCCCCCCCCCCCGCGCCGGCGGTCTCCCCCGCCGGCGCCTTTTCCCGAAAGGAATGTCGCCGTGGTCGGCGTCGCGCTTTCCCGCTGGACAATGTCGTATTTCGCGACGGCGCTGCTGGCGTTGATCGTTGCCGAAGGATTGATGCTGATAGGCATCGGCTATCCTCACGCACCCATCGCCGCGCCGGAGTCATTGCTGCTGGTGCATCTCGTCTCCATCGGCTGGCTCAGCCTGCTGATGTGCGGTGCGCTGTTTCAATTCGTCCCGGTGCTGGTGAACCGGACACTTCACAGCAACACGCTGCCATTGCCGACGCTCGGCCTGCTGGTCGCCGGCCTCGCCGCGCTGCTGCTCGGCTTCGCGCAGCTTGGCGGAACGATCCAGATTCAGTTTGGATTTTTTCCCGCCGCCGCGATCCTGCTCGGCGCCGGCTTCGCCCTCGTCTTGTGGAATCTCGGCCGCACGCTGTGGGCGGCGCGGCCGTTGCCGCTGCCGGCGCGCTTTGTCGTGGTCGGGCTGTGCAGTCTCGCCGCGACCGTATTCCTCGGAATCGTCTTTGCGCTGGTGCTGGGCGGCGTTGCCACCAAACCGCATCTGCTTGACGTCACGGCACTCGGCCTGCCGATCCACGTCATCGCCGGGCTTGGCGGCTGGCTCACCTTCACGGCGATCGGCGTCAGCTATCGCCTGCTAGCGATGTTCATGCTGGCGCCCGAACTTGAAGGCCGCACCACCCGCGGCGCGCTCTATCTCGGCACCGCCGCGCTGACCGTTGCCATCATCGGCGGCATGGCCGCGATCTGCACATCGAGCAATACGATGTGGGCTGTTGGCGCCGCCGGAGTTCTCGGCCTGCTGGCGCTCGCGTTTTATGGCGGCGACATCCGGCATCTCTATCGCGCGCGCAAGCGGCGCGTCATCGAACTCAACAGCCGCATGGCGGGCGTGGCGCTGGCGAACCTCGCCGCAATCGTCGTCCTCGGCATCGCTCTGCTGCTCGCCGGCCGCTTCAACCATCATGTCGGCGTCATCGTGTTTCTGGTCGCCTTTGCGTGGCTCTCGGGCTTCGGCCTCGCAAAGCTCTACAAGATCATTGCCTTTCTCACCTGGCTCGAATGTTACGGCCCAGTGCTGGGCAAGACCACAACGCCGCGCGTGCAGGATCTCGTCACCGAGCCGCGCGCGCAGAAATGGTTCGCGCTGTACTTCGTCGCGGTATGGGTTGCGGCACTCGCATTGCTGTTCACGATGCCGTCGCTGTTCCGGCTCGGTGCCGGCGCGATGCTGTTCGCCACCATCGGCATCGGCGTTCAATTGATGCGCACTCGCCGCCTCGCCAATGTCGCACCCGCGCTGCGCCTACCGAAGGGCGTGCAGCCACCGCATCTTTTACATTCATCGGTCCAGCCAAGCTGAAGGAGACACCCATGACCACGCAATTCATCGACGTCGATGTCCGCCCAACGCTGCGCGCCGGCGGCGAGCCGTTCGGCGAGATCATGGCGACGATCGCACAATTGCAGCCGGGTCAGGGCCTGCGGCTGCTGGCGACCTTTGAGCCGGTGCCGCTGTTCCATGTGCTGGGCTCGAAGGGGTTCAGCCACGAGGCCAGGGAAATCGGCGGCGGCGATTGGGAGGTGTTGTTCTCACCTGCCGCTGCCGCCGCACCCGTCGATACGGCTCCGGGAAAGTCCGCGAGCGACAACGGTGCATGGCCGTCGCCGGTGCAGGAGATGGACAATCGCGATCTCGATCCGCCGGAGCCGATGGTTCGCATCCTCGCCGCCACTGAAGCCATGGCGAACGGCGAGGTGCTGTCGGCGCTGCTCTGCCGCGAGCCGATGTTCCTGCTGCCCGAACTCGCGAAACGCGGCCACGCCTGGCGCGGCAACTTCGAACCGGACGGAAAAACCTACAAGATCCTCATTCGCGTCGGCGCGGCCAAAGAAGCTGCATGACAAGGAAGCCGCGTAACAGGAGGCCACATGACTCCCGAAGCATCCGAAGCCTTCGCGGGGCAGATCAAGGAGGCACTGCGCCTCGTGATCGATCCCGAGCTTGGCTATAACATCGTCGATCTCGGACTGGTTTATAACGTCAATGTCGAGGACGGCGGCGTGGTTCGCGTCGCCATGACGACGACGACGCGTGGCTGCCCAGCCACCGGCTATCTCAAGGACGGCGCACGCGACGCGGCATGGAGCGTGCCCTCCGTCGAGTTCGTCGACATCGCGCTGACCTACGATCCACCGTGGACGCCGGACATGATGACCGACGACGCGAAGGTCCATCTGGGAATCGTCTGATGGCACCACAGACCGCCGAACACACGCAAGCGAAGCCGGCTGACACCACGCCACTTGCCGGGTTGCTGCTGGCGAGCCTCGATGCACTGGCGCGCGCCGGCGAAGCCGACGCCGCCTGCCGCCTCGCCGGACAGGCCTGCGCCAAATTGCGGCACAGCGACCCGGCGGCGTGGCAGCGCTTCAATGTCTTCCTGCACCGGATGATCAAGCACGTCTCGTAAGCGACACAGGACCATCACCGCATGTCGACGATCCCTTCCGAACTGCCGCCCGGTTTCATCGCCTATGGCCGCTCGCCGGATTTCCATTCCGACAACCTGCCGGCCAAGCTGCAATCGGCGCACAGCACCAAGGCCGGAACATGGGGCCTGCTGCATGTGCTCGAAGGCGTCGTGCATTTTCATCTTGAAGCGCCGCACCAGGGCGAGAAGATCGTGCGCGCCGGCGAGACCGTCGTGATCGAATCGCAAGTGCTGCACCGGGTCGCATTCCTCGAACCCGGCCGCATGTTCGTCGAGTTCTATCGGCTGGCCGATACCAACCAATAAAGGGCCTCAGCGCGCAGCCGCCTCGAGCGCCGCCCGCGCCAGATTGGCCTCGTATTGCGCCCGTGCCGACAGATACTGCTTCGGCCATGCCTGCCCGGAGAAACCGATCTTCGCCGCCTCGTGCATCACGAACGAGGGATCGGCAAGATGCGGACGGGCGATGGCGCACAAGTCCGCGCGTCCCGCCGCGATGATCGAATTGGCATGATCGGCTTCCGAGATCGCACCCACCGCGATGGTGGCGACGCGCTCCTCGTTGCGGATCTTGTCAGAGAACGGTGTTTGATAAAGCCGCCCATAGACCGGCTTCTGCTCGTCCACCACCTGCCCCGACGAACAATCGATCAGGTCGGCGCCGGCTTCCTTGAACATCCGCGCGAAGATCGCGGCGTCTTCCGGCGTGTTGCCACCCTCGAACCAGTCGTGTGCGGAAAGCCGGACTGACGTCGGCCTGGAAGCAGGCCACGCCGCGCGTACGGCGCGAAACACCTCCAGCGGAAACCGCGCGCGGTTCTCATGGCTGCCGCCATATTCATCGTTGCGAATGTTGGTCAGCGGCGACAGAAAACTCGACAGCAGGTAGCCGTGCGCCGCGTGCAGTTCGAGGATATCGAAGCCGATCCGCGCGGCGCGCTCGGTCGCCGCGACGAAATCCGCCAGCACGCGATCCATGTCGGCGCGGGTCATCGCGCGCGGCACGTCGGAGTGCGGCAGATACGGCAGCGCCGACGCCGAGATCAGCGGCCAGTTGTCACGCGGCAACGGCTCGTCGGCGCCCTCCCACGCTACGCGGGTCGATCCCTTGCGCCCGGCGTGGCCGAGCTGGATACCGATCTTCGCAGAGGTATGTCGATGCACGTAATCGACGATGCGCCGCCACGCCGCTTCCTGCGCATCGTTCCACAACCCGAGGCATCCCGGCGTGATGCGCGCATCCGGCGATGTGCAGGTCATCTCGCCGAAGATCAGCGCCGCGCCGCCGTCGGCCCGCGCGCCGAGATGCACCAGATGAAAATCGTTCGGCACGCCATCGACGGCGGAATACATCGCCATCGGCGACACCATGATGCGGTTGTGCAGATGCAGGTCGCGCACCTTGTAGGGTGTGAACATCGGCGGCGGCGGCGCACCGTTCGACGCCACCTCGACGCCCGCGCGCGCCGCGAACCAGCGCTCGTAGTTCTCAAGCCACGCCTTGTCACGCAATCGCAGATTCTCGTGGCTGATACGCTGCGAGCGCGTCAGCATCGAGTACATGAACTGCTCAGGTTCAAGCGTATCGGCGTAACGATCGCCGACCACCTCGAACCATTCCATGGCGTTGCGCGCGGCATTCTGGATGCGCGCGACATCGACGCGCCGGATCTCCTCGTAACGCACCAGCACCTCGGAAATGCTCTCGCGGCCGTGGCCGGCGAGATCGAACTGCCGCGCCAGTTCGATGGCGTCGTCGATGGCAAGCTTGGTGCCGGAGCCGATGGCGAAGTGCGCGGTGTGGGCGCTGTCGCCCATCAGCACGACATGGCTGCGCCCATTGAAGTGGCTCCACGTCTCGCAGATCAGGCGGCCGAAGTTCAACCAGCTCGAGCCGCGCAGATGGCGCGCGTTGCTCATCAGCTTATGGCCGTCCAGCGTCTCGGCGAACAGCGTTTCGCAGAACGCGATCGACTGGTCCTGATCCATCTTGTCGAGGCCGTGCGCCTTGAAGACGTCGTCGGTGGTTTCGATGATGAAGGTCGAGGTGTTGTCATCGAAGCGATAGATGTGCGCCTGAAACCAGCCGTGCTCGGTCTTGCGGAAATCAAAAGTGAAAGCATCAAAGCTCTTGTCGGTGCCGAGCCAGACGAAACGGTTCGGCCGCATCACCATGTCCGGCTTGAACACCTCGGCATACCTGGCGCGGATGCGCGAATTGACGCCGTCCGCCGCGATGATCAGATCGGCATCGGGGAATTCCTCGTCGCTCGTCACCTCGCGCTCGAACACCAGTTCGACACCGAGCGCCAGGCAGCGCTCCTGCAGGATGTTGAGCATGCGCTTGCGGCCGATCCCGACGAAGCCGTGGCCGGTGGTGCGAATCCGCCGCCCCTTGAACAGCAGTTCGATGTCGTCCCAGTGATTGAACGAGTCCTCGATGGTGGCGGCGGTTTCCGGGTCCCATTGCCGCATCGCCTGCATGGTGGCGTCGGAAAACACCACGCCCCAGCCGAAGGTATCGAACGGACGATTCCGCTCGACCACGGTAATGTGGTGCTGCGGATGCAGCCGCTTCATCAGCAGCGCGAAATACAAGCCTGCCGGGCCGCCGCCGATGCAAACAATCCGCATTGCGCTTTCTCCATCGTGAGCTTGCCCGATGGGATCAAGTATTCGTCACCGCCGAAATTATTTCAAGCTTAAAGTTTCTGGAGATTACCGGCCTTCTCAGCGCGAGAACCGGATCGGCACCGCCAGCCCAAGGGAACGACCGCCGGCGCCGGGAGGCGGTGCGGGGACCGGACTGGCGCGACGCGGCAAGGCGACCGCCTCGGCGTCGAGCACACTGTCGCCGGACGAGCGCAGCAGCCGCGAACTCGTCACCTGTCCAGAACGGTTGATGGTGAAGGCGATGGTGGCGACGCCGCCGCGTCCCGCGCCGGAGGGAAATCGCTTGTAGCGATTGAGATGCGCCATCAACTCGCTGCGCCACGATGCAGCAGCAGCCGCTGACGACGCCGCGCCAGTGGCAGGCGCCGCGGCACGTTCGGCACGGTGTGCCTGTGCTGTCGGCGGCGCGGAGGTGCGCGGCGCGGCATGATCCGCGCGCTCGCGCGGCTTCTTGCGCTCGACCTTCTTCTTCGGAGGCGGCGGCTTTGCCGGTTTGTGCTCGGCTTCTTTTGGCGGCTCCGGCTTCGAGGGCGGAAGCGGCGGAGTCAACGTCGCCGCCGCGTCGTTCACCTTTGGCAATTCAGGAACCTTCATGTCCGGCTCGGGGGCCGGAGGCGTCGGCGCGGGCGTGTCGTCGGCTTCCGGCTTTGGCGGCTCCGGCGGTTCGGGCGTGGTGTCCGGCTGCGCCTCCGTCATCTGCGGCCCCGGCGCGACCTCCTGCGGCGGCGCCTCGGGCGCAACGGCGATCGGCGCGAGATCGATCATCACCGCCGGCGGCGCCTCACCCGGCGCGGCGGTCGCCGATCGCCAATGCATCGCCAGCCACACCGCTGCGCCATGAACGGCAACGACTACGACCATCGCCGCCGCCCAGCGCGCCAGCACGCGCGGCGGGATCGCCGTGAGCCAGCGACCGTCGGGATCGCGCCAGTCAATCATTGCGCTGTGTCGGCGGCCGGCTTTGCGACCGGAAGTGCGGCAGGGGTCGCGCTGCCCTGCCCAGTGTCCTCGAGGCCGACCAGCGCGATCTTGAGATAGCCGGCATCGCGCAACAGGTTCATCACCTTCATCAGTTCGCTGTAGGACACCGCGCCATCCGCGCGCAGGAAAATCCGTTGCTCGCGATCGTGACTGGTTTGCTGATCCAGTGTCGTCTGCAATGCCACGCGCGGCACGTCGTCGTTGCCGAGCGCCAGCGTCAGGTCCGGCTTCACCGTCAGAAACACCGGCTTGTCGGGGCGCGGCTGCGGCTGCGCGTTCGACACCGGCAGATCGACGGCGACATCGACGGTGGAGAGCGGCGCCGCCACCATGAAGATGATCAGCAGCACCAGGATCACGTCGATGAACGGCGTGACGTTGATGTCCGAGACTTCGGTGAGGTCGCCGTCGTGGGCGTCTTTCAGCGTCACCGCCATGGCATCACTCCGCCGATCGCAAATGGCCGGCGCGCAGGTTCAATTCGCCGTCCGCCACGCGCGGTGGCGTCGCGGCGGCATGCCGTTCCTGCCGCTCCAGATCGCGCGACAGATGTTGCAGGATTTCGCCGGAGGCATCCGAGAGCAGCGCGCGATAGCCGGCGATGGCGCGCGCGAACACGTTGTAGATGATCACCGCCGGGATAGCCGCGATCAATCCCAGCGCCGTCGCCAGCAGCGCCTCGGCGATGCCCGGCGCCACCACCGCGAGGTTGGTGGTCTTAGAATGCGAAATGCCGATGAAGGCATTCATGATGCCCCACACCGTGCCGAACAGGCCGACGAACGGCGCGGTGGCGCCGATGGTGGCCAGCAGTCCGGTGCCGCGCGCCATGTCGCGGCCAGCGCGCGCCTCGATGCGCGACAGCGCGATCGCCAGCCGTTCCTTGATGCCTTCCGCCGCGAGATCGCCGGAGCGTCCGGTTTCGCGCGTCGCCGCCTGCAGCAATTCGGCCACCGCGCCCTGCCGCGTCCAGCCGCCTTCAATTTCTGCGCGGGCCTGCGCGAGATTGTCAGCGCGCGCCAATTTCCGCGTGGCGCTGCGCGCACGTCTTTTAGCAGCGAGCAACTCCAGCGCCTTGACGAGCCACACCGTCCACGTCACCAGCGACGCGAAGGCCAGCCCCACCATCACCGCCTTGACGACGATATCGGCGTTCATGAACATCGACCACGGCGACAGATCCTGCGGCAACAGCGCGTGCATCGACGTCGCGGCAACAGCCGCACCCTGCGGATCGTTCTGCTGCGCCATCGCCGGCATCGTCATGATCGTCAGCGCAGCAAGGCCGATCGTGACTCTCGCGACATGCACGGCATGGCTTGCGGCATTCACACACGTCATCCTTCGACCTTCCGTCACGTCCTGCCGTCGCCCGGCGCGTGGCACCGTTTTGTGATCCCTCAAGATAACATTCGGAACACGCAACCGGTGCTGCCGGCGATCAAGACTAGAATGAAACCAATCTATTCGCCCAAGCAATAGGCGTCAGCGTTGCGGCGCGCCCGGCGCATCGGCGGATGCCGCCTGCGGCGGCACGAAATAGATTTCCCAATTCACCGCAGGTCCCGGCTTACCGTGGAAGAAGCGCCGCGTGGTGATGATGATGTGATCGCCGCGCGTCACGTTCGCCTTCATCCAGGCATCGCATTGGCGATGGAACGGACCGCCCGCATCGCAGATGCCGATGAAGCCCGTGCGTTGCGCATCGGCGGCAGTGAGGAGGCCGGATGGCGGTTCCTCCGGCGGCAGCGGCGTCGGATGATCGGGGCTGTAGAACGTCATCAGGTTGGAAACACGAGTCGATCCGACCACCGCCGGCCATGGCGTATTGAAACGCAGCCGCCACTGTTGCGTGAGATCGCGTGCGAGTTCCGAGCGCCCGTCGAGCGCCTCGTTGCCGACGCCGTCGGTGGTATCGTGCGGCGCGGTACGGCTGGCGATCTCCGGCGCCGCCGCCAACACCACAAGACTGGCAATCAGCCAGATCGCGACGATGCGGAACAATGCGATGCGCGGGACGCGCAACGTCGGAAGCGCCAGCAGCGCCAACGGCACCAGGAAGAACAGCGGAATGCCCCAGTCCGTCTTCATATAGATCGCGAACGCGATGGCGCCGAGCGGCGGCCCGACCGCGACCACGATCTGGACGATCCAGACATTGATGGCCTGCGGAATCCGCACCGCCGGATGAGATTCGCGCGACCAGTTCAGCCGCGCCACCTTGGAGAAATTTCGCAAAAGAGCGAACGAACGCCACGACGGGAAGATCAGCGCCAGCGCCGCCAGCAAGATCGGCAGCAACAGCAACGCGATGTTATGTTCGACATAACCGATCGCCAGTTGCACGCTCTGCATGCGATTGGAGATTTCGTAGACACCGCCGGCATACGTGACCGGCTCGAAATCATGTTGCCACAACCACCACAAATGCGGCGCCAGCGCCGCGAACATGACCGCGATCGCGACCCATGGCGCGGGCGAGCGCAGGAATGCCAATCGCTGCGGATGCAACAGCGCGGCGATGCCGACGGCGCCGATCATGGTCAGCGCCCAGTATTTCGCCAGCAACGCCAAAGCGCCCGCAAGACCGAGCCAGACGCCCGCGAGCGCGGTGCGCCTGTCGAAGGCATGCAGATAGGCCAGCACCAGCAGCGGCATGGTGGCAAGTTGCACCAGGTCGGCGTTGAACTTGAAACCCTTGACGTTGAAGATCGGGTAGATCGCCAGCAGCGCGACGACGAGAAAGGCGCGGCGGCGATCCACCACCCTGAGCGCGATCAGCCAGCACACCCAGAGGCCGAACCCGGCCGTCGCCATCGCCAGCGTGTAGGCCGCCCAATCCGTCGCCGGAAACAGCCTGAACCAGACGCCCGCGACCCAGCCCGACAGTGGCGGATGCTTGCCGTAGCCGAGCAGGAACTGCTGCCCCCACGCGTAGGCCTCGGCGATATCGAAATGGATATCCTGCCCGTGCTTCAGCAGAGTGAGGGTCCGGCTCCACAGCGCCACATGGAGCAGGATGAAGCCCGCCACCAGCGCCCGGCTCGTCGCAGGATCGACGGCGCAGGCCGCGATCCACGCGGCCATCCGCCGCAAACCGGAACGGCGGCGCGGACGAACAGGCTTCGGCTCAACGGGCATTCATGGTTCCTGGAAGTGACGGGGCTCGCAGCAGTCGTGCCGGAAGCACCCGACATGACGCACGAGGAGGTAACAGGCCAACCGGACTTGGAACCCGATTAGGCCCAATCTACTAAATTCGACGCCGGAAGAAGGCAAATCAGCCCACCGTGAGTTGGAGAGGTTCCAAGACAGTTGCTGACCCCGAACCCCAATGCTATCTCGCGCCGATGACCAATACCGCCGATTTGCAGTTCCTCCAGCATCCGACGCGATTCCGGCCGGGGAACTGCATATCGAGAAGCGGTATTGGCATAATAGAGTCTGTCGTGCCCTTTTGCTTTCGAAGTTCGTACTAGAGGTTACCGCAATGTCTGACGAACTTCGAAAGCAGGGCACGACTGCCCCGATTTCCAACATCCGCAATTTCTCCATCGTCGCCCATATCGACCATGGCAAATCGACGCTGGCCGACCGCCTGATCCAGACCACCGGCGGGTTGCAGGACCGCGAGATGAAAGAACAGGTGCTCGATTCGATGGATATCGAGCGCGAGCGGGGCATCACCATCAAAGCCCAGACCGTCCGCCTCGCTTACAAGGCGAAGGACGGCAAGGACTACATCTTCAACCTGATGGACACCCCCGGCCACGTCGACTTCGCCTATGAGGTGTCGCGCTCGCTTGCCGCCTGCGAGGGCGCGCTGCTGGTGGTCGACGCCTCGCAGGGTGTGGAAGCGCAAACGCTCGCCAACGTCTATCAGGCCATCGACAACAACCTCGAGATCGTGCCGGTGCTCAACAAGGTGGACCTGCCGGCCGCCGAGCCCGAGCAGGTCAAGCAGCAGATCGAGGACGTCATCGGCATCGACGCCTCCGATGCCATCATGGTGTCCGCCAAGACCGGCATCGGCATTCCCGATGTGCTGGAAGCCATCGTCACGCGCCTGCCGCCGCCGCAGGGCGATCGCAACGCGACGCTGAAGGCACTGCTGGTCGATAGCTGGTACGACGTCTATCTCGGCGTGGTGGTGCTGGTGCGCATCGTCGACGGCGTGCTGAAGAAAGGTAGCCGCATCCGCATGATGGGCACCAACGCCGCTTATGACATCGAACGCGTCGGCTTCTTCACACCGAAGATGGTCAATGTCGATGAACTCGGCCCCGGCGAAGTCGGCTTCATCACCGCCGCCATCAAGGAAGTGGCGGACACCCGCGTCGGTGACACCATCACCGACGACAGGCATCCGGTGGCGGATATGCTGCCGGGCTTCAAGCCGGCGATCCCGGTGGTGTTCTGCGGCCTGTTCCCAGTCGATGCCGACGACTTCGAGACGCTGCGCGCCGCGATGGGCAAGCTGCGGCTCAACGACGCCAGCTTCTCGTTCGAGATGGAAACCTCCGCCGCGCTCGGCTTCGGCTTCCGCTGTGGCTTCCTCGGTCTGCTGCATCTCGAAATCATTCAAGAGCGATTGTCGCGCGAATTCGACCTCAACCTGATCGCGACCGCGCCCAGCGTCATCTACAAAATGCATCTCACCGACGGGCAGGAGATCGAGATTCACAATCCGATCGACATGCCGGACGTGGTCAAGATCGCCGAGATCGAGGAGCCGTGGATCGAAGCCACCATCCTCACGCCGGACGAGTATCTCGGCAGCGTGCTGAAACTGTGCCAGGAGCGGCGCGGCGTACAGAAAGAACTCACCTACGTCGGCACCCGCGCCATGGTGAAGTACGAACTGCCACTCAACGAGGTGGTGTTCGATTTCTATGACCGGCTGAAATCGGTGTCGAAGGGTTACGCCTCGTTCGACTATCACCTCACCGACTATCGCGCCGCCGACCTCGTCAAGATGCAGATCCTCGTCAACAACGAGCCGGTCGACGCGCTGTCGATGCTGGTGCATCGCACCCGCGCCGAAGGCCGCGGCCGCGCCATGGTCGAGAAGATGAAGGAGCTGATCCCGCCGCACATGTTCCAGATCCCGATTCAGGCGGCGATCGGCGGCAAGGTGATCGCGCGCGAGACGGTGCGCGCGCTGCGCAAGGACGTCACCGCGAAGTGCTACGGCGGCGACATCACCCGCAAGCGCAAACTTCTGGAGAAGCAGAAGGAAGGCAAGAAGAAGATGCGGCAGTTCGGCAAGGTCGACATCCCGCAGGAAGCCTTCATTGCCGCGCTGAAGGTGGATGGGTGAGGACCACACGGCGAGCAGCATCCGCTGACCTGTAACCACCGTCGCCCGCTACGAACCTGACCGATATTTTTTACACGGCGTTGAACCACGAAAATCGTCGTCCCCGCGCAGGCGGGGACCCAGACCCCGCAGCGGCCCGGCTCCATCACGGATGGCGACGTTTTTCGTCAAACTAATGCCAGGGGTTATGGGTCCCCGCCTGCGCGGGGACGACGCTGATATTTATTTGTGCGTCTGTGACGCAGCACGGATCATCTCCGTGGACTTGACTTTTTCCTCACCTGAATATATTCCTATATCACTTTTCATCCCTCCCCGCATGCATCGGGGTGGCGGTGGAGCGCCGGGAGGCGCCGCGTCGGCGCGACGGGTCTCGCAACCCTGTCGCCGCATGACGTGCGCGCCTCGCGAGACGGACTCGCAATCCGTTCTCGTTGCGGCACGCGGGCGAACCTCTCGCAAAGGTTCGTCATCGTGGGTGCCTCGCAAGCACCCTGGCGCCTCCCGGGACTCCATTCTTGGGACGGAGACGGTTCAAGGCAGTCCGCGCCTTCGCTGAAGCGGATAGTTTCGCGCGCGCAATGGCCGGATCGTCATCGGACGACGGGCGACTTTTGCACATCGGTGCGGCGATACGCATCCGGTCAAGACCTTGTCATAATTGGATCGGCCATCCATGCTGTCCGCCTGATTTCAAACAAGACGAGGCTGGAGGAACGAATGCTGTTTTCTTACCGCACGGTCGCGGCCGCGACCGTTGCACTCTCACTGACGATGGGCGGCGCCGCGCTGGCGCAGCAGTCCGATGCACCGCTGAAGATCGGCGTGCTTGCGGACTTTTCGTCGGTCTATTCCGACATCGGCGGTCAGGGCAATGTCGAAGCGACGAAAATCGCCATCGAGGAATTCGGCGGCTCGATGTTCGGCAAGCCGATCGAAATGATCTCGGCGGACGCGCAGAACAAGCCGGACGTCGCCGCCGCGCTGGCGCGCAAATGGTACGGCAACGACAACGTCGACATGATCATCGACCTGCCCACCTCCGCGACCGCGCTGGCGGCAATGGAGATGTCGAAGCAATTCGAAAAAATCATGATCATCACGGACGCTGCGAGTTCCGACATCACCGGAAAATCCTGCTCGCCCTACACCGCACACTGGACCTATGATACCTACGGCAACGCACAGACCGTCGGCAGCGCCATCGTCAAGCAGGGCGGCGATAGCTGGTTCTTCATCACAGCCGACTATCTGTTCGGCCATTCCATCGAACGCGACGTCAGCGCGGTGGTGAAAGCCGCCGGCGGCAAGATTCTCGGCAGCGCGCGGCATCCGCTCAACAACGCCGACTTCTCGTCGTTCCTGCTGCAGGCGCAGGCGTCCAAGGCCAAGATCGTCGGCCTCGCCAATGGCGGCGGCGACACCATCAACACCATCAAGCAGGCGGCGGAATTCGGCATCGTCGCCGGCGGCCAGAAACTCGCCGGCATCGTGATGTTCATCTCCGACATCCACAGCCTCGGCCTGAAGATGGCGCAAGGGCTGATCATCACCGAAGCCTATTACTGGGACCAGAACGACCGCACCCGCGCCTTCGGCAAGAAGTTCTTCGAGCGCATGAAGCGGATGCCGACGATGAATCAGGCCGCGACCTACAGCGCGACTCTGCACTATCTCAAGGCCGTGAAGGCCGCCGGTACCCGCGAGACCAAGACGGTGCTGGCCAAGATGCGCGAAATGCCGGTGCGTGACGCCTTCACCGACAACGGCTACCTGCGCGAGGACGGCCGCATGGTGCACAGCATGCTGTTGCTGGAGGTAAAGAAGCCGGAAGAGTCCAAGTATCCGTGGGACTACTACAAGATCCTCGCCGAAGTCCCCGGCGACCAGGTCTTCCGCCCGATGAAGGACGGCGGTTGCCCGCTGATCAAGTAACCGTTCTCGCAGCATCGGCATCGCACGCGACCATCCGACGTGCGATGCCGGTCGCAGCGGTATTTTTGACAATCCGCCATCCGCTAGAGCAATCCGCAAGCCACGAATCGGGGACAAATGCCGGGTCGTGGCTTGACACCCGTTCCTGCTCCCGTGAGGCTGTCGCGGTCCAATCCACATCTGAGCTTTGGGAGGCAAGAATGGCGTACAAATTCGAGGTCTATAAGGACAAGGCAGGCGAGTTTCGCTTTCGTTTCAAGGCCTCAAACGGCGAGAACATGTTCGGGTCGGAGGGTTACGCGCAGAAGGCATCAGCGCTGAACGCCATCGAATCGATCAAGAAGAACGCGGCCGGCGCGGACGTCGACGACCAGACCAAATAA
>JAEWIX010000095.1 GCA_023386885.1 Pseudomonadota bacterium
ATACCGGCCCGGGCGGCCCGGCGCGCGCCGGGGCGCGCCCCGCGGCCGAGGGCTGGACCATCGATTTTCGCGAAGCCGACGCCGAGGCGTTGCCGTTCGCGGACGCGAGCTTTGACGTAGTGACGTCGAGCTTCGGCGTGATGTTCACGCCGGATCAGGAACGCGCTGCGGCGGAAATGCTGCGGGTGTGCAAGTCCGGCGGCAAGATCGGCCTCGCCAACTGGACGCCGGACGGCTTCATCGGTCAGGTGTTCAAGACGCTCGGCAAATACCTGCCGCCGCCCGCCGGCACGAAATCGCCCGCCCGGTGGGGGACGCGGGAAGGCCTGTCCGATCTGTTCGGCGCCGGCGCGGCTTCGATCAGCGCCGAGAGCAGGGATTTCATCTTCCGCTATCGGTCGGCCGCGCACTTCGTCGATGTATTCAAGGCTTACTACGGACCGATCCACAAAGCGGTCGCGGTGCTCGGCGACGACAAGGGACGATTGTTCCTGACCGACCTCGTGGCCTTGATTGAGCGCCACAACACCGCCCGTGACGGTACTATCGTGGTGCCCGGGGAATATCTCGAGGTCGTCATCGCGAAATCGTAACGTCGTGCGTCACTCACGGCGGCGCAACCTGCGTCGCGTTTGGCGAATCCAAAGAGGCCCGATCCCGGATCGGGCCTCTTTCATTTCAGGCTGTTCGCTATGACGGGAATGCCGTAGATCATCAGGTGCGGATCGTTTCGTACATCTGATTTGATGTATTTTACATCATTGTCATTGTATGATACATCAATTATAACTCTTCAACATGGAATTCTGGCGTTGATCACCTCATTCCAGATGCGGGCGGCGCGGGCGCTGCTCGGCATAGATCAGAAGACGCTGGCGGAACTCGCGGGAGTTTCGCTGCCGACGATCCAGCGCATGGAGGCCAGCGACGGCAACGTGCGCGGCGTCGTCGAGTCCCTGACCAAGGTGGTCGATGCGTTGAATCGCGCGGGCGTGGACCTCATCGGTGAACATGTGCGGAGCGATGACGGCGGGCGCGGGGTGCGCCTGAAGCAACCCGGACCGCCGCCGCGCGTCTGAGCATCGACCGGCCGACTGCTTGCAGCGCTTTGCGTGAGGCGAGGTCGGGAGCATCGGATGGCCAGGACGGGTAACGGGGCGTCGCCACGTGGCGCCAGCTTTGCGGAATTATTCACGCCAAAACTAATCACGGTGCTGCGCGAGGGCTACGGCCTTGCGGACTTTCGTGCCGACGTCGTCGCCGGTCTGACCGTCGCCATCGTTGCGCTGCCGTTATCGATGGCCATCGCGATCGCGTCGGGCGTAACGCCGGATCGCGGGCTTTATACCGCGATCGTCGGTGGCTTTGTCGTGTCGCTGCTGGGTGGCAGCCGTTTTCAGGTCGGTGGGCCGGCCGGCGCGTTCATCGTTCTCGTTGCGTTGACGGTGGAGCGCCACGGCGTCGACGGCGTCATCCTCGCCACGATGATGGCGGGCGTTTTTCTCGTTGCCGCCGGCCTTCTGCGCATCGGCACTTACGTCAAGTTCATCCCTTATCCGGTGACGGTGGGATTCACGGCGGGCATCGGCGTCATCATCTTCGCCAGCCAGTTGCACGATCTGTTCGGTCTCAAGCTGTCCGGCCATGAGCCGAGCGAACTGCTGCCCAAGCTCGTTGCGCTGTGGCACGCCGCCGGAACGATCAACATCTGGGCCATCGCGCTGGCGGTGCTTGCCATCGTAGTAATGGTCGGCGTGCGCAGGCTGCGGCCGACCTGGCCCGGCATTCTGATCGGCGTCGTGGTGGCGACGCTGGTGGCATGGGCGCTGGCACTGCCGGTGGAAACCATCGGTTCGCGCTTCGGCGGCATTCCCGAAACGCTGCCGGCGCCGGCATTGCCGGCTTTCTCGCTTGCGAAGATGCAGGCGGTGCTGCCGGATGCGATTGCGTTCGCGTTGCTCGCGGCCATCGAGTCGCTGCTGTCGGCGGTGGTTGCGGACGGCATGACCGGGCGCCGTCACCGCTCCAATTGCGAGTTGGTGGCGCAGGGTGTCGCCAATATCGCCTCGCCTCTGTTCGGCGGTATCTGTGTGACCGGCCTGATCGCGCGTACTGCGACCAACGTGCGCGCTGGCGCGCGCGGGCCGATTGCCGGCATGATGCATTCGGCATTCCTGTTGCTGTTCATGCTGATCGCCGCGCCACTGGCGAGTTACATCCCGTTGTCGGCGTTGGCCGCAGTGCTGGTGATCGTGGCATGGGGCATGGTCGAGAAGCAGGAGTTCTGGACCTTGCTGCGTTCGTCGTGGGGCGACGCCACGGTGTTGATGGCGACGTTCCTGCTCACCGTGTTTCGCGATCTTACCGAGGGCATTCTGGTCGGCTTCGCGCTTGGCGCGGTGCTGTTCATCAACCGCATGGCGGAGGCTACCGGCGTCGAGGCGGGTGCGCCGCTCGCGGTGGATGACAAGGCCGACGACGCCAATGGCGAGCGGAGGCCTTATGACCCGGCGCTCGCGACCGATCCCGATGTGGTGGTGTATCGCATCACCGGCGCGTTCTTCTTCGGCGCGGCTTCGACGGTCGGGTCGGTGCTCGATAATATCGCCGGCCGCCACAAGGCATTTGTGATCGATCTTTCCGCCGTGCCGCTGATGGATTCGACGGCCGCCAACGCTCTCCACGGCGTCGCCGTGAAGGCGCAACGGCAAGATATGCGGCTGTATATCACCGGCGCATCGCGCAGCGTGCGCCGTGCGTTGCTGACCCATGGCGTGCGGCCGCCGCTGGCGAAATATCGCGAGACCATCGAGCGGGCGATGGCCGATATCGCGCAGCAGCGGGAGAAGGGCGTGGTCGTGCCGATGAAGCGGCTGGCGACCTAACTCGGCCTCAGTTCCCTCTCTGCTGGATCGCTCCCGCCGCATTGACAAGCGCGGCCCTTCGCGTGAAGGGAACGGTGATCCAGAGCCATTTGCGTTCTGATAGAATCAGAACGGGCTCTCGATTCTTATTTTGACGCGTTTTCTTGACGCGAACCGGTATCCACTTCGCTTGAAAACGCTATGGCCGTGATGGAGAAAAGCGATGCCCGCGCCCGAGAAAGCTCCTGCCGCCTGTCTGATCGGCTGGCCGGCTGCGCATTCACGCTCGCCGATCATCCATCACCATTGGCTGCATCGCTTCGGCATTGCAGGCGGCTACAGCATCGAGGCGGTGCCGCCGGAAGGTTTCGCCGAGTTCGTGCAAAACCTGTCGCATCATGGCTTCACTGGCGCGAACGTCACCATCCCGCATAAGGAGCGGGCACTGTTACTCACCGAGCCTGACGAGCGGGCGCGTGCCGTCGGTGCCGCGAATACCTTGTGGTACGACGGCGAGACGCTGCGCTCCACCAACACGGACATCGAGGGCTTCATCGGCAATCTCGACGCCAGCGCGCCGGGCTGGGACGCCATTGACGAGGCCGTGGTGCTTGGCGCTGGTGGTTCGTCGCGCGCGGTGGTGTTCGGATTGCTGGAGCGCGGCATCAAACGCGTGCATCTCGTCAATCGCACGGCGGGGCGGGCGCAGGCGCTGGCCGATCAGTTCGGCGCGCGTGTTTCGCCACGGGGATGGGACATGCTCGACGAAGTGCTGTCGGGTGCGGGGCTGCTGGTCAACACCACCTCGCTCGGCATGAAGGGCCAGCCCACGCTGGAGATCGATGTCGGATTGTTGCCGGCGCGGGCGACGGTCGCCGATCTGGTCTATGTGCCGCTGGATACGCCGCTGCTTGTGGCGGCGCGGGCGCGCGGACTGCGCACCGCCGACGGGCTCGGCATGCTGCTGCATCAGGCCGTGCGCGGATTTGAACTGTGGTTCGGACGCAGGCCCGAGGTTACGCCCGAACTGCGCTCGCTGGTCGAAGCCGATCTGGGGACTTCGCGATAACCGCTCAGTCGCAGACCTCCACGCGGCGGATGCGCCAGCCGTAAGGCGTCATGACGCGTTGCCGGGTCAGGTAACAGCCGCCATAGCCGCCGTAGGGATAGGCGGCATAGCCATACCCGCCATAGGGATAACCGTAGCCATAGCCGTACGGATAACCGCCGTAGATTCCGGCAAGGCCAAGGCCCAGCCCGACGCCGAGCGCGCCCGCGCCCCAGCCCCAACCGCCGCCGCGATGCCATCCGCCGCCGTGCCAGCTGCCATGAAAGCCTCTGCCATGGAAACCGCCACCGTGAAAGCCGCCTCCGTGATGGAAGCCGCGCTGGGCCGAGGCTGCGGTGGGCGCGGCAATCGTCAGCACCGCGGCCGCGCATAGCGCAAGAACCGAATAACGTCGCATTGTCGTCTCCTGTCTGATTGCGATCAGAAGACGCGCATTGTGACATTTTGTTTCACTGCGCGGCGCACACAAGTCCGTGCGCTGTCTAGCGATTTGCGGATAGCTGCTCAGCCCGCGAGGATGTGCTCGTCGATTTCGGCGACGGTATTGACGCCGCACAGGCCCATGGTCACCAGCATTTCGTTGCGGATGATGTCGATGGCCTTGGCGACGCCGGCTTCGCCATAGGCGCCGAGGCCATATGCGTAAGCGCGGCCGATCATGCAGGACTTGGCGCCGAGCGCCAGCGCCCGCACGACGTCCTGTCCCGAACGGATACCACCGTCGAACATGATCTCGATCTGGTCGCCGACCGCGGCGACGATTTCCGGCAGCACCTCGATGGAGGACTGCGCGCCGTCGAGCTGGCGGCCGCCGTGGTTCGACACGACCAGCGCCTGCGCGCCGGTCTTCACCGCCTCGCGGGCGTCCTCGACGTCGAGGATGCCCTTGATGATCAGCTTGCCCGGCCAGATCGAACGGATCCAGTCGAGGTCTTTCCAGTTCAGCGTGGTATCGAATTGCGAGTTGGTCCACTGCCCGAGCTGGGTGACGTTTTCCATTCCCTTGATGTGGCCGGCGAGGTTGCCGAAGGTGCGGCGCTTGCCGCGCAGCACGCCCGCGACCCATTGCGGCTTGGTGGCGAAGTCGAACAGCTTCGACAGGCTCCATTCCGGCGGCACGGTCATGCCGTTCTTGATGTCCTGATGGCGCTGGCCGATCACCTGGAGATCGACAGTCAGCACCAGCGCGCTGCACTTGGCAGCGATGGCGCGCTCGATCAGCGCCTTGATGAAGCCGCGGTCCTTCATGACGTAGAGCTGGAACCAGAACGGCTTGTCGACATTTGCCGCCACGTCCTCGATCGAACAGATCGACATGGTGGACAGGGTGTAGGGGATGCCGGCGGCCTGCGCGGCGCGGCAGGCGTGGATTTCGCCGTCGCCGTGCTGCATGCCCGTCAGGCCCACGGGCGCGAGGATCAGCGGCAACGCAGCCGGTTCGCCAAGGATGGTGGTCGAGGTATCGCGCTTGGAGACGTCGACCAGGATGCGCTGGCGGAATTTGATGGCTTCGAGATCGGCGCGATTGGCGCGCAGCGTATCCTCGGTATAGGAGCCGCGATCACAGTAGTCGAAGAAGGCCTTCGGCACCCGACGTTTGTGGATTTGGCGGAGATCTTCGATGCAGGTGACGTGTTTGATGGACATCCTCGGCCCTTTGTCTTGCGCAGCTTTGAAACTGCTCTAGCATGTCCCTGCGTCCGGCAAAATTGTCTTTGCGTCGGTGCGCGACGGCAGCGGAGCAGCGGCCATGAGCGCAAAACATTCTCGAGCCATTTCCGGGTCCGCGAGTGACAAGTCTACTTCCAAGGAGAAGCAGCGTCTGGACGACGCGCTGGAAGAGGGGCTCAAAGAGACTTTCCCCGGCTCAGATTCGGTCAGTGTGGTTCAGCCGCCGCCGTCGAAGCCCGATCGCCACGTCAAGCGCAAAGGCTGACGAGGTCTCGTGAGCGTTCGGAACAGTCGCCGCGGAGCCGCGTTGGTTTCCATTGTGGATGGAGATCGACATGGCAGACACGCAGGCGCGCGAGCGCTCCGATTCACGACCTGATCCCAAGCGACCTGATCCCAAGGACGTCACGCGAAAAGAGAAACTCGATGACGCGCTGAACGAGGGTCTGGAGGAATCATTTCCGGGTTCCGATCCGGTCAGTGTGACGCAACCGGCACCATCCAAACCCGACAAGCATATCAAGCGTAAGGGATAGCCGGCGACGGGATTTTGGAATATATATACGTATCAGATGGTTATGCGTCGGATACGGATTCCGTCGGCGGTAATGATTCATCATATTTTTTGAAGCGGTCGACGCAGTAAAGGCATTATAAACCGGCACGGCTATGGTCGCGGTCCTTGATCGCGATCTTGGATCGCGACGATGTTCTGGTGTTGTGGCTCCCTGCCGGCCAGATCGTATTGCTGGGGGATTTTATGAGCCGGAAATATTTTGGGACCGATGGTATCCGCGGTCGCGCCAATGGGGTGATCACGCCCGAACTGGCGATGAAAGTGGGGCAGGCTGCCGGTCTGACCTTTCAACGCGGCGACTACCGCCATCGTGTGGTGATCGGCAAGGATACCCGGCTGTCCGGCTATATGATCGAAAACGCGCTGGTCGCGGGCTTTACCTCGGTGGGGATGGACGTGCTGCTGGTCGGCCCGCTGCCGACGCCGGCAGTTGCGATGCTCACCAAGTCGATGCGCGCCGACCTCGGCGTGATGATTTCCGCCTCCCACAATCTCTTTGAGGACAACGGCATCAAGCTGTTCGGCCCGGCCGGCTTCAAGCTGTCAGACGAGGTCGAAAAGCAGATCGAGGAATTGCTCGACGAGAACCTCGACAAGAAACTGGCGGCGAGCCGCAGCCTTGGCCGCGCCAAGCGTATCGACGGCGTGCATGACCGCTACATCGAATTCGCCAAACGCACACTGCCGCGCGATCTCAGCCTCGACGGCCTGCGCGTGGTGGTCGATTGCGCCAACGGCGCCGCCTACAAGGTGGTGCCGGAAGCGCTGTGGGAACTGGGCGCCGACGTGATCTCGATCGGCGTCGAGCCGGACGGTTTCAACATCAACAAGGAATGCGGCTCGACCGCGCCGGAAGCGCTGAGCAGCAAGGTGCGCGAGATGCGCGCGGATATCGGCATCGCGCTCGACGGCGACGCCGACCGCGTCATCGTGGTGGACGAACGCGGCCATGTGGTGGATGGCGATCAGTTGCTCGCGGTGATCGCCGAGAGCTGGAAAGAGGATGGCCGGCTGGCGCAGCCGGGTCTCGTCTCGACCGTGATGTCCAATCTCGGCCTCGAACGCTTCCTGAAAGGTATCGGCCTCGATCTGGTGCGCACCGCGGTCGGCGACCGCTATGTGCTCGAGCAGATGCTGGCCGGCGGCTACAATCTCGGCGGCGAACCCTCCGGTCACATTATCCTGTCGGACTATGCCACCACCGGCGACGGCTTCGTCGCGGCGCTCCAGGTGCTGGCGGTGATCCAGAAGCATCAGCGGCCGGTGTCCGAGGTCTGCCACCGCTTCGATCCACTGCCGCAGATATTGAAGAACGTCCGTTATCGCGCCGGTAAGCCGCTCGAGGCCGTCGGCGTCAAGACGGCAATCTCCTCCGCCGAAAAGCGCCTCAACGGCCACGGCCGGCTGCTGGTGCGCTCCTCCGGCACAGAACCGGTGATCCGCGTGATGGGCGAGGGCGACGACCGCATCCTGGTCGAGGAAGTGGTGGACGATATCGTCTCCGCGCTCGGCGCCGCCGCTGCTGCGGCGTAAATCGTCTGCATCCGGGATTTATCCGGATGCATCGAAATCGCGTGATTGCTGCTCAAGGTGGAGTGAACGCCCACGCCTATTCGCGGACGACGTCCTGCATCCGCGCGGTATCTGCCATCGTGAATTGTCTCTGGTTCGGCCAGGTTTGCTGACTTATTGAGTGCGGCTTTCATCGTTCGGAATCGGAATACGCCGTGAACAAGCCTGTCGTCGTCACCGAAGAAGCTCTCGTCGCGCCGGTGATCGCGCCTGCTGCCACTACGGCGACGGCCGGCCCTGTCTATCTGGTGCTGGGCGGTATCAGCTTCTCGCATTTCCTCAACGACACGATGCAGTCGCTGATCCCGTCGGTCTATCCGATCCTCAAGGAAAACTATTCGCTGTCGTTCGCGCAGATCGGGCTGATCACGCTGGCGTTCCAGATCACCGCGTCACTGCTGCAGCCGGTGGTCGGCAGCGTCACCGATCGCAAGCCGCAGCCGTTCTCGCTGGCGATCGGAATGGGCTTCACCTTCGTCGGCTTGCTGATGCTGAGCGGCGCGCACAACTTCGCGATGCTGGTGCTGTCGGCGGCGATGATCGGATTGGGGTCGGCGATCTTCCATCCGGAATCGTCGCGCATCGCGCGCATGGCGTCCGGCGGCCGCTACGGCTTCGCGCAATCGGTGTTTCAGGTTGGCGGCAATCTCGGTTCGGCGATCGGGCCGGTGCTGGCAGCATTAATCGTGGTGCCGTTCGGGCAACCCAGTATCGCCTGGTTCTCATCGATCGCGTTTGTCGCCATCGTCGTTCTGTGGCGTATCGGCAGTTGGTATAAGCCGCGCATCATGGTGCGCGGCAGCGCGGCACCGAAGCGGCCGGCCGGCGCGCCATCGGGTTCGCGCGTCGCGATGGCGATCGGTATCCTGATCGTGCTGGTGTTCTCGAAGTATATCTACCTGTCGAGCCTCACCAGCTACTACACGTTCTATCTGATGCATAAGTTCGCAGTAACGACGCAAACGTCGCAACTGCTGCTGTTCGTGTTTCTCGGCGCCAACGCGGCCGGCGTTTACTTCGGCGGACCGATCGGCGACCGCATCGGTCGCCGTTACGTGATCTGGATTTCGATCCTCGGCGCTTTGCCGTTCACGCTGCTGCTGCCTCATGTCGGTCTGGCATGGACGGTGGCCTTGAGCGTTGTCATCGGCTTCATCATTTCCTCTGCGATGCCGGCGATTATCGTCTACGCGCAGGAACTGGTGCCGCATCGTTTCGGCATGATCTCCGGCCTGTTCTTCGGCTTCGCCTTCGGCGCGGGCGGATTGGGCGCGGCGATGTTGGGCGTCGTGGCCGACGCCAAGGGCATCGACTTCGTCTATGCGATCTGCGCGTTCCTGCCGGCGATCGGATTGCTCGCGATGTTCCTGCCGAAGATGAAGAAGTCGACGGCGTAAGCTCGCGCGCCGGGTGCGCGGCGTTGCGGCAGGGCAGGCCGCCCGCGTGTTGTTATCAACGTATCGTTAAGATTTGCGGCGGCGGTTCCATACAGGGGCCGTCGTTGTTGCGCGCGTGCACCAAATATCAACCTTAAAAATTAGGGTTAAGCCACGCTTAAGTATTTGCTGCCATCGTCCGTCCGTGAGTTTCCGATGTGAGGCCCGTCTGCCTCACCGCACAGAGGACGAGCCAATGCGTAGCGTTAAAATCTTGGCCGCCGCCGGAGCGGCGTCCTTTTTGTCCAGCGTGGCCTTTGCCGCGGATATGCCTCCCATGCCGCCACCGCAGTATTATGCGCCGCCGCCGGTCGTCGAGGATTTCGGCGGCTGGTATCTGCGCGGCGACATCGGCATGACCAACACGCGAGGCAGGCTGTTCGCTCCCGCTTACAACGACGCCAGCACCGTTTCGGTCGATCAGATCGGCCATGAATTCACCGGCGGTATGACCTATGGCCTCGGTGTCGGTTATCAGTTCAACAACTGGTTCCGCATGGACGTGACCGGCGAATATCGTTCGCGAGTGCAGTTCAGCGGCACCGACTACGCCAACATCAATTTCGGCGGCGGCCTTGGGATTCTGCCGATCGGCGATACCTATCGCGGCGGCTATTCGAGCTGGGTCGGCATGATCAATGCCTATGCCGATCTCGGCACCTGGTGGTGCATCACGCCGTTCATCGGCGTCGGCGTCGGCGGTGCCTACAACACCTTCAGCGGGTTCTCGGACATCACCACGGTCAACCTCGGTGGCGGCACGTCCTCGGGCCTGTATCAGGCGACCTCGGCCAGCAAGCTGGATCTGGCCTGGGCGCTGCATGCCGGTCTGGCTTATCGCGTCAATCAGAACATGACGGTCGAACTGGCGTATCGCTACCTCAACCTCGGCACCGGCGTCACCGGTTCGGGAGCATCGTTCGACGGGACGGTGACGAATGGTCGGCCGTTCCAGTTCCACGATCTGACCTCGCACGATATTCGTCTCGGCGTGCGCTGGACCTGCTGCGATGTGGAGCCGCCGCCGCCCCCGCCGCTCATCACCAAGGGCTGATCTCACGGACGCTCGGCTTTGTCTTCCTCGACGGCGCGGGATCATCCCGCGCCGTTTTTGTTTTGCGAGGCATTTGAAAAGGCGAAGGACGCGCCGCTGATTTTAACGGAAACCGTGCCGCGACAACGATTGGTTAAGGTTAACAGGCGATGATCGCATGAGGTCGAGAGCCGGGTTCGCGTGACGATCTCGCGGTGGCGCCTCGATAGTTGTCCTGGGGGAATTGCGATGCGTAAGTTGCTGATTGCGGGAATGATGTTGGGGGCGGCGCAGGCCGCGCAGGCCGCCGATCTTCCGATCCTTCGCGGCGCATTGCCGGACACTTACGGGCCGCGCGCCGTCAATTGGGAGGGCTTCTATGTCGGTGGTCAGGCCAGCTATGGCACTGCCGATATGAACTTCGTCAACTCGAATCAGAGTCTGAGTAAGGATCTGCTCAACAACGTCGACGTCGAGAGCGAGTACAAGATTTCGAAATGGCCGCTGCTCGGCAAGTCGTCGCAGAGCAACAGCGGCTTCGGCGGCTTCATCGGCTATAATGCGCAGTGGGAAGATACCGTGCTCGGTGTCGAACTGAACTACATCCACGGCAAGTTCAGCGGCAGTTCAACCGGGACGCAGGGACGGAGCTTCTTCTTTCCGGCTGATTACCTGACCAGCGCGAGCCTGACGCAATACGCCGCGATGCAGATCTCGGACTACGGCTCCGCGAGGCTGCGGGCCGGTTATGCGATGGGCTCGTTCCTGCCGTATGCATTCGGCGGCGTGGCGATGGGGCAGGCGGATATCCAGCGTGAAACCACAGCCTCCCTCTACTATCGGTACACTGGCACGCAAGGACTTCCGGATATCGGACCGAACAGCGCCACCGCGCGAAGCAATTTGAAGTCGCATTTCGTGTTCGGCTATTCGGCGGGCCTTGGCATCGACATGATGCTGGTGCAGAACCTGTTCCTGCGGGCCGAGTGGGAATATCTGCGCTTCACCTCGCCGGTTGATGTGTCCGTCAACACTGTCCGCGCCGGCCTCGGCTACAAGTTCTGAGTCGATCCGTCGCGACGCGGAGCGATCCGCGTCGTTGACAGAATCGCGCCGCGTTGCTGCTCTGTTATCGGAATTTGTAGTGACGGCAGCGCATGAAGATCTATGGCGATCTCAACTCCGGCAACTGCCTGAAGGTGAAGTGGGTCTGCGACCGGCTCGCCTTGCCCTATGACTGGATCGCCGTCGATACGCTGAAGCGCGAGACCCACACGGCGAAATTCCTCAGGCTGAACGCCGCCGGACAGGTACCCGTTATCGTGCTCGATGACGGCCGCCCGCTGGCGCAATCCAACGCCATCATCCGGTATCTGGCGCGCGGTAGCGATCTCATCCCGGCTGACCATTTTCTCGCGGCCAAGATGGACGAGTGGCTGTTCTGGGAGCAATACAGCCACGAACCCTACATCGCGGTGTGCCGGTTCCTGATGGTTTACCTTGGCAAGCCGACCTCCGATCTCGACCCCGACAAGGTGAGGCGCGGTCATGCTGCGCTGGCGCGCATGGAGAGCCAACTCGCGATAACGCGGTTTCTGGTCGGAGATGTGTTCACGCTCGCGGACGTCGCATTGCTTGCTTACACGCGCGTTGCGCACGAGGGCAGCTTCGATCTGACGGATTACGGTGCCGTGCGGCGCTGGATCAAAGACAGCGAGAGCGCACTCGGCTTGTGATGCTTGGCGTCACGCCAGCCGCAGCGTTGCTGCGCCCGCCACCACGAGAATTCCGGCGATGATTCGTCGTGGTCCGGTGACCTCGCGTAGCACGAAAGTGGCAATCGCCACCGCGAACAGCACGGATGTTTCGCGCAGCGCCGCGACAGTTGCGACCGGGGCCTGCGTCATCGCCCACAGCGCGAAGCCGTAGGATCCGATCGCGCAGGCTCCGCCGATCAATGCGATCCCGCCGCGCTGGCGCAACTGGCGCTGGAATCGTTTGCCGTCGCGCAGCCACAGCCATGTCAGCAGCGGGAATGCTTCCAGCAACGTCAACCAGAGCACGTAGGAGATGGCGTTGCCGGAGAGCCGCGCGCCGGTGCCGTCAATCAGCGTATAGATCGCAATTACCAAGGCATTGGCCAGTGCCATCATCGTCGCGCGCGGCGCGGCGTGGCGATGCAGCGCCAGCAGCAGGATGCCGCCGCAGATCAGCATCACGCCGATCCACGCATGGGTCGACAGCGTTTCGCCGAGTAGCGGCGCACTCACCAGCGCAACCAGCAAAGGGGCTGCGCCGCGCATCAGCGGATAGGTGTGCCCCATGTCGCCGGCGCGATAGGCGGCCGCGACCAGCGCGTAGTAAAGCTGATGGATCGCAATCGATGCGACCAGCCACGGCCAACTCGCGGCAGCGGGCAGGGGAACGAACGGCACTGCGAGCAGCGAGACCGCCGCCGCGCCGCCGGCGATCAGTCCGGTTTCGCCGAGCTTGTCGCCGCCGGATTTGACCATGGCGTTCCAGCTCGCGTGCAGCAGCGCGCCGAGCAGGACGAGCAGCATGACATGAGTTGGCATGGGATTATCCGGCCCGATGCAGGCAGGAGAGGCGACGGCGATGCATGGCACTCATTACTTCGTCGGACGGGTGGGGACTATCCCTTGACCGGCATGGCAGCTTGGCGTATCTCCCGCGGCGGGACACCTCCCCCCAACGGGAGGCTTACTATCTGGAAGGATAGACGATGACTGTAGCGAAGCCCGCTGCGCGGCCCAACACGCCGCATTTCTCTTCCGGCCCCTGCGCCAAGCGCCCCGGCTGGACCCCCCAAGCCCTTAATGATGCTGCTCTCGGCCGCTCGCATCGCGCGAAGATCGGCAAGGCCAAGCTCAAGCTTGCGATCGATCTCACCCGCGAAGTGCTGGAAGTGCCGGCCGATTACAAGATCGGCATCGTGCCGGCGTCGGATACCGGCGCGGTCGAGATGGCACTGTGGTCGCTGCTCGGCGCGCGGCCCGTCACCATGATTGCCTGGGAATCTTTTGGTGAAGGATGGGTCACCGACGTCGTCAAGCAGCTGAAGCTGAAGGACGTCACCAAGCTCACCGCCGGTTACGGCGACATTCCCGATCTCGCCAAGGCCGATCCGGCCTCCGATATCGTCTTCACCTGGAACGGCACCACCTCCGGCGTGCGCGTGCCGAATGCCGACTGGATCAAGGCCGACCGCGAAGGCCTGACCATCTGCGACTCCACCTCGGCCGCATTCGCGCAGCCGCTCGATTGGGCCAAGCTCGACGTCGTCACCTTCTCCTGGCAGAAGGCGCTGGGCGGCGAGGGCGCGCACGGCATGCTGATCCTCTCCCCACGCGCGGTGGCGCGTCTCGAGAGCTACACGCCGCCGTGGCCGATGCCGAAGATTTTCCGCATGACCAAGGGCGGCAAGCTGATCGACGGCATCTTCGTCGGCGAGACCATCAACACGCCGTCGATGCTGTGCGTTGAGGATTATCTCGATGCGCTGAATTGGGCGAAGTCGGTCGGCGGCCTCAAGGGCATGATCGGTCGCGCCGACGCCAACACCAAGGCGCTGAGCGACTGGGTCGCCAAGACGCCGTGGATCGATTTCCTTGCTGCCGATCCGGCGATCCGCTCCAACACCTCGGTCTGCCTCAAGGTGGTCGATCCCGCGATCACCGCGCTGGCCGCCGACGCGCAGGCCGCGTTCGCCAAGGCGCTGGTCGCCGCGGTGGAGAAGGAAGGCGCGGGTTACGACCTCGGCCATTATCGCGATGCTCCTCCGGGCCTGCGCATCTGGTGCGGCGCCACCGTCGAGGCGGCGGACGTAGCAGTGCTGACCGGCTGGCTCGATTGGGCCTTCGCGGAAGCCAAGGCCTCGCTCGCCAAGGCGGCGTAGTTGTCTTTTCCCTCTCCCCTTGCGGGAGAGGGCCGTCATCCTGAGGTGGCCGCATCGCGGCCCTCGAAGGATAGACGGCGAGATTGTCGGATTCCCCATTTTTCACTTTCCGTCATCCTTCGAGGCTCGCTTCGCTCGCTCCTCAGGATGACGACCCCGAAAGGATCGATCCATGACCAAACCCAAAGTTCTCATTTCCGATGCCCTCAGCCCCGCCGCCGTGCAGATATTCAAGGATCGCGGCGTCGAGGTGGATTTCCAGCCGGCGCTAGGCAAGGACAAGGACAAGCTCGCCGAGATCATCGGCAATTATGACGGTCTCGCCATCCGCTCGGCGACCAAGGCGACCGCGAAGATTCTCGCCAACGCCAAGAAGCTGAAGGTGATCGGCCGCGCCGGCATCGGCGTCGACAATGTCGAGATTCCGGCGGCGACGGCGAAGGGCATCATCGTGATGAACACGCCATTCGGCAATTCGATCACCACCGCCGAGCACGCCATCACCCTGATGCTGTCGCTGGCGCGCGAAATTCCCGCCGCTGACGCCTCGACGCAGGCCGGCAAGTGGGAGAAGAACCGCTTCATGGGCGTCGAGATCACCGGCAAGACGCTGGGCGTGATCGGCTGCGGCAACATCGGCTCGATCGTCGCGGACCGCGCCGTCGGTCTCAAGATGAAGGTGATCGCGTTCGATCCGTTCCTGTCGCCGGAGCGCGCCAAGGACCTAGGCGTCGAGAAGGTCGAGCTTGAAGATCTGTTCAAGCGCGCCGACTTCATCACCCTGCACACGCCGCTCACCGACAAGACCCGCAATGTCATCGACGCCGCCGCCATCGCCAAGATGAAGAAAGGCGTGCGCATCATCAACTGCGCGCGCGGCGGCCTTGTCGACGAGCAGGCGCTGGTCGATGCACTGAATTCCGAGCAGGTTGCGGGCGCCGCTTTCGACGTGTTCGTCGAGGAGCCGGCCACCAAGAACGTGCTGTTCGGCCATCCCAACGTGATCTGCACCCCGCATCTCGGCGCATCCACCACGGAAGCGCAGGAGAACGTCGCGCTGCAGGTCGCCGAGCAGATGTCGGATTACCTGCTCACCGGCGCCATCACCAACGCCATCAACTTCCCCTCGATCACGGCGGAAGAGGCGCCGAAGCTGAAGCCGTTCGTCGAACTGGCCGAAAAGCTGGGTTCGTTCGCGGGTCAACTCACCGAAACCGGCATCAGCAAGGTCACAATCACCTATGAGGGCCAGGTCGCGGAGATGAAGATCAAGGCGCTGACCTCGGCGGCGCTCACCGGCCTGCTGCGGCCGATGCTGGGCGACGTCAACGTGGTGTCCGCGCCGGTCGTCGCCAAGGAGCGCGGCATGGTGGTGGACGAGGTGGTGCGGGCGGCGCAGAGCGATTACGAGAGCGTTATCACCGTTACTGTCACCACGGAACGGCAGGAGCGTTCGGTATCCGGCACGGTCTACGCCGACGGCAAGCCGCGCCTGATCGACGTCAAGGGCATCCGCGTCGACGCCGAGTTCGGCCCGTCGATGATCTATGTCACCAACGAGGACAAGCCGGGTTTCATCGGCAAGTTCGCCTCGATCCTCGGCGACGCCAAGGTCAACATCGCGACCTTCAACCTCGGCCGCCATAACCAGGGCGGCGACGCCATCGCGCTGGTCGAAGTCGACGGCGCTGTCCCGGCCGAGGTGCTGGCCAAGGTGCAGGCCCTGCCGCAGGTCAAGCAGGCCAAGGCGCTGCAGTTTTGAGGCGCTGACGTTCTGAGTAACTGAGGCGCGGATACTCTCCTGCGCCGGAAGACAGAATGGCGGGAATCCGAACAGGCCGGATTCCCGCCATTCGTTTTGGGAAGGTCGTCATGCGCGCAAAATTACTCGGGGAGACGGCGCGGTAACCAAGGATCAACGGTCCGTCCATAGGGTGCCCGGCTACTCTCTCCCCTTGTGTGAATTGCGCAGCCTGCCCGGAGCACAGAACGTGAAGTTGCTGAATAATCTTCCCATTGCCATGAAGCTTGTCCTCCTCGTTGCGATCACCCTGCTAGGGTTGGTCGGCGCCGGCGTCTATGCCGCGACCATGATGCAGCGGGAGATGTATGCCGCACGCACCGAGCAGACCCATGCCATCGTCGAGACCGCGCGAAGCATGGCGATGGAATTCCAGAAACAGGTGCAGGCCGGCAAGCTGACCAAGGAGCAGGCGATCGCCGAATACGCCCATCGTATCCGGTCGATGAACTACGACAACGGCAGCGGCTATGTGTTCGCCTACACCATGGACGGCGTCACGGTGGCGACGCCGGACGCCTCGAAGATCGGCAGCAATCAGCTCGACGTCGAAACCGGCGGCCGCAAGCTGGCGCGCGAGCTGCGCGACGGCGTCGCGGCCAAGGGCAACGTCACCCTGCGCTATGAATACATGAAGCCGGGCAGCGACGAGTTGATCCGCAAGATGTCCTATGCGGTGGCCATTCCGAACTGGAACATGTTCGTCGGCACCGGCGCTTATCTCGACGACATCAATGCCAAGCTCCGGCCGGTCATCTTCGGTCTGGCGATGGCGACCATCGTCATCGCGTTGGGTGCGGGCCTTGCCGCCTGGCTGATCGGCCGCAGCATCACCGGTCCGCTCGGCCAGCTTGGCGCGCGGATGCAATCGCTCGCCAAGGGTGAGTTGGATGCTGAAATTCCCGGCGTCGGCCGCCGCGACGAAATCGGCTCCATGGCTGCGACCGTCAAGGTGTTCAAGGAAAACGCGCTTCGCGTCCGCGACCTCGAACAGGCGGAGGCTGCGACACAGCAGCGCGCGGCCGACGAGCGCCGCATGGCGATGCAAAGCCTCGCCGACGATTTCGAGCGTAGCGTCAACGGCGTCGTCCAGTCGGTCACGGCATCGGCTGCCGGGATGCAAGCGACGGCGGAAAGCATGACGGGGCTGGCGCGCGATGCGAGTTCGCGGGCCGTTACGGTCAGCGAAGCGTCGCAGAAGGCGTCCGGCAATGCCGGGACGGTTGCTGCGGCCGCGGAGGAACTTGCAAGCTCGGTTTCGGAGATTTCGCGCCAGGTGACGCAATCGACCGAGATCGCCAACAAGGCGGTGGAGGATGCCGAGCGCACCAATGCGACGGTGCAGGTGTTGTCGAACGGTGCCGAAAAGATCGGTGAGGTGGTTCAGTTGATCCACACCATCGCGGCGCAGACCAACCTGCTCGCGCTCAATGCGACGATCGAAGCGGCGCGCGCCGGTGAGGCCGGTCGCGGCTTCGCGGTGGTCGCATCGGAAGTAAAGGCGCTGGCCAATCAGACCGCGAAAGCGACCGAGGAAATCTCCGCGCAGGTGTCGACTATGCAGTCCACCACCCATGAGGCGGTGGACGCGATCAGCAACATCACCCGTACCATTGCCCAGATGAACGAGATCGCGCTCAGCATCTCCAGCGCGGTCGAGGAGCAGGGTGCGGCCACGCGGGAGATCGCGCGCAACATCCAGTCGGCCGCGGCCGGTTCGGACGAGATCAGCCACCACATCGGCGGCGTCAGTTCGGCGGCGGAGGCGACCGGTTCAGCGGCCTCGGACGTTCTGGTCAACGCGCAGGACCTCGACGGTCAGGCCGGCATGTTGCGCTCGGCGGTGAATGAATTCCTGACCAAGGTGCGGGCGGCCTGAGGCCGCGGACGCGGCCCACAAGCTAAAGCAGACATCCGGCTCCGATTGTATCGGGGCCGGATTTGTTTTGTGCGATGTCCAGGTTGCGGCGCTTCAAAGCTCGGCGGCCGCCGGTCCGCGTGGCTTGCGCGCGGCGATGTAGACACCGGAAATCACCAGCAGGAAGCCGACAACGTGGAACAGGTGAATTCGTTCGCCGAGAAAGACGATCGCCAGCACGGTGCCGAATAGCGGGACGAGATGGCTGAACGGCGCGGCGCGATTGGCGCCGATCAGTTCGACGCCGCGATTGTAGCACGGGTAGGCGAGCGTGGAGGGAAACAGCACGACGTAGAACAGCGCCAGCAGGTTGGGGATCGTCACCTGCATCACGGGACGCAAGGAAAGCTCCAGCGCCAGCAGCGGCACCAGGCACAGCGCACCACACCCGAACGTGAAAGCGAGAAACGACAGGCCGTGGATGGCGGGGCGCTTCAGCACCATCACCGAGTAGTAGCCGAAGATTGCCAGTGCGCAGGTAAAGATGACATCGCCCTTGTTGAACTGGATGTGCGCCAGCTCGCCGATATTGCCATGGAGCAGGATCACCAGCACACCAATCATCGAGAGCGCGATGCCGGTTGCCTGCATCCAGGTCAGCCGCACGCCGAGCAGCAACAGCGACCACATCGCGATGAACAGCGGGCCGGCGGATTGCAGCAGCAGTACGTTGATCGCTTGCGTGTATTCCAGCGCCCAGTATTGCAGCGTGTTGAATGCGCCGATGCCGACGACCGAGATGACGATCATCACGCCGAGGTTTTGCCGGATCGTGGGCCAGTCCCGCTTCAGATACGACCATGCGAACGGCAGCGTGATCGCAAACGCGCCGCCCCAGCGGATGAAGGCGAGCGTGATGGGTGGAATGTCGCCGGCGGCGTAGCGCCCGACGACGGCATTGCCGGACCAGAACACCGAGGTCAGGATCAGCAGCAGATACGGCCGATCGAACAGGCGCTGGAGCATCGTGCGGGCGGGAGAGGCGGAAGCCAAGGTCTGTCGCGTCTTTGCGGCTGGAGGAGCGAGAGCCTTGAGCGAGAAGCGGTGGCTTCACAAGAGGCTGCAGCGAATTGGAGCCATGCGGGCGCGGCGCTGAAGCTCGAAATTTACGCAACGAGCGATGCGGCGATGGCGCCGAGCGCCTTGCGGGCATCGTTGGGATCGAGTTGCACCTGCAGGCCGCGCTGGCCGCCGTTGATGAAGACGGTCTGCTCTTGCAACGCCGCCTGTTCGATCGCCGTCGGCACGCGCTTCTTCTGGCCGAACGGGCTGATGCCGCCGACGTGATAGCCGGTCAGCCGCTCGGCATCGGCGGGCTTCATCATCTTCGCCGACTTGCCGTCAAAGGCTTGCGCAAGCTTCTTCATGCTGACTTCATGATCGGAGGGCACCACGACGCAGACCGGCTTGCCGTCGAGTTCGGCCATCAGCGTCTTTAGCACGCGGCGCGGCTCCGCGCCGATAGCGGCGGCCGCCTGCAAGCCGATGCTGTCGGCGTCGGGATCGTAGTCGTATTCGTGCAGCGTGAAGCGGACGCCGAGTTGCTTCAGCGCCTGGGTGGCGCGGGTAGTTTTCGACATGGTGCGTTACATGATGAGTTGCTGGGCGATCAGCGCCTTGCCGCCACTGCCTCGCCGAAGGCCTGAAACAGCGCGCGGTTGATCGGGTTGCGTTGCGGATCGTATTCGGCGTGCCACTGGACGCCGAGTGCGAAGCCGGGGGCGTCCTTGATGCGGATGGCCTCGATGGTACCGTCGTCGGCGACGCCCTCGATCACCACGCGCGAGCCGGGTTCGAGGATGCCCTGGCCGTGCAGCGAATTGACGCGAATGATGTCGCGGCCATACAGCCGGGCGAAGACGCCGTCGGGCGTCAGCCGCACGTCGTGGCGGTCGGCGAAGATCACTTCCGGGTCGGGATGGATTTCGCCATTGGCGAGGCGCGGCATACGGTGATTGATCCGCCCCGGCAGTTCGCGGATTTCCGGATGCAGCGACCCGCCGAACGCGACGTTCATTTCCTGCAGGCCGCGGCAGATGCCGAACAGCGGGATGCCGCGTTGAACACAAAGATCGATCAGGGTCAGCGCCACGTCGTCGCGGTTGGGATCGTAAGGTTCGTGACGTGGATGCGGTTCGGTGTGGAAGCGCGTCGGGTGGACGTTGGCGCGCGCACCGGTCAAGAGCACGCCGTCGACGACGTCCAGCAGCGCGTCGAGATCGGTGATGTCCGGCACGCTGGCGAACATCAGCGGCAGCGCGCCGGTCACTTCCGCGATCGCGCGCATGTTGCGCTCGCCGACCGCCTGCACGGCGAACCGGTTTTCGATCATGTACATGTTGCCGATCACGCCGACCACCGGCTTGGTCATGATGTCCTGCCTGCGTGCTTGGTGGCCCTCTTGGCCCTCGCCGGGGCGTGCTTGCACCCGCGCGCTGGCGCTCGGCGGGTGCTGGCATGTGAGGGAAGAAATTTCGGTTTGATCAGCATGGTTTGACAAATTATGCCCCGTTGCGACGAGCGCATCAATTGCGATGCTGCCGGTTGGGGCATGTTCCTCACACCGTTCTGATCGGATCGGCACGCCGGCCGCGATCGCGCGCCGCCGGCTTCGCACGTCACTATGTTCCAGACGGATTTTTCGGGGATATCAATGGTTTGGGACGATCACGAAACAGCGTCGCAGCGCCGTTTTGCTTGCGTCGGATAGCGGCATCCTTTATCCGGAGGGACGACCCGAATCCGGGCAGCCGGGCCGCCTGAGCGCCCGGTGGTGAGTACCACGGGGATTTATCTCGATATGACCAACGTTGTCGTCGTCGGCGCCCAATGGGGCGACGAGGGAAAAGGCAAGATTGTCGACTGGCTGTCGGAGCAGGCGGATATCGTCGTGCGCTTCCAGGGCGGCCATAATGCCGGCCATACCCTGGTCATCAACGGCAACACCTACAAGCTGGCGCTGCTTCCGTCCGGCGTGGTGCGGTCCTCGAAACTGTCGGTGATCGGCAACGGCGTGGTGTTCGACCCGCAGGCCTTCCTCAGCGAGGTCGAGAAGCTGACCAGCCAGGGCATCGCCGTGTCGCCGGACAACCTCCGCGTTGCCGAAAACGTCACCCTGATCCTGCCACTGCACCGGGAACTGGACGCGCTGCGCGAGAACGCCAGCAAGACAACCGCGATTGGCACCACCCAGCGCGGCATCGGTCCGGCCTATGAGGACAAGGTCGGCCGCCGCGCCATCCGGCTGATGGATCTCGCCGATCTGCAGACCCTGCCGCACAAGATCGAGCGGCTGCTGGCGCATCACAATGCCCTGCGGCGCGGTCTTGGCATCGCCGAAGTCGATGGTTCAGCATTGCTCAGCGATCTTGCCGCAATTGCGCCGCGAGTGCTGCCCTATGCTGACAGCGTGTGGAATCTGCTCGATCACAAGCGCCGCGAAGGCAAACGCATCCTGTTCGAAGGCGCGCAAGGCGCGCTGCTCGACGTCGATCACGGCACCTATCCCTATGTCACCTCGTCGAACACCGTGGCGGCGCAGGCGGCGACCGGCACCGGCATGGGCCCGAGTTCGCTGGGCTACGTGCTCGGCATCTGCAAGGCCTACACCACGCGCGTCGGCATGGGGCCGTTCCCGACCGAACTGACCAACGAGATCGGCGACGAGATCGGCCGTCGCGGCAAGGAGTTCGGCGTCAACACCGGGCGCAAGCGGCGTTGCGGCTGGTTCGACGCCATGCTGGTGCGCCAGACGGTGCGCACCTGCGGGATCCACGGCCTGGCGCTGACCAAGCTGGATATTCTCGACGGCTTCGACACCATCGAGGTCTGCGTCGGCTACAAGCTGGACGGCGAGGTGATCGATCATCTGCCGGCGGGCGAGGGCGCGCAGGCCCGTATCGAGCCGATCTACGAGACCATCGAGGGCTGGAAGGAACCGACCGCCAACGCCCGTTCGTGGGCCGACCTGCCGGCGCAGGCGATCAAATATGTCCGCCGGGTCGAGGAACTGGTCGGGTGCCCCATCGCGTTGCTCTCGACCAGCCCCGAGCGAGAAGACACCATTCTGGTGCAAAATCCGTTTGAGGCTTAATGGACTATTACCGGAATATCGGCAAAGTCCTTGCAGGATTCGCAACATTGACGAGACATGGCTGATTACTACCCGCTGATCGCCCGTGCCATTTCCGGCCTCGATGCGAGCGCGCCCGGAGAAAGCCGGCGCGCCCTATATGAGCGCGCGCGGTCGGCGCTGATCGCGCAACTGCGCAGCGTGCAACCGCCGCTGACCGAGTCCGAGATCACCCGTGAGCGGCTGTCGCTGGAAGAAGCGATCCGCAAGGTGGAATCCGAGGCCGCGCAGCGCGCCCGCGAAGTGGCGCGTACCGATTCCAAGGGGCGGCCCCGGCCGGGCGACGCATTCCGCGCCGGCAGCCGGGCCGCCGCTGCCCGCCAGGCCGAGCGCGACGCTACCAAATCGGGCGGCGCGGCCCAGCCGACCCGCCCGTCCTTCCTTGAAAACCGTCCGTCGTCCGCGCCGGAGGAGCCGCGCGGCGACGAGCGGCCGGCATGGGCTTCGCGGTCCGAACCGAACAATGAAGCGGCGGCGCCTTACGATACGCCACCGCCCGCCACGCGCGAGCGAACCGGGAGTTCACGCCGCAGTTTCGAGGCCGACCGTGCGCCTCAAGGGACCGCCGATCCGGTCGCCCATGGTGGTGGTCAGGGTGTTCGGGGCTTCCGCGACGTGGTGGCCGATGCCGACGATCTCGGCCGCGCCACTGCGAAGGCCAATCGCGCCGCGCGCCGCACTTACGCCAACGTGCCGTCGCCATCGCCGGAATTTGATCGGCTCGAGCCGAGCATGGAAGACCGCGGCGTCGGCGCGCCGGTGTCCTACGATTACGACGAGGGCATCGAGGAAGCCTATGAGCCCCCGCCCTCGCGGCCGCAGCGGCGCGGCGGCAAGGAACGACGGGTCAAGACCGGGGGCGGTTTCCCGTTCAAGGCCGCGATCATTCTCGGCCTGGTGCTGATCCTCGCCGGTGCTGGCATTCTATGGGGTCAGAAGGGGTTGACCTACGTCCGCGGACTGTTGGGCAAACAGGCGGCGGTCACCACGCCGGCGCCGAAGAACAACTCGACCGCGCCGCCGCCGAAGATCGCCGACCGCGTCGGCCAACCCGGCTCGACGGACGCAGTGGCGCCGGTGGCGCAACGCGTCGTGCTCTATGATGAGGATCCGAGCGATCCGAAGGGCAAGCAATATGTCGGCAGCGTGGTGTGGCGCACCGAACCGGTAAAGAGCAACGACGGCAAGCCGGACGACATCGCGGTGCGCGCTGACATCGACATTCCGGAACGCAAGTTCAAGATGACGATGTCGTTCCGCCGCAACACCGATACCTCGCTGCCTGCCAGCCACACCGCCGAACTGACGTTCGTGCTGCCGCCGGACTTCGACAACGGCACCGTCGCCAACGTGCCGGGCATCCTGATGAAATCCAACGAGCAGGCGCGCGGCACGCCGCTGGCCGGACTCGCGGTCAAGGTCACGGACGGCTTCTTCCTGATCGGCCTGTCGAATGTCGAGAGCGATCGCGCACGCAACCTGCAACTGCTCAAGGAGCGGTCGTGGTTCGACGTGCCACTGGTCTATTCCAACCAGCGCCGCGCCATCATCGCCATTGAAAAGGGTGCGCCCGGCGAGCGCGCATTCAACGGCGCCTTCATGGCGTGGGGCGAATAGCGAGCGCGGTAACAATCGCTCATCGACATCGGAATAAAAAAGCCGGCGTTTCCGCCGGCTTTTTTTCGTCAGTAGGTCAGCGAGATCAGTGAGCGGCTGCGAGCGCCGCCTGCTCCTGCCGGGCGATGGTGGTCTTCACCGCCGCCTGCACCTTCTCGAACGCACGCACCTCGATTTGGCGCACGCGCTCGCGCGACACGCCGAACTCGCTCGCGAGGTCTTCCAGCGTCATCGGCTCGTCGGCCAGACGCCGCGCCTCGAAGATGCGCTTCTCACGCGGATTGAGCACGCTCATCGCGCCGTTCAACGCCTGGCGGCGATGATCGTATTCCTCGCTCTCCGCCATGATGGCTTCCTGACTGGGCGAGGTATCGACCAGCCAGTCCTGCCATTCGCCGGGCTCGCCGTCGTCGCGGATCGGCGCGTTGAGCGACGCGTCGCCACCGAGGCGGCGGTTCATGTCGACAACGTCCTGTTCCGTGACGCCGAGTCGCTTGGCGATCAGCTTGACCTGGTCGGGACGCATATCGCCTTCGTCCAGCGCGTTGATCTTGCTCTTCGCCTTGCGCAGATTGAAGAACAGCTTCTTCTGGTTCGCGGTGGTGCCCATCTTCACGAGCGACCACGAACGCAGGATGTACTCTTGAATCGAAGCCTTGATCCACCACATGGCATACGTGGCGAGGCGGAAGCCCTTGTCGGGCTCGAACCGCTTCACCGCCTGCATCAGGCCGACGTTGCCTTCGGAGACGACCTCGGAGATGGGCAGGCCGTAGCCGCGATAACCCATGGCGATTTTCGCCACGAGCCGCAGATGGCTGGTGACCAGGTGGTGCGCCGCATCGCGATCGTCATGTTCGCGCCAACGCTTGGCGAACATGTATTCCTGCTGGGGTTCCAGCATCGGGAATTTGCGAATTTCGGCGAGGTAATGGGACAGGCCGGATTCTCCATTGAGAACCGGCAGAGTGGCTGTACGGGCCATGTGTAGCGCCCTCCAGAGTTCAGGCCCCCGATAGCGGCGGGCCAGGCAGGGGTCGCTTTGTTAAAGCCGACCTGGCTGCGATGTTCCTGCGCTGGGACATCCAGCGCAGGTGCAATATACACGAAAGCCGCTGGAAAAAGAAAGAACAAAACGGGGTCACGATCCCGTGTAGAAGATTAAATAATTGAAAGGAAAGGCATTAGTACATGCATTTGCGTCATTCCGCCGCGTGAAGACTTTGTCGCAGAGCAGCAAGATCGGGCGGAAGATCGCTAGTCCATTCAAGGATTTCACCGGTTCCGGGGTGTTCCAGCGTCAGCAGATAGGCATGGAGCGCCTGCCGGCCAAGACCCTCCAGCGCGGCGCGGGCGCCGGGCCTGAGCGCATTAGCCTTGGTCTTGAAACCGGGCCCGTAAACGGCATCGCCCATGAGCGGGTGGCCGATATGGCTGAGATGGACGCGGATCTGATGAGTGCGGCCGGTCTCGAGCTGGCAGGCGAGCAGGCTGGCGACCGGCTTGCCGTCGCGGCCGCTGAAAGCGTCGAGCACCTCCCAATGGGTGATCGCCTCGCGACCGCCGGGCCGCACCGCCATTTTCTCTCGTGCATGGGGATGGCGATCGATCGGCGCGTCGATGGTGCCGTGGGGGCGGTTTGGCACGCCCCAGACGAACGCCATGTAGCCGCGCCGCAGTGCGCCGGTGCGGCCGTGGTCGGCGAACTGGGCGGACAGTGAGGCGTGGGCGCGGTCGTTCTTCGCCGCCACCATCAAGCCGGTGGTGTCCTTGTCGAGCCGGTGCACGATGCCGGGACGCTTCACCCCACCGATGCCGGACAGGCTCTCGCCGCAATGGGCGATCAGCGCATTGACCAGCGTGCCGGTTTCGTGGCCGGCGGCGGGGTGAACCACCAGACCGCGCGGCTTCTCGATGACAATGATGTCGTCGTCCTCATGGACGATATCGAGCGGGATGTTCTCCGGTTCCGGCTCGGCGGAAACGGGCGGCGGCACGCGAATAGTGATCGTATCGCCGGAAGCGACATGATAAGCGGGGTCGAGGATCGGGGCGTCCCGCAGCGAGATCTGGCCCGCGAGGATCAGCGCTTTCAGCCGTGACCGTGACAACTCCGGTAGTCGCACCGCGAGCACGCGGTCGAGCCGCACCGAGCCCTCGTCGCCGGTGACGGTGATCGTTTGCAACTGACCGGACTCTGAAGCCGTTTGTTCCACCGATAAGCCTTGCAATGAGCGTTGTATGACTGAAACCGTTGCGCCCGAACCGACCCCCGAGCAGGCCGCGCTTTTCGCGCGGGTGCGGCGGATGATGCTGATCGCGGGCCTCACCACGGCGCTTGCGGTTGCGGCCGTGCTGGTCGCCATCGGCTACCGTCTTTTTCGCACCGAGGGAAGGGTGGCCGCTGCCACCGAGAGCACCGCGATGTTGCCGAAGGGAGCGAAGATCGTCGCCACCGCGACCGCGGGCGACCATCTGGTGGTGACGCTCGACGTCGGCGGCGCGACCGAAATCCTCACCTTCGACGCCCGCACTCTGAAGCCGACGGGCCGGCTGAAGTTTGCCAACGAGCCGTGAGATCCGGTTCGCATTCTCCAGAGATGGACAGGCAACTTGTACGGCAGCCGGTATCTCTGTGAATGGACGGAAGACACTGGCGGCGTGCAGCTTTTTCCCGCATTCCTGCGGCGACGCCGCGAATATCGCGCTGCCGCCTTGCGGAGCGGCCGTTTCGCGGCTATTCCCTGCGCCAGTGCTCCCTTCGTCTAGCGGTTAGGACGCGGCCCTCTCAAGGCTGAAACAGGGGTTCGATTCCCCTAGGGAGCGCCAAAGCTAAGTATCTTGAAATTATTGATGAATTTGCCGTTTTGACCTGTGAAAAACGCAGGATCCAACACATCATGGCAGATCATCTTTGGCGGCGCCGGAACGGCTGGACGTTCCAGTTCAACGTGCCGAAAGCCTTCCTCAATACCTACGGTGCTACCCCATTCCGGATCGGCCTTGGCGCCCTATCGGTGGCCGAGGCCAAGCGTCGCGCTCGAATTCTCGCCGGGTACGTGACAGTCAAAATGGGGGGCGAAGGCATGTCGAGAGAAACCGTTAATCGCGGTCTGATCGAGGTGGCAGCACAACTGGCCGACCTGAAGGCGAAGGCGACCAATGCCAATTTCGCCGCGCTCCGCGCCAGTGCCGCGCTCGCTGAAATCGATGAGTATGGACAGGTGATGTACTCGGAGCCGTTTTCCGAAGTAGAATTGGAACGACGGCTGGCAACCGCTCAAGCAGAGCGGGCTGTCTATCGAGGGATGCAGGTCCAACTCGACAAAATCGGCCGTGAAATCGTCCACGATGGCGACGGTTGGGAAACCGAACGCCAGACATATGATCGGATGGTCGACCGTCTCGCGCAGCAGAAACCCATCACCGTCAATCTTCCGCTCCTTTCCGCCGTAGCCGAAGAAGTTATCGTCGCCAAAGAAAAGGCGCTCACGAAAAAATCGGCGTCGTACATCGCGCGCCTGCGCCGTGCGATCAAAGCGTTTATCGCAATCATCGGGGACAAAAAGGTTTCCGAGTACAAGCCAACCGACGTCCAGAAATATGCGACAACGTTAGGTCTTCTGCCAAAGACGTGGAGCACGGATAAGCGCCTTCGTGATCTTCAACCGCTCGACATCATCGAGCGGGCTGAGCGGATTCGCGGCTTGAAGCCGATATCCCGCACGACTGTTGCCGAGTATATCGGAGAATTCCGAGGCGTATGGAAGGTTATCCGCGCGACGTATCCGCATGACGTCTTGTCGCTGGCACACGATGACCTTTACATCACTCTCCCGCGTTCAGCTGGACGCCGGAGTGAACGCGAAGGAATTGCCGTCGACGGGCTGAACAAGTTTTTGACGGTCGCGGCATGCCAGAAGCGCCCAGATGATCGCTATTTGCCTTTGCTCGGAATGCTTACGGGTGCGCGGCTTGGCGAACTCGTTTATCTTCAGTCCTCCGATCTTCAAAAGCATGGTGACCATTGGACATTGAGCCTTGTTGACGACATCGAGGATGATGACGGCGAAATTGTTGCTCGGCGGCTGAAGACGGATCAATCCCGCCGCATCATCGCGCTTCCCGACGTTATCGCTGAAACAGGCTTCATTGAGTGGGTGCAGGGTCTGAAGACAGGGACGCTATGGCCTCAACTCTTCCGGACAGAGCGCCCTCACGCCACCGCGTCGAAGCGAATGGCGACCCTGATGAAGGCCGCAGGCGTTCACGTTCCGCTCATCCAGACCTTTCATAGCCTCCGGCATGGTTATAAGGACCATCTTCGCGTCTTGCAGGTCGGTGACCGCACGATTGATTTGCAAGTCGGTCACGCGCTCGATTCCGTTTCCAAATCGTATGGATCAAAATCTCTGCGTCCTGATGAAATTAAAACACTTGCGACGTTGGCCCTTCCAGAAGGGTTAGATCTTTCCGTCTATCAGCCCCGAAAACGGCGGTAGGCGCGAAATCCGAGCAGTGGTTGACGGCTTAGGCAGTGAAACGATTTCACTAGGAATTATTGCTAGTGAAGACGTTTCACTGGGGACGAACAATTGAAATTAGTCGATCTGTTTTGCGGCGCCGGAGGAATGTCGCTTGGCCTCAAGCGCGCCGGGATGTGGAATGTCGGGGCTTACGATGTCTGGCCGAAGGCGATTGCCATTCATGAGGCCAATCTCCCGTCGTTTCTTTTCAAATTGAACGGAGCAAGGCGCGCGCACAGACGCAATCTGGGCGGGTTCGATATTGCGCGTTTGAAAGAGATCAAGGAATCTCTTGATGACGCTCTCGAAGAATCTCTCAACGAAGCCGAAGACCTTAAAGCCAGCGAGCGTCGGAGGATCAAGCGTCAAAGAAATCATCTCGAAAAGCTTGCCAGGTTCATTCAAGAATCCGAGGCCATTGGCGATATTCTCACGCTTGTCCCGGAAATCGTAGATCTTGCGCCTGATGTCATTGTCGGTGGCCCCCCATGTCCGCCGTGGTCCAACGCAGGTGCAAGACTTAGTGACAAGGATCCTCGCGCGAAATTGACAGATGCTTTCGGGCTCATCGTATGTGCAGCGCGGCCAAAATATTTCGTGCTGGAGAACGTTCCCGGAATCGGACGTTCCGATATTTTTCGTCGCATCAAATCGACCCTCAAACGGGGTGGATATGGCCTGACCGAAACGGTCCTTGATGCCTCGTTTTACGGTGTCGCTCAAAGCCGGAAACGGCGCTTTCTGATTGGATGCCTCGGTGAATCCGACGGATGGCTCCTGGATCATCTCCACGCTGCCAAATCACCGAAACAACTGACCGCTGCGGACGTCCTCGGAGATGAATTTGGCAAACTTCACTACCTTTGCCATACCCCCGAAGGGCGTAAAATCTGGCGGGCGGCCGACGGCGAGGGCTCTTTGAAATCCGGTTCGCCCACGGAATCCGCACGTTTCTTCTGGTTGTCTCAAGTCTATCCAGGCAATAGCGTTGGAAGTTGCCGCGCCGACGAGCCGATTATGACTATCGCCGGAAAGGTGCTCTCGCCGCCGACTTCAAAATACCCGATCAAGCCGGAGTGGGACGTCGAGGACATATTCAGTCTTCCCATACCCACATTCGAACAATTGGCGATGCTTGGCGGATTTCCGAAATGTTGGGACTGGTCGCCGCTCAACAACAATACAGTCGATCGTTTGAAGGTTCTGTCCAATGCAGTTCCACCGCCTGTAGCCGAGGCGATCGGCCGCTGCATCGTCGCCCATCACAAAGGAGAGCGCGTACCTGTCAATATGAAGTTGCCGCGAGGGTTTCAGACCTGGCTCGAAAAAGAAAAAGGACTTAAAGAACCGCGCCTTTCTCAAGTGTTGTCGGAATTCAAAGCCGTGCAGCAACTCATCGGCTCCCGGACTTTCGACGACCTGCAGGCGGCTCTCGATATCATGGACCGCGTTCCGGCATTCCAGGAACTCGGTGCCGGGAGGAAATCGAACCTGCGAAAGGCGCTTCGCCTGTATGTCGAATTTGTTGAGTTTCACGCACCAAAACCAGTTCAACACCACACACGAACAAACATGCTCAGCCGTCGCTTGACCCAGACGACAGTCGCTCGGACCATTTAGGGAGTCCGATCCGGATAACGATCGGACTTTCGATGTGAAGGACGATCATTGTCCGGAGTGGCCTGAAGTGAGTGCTAATCCCGTAGTTTTCAGATGGCTTCGCGAACGGGCCTATGGTTTCGCCGACAAACACGGGCGCGATCACGAGGCTCTGCACCGCTTTTGCCGGGAGCAAGTTCAGGAATGGCGGCGGACCGATCCGGAAGGCGGTGACCTTGGCGCGGATGCTAGTGAACGTCTGGCTTGCGACGTCGCAAAATGGGTTGCCGAGAAATACCGACCAAAGAGGAAGCGGCCGAAGTCGACACGTGAGGAACGCGCGATCGATCAAGCCACGATTACCTATTGGGTCGAAGACATCGAAGCCGCTGGCGAGAGGCCGTCGGTGCGCAACGTGGCCAACTGGGGGCAGTTCTCCAAAACCAGAGCCGCTAGACTGTTAAATGCGGAAGGGATCGCGCCCCGGCGCAAGGCCGAGGCTGCGAAACTTTCAGCCAGGGCGCAGCAGCTGTATCGGATTCTCGATTGGCATGTGCCTCGTTCCGGACAGATCGCCATATCGCTCGACCCTCTTATCGATCTGATCTGGCCACCGCATCCAGTCGTCGACACGAAGAAATCGGCGCGATCGATGCGGAAAAAGCGGTTCCGGAAGCTCGCCGAGGAAATCGAGAGCGCCAGACTTGGTTTCCACATCCATATATTCGATGACGTCATGGCGGTTCGGCACGGACGCCGCTGGGGACGTCCCAAGGACATTGCACTTTATATCGACGACGAAAGGGAATGGCAGCGTGTCGTCACCCCTGAGATTCCGCCTGATCCGACGCGAACGGACTTGTTCTGGAACCAACCTGAAATCCAGATATGCGTCGGATTGCTGAAGATCGCCCGCTTCCGGAACATATGCTGCCTGGAAGATGTGATGCCTTTGGTGATCGCCAGCCGCAGCGGCCTCGATGACGCGCCGATAATCCGCGCCGTTCGCCGCGCCATTGTATCTGGCAAGCGCTCCCTCGAATTTCTGTCCGATGCTGCCTACTACGCTTCGGTCAGAAATCGCGCCGTTGGGAAAAGGTTCGGACGGTTCATGAGGGGACTAGGCGAGTTGTTCATGGCGGGCGAGTTCGGCTGGGAGGCAAAAATCGTTCTGAGGATCGTTCTTGACGAGACTGGATATCTCCAAAAGGTGGACGCCTACGACAAGGAGGCGGGTGATCGCATTCGATATCTAGTGGAGACGGTCGTCCAGTATGGAGAAACTTGCGAAATGACAATCGCCCGCTGCGAAAAGCTGGCCCGGGATGAAATTGCCAACCGGTGGAGACAGGCTCCGGAGAGTGAGGAAATCATGCAGCGCATGATCGAGACGATTCCGTTTTGACGGCGAGATTGACGCCTCGTGGTCCGCGGTGAAGCATTAATGTTCGGAGAATCCGAATTGGCGTTCGATAGACACGAATTGGCATTCGAGAAATTCGAACGTCAGTCAGGGCCTGGAAGGGGTGTTGTTCACGCCGCGAAGTTTATCCGGGATGCGAAAAGCCCAAGCGTTCCCGGCGAAAAAACGACCCGGGGAAAACAGTGTCCCGTTTTCGCTTATATAGAAGAATAGATGGTGAGGGAGAGCAATGGAGCAGGCAGCAGATTGGAAAGGGCGATTGGGAGGTGTTCTCGATCTGCGATTGATCGATCTTTACACGACCGTTGCCGTTTTGAAAGAGGCGATTGTCCGGCCATTGGGCGCACGTCGCCGTGTTGCTGCGGGAATGGGACTCGAAGCGTCGGTCGTGACAGACCGCGTTAAACGGGTTGAGAAGCTTCTTGACGTGAACCTGTTCGATCCCGGAAGTCCGCTTGACTTGACACGGGCAGGCCAGCAGATGGCAGACCAGGGACATGAGCTTGTCGGCAGGTTCGTGCAAAGCGTCGAGGCGCTGCAGTCTTTGAAGTAGTCCGTTCTCCTTGCGGCCGGGCTTCCGGAGTATCCTGGATGATCCGAAGCGACGCCCCATGGCCTTCGCTGAATATAACCTGCCTGTTTCCGGGAACACCTGAGAGTTTGAATCACTCCCTGGGTGCTGCCATCTGTCGGCGACCTCGGAGCGCCCTTTTGGATAAAAAGTAACCGATCTTTCCCTCTGCAAATGCAGCGAGGCAGACAACGATCATAAACGGGCAACGGGCGAGGAAGACGTCGGGATCGGGAATTCCATCAACGGATCGGACCCGAAGCGCTCCAGGGCCCGTTCCTGACGTTTCTAGGGGCTATGGGGTGCGATCCGGATCGTGGGGTGCGCAGTGGGGCGAGACGTCATGCAAGTCGCCGTGATGTGCTGCGGCAAAGCCTTAGTCAAACCATTCAGGAATTGCCGCGATGAGTCCGGATCATGACTCATGCGCAGTGTGATGAGGACAATCGCGCAAAAGAAAAGGCCCCGTTCCCGGGGCCTTTTCACCACCTATTCGGCGGTTAACTCGCAAGCGATTTACTTCCGAGCCACTTTTGCAGTGGTTTAAATCCACAAGACCCTGAGACCCCCACATATGCGGGGAGAGTCTTGACGTATCAACCCAGACGAGAACCCCACATTCGTGGGAGACTTGAAGATACCGTTGGCAGGAAAACGACGGTGTCTACAAGCTGTCTGCGTTGATAAGAAAATGCTGTACTGCATCCTCACCGACGTCAACTCGCCGCCGATAATTTTTTAAACGGCATGGGTTTGAGTTTCGTTCGCGTAAACAGAATCGATCAAAATGGATTGCGGATAGCCCCTCTGTGGAGCGCGTCATCGCCCAGTTATGACCTTCGCTGCGTGCTTGGAGTGCCACGATAGCAGCGAAAATCGGCAATTGTTGACACTGTGACGAGGATTCTCGCGGCCTCCGCGATCGATTGTCGTGTCATTCCCGGACGAATTCGCCAAAACAAAAGGGTCCGAGGTTTTCGGAGCCTTTCCGGAAACAACTCAGTTTGAAATTGCGTGCTGCGCCTGTTGTTTGGCCTGGTTCTTCTGCGCTCCACGATGCTGATTGCAATGGAAGCAGGCCGCAGCAAGATTGTTCAGATCGTCAGAGCCACCATCCATCAGAGCTTTTCGATGTTCAATGGTGGCGCGGGTCGAACCCCGCTTCGTAAACGGTCGCTTACAATAGCAGCACTTGCCGTCCTGGAGCTTCACCAGGTGCCGACGTACCCACATGCGATATAGCGGATTTTTTAGATGCTTCATGACGTCCCCGAGAAGAGGGATAACAGGGCCGATAGAATATCAAACCAAGTACCAAAAGATTTTTTGTCTGTCCGACGATCAATTCAACGATGATCGTCGGAACTTGAAGCAACGTCAATAAATCTGCACGTCGCTCCCACGCAACATGGCTTGAGCCATCGTTTTTGGTAAACGGAATCTGAGATAGCCAGCCATCGTATTTAATGCTGCGCATCATCCGAACTGGTGATGGGACGGCTCTGCCTTCCCCTCAACCCCTGCCGTGCAGATTTAATCGTGTTCCCAGACATCGTCATTTAACGGCATAAGCGGCCCGCGAAGAATTCCGATTCTACAATATGGATTGTCATCGGCGGCACCGTTTCAAAACATGGGTTGTCGACTTGTGTCATTCGCGCCGGCTAACTCATCATCATCTCAGTGAACACCTTTCACTGGGATTCATATGCGCGATTTTCGATTTTTTGCATTCCGGGACAGCCCACAAGCGGGCGTAGCCATCGAAGCCGCTGCGAAAGCGGCGGGCATCTCGCTGTCTGGCTGGCTCCGGGAAGCTGCGAGAATGCGCCTTCCGGATGCTACGTCGTTGCCCGAATTGCCGCCGTCGTCACCGCGCCGGCGCGTCGCCGTTCCAGATGCGGATGTCGTAGCGGTCGCGCGTCTTGTTGGCGAGGTCGGCAAACTCACCGGTGCCACGGTCCAACTTACGAAGGTTTTGCGGGAAGCCGGTCGCGTTCTGGAACACCAGTCCGCGGAATCCATCCTCCGCGATCTCCGCACCACGCAAACCAGCCTCGTTCGCATTGTTGATCGGCTTCGTGCAGTTGCGGCCTCATGATCGCGGGCGCCACACGCGGGACAGGTGGGCAAGCTCTCGCCAGACACCTCCTCAAGGAAAAGGACGGGCAAATCGTTCATCTGTTATCCGCGCGCGGTCTTGCTGCGGAAGACCTTCCCGGACAAATCCGGGAGCTGGTTGCATCCGCTGCACACGGCCGCACATCGCGTGCCGTGCATCATGTGCATATCGATCCGCCGCCAGATTGTGTCGATCCAGATTCAGTCATCAAAGCGTTCGTCACGGCATATGAGCGCGAATTCGGCCTTGAGGATGCGCCGACTTGCGCGGTTCGGCATATCAAGGACGGGCGGGAGCACGAACACCGCGTCTGGTCGCTGGTTCGGGATGACGGCTCCGTTGTTTCACTAGCCCACGACCACGCCAGGCGTGAGAAAATCTCCCGGATCGTTGAATTTGAACACAACTTGCCGATGACGAAAGGCAGGCACAATCGAAGCGTTGCTGCTGCACTCCGGAAAGACGGTCGCCAGGACGTCGCGGACGCCATGGAAGAGGCCGGACTTCTGAGCGGAAAGCCTGCCATTGCTCATGCGACCCCGCGCGAGCGCGCTCAGGCCGAACGCACCGCCGTGCCCTTGGATGAAGTTCGGTCGCAAGTTTTTTCCGCATGGCAAGCAAGCGAAAATTCGCACGAATTCGCGACAATGCTGGATTTTTGCGAATTTTCGCTTGCTCAAGGCACGCGCGGATTTGTGATCGTTGACCGGTCCGGAGCGACACATTCCCTGAATCGCGTACTTGCAGCGGCTGCGCGCCGCGCCGGCGCTGACCAAATTACGGCGGCGATTGTCCGGCAACGGCTGGGCAAGACCAAATTTCCATCAGTAGAGGAGGCTCAAAATGGCCGACATGCCGGAATATCCCGCGAAGAATCCGGGCGAAGCAATCTTCTTCGAGGCGAGATGCGCTCGCCAGACGTCGCAAGAACTTTTGCCCCTGCTGAAGTTGCTTCAGGAGGACGACGGCGAGACGCAAAGTCCGCTGGACGAATTGAAGGGACTGTTGACCGCAATTATCGAGATTCTCGGTCATCACAACGAAATCCTGAGACGCCTCGACATCGACTCCGGAAACGTGCCGCTGTCGTCCAGCTTGAAGCTGTCGACCTCGCCGAACTGATCACCAAGGCCCGTCGACTGGCCGCCGGCGAAGACCAGGATCACAGTGAAAGAGGTTCACTAGCGGAGAACAGGGATATGCGCATTGGAAAACCCTCGGCGAAAGCCGACTTCAAAGCAAAGTTGCTCGCGAAGGCCGCACCGCAGTCTTTCGAGGTTGGGCCATTTATCACAGATTTGCGCATGATCGAGCCGCCGTCTCCGGAAAATCCCACGACGCGAATCCTGCTGCGCGACGGCGGATGGTGTGAAATCGACACGGTAACGGGCGTCGTCCGGAAATGGGGACCGGTCGGACGCGCCGAAATTCTTGCTGCTGCACTTGCGGAAGCAGGGGGGTGGCGCACCGATATCCTGACGATGAATGTTTCCGCCACCCGTCGCAAAATCTCGCGGGCGGATTTGGCCGATAAAGCAAAAGCCGTCGATCTCGCCAAATGGTGGCACGAGCGCGGATACATGGCGACGAATGCACCCGATGGCACGTGGATAAGCATCGGTATGACCCGTATCCGGGACAATGGTGACCGGATGGAAATCCACGGTGCGATATCAGACGACGCCGTCCGCGCCATCATCACGAAAGCCAAGGAAACTTGGGGAGGCGGTGTCGAACTCGACGGTGTTTGGACTCAAGATCAGATGGATCGGGTCTGGCTTGAGGCGCAGCGCCAAGGCGTGACCGTGTACCGGTGCGAACCATCGGCCGCTGCAAAACGACAATGGGAGCGGGAAAAGGTCGAAATCGACGCTCGGATGAATCTGCGCCAGCGTGTTCGGTCCGCCGTGCACGATGCGGCAGACCTTCTCGCAGGCGCCCGGGGCGACAACGATGCCTTGATCCGTCTGCCCGCGAATCTTTCCGCGTTCGTCAGTTCCTATCTCGATGATACGCAGCGCGCCGAACTGGCGGGGGCAACCGTCGCGGATGTCATTCCGGAGCTCGCCCGTTTCCGAGAGCTAGGGGATCAGGAATTGACAGCGATTGAGCATCGCAAGGATAGCTCGCCTAGGCTCAAGTATCCCGAACCGAAACCCAGGCCGGACAATGCTCCATCTCCCGGACGGCAATAGCGATGGCATCTTCCTCAGAAGCATTGTTACTCAGGCGATACGTCCTGGAGCGTGCCGCCGGGCGCGTTCCGCGCCGGGAGTTCGCCCGATACGATTTCGACCTCAACGCATGGATACGTTGCGACGAAACGACTGCGCGAGAATCCGCTCATTGGCGCCGACTCCGTAAGCCCGCCCAGCGGTGGTGTAAAGTTCTGGGTCAGCAAGCGACGATAGCCGACAACGATGCCTTGCAGGCGTATTTCGAAACCGTTGATCCGGAAGGTTGGTCATCCCTAGGCAGGGCGGTGAGACAAAATTCGTCACGGTGTCTCAGGGCATGGAGCACATTCGGAAACCGGATTCTGGACGCGCTGTCAGAGACGGCGGCAATCAGCGGTATTTCTGCCACAGGATCGCTATCTGGATGGCCATCAATGCGTGGGAATGGTCCCCGCAGCCTCCGGCCGCAGGAATAGAATGGCAGATTTTTCCGGAAGGGAATCATCCACGCCAGCCCGACGAAGGCCATAAGGCCATCGCGCCACCGCGAAATTTTATTTCGTGCTTGCCTCAAAAGCTCGAAATCAGCAATTTTCAGCCCACTAACTTGGTCAGCCACTACTCTCTGGACAATCTGACTCTCAGGCTCTCCCAGCCGCTAGAGCCGCAGGAGTGTGTCTCGATCGGACGGCCGCCACCCGTAACCACAAGGTCCGATCGTTATTGATCGCGCTCGGTCCGGGTTTTGTGTTGGCGGCCCACCTGTTAAATTGCCTCGATCGGTTGCTTCGCCGACCGGCAGGACAGGGCAAACAGCAAAAAATGTTCGAACAGACCTTCAAGAATATCGACGACGTCCTCTGGAAAGAGGCCGGATGTGCCACCGAACTGGATTACACCGAGCAGACGTCCTGGATTCTGTTTCTCAAGTATCTGGATGACCTGGAGCGCGCCAATGCGCAGAAGGCAGAGCTATCCGGAAAGAAATATCAGCCCATCATTGATGCCAAGCATCGCTGGTCGGTCTGGGCCGCGCCGAAGAAGAAAGACGGCAGTTTCGATCACGACAAGGCGCTGACCGGCGACGATCTGATAGCCTATGTCGACAACAAGCTGTTTCCCTATCTGAAGGGTTTTCGGACCCGCGCCGAGGCCGCCGACACCATCGAATACAAGATCGGCGAGATATTCTCCGAAATTGAAAACAAGTTCCGTAGCGGCTATTCGTTGCGGGACGCGCTAGAGCTTGTCGATGGACTGCGTTTTCGTTCTCAACAGGAAAAGCACGAACTGTCGCATCTCTATGAGGCGAAGCTGCGCAACATGGGAAACGCCGGGCGCAACGGCGGCGAGTATTACACGCCGCGCCCGCTGATCCGCGGCATGATCGAGGTGGTGAAGCCGAAGATCGGCGAACGGATTTACGACGGCGCCTGCGGGTCGGCCGGATTCTTGTGCGAAGCGTTTGATTATCTGCGCGCCAAGCCAGATCTTTCGACGAAAGACCTCAAGACGCTTCAGGAGAAAACCTTCTACGGCAAGGAGAAGAAGAGCCTTGCCTATGTCATCGGTATCATGAATATGATCCTGCATGGCATCGACGCGCCGAACATCGTCCACGCCAACACGCTCGCCGAAAACATCAGCGATATTCAGGAAAAGGACCGCTACGACGTCGTGCTTGCGAATCCGCCGTTCGGTGGCAAGGAGCGGCCGGAGGTGCAGCAGAATTTCGAGATCAGGACCGGCGAGACCGCCTTCCTTTTCCTGCAGCACTTCATCAAGTCGCTGAAGGCGGGCGGCCGCGCCGCCATCATCATCAAGAACACCTTCCTGTCGAACACCGACAATGCCTCGGTGGCGTTGCGCAAGGAGCTTTTGGAGAACTGCAATCTGCACACGGTGCTGGACATGCCGGGCGGCACGTTCCAGGGCGCGGGCGTCAAGACCGTGGTGCTGTTCTTCGAGAAGGGCTCAGCCACCCAGAAAATCTGGTTCTACAAATGTGAGCCCGGCCGCAACCTCGGCAAGACCAATCCGCTCAACGACGACGACTTGAAGGATTTCGTCGCAAAGCAGGCGAAGTTAAAGGACAGCGATAATTCGTGGACCGTCGATGCGAAGGGCATCGACAAGACAACTTACGATCTCTCGGTGAAGAATCCTAATAAGGCCGAGGAGATCGCGTTGCGCGATCCCAAGGACATCATCGCCGAGATGGCAGCCCTCGACGCGGAGAGTGCAGCAATCTTCAAAGATATCGAGGCGCTGCTGTGAGCGTCGGAGCGAAAATCATTAAGTTTGGGGACGCCTGTTCGCTAGACCGGATTCACAACAAGGGAGCTGTGCTGCCTTACGTAGGTCTTGAAGATATCGTTAGTGGCGAAGGCCGTTTCACCGGAAGCGTAAAACCGAAGAAGGTCCAGAGTTCAACTTTCAGGTTTACATCAGAGCACATTCTGTATGGCCGTCTACGACCGTACCTAAACAAAGTCTATTTGCCTGACTTCGACGGGCACTGCTCAACTGAAATCTTCCCGATCCGGCCAGCCTCTAATGTTGACCGACGCTATCTGTATTACTGGCTATCGATGGAAGCGACGGTCAAGGAAATTGATCGTACATGCACCGGCGCTCGCATGCCTCGCGCGAACATGGATGAGATATTAGAGTTTCCGATCCCGCTTCCCCCACTCTCCGAACAACAACGCATCGTCGCCGTGCTGGACGAGGCCTTTGCCAGGCTGGCAACTGCGACCGCCAACGCCGATAAGAATCTCAAGAACGCGGGGGAGTTATTCGATAGCTATCTTAGTTCAGCTTTTCAGGACAGTTGCGGCAAATGGACGACCCGATACTTGGGCGATGAATCGCTGCTGAAGATTATTGATGGGGACCGAGGTGCCAACTATCCTAAGCGGACTGATTTTTCCAATTCAGGGTATTGCTTATTCTTGAACACTAAAAATGTTCGCCCCGACGGATTTAATTTTTCAGATACGATGTTCGTTTCAGAAAAGAAAGATCGAGAGCTGAGTAAAGGGAAGCTGACGAGGAACGATGTCGTCCTTACGACGCGAGGAACGATTGGAAATGTTGCAGTTTACGATGATACGGTTCCTTTCGAAAACATTCGAATAAATTCCGGAATGTTGATCTTCCGCCCTCACGCGCAAAAGATCTTGCCGAGATACCTATTTGAGATTTTTCGATCCCGAATCATGAAGAGCCAAATCAGTAAGCACGTATCTGGTGCAGCGCAGCCGCAGCTACCCATCAAGACACTGGTAAAATTTGGTATTCCGGTGCCTGATTGCCTTGACGAGCAGAGGAAGCTGGTCGACGATTTAGCGAGCCTTGCGGATGAGACGTTGCAATTGCAGTCTCAGTATAAGCAGAAGCGACGGAATCTCGTCGAACTCAAGCAATCCATTCTGCAAAAAGCCTTCTCCGGTGAACTGACCTCTCCGCCGTCGAAAGCGGTGAAAGAGGCCGCGGAGTGAACGAGGCTGAGACCCGCGCCGAATTGATTGATCCCGCCTTGCGGGAAGCTGGATGGGGCGTCGTTGCTGACAGCCGCATCCGGAGGGAGACGATCTGTCCGGGCCGCATCGAAGGCGCCGGGCGGCGTGGCAAGGCCGAGATCGCCGATTACGTGCTCACCTTCCGGAACCACAAGCTGGCAGTGATCGAGGCCAAGGCGCGCGACAAGGGTGACACCGAAGGCGTCGGGCAGGCCAAGGCCTATGCCACGAAGCTGCAGGTACGCTTCACCTTCTCCACCAACGGCCGTCGCATCTACCGGATCGATATGGCGACCGGTGCCGAGGGCTATGTCGAGCGCTATCCGACGCCGGATGAGCTTTGGGCCGAGGTGTTCAAGACACCAAACGAATGGCGCGACCGCTTCGCCGCAATCCCGTTTGAGGAACGCGGCGGCACCTGGCAGACCCGTTACTACCAGCACAATGCCATCGAAAATGCTTTGGAAGCGATCGGGGCGGGCAAGCAGCGTATCCTGCTGACGCTCGCCACCGGAACTGGCAAGACCGCCATAGCCTTTCAGGTCGCGTGGGCGCTGTTTCAGAGCCGTTGGAATCTCACACGCAAGCCGGAGCGACGGCCGCGTATCCTATTTCTTGCCGATCGCAACATTCTTGCCGATCAGGCCTACAACGCCTTCTCTGCTTTCCCAGAGGATGCGCTTGCGCGTATCAAGCCCGATGAAATCCGCAAACACGGTCGGGTCCCGAAGAATGCCAGCATTTTCTTCACCATTTTTCAGACCTTTATGAGCGGCACCGGGCCGGATGGGCAGCCCGCCCCCTATTTCGGTGAATACCCTCCGGATTTCTTCGACCTCATCGTCATTGACGAATGCCATCGCGGTGGCGCCAACGACGAGAGCAACTGGCGCGGCATTCTCGATTATTTTACGCCCGCCGTGCAGATCGGCCTCACCGCGACGCCGAAGCGACGCGATAATGTCGATACCTACGCCTATTTTGGCGAACCGGTTTATATCTATTCGCTGAAGGACGGCATCAACGACGGCTTTCTGACGCCCTTCAAGGTGAAGCAGATCGCCACCACGCTGGACGACTATGTCTGGACGCCCGACGACAAGGTCGTGGAAGGCGAGATCGAGGAAGGAAAGCGATACCGCGAACCGGAATTTAATCGCACTATCGAGATCGAGGAACGGGAACGTTACCGCGTCAAGCTGTTCATGGATCAGATCGATCAACGCGAAAAGACGTTGGTTTTCTGCGCTACTCAGGGCCACGCGGCGTTGGTGCGCGACCTGATCAACCAGATGAAAACGTCGAGCGATCCGAACTATTGTGTGCGGGTCACGGCCGAGGATGGTGCGCGGGGCGATCAATGGCTGCGCGCCTTTCAGAATAACGACAAAACTATCCCGACGATCCTCACCACGTCGCAGAAGCTCTCCACCGGAGTCGATGCCCGTAACGTCCGGAATATCGTGCTGATGCGCCCGGTCGGCACCATGATCGAGTTTAAACAGATTATTGGGCGCGGCACTCGGCTGTTCGACGGCAAGGACTATTTCACGATCTACGACTTCGTGAAGGCCTATGAGCACTTCAACGATCCGGAGTGGGATGGTGAGCCGCTGGAGCCGGCAACGTCGCGAGCAGCCATCGTTTCCGGACCAGCGGGCGTCACAACGGCTACGGGTGATGACGATGATCCTGGTGAAAGGCCGAAAAAGATCAGGATCAGGCTCGCGGACGGCAAGGAGCGCACCATCCAAAGCATGATGGCGACAAGCTACTGGAGTCCGGACGGCAAGCCCATTTCGGCCAACCAGATGGTGGAGAAATTGTTCGGCGAATTGCCGCGCTTCTTCAAGAATGAGGACGAACTGCGACGGTTATGGAGCAAACCTGATACCCGGAAAGCCTTGCTGCTGGCGCTGTCTGAAAGAGGCTTCGGTGAGGAGCAACTGATCGAAATCAGTCGGATGATCAACGCCGAGAAAAGCGACGTCTTCGATGTGCTCGGTTACATTGCCTTCGCACTCGTGCCAATCACACGGTTGGAACGCGCCGAAACCCGGCGGACCGATATTTTTAAGCGCTATGACGGCAAACTACAGGCATTCCTTGACTTCGTGCTGGCGCAATATGTCAAGCAGGGGGTCGGCGAACTCGATCAGGACAAACTAGGCGCGCTGATCCAGCTCAAGTATCACACCATCGACGACGCGGCCGCCGAACTAGGTAGCGTCCAGACCATTCGCGAGACGTTCGTGGGGTTTCAGCGGTATTTATATGACTGACTGCGTGCATGGGTGACAACGGTGTCAGTAAAGTTCGCATAGGAATCGTAACCGCTCGGGACCGTGCGGCCCATGCTCGGGTCGTGCATGCGCCGCGAGCATGGGGGACGCCCGCAGATGAGGCGCATTTCGTCGGCGTCTGGCCCAAGGCACTAATACTGAAGGCCTTTGGGGCTCACATCTTTTTTGACGATCAGGAGAAGTATGTATTGGGGGCGGCAAGCGTTGTCCCGGCTGGGCACGTTCCGGGACCTCACGAACCAGACGCCCCGGTCATTCTGGCCTAGAAAGTGTGAGGCGGAGAATGGAGTGGCAAAACCTTCTGTCGCGTTGATCTGAGGTTGGCTTTTTCGGATATCCAAGTTTTACGAGCAGAACGGGGGGGATATGCAGGTTGGTATAGTTACGATTGATAAGCTCTTCGGCAAAGAGGTGCACTATGCCGTGCCACTCTACCAGCGACCCTACGTTTGGAACGAGCATGACCAGTGGCGTCCGTTCTGGGATGACCTCCAGCCTCTCGCTGAAATGGTGGCGGACGGCCAACAGAGCCGCGCCCACTTTATGGGTGCGTCGGTTCAAGAACCTATCCCAGTGCCAGCAGGGGCAACGGAAACACGTCGGGTGATTGACGGACAGCAGCGTTTGACGACGCTACAAATGCTCCTGAAGGCATTTCGTGATGTCGCCTCAGCGCGTGGTCAAGCGCCTCATGCACAGGCGATTGACAGACTGCTGCGGAATAGCGATCCGTTGATCGCCGATGCGCCCAAGCGGTTGAAGCTGTGGCCGACCCGGACTGACCAGCAAGACTACCAGCACGTAATGGATGTCGCCTCCCCGGACGAACTGAAGCAGGCGCTTGGAAAGCCGAGCGCATCCTATCCGCTCAAAAATCACAACATTGCTAACGCCTATCTGTTCTTTCACAAGGAGATCGACGCTTGGTTCACTGCGGCGGAGGCTGGCATCACGTCCCGCGTAAACGGTCTCTACGGTGCGATCCGCGATCAGCTTAGGCTCGTGGTGATCGATCTTGACGATAAGGACGACGCCCAGGCGATCTTCGAGACGCTGAACGCTAGAGGTGCGCCGCTGCTTTCCGCTGATCTTGTAAAGAATTCATTGCTGGGGCAACTGCCACCGAATGACGCGGATGAAGCCTACAGGAAATACTGGCAGAGTTTCGATAGTGACGGTGCGTTCTGGCGTGAGCGGATCGGTCGTGGTCACGCGCAGCGAGCCCGTATCGAGACCTTCCTCCAGCACGCCCTTACGCTGCTCACGGGCCAGATCGTCAGTGCCGGTCATCTCTACAACGCCTATCTAGATTATGCCGAAACGCCTGCCTCTGGAACGGCGCTCGACATGCTGACCCGGTTCAAGAGACTGGGCGATATTTATCGACGGCTCCTTGAGCCGCAATCCGACGTACGGCTTGAGCGCTTCTTCTACCGACTGCACACTCTGGATGTCGTGACAGCTTGGCCTTTCATTCTGGCGCTTTATGACCGACATGAGGAGCGTCCAGAAGTTGTCCGTGAAGTCTTGATCGATCTTGAAACCTATCTCATCCGACGCATGGTCTGCCGTCTCAGCACAAGGGGGTACGGCACGATCTTTGCCGCATTGACCAGCGTGGTCACGTCTGTGCAGGATGATGTTGTTGCCGCGGTGCGAGCCGCGCTTTTGAAAGGCGAAGCCGAAGTTGATCGGATGCCGAGCGACGTCGAATTCGAGCATGCTTGGACAACTTATCAGCTTTATGAAAACCTAACGCGACCGCGCATGCGGCTTCTACTGGAGGCCATGGAAGAAGCGCTCCGAACCGAATTCACCGAAGAGACGGCCGCTCCACGCAATCTGACCATCGAGCACGTTATGCCTCAGGGGTGGCGCGAGCACTGGCCGCTATCGGTCGATGGAGCAGCAGAGCATCGCGATCGAGTTGTCCAGACGATCGGCAATCTCACGCTGCTTACGAAGAAGTTCAATCCCTATCAATCCAACCGTCCTTGGATCGATGGGCAGAGCCCCGAATGCGGCAAGCGCGCAAATCTCGATGCACACACGGTGCTTGCGATGAACCGCGTGCTTTGCCACTGCAACGAGTGGACAGAGACTGAGATCAAGAACCGTGCGTCACGTTTGTTCGAATTGGCCAAGACCATCTGGCCACTGCCTAGTGCCTAGACCCCGAATAGGCTGCTGGCCGCCGCTACGGCGAGTTCGAAGAAATTGCTGGCGCCGATGAGCGCAGCGGGTGCGGCCACGCACCGCGCCACGCCGAAGTGCCGACTGAGCAAATAGGTTAGACCACGTTGAAGTTGAGGGTATAATATTTCGAATATTCTAGAAATATGGTTTGACTCCGGAAAGCTTCTCGCCCAGTATTCTGGCATGAAGCTCATAGACGCAGCCTCGTGCCTCGAAGCCCTCGGTAATCCCACGAGGCTCCGGATTTATCGGACGCTCGTGCGGGCCGGGCAGTCCGGAATGCCCGTTGGCCGCTTGCAGGAAAAACTGAAGGTCGCTCCGTCCACGTTGTCCCATCACGTCAAGTCGCTCGTCAGCGTGGGCTTGATCCGACAAGACCGCGAGGGAACGACGCTCGTTTGCCACGCCGAATACGACACCATGCAAGGCTTAGTGGATTTCCTCGTAGCTGAATGTTGTGCCGACGAGGCGACTTCTGGATGTAACGCGAAAAAGACGGTTGCATAGATTCTTCAGATCTAAAATTTCGATCTTTCTAGAGATATGGAGAGCAGAAATGACGTCGAAAACCGTAGCCGTCATCGGCGGAGGTCCTGTCGGTCTTGCCGCCGCCGCTCACCTGATGGAACGCGGCCTGACGCCGATCGTGCTGGAGGCGGGAGAGCGCGCCGGGTACGCGGTCAGGCAATGGCGGCATGTCCAACTGTTCTCGCCGTGGAAATACAACATCGACGGGGCGGCGGCCCGTCTGCTGGCTTCAACGGGATGGAATTCCCCCGATCCGGAAGTCTATCCGACGGGCGGTGAGCTGCTCGATCAGTATCTTGACCCGCTTGCCACCAAGACGCCGCTGAAGGATGTCATCCGGACGTCCAGTCGCGTCACCGCGATCAGTCGTGTGGGATTCGACAAGGCGAAGACGAGAGGCCGCGAGAGCGCACCGTTCGAGATCCGCATCCGGAACGGCAAGGGACCAGAGGTCTTGCGGGCCGACGCCGTGATTGACGTGTCTGGAACGTGGTCGTCGCCCAATCCGGCGGGCGCGAACGGGCTTCCTGCAATCGGGGAGCGGGACTACGCAGGCCGGATTGTCTATGGAATGCCTGACGTCTCCGGAAGTAATCGAGAGCGTTACAAGGGCAAAACCGTTGCCGTTCTTGGCGCGGGCCACTCCGCGATCGGTACACTGACCGACTTGGCGCGACTTCACGACGAGGACCCGGCAACCGACGTCATCTGGCTTCTCCGCGGCATCGATCCGTCGAAAGCATTCGGCGGAGGCGCCAACGACAAGCTGGTCGCCCGCGGCGAACTGGGTGCGGCATTTGCCGACCTCGTTGCCGACGGCAAGATCAAGGTGGAATCCGCTTTCGGCGTCACGCATGTTTCCGCCGTGGGGGAGAAATTGCGCATCGGGGCAGGGTCGGCCTGCTGCGGACGCCATGTCATCGTCGATGAGTTTGTCGTGGCAACGGGATTTCGGCCCGATCTCTCGTTCCTCGGCGAAATGCGATTGCGTCTGGATTCGGCGATCGAGGCCCCCGTCGATCTGGCGCCGTTGATCGACCCCAATGAACACTCCTGCGGCACCGTGCGCCCCCATGGCGCCCGCGAGCTTCGGCAGGATGAGCCAGGTCTGTATCTCGCTGGCATGAAGTCCTACGGGCGAGCGCCCACGTTCCTGATGATCACGGGCTACGAACAGGTTCGATCCATCGCGGCGGAGATCGCAGGCGATCATGAAGCCGCAGTTCGTGTCGAACTGGAACTTCCAGAAACAGGCGTGTGTACGCGGGGCGGCGTCGAGTCCGGCGCTGCGTCATCCGGATGCTGTGGCGGCCCGGCACCCGCCGACGTGAGCGCTTGCTGCGTGGAGGATGCCAACGCGAAGGCGGCCGGAAAATCCGGATGTGGCTGCTCGTGAGGGGCGCCGCGTGAGCCAGCGTCAACTTCCAATCATCCTTGCCCTCGGAACCACACAAACGCTCGCGTGGGCGTCGAGCTACTATCTCCCGGCGATCCTTGCCGATCCGATCGCGCACGATCTCGGTCTCTCAAGCAACTGGTTCTTCGCGGCGTTCTCGGCCGCAATGATCCTCGGCGGCTTACTCGGGCCGCGTGTTGGCCGCCAAATCGATCTGCTTGGAGGGCGGCCGGTCCTGTCCGGATCGAATGTGATACTTGCGGCGGGGCTGGCATTACTCGGCGCATCGACTTCGGGCTGGATGCTCGGAGCCGCCTGGTTCCTGCTTGGGATTGGGATGGCCACGGGGCTTTATGATGCAGCGTTCAGTGCATTGGGACGCATCTACGGTGACAACGCTCGGCGTGCGATCACGGGAATTACGTTGATCGCCGGATTCGCCAGCACGGTCGGTTGGCCGCTCAGTTCTTGGGGCATGGAGACGATCGGTTGGCGAAATACATGTTACGCTTGGGCCGCCGCGCACCTTCTAATCGGGCTTCCCCTCAACCTGCTTTTCCTGCCGAAGGTAACAGTGGCAAAGCGTACCGAAGGGGTGGCCGTCAAACCGCATATTCAGATTGATCGTCCTATGATCCTGTTGTCCCTGGCATTCGCGGCGGCTTGGACCGTCACGTCGGCGATGGCAGCGCACCTGCCACGTATCGTCGAGGCGCTCGGAGCAACGCCCGCACAGGCCGTCTTCGCAGGGATGATGATTGGTCCCGCCCAAGTTGCGGCGCGTGTTCTTGAAGCAAGTACGCTCGGCAGATTCCATCCGTTGTTTTCGACGCGCCTTGCCTGCCTCACGCACCCGATCGGCGCTTGTGTCATCGGCCTATTCGGAGGGCCTGCCGCCGCCGCGTTCGCCTTGCTTCACGGCGCGGGTAATGGCCTGCTCACGATTTCACGAGGAACGTTGCCGTTGGCGATCTTCGGTCCCGAAAACTATGGCTATCGTCTCGGGGTGCTTGGTGCGCCATCCCGGATTTGTCAGGCCGTAGCGCCGCTGGGATTCAGCTTTCTGATCGATTCGTTTGGCGGTGGCGTCGTGGTGGCGTCGTCGATGTTAAGCCTGGTTGCTTTCGGCGCGCTGCTGTTGATACCGATATCGGCAGCCAGAAACACTATCGGCGATACTCCTGCAAAACAGGCCCGCTAACAGGTCGGACAGAATGTCATGTTCATGGTGAGCAAATTGACGCACGTGGACCTCGACCGATGATCCTGCGCGGCACGTTGCAAGGGCGTCCGGCCATTCTCGCCATGTGTCTGGGGCAACTCGGCAGCCTTCTGCCGCATGTTGTCGTACCGTCTGTCCTCGCCCAATTCCTGATCCCGGAATGGAGCCTGACCAGCGCGAACGGTGGATTGCTCGCTGGAAGTTACGCTGCGGGTTACATGCTCGCGGTGCCGTTTCTCGCAACGTTGACGGACAGAATCGACGCTCGTTTCATCCTGATCGCGGGCTCTCTCTTGAGTTCGGTCGCGACGGTGATGTTTGGACTGTTCGCGCAAGGCCTTTGGTCCGGTGCCGCCTTTTGGGCCTTGGCAGGTATTGGCTTTGCCGGGGCCTACATGCCCGGACTCAAGGCGCTGACTGACAGATTGGACCCCGGTGACTCTTCCAGAGCCGTTACCTTCTACACATCCAGTTTCTCTCTCGGAGTAGGGCTCTCGTTTCTGATCTCGCAGGTCGTTGCCGAGAATGTCGGATGGCGCGCGGCATTCTACATCACGGCTGTCGGCCCGCTCCTGATGATGATGGTTTGCGCATCTCTGAAACCTGTCGCACCGCAGCCATCCGAAGGGCGATTGTTGAACTTCGCGCCGGTCTTCCTAAACAAGCCTGCAATGGGCTTTGTGCTGGGATACGGCGCCCATTGTTTTGAACTTTATGGAATCCGGACGTGGCTGGTTGCGTTCTGGACTTTCGTTGCCGCCAAGGCAGATGGATCGACGTTTCTGACTCCCGTTGTCGTCAGCTTCGTGTTCTCAATCCTTGCCATGCCGTCCAGCATTTTCGGAAACGAAATGGCTCTGCGATTTGGGCGACATCGCGCGGTAACGATGATCATGATTGCTTCCGCGTCAATCGCACTGTCGATCGGTCTGCTTGCGGACGGTTCGCCCTGGACGCTGTTGCCGTTAGTCCTGCTCTACGCTGGTACGGTTCCTGCCGACTCGGGAGCGCTGACCGCGGGGATGACAATGGCTGCAAATCCCGAAAACCGCGGTGCGACGATGGCGATACATTCGACGGTTGGTTTCGGGGCCTCGGCATTGGGGGCATGGGCCGTCGGTGCTGCTCTCGATGCCTGCGGAGGCCCTGACGTCGCTTCGGCATGGCTACCCGCGTTCGGTGTCCTTGCCGCAGGCATCTTGTTGGGACCTTTGGCTTTGGTATGGTCGCGCAGGTAGTTGCAATCGGTGAGTTTCTTTTCTGGCCTGGGCATCACTCCAGCTACCGCGATCAAAGCCTTTAAACCACCGCGTAACCGCATCAAACTGTGGCAGGCATCCGCCGCTAACCGAGAAATCGGTACTTGGTCCAGAATGTTCACGTCTTTGCCCAGAGGATCAACTGCGTGTTGCGAAAGCAGGCGATTACGGCATCGTCACCGCTACGGCGTACCTCGGCATCCCAAACTTGGGTGGTGCGCTCTTTATGGACTGGTTGCGCGGTACAGATCACGAGACCGTCGCGCTACGCTACCTTGCAATGCTGACCGACGAGGGTCACGTCCGGAATGCCGTCGGAGCGGTCTCTCAGGAGAGGCTGTGCAGAACCTCGGGAAGCGGGCCATTGGACGGTGTCGCGCCTCGGGGCGACCAATCTCCCTGATCGGCGGCGCGAGGGCACCAGACGCGCGCGCAAACGCGATAGCGGTCCATATGTGCGAGGGATGGGGTTCCTGGAACGGTTCGGGGTGGTATGGAGGTGTCTTGCCCGCCGCGCTGGTTAATGGTTTGTTGACGCCGCCAACACAAGTTTCTACACATCATCCAACACGGGCGATGGCGAATTTGTTTTTGATTTCAGCTGGTTATGCGCGACGCTCCCTAACAGTCCCCTAGGGAGCGCCATTTTTCTCGATATTTGTCCAATAGATGTCCAATATTCGGGCGGCGTCTTTTGCTCGAAACTTTCGAGCAGAGGACAGCGCGCCAGATGGCTGATTACTACCCGCTGATCGCCCGCGCCATTTCCGGCCTCGATGCCAGCGCGCCCGGAGAAAGCCGGCGCGCCCTGTACGAACGCGCGCGGAATGCCTTGCTTAAGCAAATACGCCACGTCCAGCCGCCCTTGACCGAATCCGAGATCACCCGGGAGCGGCTGTCGCTGGAAGAAGCCATCCGCAAGGTGGAATCTGAGGCGGCGCAGCGGCGGCTGGACGTGGCGCGCAGGCGGTCGGTCAACAATGGCCCGAACCTGAATGACGTATTCCGAGTTGGTAGTAGGCCGGGAGTACCAATCGACCCCATAATCGAGCTGGAAAAGCTGGTCAGCACTACTCGTATTGAGGGACATCCCGAAGACCCGCTGGCGGAACTGCAGAAAGAACTGAATGCTCTGTCGATAGGTCCGCGAGAACGCGCTGCCGATAGCGCTCATCGGCGGATCATTTTGCCGCCAATATCTGCAATCCCCGATCAGGACGAAAAACGGGCCGTCACATTCCGCATGTCTCGACGCGGCTCATTGGATTTGCAGCCCGATCCAGCGGCTGATGCATTTGATTCCGAGCAGTCGCAGCTGTATTTGCGCATTCGCTCCCAACTGTCGAAGATCAAAGAAGATGTACCCACGCAAGAACGTCAACAAGTCGATGAAGTAATAGACGATTTTCTCGATCAGCCACCACGATGGGACTTGGTGGAATTCAAAAGGGTACTTTGGCTCTCAGGCAACGCTCTGAGAACTTGTTTGGATCAGCACGACGCTGTTAGTTCATCCTCAGAACCGCACTATAATAAACTTCCGCCAGGTATTGCGGCAGCGCTTCGCAAATCGGTCGAAGCGTGGAATGTTTTTGTTTTGGGAGATGCCGATTTGGCGCAGTTTGACGCCAAGCGAGTCGGCCCTCAAGAACACCTTGCTATCCTTGCCAATATCAGTGCCGCGCGCCCAATAATTGAAGTCGCGGCTGCTGATAGGAACATTACAACAGAGCGAGCAGGAAAGGTTCTCGCAGCAAGCCTAAAATCAGCCGACGTGTCGGATGGCAACTTAAACATCAAACAAGCACAGGATGTTGCTGAGGGGACAAGCCGAAACGCAATAATTCAGTTGGTACGGCAAGCTTATTTGACTGCCCAAAAGGTGGCAGATCCAAAGACTGAAGAAGACAAAAAACTAGAAGTGGAGTATTTACGCGGCGTAGCGAGTGGACTTGGAAAGAGCGTCGGAAGCAATATTGGAAACCTAACAGCCGCCGTTGTCGGTGGCGCAACGGCGGCTGCCGCAGTCTATGCGCATCCAATTTTTGAGTTTGTCGCAGCGCACGCTGGACCGCTGAGGGCGTACTTCGCTTCAGTTTATCAGAACGATCAGATGATTCAGATTCTTAACGCGATCGAGATAGTCCGGGCACGAATTAAGTCAGCGCGTGCTTCGACAGACTAAAATTTTTGACCACGATTCCCTTGTGATCATAAACACCGCTGACAGACATCGGGACAAAGGCCTTGCGGCAACCATCCACTGATCTGTCGGCGGCTATCCGCATCGCTGCGGAATTACTCAGCGCGAACGCCGAGGAATCTTGATCCCGAATTCCTTGGCCAGTGCCTCGGTCGCGACACGGGCTTGCGCTGACATTGCCGGCGTCATGCCGTTCACAAGGATAAGCACGGTACGCGCGACGAATCCGATATCGATTTTATTCTGCATCATCGCCTCCCTTAAGCCATCTCAACAACGCGAACGGCGTCGCCACCGGTCAGCACCGGCCGCGGACGATCGACGACAACTGGCGTCGACGGCATGTCGCGCTCGGCGCGCTCAAACGCTGCGCGGATAGCCCCGCGATACGTGAGCCATTCGCATTGGAATCCATAGTGATCCTGTGGAGTCCTTTCGTGTCTCACCTTCGCTTAAACCACTGATAGGCTTCAATCCTCCCGGCCCCCTAGGGAGCGCCATTTCCGGATAGTTCGTGCGCAGCTTCAGCCGACCTGACGGTTCTGAGCCTCCCAGAACGGCCGGCGCAGTTCGCGCTTGAGGATTTTTCCGGCGCCCGACAGTGGCAGCGGTGTTTCGCTGATATCGGCGCTGCGCGGGCATTTGTAACCTGCAATCAGCGTCTTGCAGAACGTGATCAACTCATCCTCGGCAAGCGTTGCGCCGCTCTTGGTGACGACCACGGCATGGACCTGTTCGCCCCATTGCGCACTCGGAATGCCGATCACCGCGCATTGCGCGACGGCCGGATGCTTGGCGACGGCGTTTTCGACTTCGACCGAATAGACGTTCTCGCCGCCGGAGATGATCATGTCTTTCACGCGGTCGACGACGTAAATGAAGCCGTCGTTGTCCATGTAACCGCCGTCGCCGGTGTGCATCCAGCCGTCGACGACAGCCTTCGCGGTTTCTTCCGGCCGTTCCCAATAGCCCATCATCACCACGTCGCCGCGCACCGCGATCTCGCCCACGATGCCCGTGGCGACCGGCTTGTCGTCGGCATCGACGATGCGCACCTCGCAACCGAGCGTGGCCCGGCCTGCGCCGCGATGGCGTCCCTTGGCACGGCCGTCGCCGATATGCTCGTTCCAGTGCAGGAGCGTCGCGATCGGCGACAGTTCGGTCATGCCGTAGGCCTGCGTGAGGCGCACGTGCGGCAGGACCGATGTGGTTCGGTCCAGCAGCGCCTCGCTGATCGGAGACGCGCCATAGGCGATGTCGCGCAATGACGACATATCGTAGGACGTCAGCGCTGGATGATCGACCAGCATCTGGATCATGGTCGGCACCAGCAGCACGTCGGTGACGCGTTCCGTCTGGATCGCGGCCATCACGCCCTCCGGCGTGAAGCTCTGGATGATGACGTTGGAGCCGCCGCTGAGCAGCAGCGAATACATTGCCGCACCGTTGGCGAGATGGAACATCGGTGCGGCATGAAGATAGATCGACGAGGCGGGGAACATGCCTTCGCCGAGCGCGTTCAGCGCATTCGCCATCAGGTTCTGATGGCTGAGCATCACGCCCTTGGAGCGCCCCGTCGTGCCGCCGGTGTAGAAGATGCCGGCGAGGTCGCTGCTCCTGCGCATGGCGTCCGGCCCCGGCGCGCCGCGCGCGATCAGCGCTTCGTAGTTCTCCATGCCGGCCGGCGGATCGGTATCGTCGGCGAAAACCAGAGCGAGATCGGGGAGGGCCTTGCCGAGCGTGTCGCCGGTGGCGGCGAACGCCGCATCGACAACTAGCACCTTGGCGCGGCAGTCGCGCAGCGCATCCTCGTTTTCGAGCGGACTCCAGCGGATGTTGAGCGGCACGATGACGGCGCCGGCCCATGCCGTGGCCAGATAGAGTTCGAGATAGCGGTCGGAATTCAGCATCAGCAGAGCGACACGATCGCCCTCGCCGACGCCCAGCGCGTGAAGCCCGGACGCGAGCCGCGCCACGCGGTCTCCGATCTCGGCCCAGGTCCGGCGTCGATCCTTGAAGACGGTCGCCAGTCCATGCGGATTGATCTGCAGCGCGCGCCGCAAGCCGTGCGTGACGTTCATGGTCTCCTCCCTGGAGTGATTATGTTTTCCGAACGGGCTTCGCGGCCTTCGCTTCGGATGGCTTCTTCTTCGACTGCTTCTTCGCGGAGCGGGCGGCGATATCGGCGGTGAGCCGGATCGCGAAATCGTCGGCGATCTGATCGGGCGACAGTGCGCCGTCCGGCTTGTACCAGTGCCCGATCCAGTTCAGCGCGCCGAGGATGGCGAAGGCGGTCAGCTTCACATCGCATGGCGTGATGGAGCCGTCGGCGATGCCTCGCTTGATGGCGTTGCGGAACGCGCGATCGATGCGGCGCTTGCCGATGAGCGTGGTCTTCTGATTGGACTCAGAGAGATCGGCGACGTTGAAGCGCACCAGGCTGGCGCCGAAAGCGCTCGCCATGGTGGCGGCATAGGCGCGCACCAGCATCCGCAGCGTGCCAAGCCCGCTTTCGCCGGCCGCCTCGATCTCGGCGATCCGGTCTTCGACGCGTTCCTGACCGATGCTCCAGCATTCGAACAGAATGTCTTCCTTGCTGCGGAAGTAATTGTAGAGCGCCGGCTTGGTGATGTTCAGCCGGTCCGCGACTTCGTTGAGGGTGGCGCGATGATAACCCTGCTCGAGAAACAATTGCACCGCCGTGCGCAGCACCGCCTCGCGCTTTTCGTCGCGCGCGCGGCGGCGGCTTTCGAAAGGCAACCAGGGAGAGCGTTCGGAAGCCGGCGTGCGCGTGTCCATTCAGGGGTCCTTCGGAAGCGTTGACTCCCGCGTGTCTTGTGTATATTACCCATGGGTAAGGAAAAGTCCATAGGGTCATTTAAGGAGGTCGACGATGTCATCGCAGACTTACGTTGCCGGGGTCGGCATGATCCCCTTCACCAAGCCGGGCGCAAACGAGCCGTATCACGTGATGGGGAGCGAGGCGCTGCGGCGCGCGTTGAACGATGCGGGCATCGACTATTCTGCCGTTCAGCAGGCCTATGTCGGTTACGTCTACGGCGACTCGACTTGCGGCCAGCGTGCGCTCTATCCGGTCGGGATGACCGGCATTCCCGTCGTCAACGTCAACAACAACTGCTCGACCGGATCGACCGCATTGTTCCTTGCGCGGCAGGCGATTGAATCCGGTGCCGCCGATTGCGTGCTGGCGCTGGGTTTCGAGCAGATGAAGCCGGGCGCTTTGGGCTCCGTATATAATGATCGTCCAAGTGCGTTCGAGGATTTCGATGCCGCCGCCGACAAGCTGGTCGACGCGCCGGGCATCCCGCTGGCGCTGCGTTATTTCGGCGGTGCCGGCCTCAGCCATATGAAGAAGTACGGCACGCCGCTGGACGCGTTCGCGAAAATCCGCGCCAAGGCAAGCCGGCACGCCAAGAACAATCCGCTGGCGCTGTTCCGCAAGGAAGTCACCGCCGACGACGTGATGAACGATCAGGTGATCTGGCCGGGCGTGATGACGCGGCTGATGGCGTGCCCTCCGACCTGCGGGGCCGCTGCCGCGATTCTGGTGTCGGAGAAGTTCGCCAAGCAGCACGGTCTGCGCGCCGACGTTCGCATTCGCGCGCAAGCGATGACCACCGACATGCCCTCGACCTTCGGCGCCGGCGACATGATGCAGGTGGTCGGCTTCGACATGGCGAAAGCGGCGGCGAAGCAGGTTTACGAAGCCGCCGGTGTTGCGCCGGCCGATCTCGACGTGGTCGAATTGCACGACTGCTTCGCGCAGAACGAACTCATTACCTATGAGGCGCTGGGGTTGTGTCCCGAAGGCGAGGCCGCGCGCTTCATCGACGACGGCGACAACACCTACGGCGGCAAGATCGTCACCAATCCCTCCGGCGGATTGTTGTCCAAGGGGCATCCGCTGGGGGCCACCGGGCTGGCGCAATGCTATGAACTGACACGCCAGTTGCGCGGCACGGCGGAAGCCACTCAGGTCGATGGCGCGCGTCTGGCGCTCCAGCACAATCTGGGTCTCGGCGGCGCCTGCGTCGTGTCGCTGTACGAGCGCGTGTGAGGTCAGCGGATGGTCGATCTATCCGCCATCGGGCGCAGCTTCACGCCCGTCACCGCCCATGTCGAGCCGGGCCGGCTGCGTTATTTCTGCGAGACGATCGGGGAGAGCAACCCGATCTATCGCGATGCGCAGGCGGCGCGCGCCGAGGGATACGCGGCAATCCCCGTGCCGCCGACCTATCTGTTCTGCCTTGAAATGATGGATGCGGAGAACCCGTTCGAGTTTCTCACCGAACTCGATATCGATCTCGCGCGCGTGCTGCACGGCGAACAGGGCTTTACTTATCACGCGCCGGCGATGGTCGGCGACACGCTGACGTTTCGGTCCCGCGTCACCGACGTGACCGAGAAGAAAGGCGGCGCGATGACGTTGATCGCGGTCGTCACCGAAATCACGCGGCAGGATGGCGTCCATATTGCCGATACGACGCGGACCATCGTGGTGCGAAACCCAAAGGCAGCATGAACGTGACACAAGCAGCAAACCGCTCGGTCGGCGATCGCGTCGTGCACAAGGCTTTCGCGCCGATCACGCGCCACACGCTCGCGCTCTATTGCGGAGCGTCGGGCGATCACAATCCCATCCATGTCGATCTCGATTTCGCGAAGAAGGCCGGCTTTCCGGATGTCTTCACGCACGGCATGCTGGTGATGGCCTATCTCGGGCAGGCTCTGACCGACGCGGTTCGCCCGAAGGATATCCGAGCCTTCTCGACGCGGTTCGCGGCGATTACGCAACTCGGTGCGCGCCTCACCTGCGAGGGCCACGTCACCGAACTCATCGATCACAACGGCGAACCGTGCATGAAGATCGCGCTGGTCGCCAGGGATGACGCCGGCGAAGCCAAGCTGCTCGGCGAAGCCATCGTCGCCCGTTGATATTCCAATCATTCAAGACACCCGAGAGAAGCACGCCATGAGAAAGCTTGAAGGAAAAGTCGCGCTGGTGACCGGTTCGGGTCGCGGCATCGGTCGGGCCATTGCGTTGAAGCTGGCGAGCGAAGGCGCGAGCGTCGTCGTCAACGACCTCGACGCCGCGCCCGGCGATGCGGTCGCGAATGAAATCAAGGCGGCCGGTGGCCGTGCGGTCGCCGTCAACGGCAGCGTCTCCGAAGCCGGTTTCGCCGACCGCTTCGTCGGCGCGGGGCTCGAGTCCTTCGGCGGTCTGGATATCCTGGTCAACAACGCGGGCTACACCTGGGACGCGACGATTCAGAAGATGACCGACGAGCAGTTTCAGGCGATGCTGGACGTGCATCTGGTGGCGCCGTTCCGCATCCTGCGCGCGGCGGCGGAGCCGATCCGGGTGATGGCGAAGAAGGAAGCCGAAGCCGGCCGCGAGGTGTTCCGCAAGGTGGTGAACATTTCTTCGATCGCGGGCCTCTACGGCAATGCCGGGCAGGCGAGCTATTCCTCGGCGAAGGCCTCGCTTGTCGGCCTCACCCGCACGTTGTGCAAGGAGTGGGGACGCTACAAGGTCAACGTCAATTGCGTGGCCTTCGGCCTGATCAACACCCGGTTGACGCAGCCGATCGAGGCACAGCAGAAAACCATCGACGTCGCCGGACGCGACATCAAGGTCGGTGTGCAGCCGCAGATGCTCGATGCCATGTCGCGGATGATTCCGCTCGGCCGTGGCGGCACACCCGAGGAGGCGGCGGACGCGGTCTACTTGTTCTGCAGTCCGGAATCCAACTACATCAGCGGACAGGTCGTCGTCTGCGGCGGCGGCCTGATCATTTAGGCGGTGGCCTGATCATTTAAGGGAAAACGCTGATGCAGTACCGCTCGCCATGGATGACCGAGGAACTGGACACCTTCCGCGACCAGTTTCGCAAGTTTCTCGCCAAGGATCTCGCACCCCGTGCCGAGATCTGGCGGAAGCAACGGTTGGTGGACCGCTCGGCATGGCTCGCGCTCGGCGAAATGGGCGCGCTGCTGCCCAGCATTCCGGAAAACTATGGCGGCCTCGGCGCCAGCCTCGCCTATGACGCGGCGGTGTTCGAGGATATCGAGCGCGTGGTGCCGGAACTGAACAACGGCGTCACCGTCTCCAGCGGCATCGTCGCGCACTACATTCTGCGGTATGGCTCCGAGGCGCAGAAGCAGCGCTGGCTGCCCGGCATGGCGCGCGGCGAACTGATCGGCGCCATCGCCATGACCGAGCCCGGCACCGGCTCCGATCTGCAAAGCGTCCGCACATCGGCCAAACGCGATGGTGACAACTACGTCATCAACGGCCAGAAGACCTTCATCACCAACGGCCAGACCTGCGATCTCGTCATCGTGGTCGCGCGCACCGGCGGCGCGGGCGCGAAGGGGCTGTCGCTGATCGTCGTCGAAACCGCGGACGCGAAGGGGTTCCGGCGCGGCCGCAAGCTCGACAAGATCGGGTTGCCAGCGGCCGACACCTCCGAACTGTTCTTCGAGGACGTCACGGTGCCGTGCGCGAATCTGCTCGGTCCCGAGGAAGGGCAGGGCTTCGTGCAACTGATGCAACAATTGCCGTGGGAGCGGTTGATGATCGCCATCGGTGCGGTGGCGTCGATGGAGCGCGCTGTCGAACTCACGGCCGACTACACCAAGGAGCGCAAGGCGTTCGGCAAGGCGTTGATCGAGTTTCAAAACACCGCCTTCACGCTGGCCGAGCGCAAGACCGAAGCGACGGTGGCGCGCGTGTTCCTCGATTACTGCATCGGACGGATGGTCGCCGGCGATCTCGATGCCGTCACCGCCTCGATGGCGAAATGGTGGTGCTCGCAGAAGCAGGTCGAGACCATCGACGAGTGCCTGCAATTGCACGGCGGATACGGCTACATGGAAGAATACCCGATTTCGCGGATGTTCGTCGATGCGCGGGTGCAGAAGATCTATGGCGGCGCCAACGAGATCATGAAGCTGTTGATCGCGCGATCATTGTAGGAGAACAGCGCATATGCCGATGGTTCTGATCGAGCGTCGCGGTGGGGTCGCCATTCTCACCCTCAACAATCCGGAGCAGTACAATGCTCTTGGCGGCACTTTGCTCGCGGAACTGAACGTCGCGTTGAATTCCGCGCTGTCGGATAGCGCGGTGCGCGCCATCCTGTTGACCGGTGCGGGAAAGGGATTTTGCTCCGGCGCGCAGCTTGGCGGCGATACGTTCGATGCCGGCGAGCGTGTTGCGTCGCTGCTTCGCGATCAAGTCAGCCCGCTGATCGAGACAATGCGCGGTGCTGACAAGCCTATCGTTGTCGCCGTCAACGGCCCGGCGGCCGGCGCAGGTGTCGGCATCGCGCTTGCGGGCGATATCGTGATTGCCGCCCGCTCGGCGCGGTTCGTGCTCAGTTTCGTTCGCCTTGGCGCGGCGTTGGACGCGGGCACCTCGCTGTTCCTGCAACGCGCGATCGGAATCGCGCGTGCTCGTGCGATGGCGCTGCTCGGTGAGCCGGTCAGCGCCGCGCAGGCCGCGCAATGGGGCCTGATCTGGAAAACGGTCGACGACGCGGCGCTGTTCGACGAGGCGTTTGCGGTCGCGCAAAAGCTGGCGGATGGGCCGCCGGTCAGCATCGGCCTGATCAAGGCGCAGGTCGAAGCCGCGTGGAGCGCGCCGCTGCCGGATGCGCTGGATCGCGAGGCGGTGGCGCAGGGACGTGCCTTCGTCACGGAAGATCTGCGCGAAGGTGCGGCGGCTTTCGTGGAAAAGCGTCCGCCGCGTTTCAAGGGCCGCTAGGGTCGATCTCGTTCCGTCAGCGATCGCGCAAAGCGGCTGCTCCCTTGCGCGGGCGAAGCGCCGCTACGCACGGTTTCGGATGAATGAACATACTCTGGCCAGAAACCACCCGTCGCATAGGGGTAGTGATTCGAGGAACTGAATGTCCCCGTGCGGCCTGATTAAGTCGGGTGCGCGCGGTTTCGGTGGTCTGCTCCTCGGGAGTCTTCCTCACAGGTGGAGATACGGCCCATGGAACTTCTCATCCCGCCCCGCCACAGGGGATTGTTCCCGTCGCTGAAGGATCAACTCACCAGCGAACACACCAAGTGTGGTCCGATCACGTGGCATGGCTATCTCCGCGTGGTGACCGACGATCAGGATGTGATCGAGCAGCTCAAGCAGAAGCTGGACGCGCAGCCGACATAGCCGGCCTATATCGTCGTCGATCTTGCCGGCCGATCCGGCCCGGCCGCGTGTTCCGCGATGGCGGGTGCGCATACTATCGCCGCGTCATGTTCATCGAATGACCATATAAAGAACGGCCGCCTACCATCTTCCATCGATAGATTCCGCTTCGTGTCCATATGGAACAGGAGGAGCGGATATGCGTGCCATCATGCGTGCCTTGGCAATGCCGATTGTTGTTGCGCCACTGATCGCGGGAGTGCCCGTCATGGCGCAGGGAACGCCCGGACCGTCGAACCCCGAGCAGCAAACCCAACAGAACGTCACCATCCGCACCATTCAGGTGGTCGACGTCGAAGACCTTCAATCCGACATGCGCTCGAAGGTCGATGCGCTCGTGGCGACAGCCAAGGAAGAAGACCTGAAATCGCTGCGCGATTCGATTGACGCGACGCCGCAGGCAGTATCCGCGCTCAAGGCCAAGGGGCGCAGCTCCGCGCAGGTCGTCGCCATCAATGTCGACGAGGACGGCGTCCTGACCATGTTCACGAAGAAGACCGCCTGATTGCAGGGTGTCGTCAGCCACGCGTGAACGCAACCTACGACTTCAGCAGGAGGAAGCATGAAACTGAATGCGACGCAGGTGAAGCAGACGTTGAGCCAGATGGAAGCGCGTGTTCTTCCCGACGACCATCCGGCGGTCGGTAAATTGAACGAACTGTTCGGCGAACACACCTTCTTTGTCGATGCGATCGGCTTGAAGGTTCTGGAGCCGACCGAGCCGGCGGATGCGCGCACCGGCGCGGTGGTCAGCCTTGCGGACTGGAGCGATTCATCCTCCTCCAGCCTGAGACCGCATGAGCCGGAACTCACCGGGGTGATGGTCGAACTCAAGCCATTGAAGCAGTGACGATGCGGCGATGCCGCCGGGCATTCGGTCCGCGTCCATCAGGGCGAAACGGCGAATGAAAAATCCCTGGTCAAAAATTCTTTGGCCAAAATCCCCTGGCGGTGGCCAGGGGATTTTTTTGTTCAATCCGACGGATGGGCCGGCCGCTACGCGACCCGGACCGAGTTGAGGAACTTGTTGACCTCGACCGTGAGCCGGCCGCTGTCGCGCGACAGCGTCTGCGCCGCGGTCAACACCTGCGAAGAGGCGGATCCCGTCTCCACCGCGCCGCGCTGAAGATTGCCGACATTCGAGGAGACTTCCTGCGCTCCCTTGGCGGCATGCTGCACGTTGCGGGAGACTTCCTGCGTTGTCGCGCCCTGTTCCTCGATGGCCGATGCGATGGTCGAGGAGATTCCCGAAAGCTTCTCGATCGAGTTTCTGATCTCGTTGATCGCCGCCACGGATTCCTGTGTCGCAGACTGGATGCCGCTGATCTGCTGGCCGATCTCGCCGGTCGCCTTGGCGGTCTGCTCCGCCAGCGCCTTCACTTCCGACGCAACCACCGAGAAGCCGCGGCCGGCCTCCCCGGCGCGGGCCGCCTCGATGGTGGCATTCAGCGCCAGAAGGTTGGTCTGGCCGGCGATGTTGTTGATGATCTCGACGATATCGCCGATGCGCGCCGCCGCGCTGGAGAGTGCGCTGACGCGCTCGGTCGCCGAATGGACCTGATCGACCGCGTCGTTCGCCATCCGCGCGGAGTCCTGCACCTGCTGGCTGATCTCGCGAACCGAGGCGGTCATCTCCTCCGTGGCGGAGGCGACCGAGTTGACGTTCGATGAAGCTTCCGTCGATCCGTTGGCGACGCGCTCGGTAAATTCCCGCGCGTGATCGGCGTTGGACGCAAGCGTCGTCGCGGATGCTTCAAGCTCGGCCGCCGCCGATGCGACGGCCTGGACGATTTCGCCGATCGCGGCTTCGAACGAATCGGCGATCCTGGTGGTATCGGCCTTGCGCTGAAGGTCGGCCCGGCGTTGCGTCGCATTGACCTCCGCGCGGCTGAAGCGGATCAGCGTCTGCACGGTCTGGAGGTTGCGTAGCGCTTCGCCGATCTCGTCGTCGCGCTTGATCTCGATGCGGTTGTCGAACTTGTCATGCACGAGGTTCAGCATCGTTTCGTTCAGATGGTGCATCGGCTCCTGAAAGGCGCGGATGGTCTGGCGGCCGACGAACGCGTCTACGATGAGACCCGTGACCGCAAGAAAGCTGATGGCGAGGCCCCATGTCCCGCCGACCACGGTCGCGCCCAGCGCGCCACAAGCCAGCAGGAACAGCGCCTGCAGCGTCATCAGCGTCGTCAGCCGCGCCCGGATGGTGCGGGTGAACAGCCCGAAATGATCGAAGAACGAGCGTTTCCGCAGGATGCCGGCGTCGATCCGGTACTGATGTGGGCGCTTTTCGCGAATGGCCGCGTAGATATCTTCCGCCAGGGCGCGTTGATCGGCAGCCAGTTTGGTGCGGATCGAGGTATAGCCGGTGACCTGTCCGTTCTCCCGGATCGGCGACGCGGTCGCCAGCACCCAGTAGAAGCCGCCGTGTTTGCGCCGGTTCTTGATCGCACCGACCCACGGCTTCTCTGCCTTCAATGTCTCCCACAGATTCTCGAACGCCTCCGGCGGCATGTCGGGATGGCGGACGATGTTGTGCGCCTTGCCGATCAATTCGTCGGTGGTGAACTCCGCGGCGTCGATGAAGTCGCCGTTGACGTAAGTCAGTCGTCCCTTGAGGTCGGTCCGCGAGACGATCAGGGTTTCGTCGGTTACGGGATATTCGGCGTCGGTGACAGGAAGGTTCTTGCGCATCGTGGAATCCGTCTGCCTTCTGGCTATGGGTTTGTCGGAGGTTGTCGCGTAAGAGCGTGACATGCATTGCCGACTTCGGCCGTTCAACGCAGGCGTTATCGAAACAATGCAGGCTATGGAAAACTGCGGAGACGAGGCGGCATCCCATAACGTCAGTCACGAACTCTCGGCTCCCGAATCTCTTGCTCGGGTGGCTTTGGTCAGAAGTGTGAACAAAGTTCGTTAAAAAATAGAACCACTGCGACGCTCTCAACGATGAGTTCGCAGCCGCGATCGAGAGCGAATTCGCGCAGGAATAGCGTCGAACAGAGTGCGATTTTCATCGGCTCGCACGTAAAAGTGAATCAGGAAAGGTGATAATAGGACAAAGGCGTTGCGCGGCTGCCAAAGCAGCGGCGCGGATATCGTTCACGCGATATCGATGACGATACTGCCGGATCGGCATTCATGCTTGCGATGGAGAGCATGTCGGGCACGCATTGTAGTATCAAGCACTTGTGCGATTGCGTTCCATGGTCGGTCTTGCGTTCAGCAGGATTGCGGACTAGGCCGGTAAAAGCAGCGATTTGGGAGATCGCATTGGTACAGTCGAACGTGAAGAACTGGATCAAACCAGGGGTGGACGGCGCCAATCTGGAAGTCGGCGACTTCCTCAGCATGCGGATCACCAATCTCAGCGCGTTGCTGCTTCGCATCAGCACCCGGCGCTATCTGTTCGAGCACGAGATCAGCCTTCCGGAATGGCGCGTGCTCACCATGCTGGTCCGCTACGGCTCGGGAACCACGCGTGCGCTGCGCGATGCGTGGAAGATGGACAAGGGCCAGATGAGCCGGGCGCTGCTGGGGCTGGAGAAGCGCAAGCTGGTGCAGCGCACCCAGGACGAGACGCACGAGTTGCGGCATGTCCTCGAAATCACCGAGAAGGGGCTTCAGCTTTATCAGCGGATCATGCCGAATGCGCGCCGCGCTCAGGTGGCACTGCTCAGGCATCTGACGGTGGACGAGCGCAAGACGCTCGATACCGTCATCAACAAACTCACGGCCGTGGCGGAAGCGGAAGACTGAGATTCATATGCCCCATATCGTTTGCCACTATGCGCGCGATCAGAAGATGCCGCCGATCCGCGACGTCCTGTCGATGCTGCAACGGGTCGCGGCCTCAACCGGCGTCGTCAAGGCGGAGGATCTCAAGAGCCGCGCGCAGGCCTTCGACGATTATCTCATCGCCGGCGAGCGCAAATCGTTCTTCCATGTCTCGTTCTATCTGCTCGCCGGGCGCACGCCGGCGCAGAAGGAGCAACTCAGTGTCGCGTTGCGGCAAGGCATGGCGGAGATGATGCCGGAGGTCCACAGCATCAGCATCGACATCCGCGACATGGACCCCGACGCTTACAAGAAACGGCTGTTGCCGGATTAGGATTCAACAGAGCTGCCTCGTCGCGCGATGAGTTCAATTCCGTCATGGCCGGGACATCGGCGAGCGGAAGCGACGCCGTTCTTCGAACGGCTATGCCCGGTCATGACGAGCCAAGCGCCCGCTTCGCCCTCGGCGCCTACACCAGCAGCGGCTTCGCCGCTTCCGACATGTCTTTCAGTAACGGCAGGAAGCGCGCGATCATCTCGTCGGTCGTGATGCGGTCGACATGGGCACCGATATTGGCGGCGGCGACGATGCCGCCGTCGTAGCGCCGGATCGGCACCGAGATCGAGCGGAAGCCGGGTTCGGCTTCGCGATCCACCAGCGAATAGCCCTTGGCGCGATCGGCGATAATGGTCGCGATCACCGCCGCCTTGTCGGTCACGGTGCTGGGCGTCAGCGCGGTCACGGCCGTCGCCTTGATGGTTGTCGACAATTCGCGGTCGGACAGGCGTCCGAGCAGCACGCGGCCGACCGAGGTGCAGAACGCCGGCAGCCGGTAACCGATATCGATGCCGGCGGAAAACACCCGTGCGGGGCTGGCGCGGGCGACGAACACCGCCTCGGCGCCGTCGAGGATTGCCAGCGAGCAGACTTCCTTCGCCTTGGCCGAAACCTCGTCCATCAGTGGTTGCATCACGCTGCTGATCTGGTTCGAGGCGAGATAGGCCGAGGCCAGCGTCAGAATGCGCGGCGTCAGTGAGAACAGCCGCTCGTCACCGGCCACATAACCGGCGTTGATCAGCGTGTGCAGGATGCGCCGCACCGTCGCGCGCGGCAGGTCGCAGGCTTTGGCGATGTCGCTCAGCGTCATCGGCCGATGATCGGTGCCGAACGACTGGATCACGCGCAAGCCGCGGTCGAGGCTTTCGATGACCTCCGGCCCGTCGCGTCTGGCCTGCTGTTCGTCTGCGGTGCGCTTGAGCTTGGGCATTCGGGCAGTTGCCGTCCGTTGGCGTGTCGGTCGCGGCGGGGGCCACGAATCGCGCGATTATGCACCAGCGCGGCGTGGTCGTCGCATTGCGGCCCTCGGGACGATGCATGGCGATTGTCGGCGTCTCCTCCGGTCATCGCGACCAAGGACTGGATTGGAAATCGGGCTTGCGTCTGCTCCAATCTGGAGGCACTCTAAACCAAATCGGACGTTTGTTCGTCTATCGAACAATCTGGCCGAGGAAACGAGAGGCGAATGGGCGTCCCGGCGACGCCCGAGGAGAACGCCATCATGATGAGCCAGCAGCAGAACGATCTCATCACCCTGACCGGTCCCGGCACCGCCTGCGGCAAGCTGATGCGGATGTATTGGCAGCCCGCCGCGCTGGTCGACGAACTGGAAGGCGAACGGCCGATCAAGCCGGTGACGCTGCTCGGCGAAAAGCTGGTGTTGTTCCGCGACGAAAGCGGCCGCTATGGCTTGATGGAGCGGCATTGCCCGCATCGCGGCGCTGACCTGGCCTTCGGCCGGCTGGAAGACGGCGGCGTGCGCTGCTCGTTCCACGGCTGGTTGTTCGATGTTGACGGCCAGTGCCTCGAGACGCCGGCCGAGCCCGCCGGCTCGGTGCTTTGCAAGAATATCAAGCAGCGCGCTTATCCCGTCGTGGAGAAGGGCGGCATCCTGTGGGCTTATATGGGCGAGGGCGAGCCGCCGGCCTTTCCGGAGATCGACTGCTTCGCCGCGCCGGACGCCTACACCTTCGCCTTCAAGGGCCTGATCGAATGCAACTGGTTGCAGGCGCTGGAAGTCGGCATCGATCCGGCGCACGCCTCGTTCCTGCATCGCTTCTTCGAGGACGAAGACCCGACCGCCGCCTACGGCAAGCAGTTTCGCGGCGCCTCCGCCGACAGCGAAATGCCGATGACCAAGGTGCTGCGCGAATACGATCGCCCGATCATCAATGTCGAGCAGACCGAATATGGCCTTCGGCTGATCGCGCTGCGTGAGATCGACTCCGAGCGCACCCATGTGCGCGTCACCAATCAACTGTTTCCGCATGCCTTCGTCATCCCGATGAGCACCGAGATGACGATCACGCAGTGGCATGTGCCGGTGGATGACACGCACTGCTATTGGTACGCGATCTTCACCAGCTACGGCGCGCCGGTGGACAAGAAGAAGATGCGCGACCAGCGCCTCGAACTCTACGCGTTGCCGGACTACGTCTCGCGCAAGAACAAGTCGAACGACTACGGCTTCGATCCGCACGAGCAGGCGACCGAGACCTATACCGGCATGGGCACCGACATCAACGTCCACGATCAATGGGCGGTGGAATCGATGGGCGCGATTCAGGATCGCACCCAGGAGCACCTCGGCCAGTCCGACAAGGCTATCATCCAGTATCGACGCTTGCTGCGGCAGGAGATCGAGAAGGCATCGTCCGGCGGCAAGCCGTTCATGTTCCTCGACGCCGCCAACGCGCGCAGCATTCAGGGGCCCGCCACCATGGACGGCATCGGGCCGACGCGCGGCTGGGAGATGTACTGGATGGAAGTCGACGTGAAGCGGCGGCGCGGCGCGCCATGGGCGGCGGCGGTGCCGGCGGATATCGCGAAGAAGGCGCCGCATCTCGCGGCCGCCGAATAACCGTCACGCTGCTCGATTTCAGCAAAGGGAATTGCCTTGAGTTTCGTCAGGAAGCACGGCCTCTGGTCCGATGAGCAGCACGAGGCCGCGACCCGCTTGGCGCGGATGGTCGAGGAGCAGAAGCTGGAAACCATCCGGCTATCGTTTCCCGATCAGCACGGCATCCTGCGCGGCAAAACACTGATCGCCAGCGAGGCGGTGCATTCGCTGGAGAGCGGATGCTCGATCACCACCACGATGCTGGCGAAGGATACCTCGCACAAGACGGTGTTTCCGGTGTTCACCGCCGGCGGCGGCTTCGGCATGGCCGAGATGCAGGGCGGCGGCGACGTGCTGATGGTGCCCGATCCCACCACCTTCCGCGTGCTGCCGTGGGCGCCCGCGACCGGCTGGGTGATGTGCGATCTCTATTTCGGTGACGGCCGCCCGGTGCCGTTCGCGACGCGGGGCTTCTATCGCTCGGTGCTGGAGAAACTCGCCGCGCGCGGCTACGATTTCATGGCCGGGCTCGAGGTCGAATTCCACATCTTCCGTCTCGCCGACCCGAAAATGCAGCCGCATCATGCGGGCCAGCCCGGCGAGCCGCCGGACGTGACGCTGCTGTCGCACGGCTATCAGTATCTCACCGAGCAGCGCTACGACATGATGGAGCCGGTGCTGGAAGTACTGCGCCGCGACGTCATGGCCCTCGGCCTGCCGTTGCGCTCGATGGAAGTCGAATACGGCCCGAGCCAATGTGAATTCGTGTTTCAGCCGACTGTCGGCCTCGCGCCGGCGGACACCATGGTGCTGTTCCGCAGCGCGGTGAAGCAGATCGCGCGCCGCCACGGCTGCCATGCCACTTTCATGTGCCGGCCGCGCATTCCCAATGTGATGTCGTCGGGTTGGCATCTGCATCAGTCGCTGGTCTCGACCACAACCGGCGAGAATGCCTTCGTGTCGAAGGTGGACGGCGAGCCGCTGTCGCCGCTCGGCAAGCATTATCTCGCCGGCCTGCTCGACCATGCGCGCGCCGCCACCGTGTTCACCACGCCGACCATCAACGGCTACAAACGCTACCGCTCCTATTCACTGGCGCCTGATCGCGCGATCTGGGGCCGCGACAATCGCGGCGTGATGCTGCGCGTGCTGGGCGGACCGAACGATCCGGCGACGCGGCTGGAAAATCGCGTCGGCGAACCGGCGGCGAATCCGTATCTCTACATGGCGTCGCAAATTCTCTCCGGCCTCGACGGCGTCGATCGCAAGCTCGATCCCGGTCCCGATGCCGACACGCCTTATGAGACCAAGGCCAGCCTGCTGCCGAAATCGCTGCGCGAGGCGGTATTCGCGCTGAAGGACGATCCGTTCTTCCGCGAGGCGATGGGCGCGGAGCTTGTGGACTACTACGTTTTTATCAAGAATGCCGAGATCGACCGCTTCCAGGCCGAGGTGACGGAATGGGAGCAACGCGAATACTTCGAGATGTTTTGATGTACGCGGACCCACACCAACGACCCGCGGCGTGCCATAACCACAACGACACAAAAACACGGAGAGGGAGTGCGATGAAAAAATCAGCAACATTGTTGTCGGCGGCTGTCGCCATCGGCCTGATGACCGGCGGTGCGTCGGCGGACGTGATCAAGGTCGGCGTGATCGGCACGATGTCCGGGCCTTACGCGCTGTTCGGCAAGAACTTCAAGATGGGCATCGACGCCTGGGTCGCCGAGCATGGCAACAAGGTCGGCAGCCACACCATCGAGTTCATCTATCGCGACGAGGAATCGCCGAACCCGGCGAAGTCCAAGGCGCTGGCGCAGGAATTGCTGGTCAAGGACAAGGTGCAGTATCTCGCCGGCGTCTACTTCACGCCGGACGCGATGGCGATCGCGCCGCTGCTGGAAGAATCCAAGACGCCGCTGGTGGTGATGAACGCCGCCACCTCCGCCATCGTGCAGAAGAGCCCGTATATCGTGCGCACCTCGTTCACGATGTGGCAGAACACCGTGCCGGCGGCGAAAGTCGCCAAGACCAACGGCGCCAAGAAAGTCGCCATCGCGGTGAGCGATTACGGCCCGGGCATCGATGCCGAAGCCGCCTTCAAGAAGACCTTTGAGGCCGAGGGCGGCAAGGTGGTCGAAGCCATCCGCATGCCGCTCAACACCACGGACTTCGGCCCGATCATGCAGCGGATCAGGGATTCCGGCGCCGACACCATCTTCACGTTCCTGCCGGCCGGTCCGCCGACGCTGGGCTTCGTCAAGGCCTACATCGACAACGGCCTCAAGGTCGCGGGCGTCAAGCTGATGTCCACCGGCGACGTCGTCACCGAACCGGATCTGCCGACCATCGGAGACGCCGGCATCGGCATCCTGTCGACCTATCACTACGCCGTGTCGCACGACTCGCCGGAGAACAAGAAGTTCATCGCGCAGATCGAGAAGGACGGCAACAAGGTCACAGACATGACGATGACCTCGGTCGCGGCCTATGACGGCGCCCGCGTCATCTACAAGATGATCGAGGCGACCGACGGCAAGCGCGATCCGGCCAAGGCGGTCGAGGCGGTGAAGGGCATGAAGTGGGTCAGCCCGCGCGGCCCGGTGTCAATCGATCCGGACACCCGGCACATCCGCCAGAACGTCTATCTGCGCACGGTCGAGAAGGTCGACGGCAAGCTGATCAACAAGGAGATCAAGACCTTCGAGGCGCAGCCCGACTGGGCCCTGAGCAGCAAGTAACGCCGACGCATGTAACGGCTCCCGTTCGCGCGACGGTTCGCTTTTCTCTCGACATCCCGGCCTGATGCATGGGTGTTCGAAGCAGGCGGGCCGTCGGGACGAACGGGAGTCCTCGCGTTTCCCGACGCTACGTATCACCACGTCAGGATTGACTTGTGACCGATCGCACCGGCTCGCTGCGGCTTATCAATGGACGGATTTGCCGCTTCGCCGAGGATCGCTCCCCGGCGGAAGCCATTGTCGTGCAGGACGGCAAGGTCGCGTGGCTTGGTGCGACACGCGATGCGCCCGCCGCCGCCGACACCATCGATCTGCAAGGCGCGACCGTGTTGCCCGGTCTCACCGACGCGCATATCCACCTGTTCGCGATTGCTTATGGGCGACTGCTGGTTCCGCTCGGCCGCGCCCATGCGACGTCGGTGGACGACGTCATCGCCCGCGTCAGGGCGCGCGCGGCAACGACGCCGAAGGGCGAATGGGTTCATGCGGCGGAGTTCGACGAAAATCATCTGGCCGAACACCGCTATCCGACCCGCGACGAACTCGATGCCGCGATCCCGGATCATCCGGTGCTGATCCGCCGCTTCTGCGGCCACATCGCCATCGTCAACGGCGCGGCGTTGCGTGCGCTCGATATCGACGAAGGCATTTCCGAAGTGCAGGGCGGCGAGTTCGGCCGCAGCGCCGATGGTCGCCTCGACGGCAGCGCCACCGAAGCCGCCGCCGAATTGATCTTCCGCCGGGTGCCGCCGATCAGTCGCGCGACGTTGGCGCAGTCACTGCACGCCACCATCGACGATTGCCTGCGCATGGGAATGACGGCGGCGGTGGAAGCAGCGGTCGGATTCACCAGCGGCTTCGACGAGGAGTTCGCGGTGTGGCAGGTGGCGCGCGGCGACAGGGCGCACCTGCTGATGCGGCTCGGTTTCATGCATCAACTCGACCCGGAGGAAGCGGTCGCGCGCGGGCTGGCTCCGACCCGCGATGCCGACTGGCAGGCGATGACGCTGAAATTTTTCGCCGACGGCATCGTCGGCGGGCGCACGTCTGCTGTCAGCGAAGACTATTGCGACACGCCAACGCGTGGCTTCTTCATGCGGCCCGAGGCTGACCTGAAGCGCGTTATCGTCGCCGCGCATGAGGCCGGCTGGCAGGTCGCGGTGCACGCCACCGGCGATCGCGCGGTGGCCTGCGTGATCGATGCCTACGAGACCGGGCAGGGCCGCGTGGCATGGCCAGATCCGCGCCATCGCATCGAGCACTTCTTCTGTCCGCCGCGCGATGGCTTCGCGCGGATGCAGCGGCTTGGCGCGCTGATCGTGATGCAGCCGAGTTTTCTCACCCGGATGCGCCGCTCCATCGAGCAGGCGTTCGGGCCGCGCCGCCACGACAAGTATCCCGGCCGCTCCGCGTTGGCCGCCGGCGTTCATTACGTCGCCAGCTCCGATGCGCCCACCGGCCTCACCTCGCCATGGGCGGGCATGGCCGATGCGGTGGATCGCGGCTTGCCCGATGGCGAGCCGATCGGCCCGAACGAGGCGCTGACCCCGCGCGAGGCCGTCGCGGCGTATATCCATGGCGGCGCCTACGCGATGAAGCAGGAAAGCTGGCGCGGCGTGCTGGCGCCGGGCATGGCCGCCGACCTGATCGTGCCGGATCGCGATCCGTTGGCCGATTCCGCGCCTGACCTCCGCGGCGTCAACGTGCTAATGACCATGGTGCGCGGCGTGATCCATCACGACGTGGCTTTCTCACGAGCCGGCCGCAGCATTGCGACGCCGGCGGGACGCTAGGGACCATGCAGACGATCCTGAGCATCGGCCTCGACGGCATTTCCTACGGCATGGTGCTGTTCATCATCTCCATCGGCCTGTCGATCATGATGGGCCTGATGCGCGTGGTGAACCTGGCGCACGGCGCCTTCGCCATGATCGGCGGCTATCTCGCCTCCTATGCGATGCGCGATCTCGGCGCCGGCTATGGGCTCGCCATCGCGATCGCGGTGATCGGCACTATCGTCATTTCGATCCCGCTGGAAATCCTGCTCTATCGCCGCATCTACCGGAAGTCGGACCCGCTGATCCAGGTGCTGCTGACCATCGGCATCACCTTCGTCATCATCGGCCTGTCGAATTTCATCTTCGGACCGACCTTGAAAGCGATCCCGCTGCCGAACGCGTTGAGCGGTCCGCTCGACATCGGATTCCGCATGATCCCGACCCATCGCGTGTTCGTCATCGCCTGCGGCGTTGTCACCGCGCTGGCGCTGTGGCTGCTGATCGACAAGACGGAGTTCGGCATCCGGCTGCGCGCCTCCGTCGACAACAGCGACATGGCGGATTCGCTCGGCATTCGCACCGAATGGATTTATGCTGCGACCTTCGCCTTGGCCGTGGGCCTCGGCGCGTTCGGCGGCGTGGTCGGCGCGGAACTGCTGCCGATCGAGCCGTTCTACGCGCTGCGCTACATGGTGACGTTCCTCGTCGTCGTTTCGGTCGGCGGCGCGGGCTCGATCGCCGGCGCGCTCGCGGCTTCGCTGTTGCTCGGCCTTGCCGACACCACGGGAAAATATCTCGCGCCGGAATACGGTGAGTTCTTCTTTTATCTCGCGGTGATCGTCATCGCCTTCCTGTTCCCTCGCGGACTGTTCGGGCGGGCACATTGACATGACTGGCCTGTCCACATTGGCAAAGACATCCGACCGCGCCTTTCCGTTCGCCGCCGAACTGATGGGCGTCGCCTGCATCGCAGCCCTCGGCGCGCTCGGCTTCCTGCTGTTTCCCGACGATCTCGCGTTCCTGACGCGGCTGATCGGCATCACGCTGCTGGTGCTGTCGCTCGATCTTGTCACCGGCTATTGCGGCATCGCGACGCTCGGCCATGCCGCGCTGTTCGGCGTCAGCGCCTATGCGGTCGGCAATGCCTGCATCGGCGGCATTCGCGAACCGATCCTGCTGCTCGGCGTCGGCATCGTCGCCGGCACTGTGATGGGCATCATCTCCGGCGCGTTGATCACGCGGTTTCGCGGACTGCCGCAACTGGTGTTGTCGATTGCGCTCGGGCAACTGGTCGCAGCGCTGGCCAACAAGCTGTCATCGGTTACCGGCGGCAGCGACGGCCTCTCCGGAATCTCGCCGGCGCCGGTGCTGGGCTTGTTCCGTTTCGACATGTACAGCCGCACCGCGTTCACGTTCTCGCTGATCGTGCTCGCCGTCGTCTTCGTGCTGCTGCTGCGCTTCGTGCGTTCGCCGTTCGGGCTGTTGTGTCGCGGCATCCGCGACGACGATCTGCGCGCGCAGATGATCGGCGCGGTGGTCTATCCGCGCCTCATCATCATGTATGCGGTATCGGGCGCGGTGGCCGGCGTCGGCGGCGCGCTGAACGCGATGACGGCCGGCGTCGTCGGCCTCGACAGCGTGTCGTTCGAGCGCTCCGCGGAAGTGCTGGTGATGCTGGTGCTCGGCGGCGCGGGCAATCTGTGGGGCGCGCTGTTCGGCTCCGTGGTGTTCCAGATCTTCGAGCACATCGTCTCCGCCACCAATCCGTTCCACTGGATGACGCTGGTGGGCTTGCTCCTGATCGCCATCGTGCTGTTCGCGCCGCGCGGCCTGTCGCACGGCGTCGCAGTGCTGTGGTCGAAAGTTTTCAGGCGGGGAGGGCGGGCATGACCGACCTGCTCGCCCTCGACAAGGTCTCGCGCGCTTTCGGCGGCCTGCGCGTCAATCAGGATATTTCATTCCGGCTCGCGCCGGGCGATCGCGTCGCGCTGATCGGTCCCAACGGCGCCGGCAAGACCACCTTGGTCAACGTCATTTCGGGCGGCCTCGCGCCGACCTCCGGCACCTTGCACCTCGAAGGCGACGACATCACCCGGCTTGGTATTCCGGCCCGGGTGCAGCGCGGGCTGGTGCGCACCTTCCAGGTGACGCGGCTGTTCGCCACGCTCACCGCCGCCGACAACGTCGCGCTGGCGATCATGCAGCGCAAGGGCATCACCCGCCGTTTCTTCTCCGCCGCGACTGACGCACCCGAGGTGCGCGCGGAGTGGGAGCAGTTGCTCGGCACGCTCGGCATCGCGCATCTGGCGCGCATCGCGGTGTCGCAACTGGCCTATGGGCAACAACGCCTGCTCGAACTCGCCATCGGCCTTGCGCTCAATCCGAAGGTGCTGCTGCTGGACGAGCCCGCCGCCGGCGTGCCGCACGACGAAGCGCCGAAGATTCTCGAAGCCATCGAGCGGTTGCCGGCGGACATTGCCGTGCTGATGATCGAGCACGACATGGACCTCGTATTTCGTTTCGCCAAGCGCGTGCTGGTGCTTGCCAACGGCCGCCTGATTTTCGAAGGCACGCCGCAGGCCGTCACCGCCGATCCGGAAGTGCGCCGTGCTTATCTTGGGAGTTATGCCGATGCCCGCCGCCCGGCTTGAGGTCGCCGGCCTCAGCGCCGGATACGGACCGACCCAGATCGTGCAGAACATTTCGTTCGATGTTCCGGCCGGAGGGCGGCTCGCCATTCTCGGACGCAACGGCGTCGGCAAGACCACGCTGCTCGCGACCCTGATGGGACTGTCGACGCGCCACGCCGGCAGCGTACGCATCGGCGAGGCCGACATCACCCATCGCCGCACCTCGGCGCGGGCGTTGGCCGGCGTCGGCTATGTGCCGCAGAGCCGCGATATCTTCCCCTCGCTCACGGTCGAGGAAAATCTCGCCGCCGGCTTGAAGGGCCGCGCGCGTGCTGCGTTCGACGAAGCCTACGAAATGTTTCCGCGCCTCGGCGAACGGCGGCGTCATCTCGGCGGACAACTGTCGGGCGGCGAACAGCAGATGCTGTCGATGGCGCGCACCATGCTGGGCAAGCCGTCGGTGCTGTTGCTCGATGAACCGCTGGAAGGACTCGCGCCGGTGATCTGCGACGAGTTGATGACCATGATCACGCGGCTCGCATCCTCCGGCGACGTCACCGTGGTGCTGGTCGAACAGCAGATCGAACGCGCGCTGGATTTCGCTGACCGCGTGCTGGTCCTTGAGCGTGGCCGCGAGGTGTGGTCCGGCGCGCCGGACGCGTTACGCACCGACCGCGCCCTGATCGAGCGTCTGCTCGGCGTGGGGATTCACTGAGCTTGAAGCCGTCACCCTGAGGTGCGCGCTCTTGCGCGCCTCGAAGGGCGACGGCGATCCTTCGAGGCTCGCTTCGCTCGCACCTCAGGATGACGCCGTCCCTCGCTACGCTGACAATCCTCACACCAGTCCGCGCCGCACCGCTTCGATGGCGGCCTCGGCGCGCGAGGAGATGTTGAGCTTGCGATAGACCGTCTTGACGTAACCCGCGACGGTATGCGGCGTCAGGCCCAATACACGCGCGGCTTCCGCCACCCGCAATCCACGGCCGAGCAGCCGCAGGATGTCGAGTTCGCGTGGCGTCAGCGCCGCCTCGGCATCGACGTTCGGGTCCACCGTGTTGCGCTTGGCGAAATGCGCCAGCATCCGCTGCGCGATGGAGGGCGACAGCGGCGGCTCGCCCATGTCGATGCGATGCAGGTAGCCGACCAGCGTATCGGCGTGCTGGTCCTTGAGCAGATAGCCCTTCGCGCCGGCGGCGATGGCGTCGAACAGATGCGCGTCGTCGTCGTAAATGGTTGTCACCACCGGCAGGATCTGCGGATGGCCATCCGCCAGCATGCGGATCAGGTCGATGCCGTTGCCGTCCGGCAGGCCGATGTCGATCAGGGCGATATCGTGGACGGCGTTGGCGTCGAGATCAGTGAAGGTGCGCGGTTGTGCGGCGATCCAGTCACGCGCGGCCTGAAACGTCGCCGCCTCGCTGATGGCGATGCCGTTGAAGGCGGTGCCGAGCATCTGCACCAGCCATGCGCGCGTGTCGGTCTGATCCTCGACGATCAGGCCGCGCCGTTTGCGGGGCAGGGGCGTGGGGGTGGATGCCATGGGCTCAACTCATCGGCTCAACTCATGACCTGTCGAACATCCGCTGCGCGGCATCGGCGGTTTCACTGTAGGAGTCGCCCGATAACGGCGACACCCCCTGAATGTGGGGTTGGTCGCCTGTCGTGCCCTGGTCGGTGGCGGCGTCGGTCGCTGTTGCGGCATCGGCCGTGAGCGGAATGTTGATAACGAACGCGCTGCCCCTCGATATCGGCAGTACGGCAAACGATCCGCCGAGATCGGTGAGGCGGCGGATGATGCCGCGCAGGCCGCTGCCATGGGCGCTGCCGTTGGCATGCGCTGGATCGATGCCGATGCCGTCGTCGGCGATAGTGATCGACAGCGTCTGGTCCTGCTGCGTGGCGGTGACTTCGACGCGCCGGGCGTTCGCGTGGCGGATGATGTTGCTGACGATCTCGCGATGCGCCGACACGATACTGCGATAGATGCGATAGTCGAGCAGCTTGGGGCTCTCGTCTACCGCGGCAAGCGGCCAGTGCAGGTCGAGGCTTGCCGCGGCAAGGCGTTCGCCGGCCTCGTGGCGCAACGCAGCGATCACCTGGCCGAGCGGCAGTTGATCGGCGGAGAGGCCGCTGACGATGGTGCGGATATCGGCCAGCGCGTCGCGCAGCACGCGATGGGTGTCGGTTACGTCGGTCTTGTAGAGACCCGACAGCAGCCGCGCGCCGACATCGTCGTGCAGGTCGCGCGCAATGCGTCGCCGCTCCTCGACGCCGCCGCGCTCGAAAGCGTCGCGGCTCACCTCGACATAGCGCATCAGCCGCACAAGTTCGCGCGCCAGATCGCGGTCCGAACTGCCGAACAGCCGCTCGCCGCGCCACGGGTAGCGCAATTCCAGCGCGGGCGTATCGGCGACGGCCGGCAGACGCACCTCGAGCCCTTCCTGTCCGATCCCGACGTCGGTGACGGCGTGATCGAGCGGCGTCATCACCAGCGGATCGAACAGCCGTCGCAGCAGGCCGTGCCAGCGCCCGGAACGCTCCTGCGCCGACGCCGCGAAGGTGACGTCCACCACCTCGCGGAACAGTTCGTGGCTTTCCACACGGTTGCGCGGCTGCAATCGCGTGCGCAGATTGTCGCGCGCCGGCAGATAGATGAAGGCCAGCGCCAGCAGCGCGATGCTGAACGAGACGTCGTGTTGCAGATGCATGACGTAGAGCAGCAGCGCGTCCAACGCCAGCAGCAGCGCGACGCCGCCGGTGTAGAACATCACCCGGAATGCCCATTCGTCGAGATCGAACAGCCGGTAGCGGCTGACGCCGAGCGCAAGCCCCGCATAGATCAAGAGGAAGAAGCCGAAGGCATGGCCTTGCTGCATCACCGGCGCGGCATTGACCAGGATCGGCGCGATGATCAACACCACGAAGGCGCCGGCGCCGACGATCACCGAGAGGCCGAGCCAGCGCAGCGCCGCGCGGCCGCGCGGATCGCGACGGGTGGCGAACCATTGCACGCCGACCGCGCCGACCAGCAACAGCATGTAGGTGAGGATCGGCAGTTGCGCGCCCATCGCCTGCTCCTCGGGCAGGCGCAGGATGTCCACCGCGAGCCATGCGACGGTGATCGCGGGCAGCGCCAGCAGCAGGCGCGGCTTCACCAGCGGGCGCGGATAAAGCAGGAACAGCGCGATCATCGCCGCGCCGAAGCCGAGCGCGCCGACATGATTGAGCGCGCTCAACACGCGAACGAGCCCGCCGTCGATGGCGAGTTCGCGCGACGAATACACCGCCGCTCCATAGGCCGAGATCATGATCATCGCGCCGGCCAGCGTGAACAGCCGCGTCGGCAGGTCGCGCGGCCGCAGCGCCAGCACCCATGCGCCGAGCAGCAGCGAGCCGAGGCCGGTGACGAACTGCACCCAGAACGACGACGGCAGGTCGGTGATCGGCCGCCGCGCCGGCGTCACGATCACCTCGAGGGGGCCACGTTCGGATTCGGCATACAGCGTCACGCGCTTGTCGCGCAGCATGTTGGCGAGCGAGGTCTGCCGCTGCATGAATTGCGCGGCCATCGCGTAGGTCTGAAGCGTGTCGGGCTCCTCGACGAGGTCGCTGGCAACCAGTTCGATCCGGTTCCCACCGTCGATGCCGACCGCGACCAGCCGCGACGGCACCGGCAGCATCCGCGCCGGCCCGTCGGGATCGACCGCCACCACCCGCACGGCGTTGCTGTCCGGCTGCGCCTGCAACGTCATGCCGAGCCAGGGCTGATGCAGCACCAGCCAGAACACGAGCAGGCAGGCGCCGAGACAGAGCAGCGCCGCGGTCTGCATGATGCGGTTTGGAAGCCAGTGCGTCATGGCCAGCGTTTGATTTCCCCCCGAGACAAGGGGTACGCCGACCCTGTCCGAACCGGCATATTGGCGAACCATCCCGATTTGTCGAATGGATTTCCATGCTCGCTGTCCTGATTCTGGCGGAAGGGTTGACGGCGTTCTGCGCGCTCGGCTTCGAGATCGCGATGGCGCGGCTGGTCGCGCCGCATGCCGGCATATCCACCGATACATGGACCGCGATCATCGCGGCGTTCCTGCTGGCGCTGGCGCTTGGCAACCATGTCGGTGGCCGCATCGCGGCGACATCGGACATGCGGCAAAGGCTATGTGTTGCGGCCGGCGCAATGCTGGCAGCGGCGTTCGCCATCGCCATCGTACCGTCTGCGATGTCGTGGTGGGATGCTGCGATCCTCAGCCCCGCGCCGTCGGTCCTGTGGCGGATCGTCGCGTTCGCCGCGGTTCCCTGTCTGCCGGCGGGCCTTCTGCTCGGCGTGGCAACGCCGCTGCTGATGACCGGCGTGCTGGCGCTGTCGAAACGTCACGCCGTCGCGGGTCTGGTCTACGGCGCTGGCGCGACCGGCAGCGTTTGCGGCGTGCTGTGCGTGTTGTGGTGGTGGCTCGACGTGCTCGGCACGCGGGCGACATTGCACGCGATTGCCGGCATCGCGCTGGCGCTGGCGGTGACGATCGCCGCCACCGCACGGCTGCAACAACGCACGGCGATGGCATGATCCGGTTTCTGCTGCCGCTTGCGGTGTTGCTGTCGGCGGCGGCGTCGCTGGCTGTGGAGCTGGCCATCGTTCGGCTCGGCGCACCCTATCTTGGGCAATCGCTGCTGCCGTGGTCGGCGGCGATTGCCAGCGTGCTGCTCGGGCTCACCGCAGGCCATGTGCTGGGCGGGCTCGCGGGCGGCGAGGCGGCGACGTCGCGCGTGTTGCGCGGCTGGCTTTCCGCAATGTGGCTCGCGGCCGGCGTCGCGGCGCTGGCGATGCCGGTGCTGATCGGCCCGGTGGCGAGCGCGTTCGCCGGCGAGAACGGCTTCGGCCTCGATGCGGTGGCGGCGATTGCCGCGCTGGCCGCGCCGCCGAGTTTCGCCGCCGGTTTCGTTTCGCCGCTGGCGCTGCGTCTCGCCGCGCGGACGCCGTCTCTCGCGCTGCCGCGCATGGTCGGCGCGATCTACGCGGCCTCCGCCATCGGCAGCGTTGCCGGCACCGCGCTTGCCGGTTTCGTCGTGCTGGAACGGTTCGGCGCGGCGGGGCTGGCGTATCTCGCCGGCGAGGTCTGGCTGCTGCTCGGCGTGTTGGCGCTGCCGGCGCGAAAGCCTGCGGTCGTCGCGCCGGTCTACGGCCTGGTGCTGGCGGCCATCGGCGTGTTGCCGTGGCTCGGCGGCCAACAGTGCCTCGTCGAGTCGCGCTACACCTGCATCCGCTTGCTGGACAAGCCGCTCGCGGGCGGCGATCTGCTGCGTTTCATGATCCTCGACGAGGGCGTGCACTCGGCCTCCGACCGCGACCGTCCGCAACACCTGCATCTCGGTTACGCGGCGCTCGCCGACCGTCTTGCGCAGGCGGCATTCGAGAACGTCGCCAAGCCGCGCGCACTGGTGATCGGTGGGGGCGGCGCGACCTTGCCGCGCGCCTGGGCAAACGCCGCGAAACCGGCCGCCGCCACGGTGATCGAACTCGATGCCGAGGTTGCCGATATGGCACGCGATATCATGTGGGCGGGCCGCAGCAATCGTCTCGACACGCTGATCGGTGACGGCCGCGCGGTGCTGCGCGCGCTGCCGCGCAGGCCTGCCTACGACGTGGTGCTGATGGATGCCTATCGCTCGCGCAGCGTGCCGCCGCATCTCGTCACCGCCGAATTCAATGGTGAGGTGGCGGGGCGGCTGACGTCGTCCGGCGTCTACATCTCGAATGTGATCGACCGCGCAGACCCGCCGCTCTTGGCGCTCAGCATCGCGGCGACCTTGGCGACGGCGTTTCCCGTCGTCGATCTCTGGAGCGCGGAGACGCCATCCGGCGGCACCACCAACATCGTCGTCGCGGCGTGGGCCTCGCGCGAAAACGCGTTGCGTCCGCCGCAACTCGTCGTCGATGCCACGGTGATGGACGCAGGCGACGCGGTGCGCACGCAGGCCGTGACGTGGCGACGGCTCGATCTCGCTGCCGCGCGTGCGCGCTGGCCGCGCGCCTGCGCCGCGATCCTCACCGACGACTGGACCCCGGTGGACCGGCTGCTGGCGGGGCGCGCGGTGTGCGATCAAAGAGAGGCGCGGCGATGAGCGACGTTCTCCGCCAGGTCGCCCGCACCGCCGTGCTCTGTGTCGCGCTCGGCCTGCTGTTGTATCTCGCGCTATCAACGGCGGCTGACTATCCCGTCACCGCGCCGGCGGTGGGATTGATCGGCGCCTCCGTCGTCGGCGCGCTGGTGTTTCACCTGCTCCGCGATGCCTGGCGCAGCGGCATCATTCCGGAGAAATTCGGTATCACCTCGCGCGAAGCCAACCCGGTCTGGTACTGGGGCTCGATGGCCTGGTACGGCGCGTGCCTGATCTGCCTCGTCGCGCTGGCACTCTTGTGCCTGTTGCGGATCGTCGGGCTGTGAGAAACTCTCAACAGATGACCCGCCCATCAGCCGTCATGGCCGGATTTCCTCGCAATGCGCCTTCGCGGCGAACGGGAGCGGGGACGTGACGGTTTTCGAGGTGAGGCCGATGGCCACCTTCAGCGGGCTGCGCGGCGTGCCGTTGCTGGCGCTGTCGCACAACGCGCTGTTTCCGGCGCTGAGAATAGGCCCACTCGGCATCGCCCTTCGCGTCATCCGCAATCACGAATTCCGCTACGACGAGATCGAGACGATCGCCCTGACGCGGCTGCTCGGCATTCAGGTCACCTTCGTGCCGCGCGCGGGACTGCGGACCTTCATCGCCAGTTTTGCCGGAGAGGCCGCCGTCGCGCCGGTTCTCGCTGCGCTGCGGCGTCACGGCGCACCGCTGGCGCAAGCTGCGCTGGCGCGGCAGGCGGATGAATCGTTCGTCTGACGCACCCCCATGAACGGGGGGTTGCTGGCGTTCGGCACCGCCGCCTAAAAATTCAATGTTCAAGAATCGGATGTTTGAGGAAACCCCGTCCGAGCCGGTTTGACTCAGGATTTGCCCCAAGGAACGCGATAAGGAACGCAACGATGCATCTCAACGACAAGCAGAACGCGAAGCCGCTGCCCTTCGTTCTTGCCAATTCCAAGCCCTACGCGCTGGAGCAGTACGAAGACGATGCGCTCGGCTACTACGATCCGATCACCCAGACCTGGCGCGGCACGCTGCTGTTCCACAAGTCGTCGACCTCGCGCAATGTCTCCTCGACCTCGGGCCGTACTTCGGATTCCGATCTGTCGTCGGACGTGCTGGGCAACTGATTTGCCATCACCTAGTGTTATTACCTTCGTCAGGGTCGGCCTTCGGGTCGGCCCTTTTCGCGTTTTCGAGCGAAGTGGATGCCGGTTCGCATCAGGAAAACGCGTCGAAGCAAGAAGCTGGAGCCCTGTTTCGATTTGATCGGAATGGAACGGCTCTCCTCGCGTCGCCAGCACATCGAGTTTGCCATGACAGCCGCCCCGAAAAGCGTCCTGATGATTTCCACCAAGCTCGACCCGCATGTCGATGCCGTGCTCGAGCGGCTGGAAAAGCGCGGGGTGCCGTGCTTCCGGCTCAACACCGATCACTTCCACGAGGAGTATCGCCTCGCGATGACCGACGAAGTGAGCGGCACCATCACCATCACCGACAAGTGGGATCGCGCCTGCGTGTTTCCGCACGAGGTGCGCAGCGTCTGGATGCGCAAGCCGGAAACGCCGCTGCCGCCGCCCGGCGTCGATGACGACGGCGTCATCGAATACGTGCAGGGCGAGATGCGCGAACTGATGGGCTTCATGCCGATGGACGCGCGGGTGCCGTGGATCAACAATCCCGACGAGAACCGCCGCCATCAACGCAAATTCCCGCAACTGCGGCTGGCGCGCAGCCTCGGCCTGCGGGTGCCGCGCTCGATCATCACCAACGATCCGGTGGAAGCGGAAGCCTTCTTCGCCACCTGTCCGGACGGGGTGATCTGCAAGCCGCTGCTGATGGGCAGTCACTATGTCGAGGGTGAGCACTACGTCGCCTATACGCGGCCGATCCCGCCGTCGGAGTTCGCGTCGCTGAAGGAGTCCATTTCGCTCTGCCCGACCTATCTGCAGGAGGCCATCGCCAAGGACCACGAGCTGCGCGTCACCATCATCGGCGACGAACTGTTTTGCTGTCGCATCGACAGCCAGGGCGTCAAGGGTGCGGAGCAGGACTGGCGCGCGGTCGATACCGATAAGCTGCCACACACCATCGTCGATCTACCGGGCGACGTGGATGCCGCGTTGCGCGCTTACCTCAAGGCCTGCGGCCTGCGCTTCGGTGCGTTCGACCTGATCGTGACGCCGCAAGGCGAGTACGTCTTCCTCGAACTGAACCCGAACGGCCAGTGGTACTGGGTCGAACTCTCGACCGGCGCGCCGATGGCCGACGCCATGGCCGACCTGCTCGAAAATCCATGAGCGCGAATCCATGAGCAGCGCGGCTGCCGCCGAGCCGGATATCGCGTGGCTGGCGCGGCTGCTGGAAGCCGCTAGCGCGGATGGATTGCCGCGCCTGTTACGCGTGCTGTTGCGGCTCGGTTGGCACCAGCGCCATCGTATGCTGCCGGCATTGATCGCCGCGCTGGTGCTGAGCGCTCTCGCGCTGGCGCCGCCGGCCTTGCTGGCGCATCTCATCGACAACGTGTTTCCCTCGCGCACCGCGATGGCGGTGATTGTGGTCGGCGCCGGGCTCGGCTGCATCGCCTTGATGGATGCCGCCTGTGCGTTCACGCGGCGGCTGCTCTCGGCGGCCGCGGGCATCGAATTGCGCCGCGCGCTGCTGGAGCCCGCGTTTGCGGCGGTGCTGCGACTGCCGGTCGACCGCAGGGAGAGCCGCGATCAGGGCCTGCTCGGGCGCACCTTCGAGGAGGTGGAGCGGCTGGCGCAGGGCGCGAGCGAAAGCCTGATCGAACTGGTGTTGTGTCTGGGGACCATCGCCGTGCTGGCGGTGGCGATGCTGGTCGTCGATCCGCAAGTGGGGTTGATCGTCATCGCCATCGTCGCGGCGTTGGCGGCGTTGCATGTGCTGTTCGCCCGTGCATTGCGCGCGCGCGAAGGCGCATGGTTCGAGGCGCGCAGCCGCTACTGGGCGCATCTGGTCGAGGCCATCGCCTATGTCGCGACGTTGCGCTTCAACTCTGCGCACGGCTTTGCCGAGCGGCGTTTCGAGGAACGGCTCGCCTCCGATCTCGACGCGCATTTCGCGGTGATCCGGATGTCGGCGGGGCTGGATGCGGTCGGCCGCTTCGCGGGCGGGTTGATCACCGCGGCGATCGCGCTGGTCGGCGGACTGCGCGTCATCGACGGCAGCATCAGCATCGGCGATTTCGTGCTGTTCCTGTCGGTCGGCGGCTCGCTGGCGGTGCCGGTGCTGAATCTCGTCAAGACCTTCGACGATTTCCAGGCGATGACGATATCGGTCGCGCGCTTGTCCGATATCGCCGCCGGCCCGCACGAGGATGTCGGCGGTGCGTCGGTTGCGCATCGGCCGCGCGGGGCGCGGCTCGACGTCACCGGCCTGTCGTTTCGCTATGCCGGCGCCGGGACGCCGGTGCTGCAGGACCTGTGGTTCTCGCTCGCACCCGGCGACAAGGTGGCGGTGGTCGGCCCCAGCGGCATCGGCAAGAGCACCCTGGCGAGCCTGTTGTTCGGTGCGCGGCGGCCGGAACGCGGCGCGATCCTGCTCGACGGCAAGCCGCTGGAGACGATCCCGCTCGGCGAATTGCGGCGGCGGATCGTGGTGGTGCCGCACGAGATCGACACCTTCACCGGCAGCGTCGCGGAAAATCTCACCATCGGCCTGCCGGCGACGGGGACGCTGGATATCCGCAAGGCCACCGCCATCGCCGGCATCGACGCCGACATCATGCGGCTGCCGCAAGGCTACGACACGCAACTCGGGCAGGGCGGCGTCGATCTGTCCGCCGGGCAGCGCCAGCGGCTCGGCATCGCCCGCGCGCTGTTGCTCGCGCCGGATATTCTGATCCTCGACGAGAGCACCTCGTCGCTGGATTCCGCGACCGAGACGCGGGTGCTCGATGCGCTGCTCGCGCATTGCGTATCGACCACCATCGTCGCCATCACGCATCGGCCCAGCGTCGCGCAGCGGATGCAGCGGAGCATCGTGATCGACGGCTAGCGCATCGCCTGCGCGATCAGGTCATAGGAATGCAGCCGCGCGGTGTGATCGAAAATGTCGGACACGATCATCAGTTCGTCGGCGGCGGTCTGTTCGACGAGACTGGCTACGCCCGCGCGCACTGCATCGACGTCGCCGACGATGCTGCAGCCGAGCATCTGCGCGACCTGCGCCTTTTCCATCGGCGTCCAGTAGGTTTCGATGTCGTCGATCGGCGGCTTCGAGAGACCCCGCGCGCCGCGGAAGATGTTGGTGAACGACATCTGCTGCGTGGTGGCGAGGCGCTTCGCTTCCGCGTCGGTGTCCGCCGTGACGATGTTGACGCCGACCATGGCGTAGGGCTTCGCCAGTTGTTCGGACGGCTTGAAGCGCTCGCGATAGATCTCCAGCGCCGGCATCAGTTGCGCCGGCGCGAAGTGCGACGCGAATGCATAAGGCAGGCCGAATTCGGCCGCGACCTGCGCGCCGTAGGTGCTCGATCCGAGAATCCACAGCGGCACGTTGGTGCCCGCCGCCGGCACCGCCTGAATGCGCTGGCCGGGTGCGACCTCGGCAAAGTAAGCCTGCAATTCCAGCACGTCGCGCGGAAAGTTGTCAGCATTGGTAAGGCTGCGGCGCAGCGCCTGCATGGTCAGTTGATCGGTGCCGGGCGCGCGGCCGAGCCCGAGATCGATGCGGCCGGGATAAAGCCGTTCCAGCGTGCCGTAATGCTCGGCGATGACGATCGGCGCGTGGTTCGGCAGCATCACGCCGCCGGCGCCGACGCGGATGTGTTTAGAGCCGGCCGCGATATGGCCGATCACCACCGAGGTCGCGGCGGAGGCGATGCCGGCCATGTTGTGATGCTCGGCCACCCAGAAGCGGGTGTAGCCCCACGCTTCGGCATGGGCGGCGAGATCACGTGCGTTGTCGAGCGCGCCGCGCGCGTCGGTCGCCTCGGTGACGCGGACGAGATCGAGGATCGAATGAAGGGCCATCGCAATGTCCGTGATGTGGTCTGCGGAGCCGCAGAGAGGAAGGGTGTCTGCCATCTAGGCATGCCGTGCGGAAATTGCACGCGCCGCGGCTGCAATCTTGCCATGCGGGGAGGTGCCGATAAGAAAGGATCGCCGTCACCCTGAGGAGCGTGCTTTTGCGCGCCTCGAAGGGCGATGGCGATCCTTCGAGGCGCGCTTCGCTCTCACCTCAGGGTGACGGCCGGGAGAGTCTACCCGTTCTTGCCTTCCCGACGCAGCGTGGGCAGGCCGATGCCGGCGGCGTCGAAGCCGCCGTCCACCGCGAGCAACTGTCCGGTGATGTAACTCGCGCGTTCGCTGCACAGGAAGAAGATCGCTTCCGCGAGTTCTTCCTCCAATCCGTAACGATTGAGCGGAATGGCGTCGTGATAATCGGCGCGGATCGCCGGCGAATGCACGGCCTTGGCCATCGCAGTATCGACCGGCCCCGGCGCCACCGCATTGACGCGGATGCCGAGCGAGGCGAGTTCGACCGCCGCCTGCTTGGTGAGGTGCGCGAGCCCGGCCTTGCTGGTGCCGTAGGCGACGCGCAACGTCGAGGCGCGCAGCCCCGAGATCGATGTGATGTTGACGATGGCGCCGCCGCCGTGTTCGCGCATCAAGGGCGCGGCCGCCTTGATGCAGAGGAACGGCCCGGTGAGGTTCACCGCGAGCACGCGCTCCCATTCGTCGTCGGCGGTCTCCATGATCGGCTTGAACACCGCGACGCCGGCATTGTTGACCAGCGCATCGAGCCGGCCGAAGCGTTCAACGATGCGCGCCATCGCGGCGTGCACGGCGGCGGCATCAGAGACGTCGCAAGCGAGCGCCAGCACGTTGACCGGATCGGCAAGGGAGGCCGCCGCTTCGCGCAACTGCGCGTCCTCGATGTCGAGGAGCGCAACGGCCCACCCCTCGGTGAGAAAACGCTTGGCGGTCGCGAGCCCGATGCCGCGTGCGGCTCCGGTGACGAGAGCGACTTTGGTGATATTGGTGGTCATGGTGAGCCCGCTGCGAGGGAAGAATGCGCGGGTCTTAGCGCGTGTTCTCGCGACGGGGAACAGGATTTTGTGTCATGCGCGGCAGAACAACCCGGCGATGACCAAAAATATACTCGAACCTGACGAGGAGTTATCTCACGTAAAACACGCAGACCGCGATCACCAGGAACGCGGTGACGGCCATGGCGTGCGCGAGCATATGAGAGAGCGCGCCGCCGGAAGCCGCGCGTTTCGTGGCATCGTTCATGATGTCCTCCCCAATTGGTTCGGGCTCGCGTGGCGCGAGCCAGCGTGGTTCGGGCATGACTCGCCGCAGCACGAATGCGCGAGTCAAACTTGACTGAATTTTTACGCAGAACGCCCCTTCGACTTGCTTCCGCCGCGCTTGTGTCCCCACGGCCGAAGCAATAACAGAAGCGTGATCAATCAATGCGGCGAGAATTTGTTGCGATGGAACCCATGATTCGCGGTGGAGAGTCGCGCTCGCTATCCGCATTGCAGCAAGTCGAGGAAGAGATTGTCAAAATCCGTTGCGAGCGATCGCAAGCACTCATGCGTGTTTTTTTGCGCGTGACGCTTTTGTCTTGCGCATCATCGCGGCTTCATAGGCGGCTTGCAGCCGTTCGCTCACCGAAAGGCCGCGCGTCTTGCGCGGCTTCATGCCGAGATGGCGCGCGCGCAGTTCGTCCATGAAATCGGCACGCATCTTCGCGCCGCCGTCGCGCAACACTTGCGCGCGCACGCCGAGTTCTTCGCTGACCGGCAGATACCTGTAGCCCCACGCACCCATCTCGGCGAGAATCGGCAGCAGCGCGATGCCTTTCTCAGTGAGGCTGTAGATGCCTTTCTGTTTGTGCGTGGGATCGTCCTCGCGGGTGAGAATGCCTTCGCTCGTCAAGGTCTTCAGCCGGTTGGCGAGAATGTTCGACGAGACGCCTTCATTGGATTTCGTCAGCAGCTCGCGAAAGTGGCGGCGATTGCCGAAGATGATGTCGCGAATGATCAGCAAGGTCCATTTGTCGCCGATCACTTCCAGCGTGAGGTTGATCGGGCAGTCGGAGCGTTCGTTCATTCTCTCCTCCCGTGAGCGTTTCCCACGTCGCTGCACGACGCCGGGGGAGGGGAGCAAACCACGCAAATCATCGTCACGATTTCGTCTCCCTTGACTGCTTGCATTTTTGCACCGGTCTGGTTAGGCTGCAACCGGTTGCAAAATGCAAGTGGTATGGGAGCCGTGGCATGGCGCGTCTGATCGTGTGGAACCTGATGACGCTGGACGGCTACATGGAAGGGCCGAACCATGACCTCTCATTTCATTCCGATGTCTGGGGCGCTGAACTCGAACAATTATCGATCGCACAGTTGCGAGCCGCCGGCGCGCTGATGTTCGGCCGCCGCACGCACGACCTGATGGCGTCCTACTGGCCGAACGAAAGCGGCGAGTCCGCGGAGGTGGCGGACTTCATGAACACGCTGCCGAAGTTCGTGTTCTCGCGCTCGGTCACGCAATCGGGCTGGCGCAATACGCAGATGTTCGGCGGCGATGTTGTCGCGACCACGGAGCGGCTGAAACGCGAGACCGACAAGGATATTTTCCTGTTCGGCAGTGCCGATCTCGCGTCGCATCTCGGCGCGGCGGGGCTCATCGATGAATACCGCATCGGCATCTGCCCGGTGTTGCTCGGCAGCGGTACGCCGCTGTTCAAGCAAGGCGCGACGCAAAAGCTCCGCCTGCTCGAGGCCAGGGCCTATGGCACCGGCATCGTCGTCAATCGTTATGTGCCGCGAGTCTGATCGCCAAGTTTGATCGCCAAGTTTGATCGCCAAGCCTGATCGCCAAGTCTGATCGCCAAGTCTGACTGCGATGTGACGGCGTGCGGTGTCACGCCGGATTGCCAATCACTATTCGAAGGAGAACGTGATGTCGCTGAAGCTCTACATGCATCCGCTGTCGTCCTATTGTCACAAGGCGATGATCGCACTCTACGAGAACGCGACGCCGTTCACGGCGGTCCCGGTCAATCTCGGCGATCCGGACGAGCGCGCCATGCTGCTGAAACTCTGGGGCGTCGGCAAGTTTCCGGTGTTGCAGGATGACGCGCGCGGCGAGGTGGTGCCTGAGTCCAGCATCATCATCGATTATCTCGACCGGCACTATCCGGGCGCGACGCGGCTCATTCCCGCGGATGGCGATGCCGCGCGTGAGGTGCGGCTGAAGGATCGTTTCTACGATCTGCACATTCACAACCATATGCAAAAGATCGTCGGCAACCGGTTGCGGCCCGCCGGAGCCAAGGATCCGCACGGCGTCGAGGATGCGAAGACGCGGATGCAGGCGGCCTACGATATCGCCGAGCGCGAGATGGCGTCGCGGCGCTGGGCGGCGGGCGACGACTTCTCGATGGCGGACTGTGCGGCGGCGCCGGCGCTGTTCTACGCCGCCAAGGTGCTGCCCTACGCGGACACTCACCCGCATCTCGCCGCCTATCTGGAGCGCCTCAAGGCGCGGCCTTCCTATGCGCGGGTGCTGAAGGAGGCCGAGCCGTTCTTTCACATGTTCCCGCAGGAGAACTGATCGTGGAAGGCCGGCGCGCCGCGCTCGTCCGCCGTTTGTTCGACCGCTACCACCGGCGCGACCGCGATGGTCTTGCTGCAATGATGGCGGACGATTTCCGTTTCACCACGCCTTATGACGGCGGTATCGACAAGGCGCGGTATTTCGAACTGTGCTGGCCCGCTAGTATGCAGATCCGCGAGAACGTCATCGAGCGGATTTTCGAGGAGGGCGATGCGGCCTATGTGACCTATCGCTGCACCACGGTGGACGGCCTCATGTTCCGCAACACCGAATTCTTCAGCTTTGAGGGTGAACAGGTCCGCGCCATCGACGTTTATTTCGGCGCCTCCTATCGCGAAGGCGCCTTCGTGCCGCAGGTCTGGCATACGCCGCCGAAGCCGGACTGAACGGCATCAAAAAATCGTCGCGGGGAATGTCGGCGGCTGGGTTCTTCGTTCGTCTTCAGGACAGAGCTTGAATCAAAACGGAGAAAACTGATGCGTTTCATGGTGATGGTGAAGGCGAACAAGGGAACGGAAGCCGGCGAGATGCCGAGCGAGGCGCAACTCGCCGAGATGGGCCGCTTCAACGAGGAAATGGCGAAGGCCGGCGTGATGCTCTCCGGCGAGGGGCTGCATCCGACGGCGAAGGGCGCGCGCATTCGCTTTTCCGACAAGGGCGCCACCGCCGTGGATGGTCCGTTTTCCGCGGACGGTCTGGTCTGCGGCTTCTGGATGATCGAAACTGCTTCACGCGACGAGGCCATTGCCTGGATGAAGCGTGCGCCATTCGCGCCGGGCGACGAACTCGAATTGCGTCAGGTGTTCGAGGCGGAGGATTTCGGCGAAGCCCTCACCCCGGAACTGCGCCAGCAGGAAGAACGTCTGCGCGTCGAGGTCGCCGCGCGGCGATAGGCGCTCCGCTTGTCATGGCCGGATTTAGTCCGGCCATCAACACGTCGTCTCCACTTCCATTGGATTTCCCGAACCTCAAGGAATAACGCCGATGCGTTTCATGATGCTGATGATCCCGAAAGGCTACGAGACCGCGCCGCCCGACGTGAAACTCGATCCCGAGCGCGTCAAATCGATGATGGCTTACAACGAGGCGCTGCAGGAGGCCGGCGTGCTGCTGGCGCTCGACGGTTTGCATCCGCCGTCGATGGGCGCGCGGGTGTCGTTCGAGGGCGGCAAGCCGCTGGTCACCGACGGTCCGTTCGCGGAAGCCAAGGAAGTGCTCGGCGGCTACTGGATGATCAACGTCGCCTCGCGCGAGGAGGCCATCGCCTGGGCCAGTCGCTGCCCGGCTTCCGAGGACGAGGTCATCGAAATCCGTCAGGTGCAGGAAATGGCGGACTTCGATCCCGAGGCGCAGGCGGCGGCGGCCAAGCTGCCGGATTTGCAGGCGGCCACGCGGCGCCGCTGAGCAATACCAGCAGGACTCCGTGGCGATTCCGGCTGCCTTGGAGCCGCCACGGGTTGGTCATCAGATTTCCGCAAGAGTCCCTGACGGGCGTTGAGCGGATTTCTGCAATGATTTCAGTGTTTCGATCACGCGGAAATATGTAGCCTTTTCGCCCGCCTCATGTAAAAGCCATTAACATGAGCTGGCGAAAGGACAGCCGCGGCCCGTCCCGCGGCTACCACCATGGCAACCTGAAGGAAGCGCTGCTGCAGGCGGCGCTGGGCCTGATTGCGGAAAAGGGACCGGCCGGGTTCACCTTCGCCGATGCCGCGCGCTCGGCCGGCGTCAGCCCGGCGGCGCCGTATCGCCATTTCCGCGATCGCGACGAACTGTTGTCCAGCATCGCGCAGCGCGGCTTCGAACTGTTCGAGGCGGTGCTGACGAAAGCGTGGGACGACGGGCGCCCCGACACCGTCACCGCGTTCGAGCGGGTGGGGCGGGCTTATCTTGATTTCGCGCGCAGCGAACCGGCGTTCTATTCGGCGATGTTCGAATCCGGCGTGCCGATCGACGTCAATCCGACGCTGATGGTGGCGAGCGAACGCGCCTTCAACATCATTCGCGCCGCCGCCGAGCGGCTCGCGGCGCTGGCGCCGCCGGGCGTGGCGCGACCGCCTGCCATGATGATGGCGCTGCATATCTGGTCGATGTCGCACGGCGTCGCGTCGCTGTTCTCGCGCGGGGATTCCGCGCGGCGCAAGCTGCCGATGTCGCCGGACGATCTGCTCGAGGCCGGCGTGTTGATCTATCTGCGCGGTCTCGGCTTCCCGACCGATCAGCGGCCGCCGGCGGATGTCAGCGCGGCACCGCGCACGCCGCCGGGCCCTCCGGGGCCGCCACCTGCGCCATCGGGTCCATGGGGCAAGTCTCCCAAGTAGCCGTTCAAGTGATGCTGCGCCAACGCGCGCTGCGCGTCGATGCTGGCGCGTCAATCGGGCTGTCGCGAACTGCACTGTTCGATCTGTGATCGTGTGGGCCGGAACCTTTGTGCTTCGGATGCTTTGCTTGCCAACAGAGAAGTGGAGCGAGCGATGCTGTCGGTTCCGGCGATCCGTTCCATTGAGCGACCAAGCGATAGACAGACCCCGACAAACATTTCCGTGATTGCTGACGCCGTCGCTTGACAAAAATCCGAAGTGCGTTACCTATGTAAATGTTATTTACATTCACGCGGCCATCCATCTAGGGAGATGCACATGACCCCCACCGCAGACGTTCACCGCTGGAGCGGCCCGACCGAAGGCCATTACCGGCGTCCAGGCTTTTTTGAATCGCCTTGGCATCCAGGCTGGATCGCCTTGACGGTGCTCGGTTTTATCTTCTGGTGGCCGGTTGGCCTCGCACTTCTCTTCTACACACTCGGGAGCAGGAAAATGGGATGCTGGAGCCATAGCGACCGCTGGTCGAACAAGATGGAGCGGATGCAGTACAAGATGGAGCGGATGCGCGACCGCATGGACCGCCGGGGCTTCGGCTTCGGTCCGCCGTCGAGCGGCAACCGCGCCTTCGACGAATACCGCGTCGAGACGTTGCGCCGCCTCGAGGAGGAACAGAAGGAATTCAAGGATTTCCTCGACCGTTTGCGCCACGCGCGCGACAAGGAGGAATTCGACCAGTTCATGGCGCAGCACCGTCCGCGGCCGGCTTCGCCCTCCGATGGTCAGCCGCAGGCGTAACCGCCAAACCCTTGTAAACGATCGTTACATCGCCGCCCATCCGCACCCCGGATGGGCGGCTTTGTTATTTGAGGGAAATTTTCCGTGAGGTTGACCGGAAAACGGCTTTGATAACCTCGCGTTAACCATGGCGGGCGCTTGGTTGGACCCGGGAAAAACCGCCGTCAGCCCTCGTTTTGACACGTTGGCAAGGGATGCAGGACCCGGCTTTGGACGGGCCCCCCATGCGAATTGGCAGAACCGGCGTTGGCAGACGACGCGGTATGGCGCGTGATCGCGGACGGCGAGACGCGTCGCTCCCGGGAACGATTGGGACACTTGCGTTGAGAGGATACCGCTTATGAATCCGGCCGATGTGGCGCAGTCAGCCTTGCCGCTGGCCTCTTCCGATGTGTCGCTGATTGCGCTGTTCTTCCAGGCCCATTGGGTGGTGAAGGCGGTGATGCTCGGCCTGCTGGCCTGCTCGGTATGGGTATGGGCCATCGCGATCGACAAGATCCTGCTCTACGGCCGCACCCGCAGGGCGATGGACCGCTTCGAGCAGGCGTTCTGGTCGGGTGAGTCGATCGAAGAACTTTATCGTTCGCTGGCAGCCAAGCCGACGCAATCGATGGCGGCTTGCTTCGTCGCCGCGATGCGCGAATGGAAACGCTCCTTCGAAAGCCAGGCGCGGTCGTTCGCCGGTCTTCAGATGCGGATCGAAAAGGTGATGAACGTCTCGATCGCGCGCGAGATCGAGCGGCTCGAGCGCCGTCTGCTGGTGCTGGCGACGGTCGGCTCGGCCTCGCCCTTCGTCGGCCTGTTCGGGACGGTCTGGGGCATCATGTCCAGCTTTCAGTCGATCGCGGCGTCCAAGAATACGTCGCTAGCCGTTGTCGCTCCCGGTATCGCGGAAGCGCTGTTCGCGACCGCCATCGGCCTTATCGCCGCCATCCCGGCGACCATTTTTTACAACAAATTCACGGCAGAGGTGAACCGGCAGGCTCAGCGCCTGGAGGGATTTGCCGATGAATTCTCAGCGATCCTGTCGCGCCAGATCGACGAGCGCGCGTGAGGGGCCAATTGTGAGCACCGCATCATGGGCATGAACATCGCGGGAGCATCAGGCGGCGGGCGCGGCCGGCGTCGGCGTTCGGCGCCGATGTCGGAAATCAACGTCACCCCGATGGTGGACGTCATGCTGGTGCTGTTGATCATCTTTATGGTGTCGGCACCTTTGTTGACGGTCGGCGTGCCGCTCGATCTGCCGCAGACCCAGGCCAAGAGCCTCGATCAGGACAAGAACCCCCTGACATTGTCGGTCAATCTCAAGGGACAGGTGTTTCTCAACGACACCGAAATCGCAATCGACGAATTGGTGCCGAAGTTGAAGGCGATCACCGAAGCGCGTGCCGGCCTGGACGAACGCATTTTTGTGCGCGGCGACAGGAAAGTTGACTACGGCACCGTCATGAAGGTGATGGGCCGGCTGTCGTCTGCCGGATTCCGTCGTGTCGCGCTGGTGACCGAGGTGGAGCAAGGAAGCTGAGGTGAAAGTCGACAAGACCCTCGTCGCGTCGGTTGCCCTGCACGTGCTCGTGATCGGGTGGGGTATGGTGTCGTTTTCGGCCCGTTCGCTGGAAGCGCCGCCACCCGAGTCGATGCCGGTCGATATCATCTCGGCGGATCAACTGTCGAAGATCACCGCTGGCAGCAAGACTGGCGAAAAGGACAAGCCGAAGCCGCTGGTCGAGAAAGTCGCCGAGGCGAAGCCGGTCGACGACACCGCCGGCAAGGTGACCGAAAAGCCGGAAGTGAAAACCGAGGCCGCGCCCGAGCCGCCGCCGAAGCCGGTCGAGAAGCCTGTCGAAAAGAAGCCCGACCCGCCGAAGCCGGTCGCCGAACACAAGCCGAAGGACGAGCCGAAGCCGATCGAGAAAAAGCCCGATCCGCCGAAGGTCGATCCGATCGCCGAAGCGCTGAAGAAGGACGAGGCCAAGAAGCCGACGCCGAAGCCACAGGCCAAGGCTGCGCCGCCGAAACCACCGGAGCCGAAGCGTGAGCGTACCTTCGATCAATCGAAGATTGCTGCTTTGCTCGACAAGCGAGATCCGACGCGCCATGCGGCGACGGGTGAGTCTCTCAATTCGACGGCGTCGCTTGGCGCGTCGCGCGGCACCGCTGCGACGCTGTCGCAGTCCGAACTGGATGCATTGCGGGCACGCCTGACCAAGTTGTGGAATGTGCAGGCCGGTACCGAGCATCCGGAAGAACTGATCGTCGACATCCGCATTCGACTGACGCCCGACAAGCGGCTGGCGGCGCCGCCGGAGATCGTGTCCCGCGGCTCGTCGCCGCGCTATCGGGCTGCCGCCGACGCCGCGATGCGCGCGGTGCTGCAGGCCCAGCCTTACGATATGCTGCGGCCCGCGACTTACGAGCAGTGGAAGGATATGATTGTTACATTCGATCCGCGCCAGATGTTCAACGGTTGATGTTTTGCCGATACTCTTGAAATGAGCGAGCGATGCCCCTGATGCCATCTTTTCCGTCTGCAATGTCGTTGACACGCCGGCACGCGCTGATCGGCGGCGCGGGTGTCGCCGCGGGCCTGATGCTGCCGTCGCTGGTGCGCGCGCAAACCCGCTTGCAAGTCACCGAGGGCAACGTCGCACCGCTTCCCATTGCGATTCCGAATTTCGTGCCGGGAACGCCGTCCGACGGCGAAGTCAGCAACGGCGTCGCCAAGGTCATCACCAATAACCTCAAGCGCAGCGGTCTGTTTGCGCCGATCGATCAAGCCGCCTTCATTGAGAAAATCACCAACATCGATGCCGCGCCGCAGTTTGCGAGCTGGAAGACCATCAACGCGCAGGCGCTGGTCACCGGCCGCGTGACCCGTCAGGGCGACGGCCGGCTGAAGGCCGAGTTTCGTTTGTGGGACGTCGCATCGGGTCAGCAACTGACCGGCCAGCAATACTTCACGTCACCCGAATACTGGCGCCGCATAGCGCACATCATTTCCGATCAGATCTACGAACGTCTCACCGGTGAGAAGGGTTATTTCGATAGCCGCGTGGTGTTCGTCGACGAGAGCGGCACGGCACAACGTCGCGTCAAGCGGCTGGCGCTGATGGATCAGGATGGCGCCAATGTGCGTTACCTGACGCGCGGCTCCGACCTGGTGCTGACGCCGCGGTTCTCGCCCTCGACGCAAGAAATCACCTACATGGAATTCGGGCAGGGCGATCCACGGGTCTATCTGTTCAATATCGAAACCGGACAGCGCGAGATTGTCGGAAACTTCCCCGGCATGTCGTTCTCGCCGCGATTTTCGCCGGATGGCCAGCGCATCATCATGAGCTTGCAGCAGGGCGGCAATTCGAACCTGTTCGTGATGGACTTGCGGTCGAAATCGACGACGCGGCTCACCGATACGCCGGCCATCGATACCTCGCCGTCCTACTCGCCGGACGGTGCGCGGATTTGCTTCGAATCCGACCGCGGTGGCAAGCCGCAAGTCTATGTGATGCCGGCCGGCGGCGGCGGCGCGCAGCGCATCTCGTTCGGGGAGGGCAGCTATTCGACGCCGGTATGGTCACCGCGCGGCGACTACATTGCCTTCACCAAGCAGGGCGGCGGTCAGTTCGCGATCGGAATCATGAAACCAGACGGGTCGGGTGAGCGGATCCTGACGTCGGGCTTCCACAACGAGGGGCCGACATTCGCACCGAACGGCCGCGTGGTGATGTTCTTCCGCGATCCGGGTGGTGGCGGCGGACCGTCGCTCTATACCGTGGATATTTCCGGCCGGAACGAACAGAAGGTGCCAACGCCGGGCTATGCGTCCGATCCCGCATGGTCGCCGCTGTTATCGTAAACGATCCGTTAACACGCTCAACTGCGGCGTGCAGAATTGCTGCGGGCGGTTCTCAGCCGGCTGAGGCGGCATTCGTTTCGGGACATTTGGCGTGTTCCGGCAACGTCTCGGTAACGATGTTCGCTCAGGAAGGCTTCATCTGCGCAAGGTATGACTGTGAGGCCTAATAGGGTCCGCGCGCAGACGATGCAGTTGTTCGAAACCAAAAAACGGCACCAGGACGAGAGGCTGTCGCCGACGATTTACGCGGCGCTCGTGGATTCCCTTTTCATGAATCCCGCGCCGATGATCTTTGGCGCCTTTGGTCCTGCCATCGCCGCTGCTGTCGTTGCGGCCGTCACCGGCGACCTCTGGTGCTGGTCGACTGTGCCTCTGTTCATTCTGGTCGGCATGGCGCGCGCCTACCAGATGTATCGCTACAAGCAGCGCAATGCCGCCTTGACGGTCAGTGACGCGGTTGCCTGGGAGAAGAGGTATCGGCTCGGGGCGATTGCTTACGGCATTGCGCTGGGCCTCTGGGGCATGACGGTTCTGATACGCACGGATGATGCCGCCGCGCACATGCTCTGTACCACGACGGTGGTGGCTTACACCTCGGCTGGCGTCGGCCGGACATTCGGCCGCCCGAACATTTTCCATCTGCAGGTGATACTGAGCCTCGGACCCTTGATGGGTGCGCTGATCTGGTTCGGCGGGACCTATTACTATGCGCTCGCCCTGCTGAGTTTCGTTTTCTTCGCGGCCATTCGACGGCTGACCTCCAGCCTGCAACGGATTTATCTGAATGCATGGATCGCGCGCGAGCGCGAGGCCGCGCTGGTCAGCCAGTTCGATACCGCATTGAACAACATGCCGCATGGGCTTTGCATGTTTAATGTCGATGGCCGTCTCGCGGTGATGAACCATCGCTTCAGCGAGATGATGGGGTTGCCCGGCGAGGTCGTGCTACGTGGCGTTCACGCGCGCGAGATCGTTGCGGAATGCCAGCGCTCGAAGATCCTCGCGGAAGACAGCGCGCAACTGATTCTCTCAGAGATCGAAAATTCTCAGGCCGGAGAGATCATCACGGTCGAGCCGCATGCCGGAATGCGCGCCTTGTCGTGGACGTTCCAGCCGATGGCGGGCGGCGGCAGCGTCGTACTGGTCGAAGACATTACCGAGCGGCGGACTGCCGAAGCCAAGATCACGCATCTGGCGCGGTTCGACGAACTCACCGGCTTGCCGAACCGGGTCAATTTCCGCGACGAGATCGAGCGCTTGCTTGCCAATGCGCAGGACACGACGTCCGCATTACTGTTTATCGACCTCGATCAGTTCAAGCAGGTCAACGATACGCTGGGTCATCCATGTGGTGACCGGCTGTTGTGCATGGTGGCGGACCGGTTGCGCGAGATGATGCGCACGGACGATTTCGTTGCCCGGTTCGGCGGCGACGAGTTCGTTGTCTTCCAGCGCAACATCACCTCGAACGAAGACGCGGCGAGCCTGGCGCGGCGTATCGTCGAACGTCTCAGCGAGCGTTACGAAATCGACCTGCATCTGGTGGAGATCGGCGCCAGCGTCGGCATTGCCGTCACGTCACCGTCGATCAGCGCCGACGTTCTGCTCAAGAATGCGGATATGGCGCTTTATCGCGCCAAGGCCGATGGTCGCGGCACGTTCTGCTTCTTCCGCGACGAAATGGCGGAGACGGTGGAAGCCCGCCGCATCCTCGAACTCGATCTGCGGCGAGCGCTCGCCGACGAGGAGTTTGAGTTGTACTATCAGCCGTTGGTCAATCTGAAATCGGGTCGCATCTCGACGTGCGAGGCGCTGCTGCGCTGGAACCATCCGGAGCGCGGCACGGTCTCTCCCGTGGATATTATCCCGGTAGCCGAGGACATGGGCCTGATCGTCGATCTCGGTCGCTGGATTTTGCGCAAGGCCTGCATGGAATGCATGAAGTGGCCGGATGGCGTCAGTGTTGCGGTGAATTTCTCGTCGCAGCAGTTCCACCAGCGCGATGTCCTCAGCGAGGTTCGTTATGCGCTGGAGGTATCAGGGCTGCCCGCCAAGCGTCTCGAGGTCGAGATCACCGAGTCTTCGCTGTTGCGCAACACGCAATGGACCCGCCACGCCCTGACGCAGTTGAACAATGAAGGCGTCCGGATTTCGCTGGATGACTTCGGTACGGGCTATTCGAGCTTGAGCTATCTGCACAATTTCCCGCTCCATAAGGTTAAGATCGATCGCTCGTTCCTTGAGGGGATCGATACCGATCGTCCGTTGACCTTGCTTCGCGGCGTGGCGCGGCTCAGTGCCGATCTCGGAATGTCCGTCGTTGTCGAGGGCATCGAGACAAACGAGCAGCTTGAACTGATCAGTGCCGATGGCACGGTCACCGAAGCGCAAGGATACCTGTTCAGCCGGCCGGTTCCGGCGGCGAGTATCCGTCAGTTGCTAGTCGCTTCGCACGGGCGTCGGTCGCCCGAAAGCAACCTTGTTGCGTTGCCGTCGCGATCGACGGGTTAGGATTTTCCCAACGGACTGCGCGATTTGATGAGGGACGGCGGCAGTTGCATTCGCTCGCGCTGTATTAACCTTACTACTTTGATAGCTTTGCACTTTGCTTAAGAAAGCATTAACTTTTGTGAATGCACCGCGCGTTGCTCAGGACTGCGCAGGAAACTCGCAATGAGTCAGGCTGAACAGACCCGGAGCCGCCCGTTCGAACGTGGCATCGAACTTCTCGATCGCGTTGACTATCAGTTGGCGGAAACCGACGCCGAGAAGGACGAGATTTATCGGCTGCGCTATCGTGCCTATCTGCAGGAAGGCGCTATCGTTCCCAACCGTGATCACAAGGTCAGCGATCGTTTCGACGATCTGCCGAACAGCTGGATTTTCGGTGTGCATCTTGACGGCGAACTCGTCAGTTCGCTGAGGATTTCGGTTGCTTCCCCGGAACAACCGGTTACGCCGTCGGTCGACGTGTTCCCGGAGCTCCTGAAGCCGGAACTGGCCAAGGGTAAGGTGATGGTCGATCCGACGCGCTTCGTCGCGGAGCCGGCGCGCGCCAGCCGTTTTCCCGAATTGCCCTATATGACGCTGCGGCTGGCTTATGTCGCGTGCCAGTATTTCAACGCCGATATCGGGCTTGCCTCGGTGAGGGCCGAACACCAGGCGTTCTATCGCCGGATTTTTCTGCGTACCCTTGCGCCTCCGCGCGACTATCCCGGTTTGATCAAGCCGATCAGCCTGATGGCCATCGATTTCCCCGAGCAACGAGACCGGGTTTTCGCGCGTTTTCCGCATCTTCGATCGAGTTACTTTGAGCGGCGCATGCTGTTCGAGCGGCGACATGCAAGAAATCCAGCCATGGTCCGGCTGCCTGAACTGCCGTTCGAACGCGCTTCGATTGTCCCGAGGTCGTAGTCAACGACGGCCGGATATCTCGCCGCTCGATCGCGCCGGATTGACCGAACTCCCGATGCTGCCTGCATTTCCAGCCGTCATTCACTTTGGCGCCATATTTGCTCGCCATTAACCATGGCGTCCGGTTATCGGGGGCTGACGGCATTTGATTGGTTCTGGCAACGTCCCATCAAGGTTGATGGAACGTTCGCTTAACCAACGCCCTGTAGACCGGGTCATCAGACAAATCGTGAGCGTGGAGGCTCCGGAATGACCTATCAAAAGCGATTCCTCCAGGGATTGAAGCTGGCCGCCGTACTGGCCGTGGCGCTATCGATGGGCGCCTGCGCCAACAAAAACGGACTCGGCGCTGACGGGGCAGGGATGGCTGGCGCGGCGACGCCGGGCAGCCAGCAGGATTTCGTGGTCAATGTCGGCGATCGGGTCTTCTTCGAGAGCGATCAGACCGATCTGACCCCACAGGCCGTTGCGACGCTGGAAAAGCAGGTGCAGTGGCTGCAAACCTACAATCGCTATTCTTTCACAATCGAAGGCCACGCCGACGAACGCGGTACGCGCGAATATAACATCGCGCTCGGCGCACGTCGTGCCCAGGCCGTGCGATCGTTCTTCATCTCGCGCGGTATTCCGGCGCAGCGCATGCGTACCATTTCCTACGGCAAGGAGCGGCCCGTTGCGGTTTGCAACGACATCTCGTGCTGGTCGCAGAACCGCCGCGCGGTGACTGTCCTGAACGCCAGTTCCTGATCCGCTTCATCGCAGGATCGTTTTGCCGGCGCCTTCGGGCGCCGGCTTTGTTTTTGATGGCGATCGCATCAGGGGCGGGAACGAAGATCTGATTTTGCCAGATACATCGGTGCGCGCTATCATTTCGCGGGTGTCCCGGTTGCGACCTGTCCGGGTGATTCGAGTTGAATTCGCGCAGTCACATTTTTGGCGTACTCCGATCTTCAAGCTCAAGTTCCGAAACGGGTCCATTCATTCGTCAGGCCAAGATGTCAGTCAGAACTGCAAAGCTCGCGTTTCCTCAGTTCGCGCGTGTCACGATCGTGGCCGCGGCGCTTGCGATGTCCTCCTCATCGGCGCTGGCGCAACGTTTTGATGACGATGGCGGTGATGCGGCGCTGAGGGTCGAGCGGTTGGAAGATCAATTGCGCCGTCTGACGGGCCAGAACGAGGAATTGCAGCACCGCAACCGCTTGCTCGAACAGCAGCTCCAGCAATTGCAAGGTGGAGCCGCTGGTGGTCAGCCTGCCGGCTCTCCGCCCGCTCAGCAGGCAACTCCGGCCGGGTCGGGCTACGGACAGCCGTCGCAGCGTCAACCTTCCTATAATCAGCCATCGATCGCCAGCCAGCCACCGGCTCAGCAGGAACAGGTGCCGATCGCGCGCGGGCCGGGGCGCGGTGATGCATTCGATCCCAGCCGCAATCCCAACGCGCCGGGTGCGCCACAGGTGCTTGGCTCCACGCGTCCATCGGGGCCGGCCCCCGGCCAAGGCGCGCCGGTCGGTGCCCCTGGTGGTCGCGATGCCGGAGAACCGCTCAACCTGTCGAACGTCGGGAGCCCGCCGCAGTCCGATAGCGGAGGCGGGGGAGGCTTGACCACCTTGCCGCCGTCCGCGTCCCCGCGCGACGAGTTCGATCTCGGCATCGGTTATATGCAGCGCAAGGACTATGCGCTGGCCGAAGAAACCATGCGCAATTTCACCCGCCGTTACCCGAACGACCGGCAGGTGGCGGATGCCCAGTATTGGGTCGGCGAGAGCCTGTTCCAACGTCAGAAGTACCGTGAGGCAGCCGAATCCTTCCTCGCGGTCACGTCGAAATACGACACCTCCGCGAAAGCGCCCGACGCTTTACTGCGGCTCGGCCAATCGCTCGCCGCGCTCAAGGAAAAGGAAGCCGCCTGTGCGGCGCTCGGTGAAGTGGCGCGGAAATATCCGCAGGCGTCGCGAGGCATCAAGCAGGCGGTGGATCGCGAACAGAAGCGCGTGAAGTGCTGAGCCTGACGGCCTGCACTCATCGAAGCGCGCTCGGGCGATCGAGATTTACGTTGGCTAGGGGCGAGCGCTGGGTCGTGGCCGCATCATCGGTTCGTCTCGCCTTGCGGTAGCGATGATGTCGGACGATCAATCGCCAATTTCGGCAAGCGAAGCCAAGTCCCTGTTCGCGGAGTGGAAGCGCGCGCCATCGCTGATCCTTGCGGTGTCGGGCGGCCCCGATTCCGTTGCCATGTTGTGGCTTGCTGCGCGCTGGCGACGGGCGTTGAAACATGGCCCGCGACTTGTCGCCGTGACGGTCGATCATCAGTTGCGTCCCGAAGCCGGGCGTGAGGCGGTTGACGTGAAGCGGCTGGCGCGCGAACTCGGCATCGAACACCGTACTTTGCGGTGGCGTGGCGCCAAACCTGAAACCGGGCTCCCGGCCGCGGCGCGAGCTGCGCGTTACGCCTTGTTGCTGGAGGCGGCGCGCCGATGTGGCGCTGCACACATCCTCACAGCCCATACCCGCGACGATCAGGCCGAAACACTTATGATGCGGATGGCCCGTGGCAGCGGCATCGCGGGGTTAGGTGCGATGGCGCGGCAGTCGCCGCGTGAAGGTGCTGTCGTTGTGCGGCCACTGCTGGACGTATCGAAGGCACGGCTGCTGGCGACGCTGGACAAGGCCGGGATTTCATATGCCCTCGATCCGACCAACCAGGACACCAAATACACCCGCCCGCGTTTTCGGGCATTGATGCCGCTGTTGGCAGCGGAAGGCTGCGATGCGCGCAATCTGGCACGCCTGGCGGCTCGACTGGCGCGCGCCAACGCCGCGCTTGAATTGATGACAGATGGCGCCGAGCGGTTCCTTATGATCCATGACGGCGGCGCGCCGCGGCGCGGCTTTGGCTTCGATGCATTTGCCGGACTGTCGGAGGAAATCCGCGTTCGCGTCCTGCTTCGTGCCATCGGCCGCGTAGGCACCGAGGGCGCCCCCGAATTGGGCAAGGTGGAGGCTTTGGTGGGAGCAATCGAAGCCGCCGGATCGATCGCCTCCAGGCCTGGAGCCATCAAGCCAGGAACCACGGGCCGGTTCCGGCAAACCCTTGCCGGCGCCGTGATCACCGTTACCAGGGACCGTATTCTGATCGAGCCCGCGCCGCCGCGGCGGAGCGCCGGACCCAGGCGGAGCGGATCAAAGCGTCGAGCCTCCGTTAGACAATAACCAGAATTGCCATTATTTGAACCGGAATGGCGCTAGGATGCATTCAAGGGCGCCCATATGCGCTAAATAGTCCTGACCAGTTCCCTTGGCAGGGGCTGGAGCGACACTTAAATTAAGAATATCCGTCCAAGGCAGGAGGTCGCGTTTCGCGCGGCCACGAAGGAACCTCGATGAACGCCAATCTGCGCAATTTCGCCCTCTGGGTCATCATCGTCTTGCTGCTGTTGGCCTTGTTCACGCTGTTTCAGAACCCCGGCCAGCGCACCTCGTCGCAGGACATCTCGTTCTCGCAACTCCTCACCGAAGTCGATCAGAATCACGTCCGCGACGTGGTGATTCAGGGGCCGGAAATCCGCGGCACCTTCACCAATGGCGCGAACTTCCAAACCTATGCGCCGAACGATCCGGGGCTGGTGAAGAAGCTGTACGACGCCAAGGTGCAGATCACCGCCAAGCCGCCCGGCGACAACGTGCCGTGGTTCGTCTCGCTGCTGGTGTCATGGTTGCCGTTCATCGCGCTGATTGGCGTGTGGGTGTTCCTGTCCCGGCAGATGCAGGGCGGCGCCGGCAAGGCGATGGGTTTCGGCAAGTCGCGGGCGAAAATGCTCACGGAGGCGCATGGGCGCGTGACGTTCGAGGATGTCGCCGGCGTCGCCGAAGCCAAGCAGGACTTGCAGGAAATTGTCGAGTTCCTGCGCGACCCCGGAAAATTCCAGCGGCTCGGCGGGCGGATTCCGCGCGGCGTGTTGCTGGTCGGTCCTCCCGGCACTGGTAAGACGTTGATCGCGCGTGCGGTCGCGGGCGAAGCCAACGTACCGTTCTTCACCATTTCAGGTTCGGACTTCGTCGAGATGTTCGTCGGCGTCGGCGCAAGCCGTGTCCGCGACATGTTCGAGCAGGCCAAGAAGAACGCGCCGTGCATCATCTTCATCGACGAAATCGATGCGGTCGGCCGTCATCGCGGCGCCGGTCTCGGCGGTGGTAACGACGAGCGCGAGCAGACGCTGAACCAGTTGCTGGTCGAGATGGATGGCTTCGAGGCCAACGAGGGCGTGATCCTCATCGCCGCCACCAACCGTCCCGACGTGCTCGATCCCGCCCTGCTGCGTCCGGGCCGCTTCGACCGTCAGGTCGTGGTGCCGAATCCGGACGTCGTCGGCCGCGAGCAGATTCTCAAGGTGCATGTCCGCAAGGTGCCGCTGGCGCCGGATATCAACCTCAAGACTATCGCGCGCGGCACGCCGGGCTTCTCCGGCGCCGACCTGATGAACCTCGTCAACGAAGCCGCTTTGACCGCCGCCCGCCGCAACAAGCGCATGGTGACGCAGGCCGAGTTCGAAGAGGCCAAGGACAAGGTGATGATGGGCGCGGAGCGCAAGTCGCTCGTCATGACCGAGGAAGAGAAACTGCTGACGGCCTATCACGAAGGCGGTCACGCCATCGTCGGCCTCAACGTCGTGGCGACCGATCCGATCCACAAGGCGACGATCATCCCGCGCGGCCGTGCACTCGGCATGGTCATGCAACTGCCCGAGCGCGACAAGTTGTCGATGTCGCTCGAGCAGATGACGTCGCGTCTCGCCATCATGATGGGCGGTCGCGTCGCGGAAGAGATGATCTTTGGTCGCGAAAAGGTGACCTCGGGTGCCGCTTCCGACATCGATCAGGCAACGCGTCTGGCGCGCATGATGGTGACGCGCTGGGGGCTGTCGGAAGAACTCGGTACTGTGTCTTACGGCGAGAACAATGACGAGGTGTTCCTCGGCATGCAGGTCAATCGCCAGCAGAACGTCTCCGAGGCGACCGCGCAGAAGATCGACAACGAAGTCCGGCGTCTGGTGGAAACCGGCTACAAGGACGCCACCCGTATCCTGACCGAGAAACGGGCCGATCTGGAAGCGCTCGCCAAGGGGTTGCTTGAATACGAGACGCTGACCGGCGACGAGATTACCGATCTGCTCGACGGCAAGAAGCCGAATCGCGAATCGGTGCTCGAGCCGTCGGGACCGCGCACATCGGCGGTGCCGCCGGCGGGCAAGCAACGCCCGCGCCCGGATCCCGACTCTGGACTTGAGCCTCAGCCGCAGGCTTAAGAGCAGCCGATCTGATCAATCAAAACGCGGCGGTGACGCCGCGTTTTTTGTTGCGGCACTTCTGTATTTTGCCGGCGATAACGCGTTGGGCATCGCTGTCGGCGGGCATCGCGCATAACGTCCATGATCTTGCGCGGCTTGACCTGATCGCAGCTTGCCCCCAGGCATGCGCCATGCGGGTTTCTTCATGACATCGTCGAAATTGACCAAGGCTCCGGCCTATTGGGCGAAGGACGCGATCTGGCCGGGCATCGTCGCAATCGGCCCGATGCTGCCGGGAACGCTGGCGTTCGGCATGGCGTTCGGTGCGCTCTGCGCGCAGAAGCAGTTCTCGCTGGCCGAAGTCGAAGTGATGATGGCTTTTGTCTACGGCGGGCTGTCGCAGTTCGTCGCGGTGCAGGCGTGGCCGGATCATCTCACGGCGTCGTCGATCGCGACGTTGGCGCTGCTGACGCTCACGGTGAATATCCGTTTCGGCCTGATGAGCGCCTCGCTGCGGTCGTGGTTCGGGACATTGCCGCACTGGCAATCCTATCCGTCGATGCTGCTGGTGACCGATGGCGGATGGCTGGCGGCGACGCGCTATCGCGATCACGGCGGCGCCAATGCATGGTTCTTCGTCGGCGGCGGCCTCGTCCTGTATTTCCTTTGGCTTGTCGCCGCGATCCCCGGTTACGTGCTGGCGGAACAACTGGCCGATCCGAAGAAGTACGGCGTCGATCTGGCAATGCCGGCTTTCTATGCGGCGATGCTGGTGCCGGCCTGGAAGGGATTGCGCCGCGCCGTTCCGTGGGGCGTTGCCGGGATCGTCGCGCTCGGCGTGCATTGGCTGGTGCCGGGCTGGTGGTTCATCATCATTGGAGCCATCTCTGGAGCGGTCAGTGCCGGTCTGATGCTGCCCGATGACGCAACACGCGAGTCGTCGCATGGCTGATGTCTTGCGCAGTGATGTGATGCTCGCTTTCGCGGTGATGACCGCGGTGACAGTGGCTGCGCGCCTCGGCGGCTTCTGGCTGATGTCCTACGTGCCGGTGACGCCGCGCGTGCGCCGGATGCTGGACGCGCTGCCGGGTTCGATCATCGTCGCGGCGGCGCTGCCGGTCGCAATCAATGGCGGCCCTGTGGTGATGTTTGCGATTCTTGCCGCGATCGTGGCCACCATCGTATCCCGCAACGACTTCATCGCGGTGATCGTCGGCATGGCCGTTGCCGCGTTGCTGCGTGCCGCGGGTTTCGGCGGTTGACGCGGTCGATCGTCAACTTCCTGCTACCGCTGGATGATACTGATTCAATGCACAATCAAGGACTTGTCTTTGGCTCTGAATAGGTGTTCACTTCTTCTAGGGATGGACGCATCGGGGACAAGACGTATCCATGGTTTATCGGCGCACCCAACAGGTGGTGAAACGTCTGGCCGCGCGGCGAAGCGCCATTCTGGATGCGGCTCGTGAGGCCGCCATCGAAGGTGGAATGAGCGCGGTACAGATCGCGCCAGTGGCGACGCGAGCCAACGTCGCGGCCGGTACGGTGTATCGCTACTTTCCGTCCAAAGCGGATCTGATTTCCGAACTGATCGCCGACGTGTCGCGCGATGAGCTCGGTGCGATCCGTCGTGCGGCCGACGCTGCTCCCGGCCCCTCATCGGCGTTGGCGGCCGCCGTGACCACGGTCGCAGTTCACATCGTCTCGAATCGAAAGCTGGCATGGGGGATTTTGGCCGAGCCGGTCGATGTCGATGTCAGCGTGTCGCGGCTGGCCTGCCGTCGCGAGATTGCCGGCGAGATCGAACTGCGGATTGCGGCTGCGGTGCGTGCAGGACACTTGCCTGCGCAGGACACTGCGCTGGCGGCGACAGCTTTGTTGGGTGCGTTGCATGAATCCCTGGTAGGCCCGCTGGCGCCGGCCAACCTGGATGATCCCATCAAACTTCGCGACGCGGTGCAGACCACGACGTTGTTGGCCTTGCGCGCCGTCGGTGTGATGGACGCGCGGGCGCGTGGCCTGGTGGTTCAATCGGTGCTGCCGGCCAAAATGGCAGTCGGCGCCTGAACCCTCACGCGGTGAGAGCTATTTGATTTTGCCGTCTTTATCGAACTGCGCCAGGAAAGCCCAAAGGTTGTCGATTTCAGACTGCTTGGTGATGCCGGCAAAGGCCATCTTGGTGCCGGGGATCTTGGCCTTCGGCGCCTTGATGTATTCTTTGAACTCCTTCTCGTCCCATGTAATGCCGGAGTTCTTGTTGGCTTCGGAATAGGAATAACCTTCCACCGATCCGGACTTGCGGCCATTCAAACCGTTCAGTTCGGGGCCAACCTTGTTCTTGGCGTTCTCGCCGATGGCATGGCAGGCCAAGCACTTGTTGAAGGCAGTCTTGCCGGCTGCAACATCCTGCGCGTGAGCTGCGGAGATGGCCAACGAGAAGGCGACAGCTGTGATGGTGAAGAGTTTCATGGAAATTGTCCCGAGTGGTGTGGGTGCGTGATGAACAGCGTCCGGACGCGCCTCGCAAAAAAGTTGATCTTTCGCGCGAGAGGCGCGTAAATGTGATGCCACATTAGAGTTGTTCCAGACAAGCGGGCTATAGTCGTAGGTGTCGCCGCTGCGCTGAAGCACCGTCGTCCCGCTATTCGGAGAGCGTTGATGTCCATCAAGATGCCGGTGCCGGACGCGGGTGTGCTGAGCCGCCGCGACGAGATCGTCGCGGCGCTGCGACGTATCGTGCCGGGCGAAGGCGTCATCTCCAGCGCAGCGGAGATGGTCCCTTATGAATCCGACGCGCTGAACTCCTACCGCCAGCCGCCGATGGTGGTGGTGCTGCCCGACACCACGGAGCAGGTGGCACAGGTTCTCAAGTATTGCCATGACAACGGCATTCGGGTGGTGCCGCGTGGTTCGGGGACGTCGCTCTCCGGTGGGTCGCTGCCGTTGGCCGATGCGGTCCTGCTGGGCATGGGCAAATTCAAGCGCATCCGCGAGATTGATTTCGACAACCGCGTCGTCGTCACCGAGCCGGGCGTGACCAATCTCGCCATCAGTCAGGCGGTGGCGCATGCCGGTTTCTACTACGCGCCCGATCCGTCGTCGCAGATCGCTTGTTCGATCGGCGGCAACATCGCGGAGAATTCCGGCGGCGTGCATTGCCTGAAATACGGCATGACCACCAACAACGTACTGGGCTGCGAGATCGTTCTCATCACCGGCGAGATTCTGCGGATCGGCGGCAAGGCCCCGGAATGCAGCGGCTACGATCTGATGGGCGTGATTACCGGCTCAGAGGGGTTGTTGGGCGTCGTCACCGAAATCACCGTACGTATTCTGCAAAAGCCCGAGACCGCGCGCGCGGTGATGGCGGGTTTTCCCAGCGTGGAATCGGCGGGCGAGTGCGTCGCGCGGATCATCGCATCGGGGATCATTCCCGCCGGCATGGAGATGATGGACAAGCCGGCGACCGCCGCCGCCGAGGCTTTCGTCAACGCGGGCTATCCGCTCGACGTTGAGGCGCTGCTGATCGTTGAACTCGACGGCCCCAAGGTCGAGGTCGACGAGTTGATCCTGCGGGTGGATGCCATCGCCCGCGAATGCGGCCAGACCACCTGCCAGATATCGAACTCCGAAGAGGAGCGGTTGCTGTTCTGGGCTGGGCGCAAGGCGGCGTTTCCGGCGGTGGGGCGGATTTCGCCGGACTACATCTGCATGGACGGCACCATCCCGCGCGGACGGCTGGCCGAGGCGCTGACTCGTATTCGCGAACTCTCCGAGAAATATCAGTTGCGCTGCGCCAACGTGTTTCATGCCGGCGACGGCAATCTGCATCCGCTGATCCTGTTCGATGCGAATCTGCCGGGTGAGATGGATCGGGCCGAAGCATTCGGCGCGGATATCCTGCGTACCTGCGTCGAACTCGGCGGTGTTCTCACTGGCGAGCACGGCGTCGGCGTCGAGAAGCGCGACCTGATGCCGGAAATGTTCAGCGAGATCGATCTGGCCCAGCAACAACGCCTGAAGTGTGCGTTCGACTCGCAGGGGCTGTTGAACCCCGGCAAGGTGTTCCCGACCTTGCATCGCTGCGCCGAGCTTGGCCGGGTCCACGTCCATGCCGGGAAGCTGGCGTTCCCCGAACTTCCGCGGTTTTAGCGCGTTTTCGAGCGAAGCGGAATCCGGTTCGCGTGAAGAAAACGCTTCAAATCAAAGTGTCTAGGCAGGCGATTGGTGGATATTCTCAAAGTACGCGATGCGGCTGACGTCGAGCAGGTGGTGCAAGCCGCGCTCGCCAACGAGCAGCCCCTCGAAATTCTCGGTCATGGCAGCAAGCGCAGTATCGGCCATGCGCTGACGACCAATGCCGTGCTCGACATGTCGGCGCTTGATACGATCGTTTCCTACGAGCCGAACGAGTTGTTGCTGACGGTCGGCGCCGGGGCGCCGCTGGCCGACGTGTTGTCGCTGATTGATTCCAAGAATCAGCATTTTGCGTTCGAGCCGATGAACCCGGTGAAGCTGCTTGGAACCGGCCACGACGCCGGGACGATCGGCGGCATGCTGGCGGCGGGGCTTGCCGGTCCGCGCCGCGTGAAAGATGGAGGTGCGCGCGATCATCTGCTAGGCGCGCATGCGGTGTCCGGTTTCGGCGAGAGCTTCAAGACCGGCGGCAAGGTGGTGAAGAACGTCACCGGCTACGACCTCTGCAAGCTTTTGTGCGGTTCGTGGGGCACGCTCGCGGTGATGACCGAGGTGACGCTGAAGGTGATGCCGCGCCCCGAGAGCCAGTGCACTTTGGTGCTGCACGGGCTCGACGATGTGACGGCGGTACGAGCCATGACGGCGGCGCTGGGGTCGCCCTACGACGTCTCTGGCGCGGCGCATCTTCCGGCTTCTGTGCTACGCGATACGGATACGCGGCTGACGGAGGTTGCCGGCGGCAAAGCGCTGACGCTGCTGCGGCTCGAGGGTATCGCGGCGTCGGTGAAACATCGCGCCGGATCGTTGACTGCGGCGCTCGCAACTTACGGCGCGGCCGATGTGGTCGATGACGACGTGTCGGCTGGTCTCTGGCCGTTGGTGCGCGATGTCACGCCGTTTGCAGCCGAAGGTGCTTTTGGCGGACGGCCGGTGTGGCGGATCGTTTGTCCGCCGGCATCGGGCGGCAAACTGGGGCAGGGATTGGCCGCCGATACCGGCGGCGAGGTTGTCTACGACTGGGGCGGTGGATTGATCTGGGCTGCGCTGCCGTCGGATTCCGACGCCCACGCCGCGCTGGTGCGCGGCCGCGCCGAAGCCGCCGGTGGCCACGCCACCCTGATCCGTGCGCCGGAAAGCCTGCGCGCCACGGTCGATGTGTTTCACCCGCCGCAAGGCGGCGTCGCCGCGCTGACCCAGCGGGTCAAGCACAGCTTCGATCCGAAAGATCTCCTCAACCGTGGGCGGATGACGCGCGGGACGACGCCATGAGAACCGAATTCACACTGGCCCAACTGGCCGATCCCGATATCGCCGAAGCCGATAAGATCCTGCGGGCCTGCGTTCACTGCGGCTTCTGCACCGCGACCTGTCCAACCTATGTGTTGCTCGGCGACGAACTCGATAGTCCGCGCGGCCGCATCTATCTGATCAAGCAGATGCTTGAGAAGAACGAACCGCCGACCGCCGAGGTGGTCAAGCATGTCGACCGCTGCCTGTCGTGCCTCGCCTGCATGACCACCTGTCCCTCCGGCGTCAACTACATGCATCTGGTTGATCAGGCGCGGGTCAAGATCGAGAAGGAATACGAACGACCTCTAACCGAGCAGTGGTTACGGCGCGTGCTGGCATGGGTGCTGCCCAATCCGAAATTGTTCCGGACCAGCATGATCCTGACGCGGCTTGGCCGCCCGCTGCTGGCGTTGTTGCCGACACCGCCGGTCGGGGCTACCGCTCCGACGCTTGTGAGTCGGTTGCGCGCGATGCTGGCGTTGGCGCCGCGCAGCCTGCCGCCCGCAGGGCCCGCTGCCGGGACGGTGTTCGCTGCGATCGGTCCCAAGCGCGGCCGCATTGCGCTGTTGCAGGGCTGTGCTCAACAGGTGCTGGCGCCGCGAATCAATCAGGCTGCGATACGTTTGCTGACGCGTCATGGCATCGAGGTCGTGCTGGTGGCGGATGAAGTCTGCTGCGGCGCGTTGACCCACCATCTCGGCCAGGATGACGCGGCGCTTGCTAATGCGCGAGCCAACGTCACGGCATGGGGCAAGGAGATCGATGGCGGCGGGCTCGATGCGATCCTGATGACCACGTCGGGCTGCGGCACCGTTATCAAGGATTACGGCTATTTGCTGCGTGAAGATCGCCAATATGCCGAGCAGGCCGCCCGCGTTTCCAGGCTGGCGAAGGACATCACCGAGTACGTCGCGACGCTTGGTCTCTCGCCACCCGAGCGTCGCAGCGATCTGATCGTCGCTTATCATTCGGCGTGTTCGTTGCAACACGGACAGAAAATCACACAGCTTCCAAAAGATTTGCTTTCCAAGAATGGATTCGTGGTGAAAGATATCCCGGAGAGCCACCTCTGTTGTGGTTCGGCGGGGACTTACAACATTCTCCAGCCTGAGATTGCGAGCAAGCTGCGTGATCGGAAAGTTGCAAACATTGCGACGACTGGGCCGGATATGATCGCAGCAGGCAACATCGGATGCATGGTTCAGATTGCCAGCGGGACGAATGTCCCGGTGGTGCATACGGTTGAGTTGCTCGATTGGGCGACGGGAGGTCCCAAGCCAGAATTACAAGGAACGGTGTAAAGCCGCGGACAACGCGGACTGCTTGATGTGTCTAAGTCGGCAACAGGAGGACGACGATGGCTAAAGCCAAGAAAGCGCTCAAGTCGAAGACCAAGAGTTCCAAGAAGAAGGCCGCCAAGTCCGTAAAGAAGGCGGCGAAAAAGACCGCTAAGAAGACGACGAAAAAAGCTCCGAAGAAAAAGAAAGCCAAGGCCGCCGGTCGCAAGACGGCCAAGAAAGCGGCGGCCAGACGCTCGGCTCCGAAGAAAGCCGTAAAAAAGAAAGCAAAAAAGGCTGCCAAGAAAGCGGCTAAGAAGACCGTCAGGCGGAGTGCCAAGAAATCAAGCCCCGCGCGGACGATGATGCCACCCGCCGCGCCGAGTCCGGCGCCTGAGGTTGCACCTTTGCCGTTGTGGAGTAATCCCGAGCCGTCGGATGGCGGCGGCGGTCCGTCCGGGACGACCTGATGCAAATGGCAGCGCCGCTTCTGGACCAACCGGAAGCGGCGCTGTTTTTGCTGCGTCCTCCCATCCCGGTCGATGCGGAAATGTTGTCGGCTTGCAACAGTCGATGCGGCACATCGTTCAGAACGGTGAAAGCCGCCTAATAAGGCAGCAAATGCACTGCATTGTTGCTTTCCGTTCGTTCTTTCCCCCCGCAGATTGAACCCGCAAGCGAACACATGCCAGCGGCTGGACGCCGAGATTCGGCGAATGGCAGAGGGCTCAACCTGGTTCGATGGGGGTTGCCATGAAGACAATTTATCTCGCCGCATCCGCATTATTGATCGCCGGAACGGCTGCCGCCTCCGCGGCTGATCTGCCCGCGAAGGTTTATACCAAGGCGCCGCCTCCGGTGGCCGCCTTCGATCCGTGGGATCTCGCGTTCGGGGCGGGTATTACCAACAACTACGTGTTCCGTGGCGTGAGCCAGTCGAACCGGGAAGCGTCGGTCAGCGCCTATTTCGAGCCCCGTTTCAACGTCACCAAGGATTTGCAGCTTTACGTCGGCGCCGCCGGCAACAGCATCTCCTTTACCAATCGCGCCGCCGCCGAGGTGGACGTCTATGCCGGCATCCGCCCGACCTTCGGCCCGGTCGCATTCGATTTCGGCGTCTGGGGTTATCTCTATCCCGGCGGGCAGTGCATCGACGGCAACGCCGGTGGTGTTGCGGCGGGCCTGTGTCCCACTGGTGCAGCCTTCCTGCCGAACGGCAATTTCATGAAGAAGGATGTCAGTTTCTACGAGTTCTACGGCAAGGTCACCTACACTGTCAGTGACGCCTTCTCGATCGGTGCCAACGCGTTCTACTCGCCGAACTTCTTAAACTCCGGGGCGGATGGCACCTACGCATCGGTGACCGGCAAAGTGACTGCACCGACCGAATGGTTCGGCAGCAGCGGTGTCGGCATGTATCTGTCGGGTGAATACGGCCGTCAGTGGCTCGGGACGTCGGACGCGTTCTACGGCAACGTCAAGTTCGCCGACTACGACACCTGGAACGTCGGTATCGGCTTCACCTATAAGGTGTTCACGCTCGACTTCCGTTACTCCGACACCAATCTGTCGAAGGCCGATTGCAATCTCTTCACGGGTGACTTCACCGCGACGGCTGCCGGTTCGAAGTGGTGCGGTGCCGCCGGCATCGTCAAGCTCTCGGCTGACCTGACGGCGATGACCAACCTGAAATGATCGATCTCAAATCGGTCGTGGGGAAAGGGCGGCAGCGATGCCGCCCTTTTGTTTGGGATCAATGGCGAGCCGCTACGTCGGCTGTATGCCCTCTTTGATCGTATAGGCGGCAGATGCCGGTTCTTCGCTTCGGGTGAGCGTGATCTCACTTGCGTGGAAGGCTTCCAACGTGCCGCGATGACCGATCGAAACGATCGTCGTGGATGGAAGTTTCTCGGCGAGGGCCTTGTAAAGTTTCGCTTCGGCGGTTTCGTCGACGGAGGCGGTCGCCTCGTCGAGAAACAGATAGTCCGGCTTCGCCAACAGGGCCCGTGCCAGGCCAAGACGCTGCTGCTCACCGAGGGAGAGGTGCGCGTTCCAATGTGCTTCGTCGTCCAGATGGTCCACCAGCGCTGGAAGTCCCACCGTCTGGATCGCCGCACGCATCGTGGCGTCGTCGAATTTGTCCGGCTCGGCGGGATAGGCGACCGCGGCTTTCAGCGAGCCGACCGGAAAATAGGGCCGTTGCGGCAGGAACATCAGCCTTGCTGCGCTTGGAATGCGGATCGTGCCGGTACCGAATGGCCAGATGCCGCCGATGGCTCGGAACAGCGTCGATTTGCCGGACCCTGACGGCCCCTTGATCAGAGTCGTTTCGCCTCGCCGTAGGCGGAGCGCCTTGGCGGCGACCATCGGTTTGCCGTTCGGCAATTGTAGCAGAAGGTCGTCGAGCGCGATTGTCGCATCGTTGGCTGCTGCATGAGAGATCCGGCCAGGCTCGCTTGGCAGGGTCGTCGCGTGTGCGATTGCGGCCTCGAAACCGTCGAGACGGCTGACGACGGCGCGCCATTCGGCCAGAGAGCGGTAAGTCGTGACGAAGAACGACAGCGCGCCCTGCACGCTGCCGAATGCGCTTGCTGTCTGCATCAAGCCGCCGAGTTGCATTTTGCCGGCGAAATAGGCTGGCGCCACTAGAATGAACGGAAACACCGTAGAGGCCTGAGAATAACTCGCCGTGAGTGCGGTGACTTTCTTAGTTCGGATCATGATGGCGATCCAGTTATCGACCACGCGTTTGAAGCGATCCAGTAACTGATGACGCTCGGCAGCTTCGCCATGCAGCAGGGCGATCTGTTCTGCGTTTTCACGGACGCGCACCAGATTGAAGCGAAAGTCAGCTTCGTAGCGCTGTTGCATGAAGTCGAGTTGAATCAGAGGACGGCCGATCAGATGCGTCAGCACAGTGCCGATGACGGCGTAGATCAGTGCGCCCCAAACCAGATAACCCGGAACATCGTAGGCATGACCGAACAAGTGAAGTGGTGCCGCCGCCGACAATCCCCAAAGGATCACCACGAACGAGCCCAACGTCACGATTGATGACAACAGGCCGATTCCAATGTTCAAGGTGCGTTCGACGAAGAGCTTGACGTCATCGGTGACACGCTGATCCGGATTGTCCGCGGCGTCGCCCAGCAGTTGCATCCGGTAGTGATTGGCTTCGTGTAGCCATTCGCCGAGGTAGCGGCGGGTCATCCATGCGCGCCAGCGAATCTGAAGCCACTGATTGAGATAGAGTTGATACACGGCCAGCAGGATGAAGATCGCCGCGATAACAACGAAGTAGGTCAGTTCAGAAACGAAGGTATCCCAGTTTCGCTCCTGCAGAGCATTGTAAAACCGCTGGTACCACTGATTGAGCAGAACGTTGATGGCGACAATGGCCAGTTCGATGCCGATGACGGTGGCAAGCAGGATCCGGCCCGGCCATTTGTCTTCGGAGCGAAAATACGGAGCGGAGAGACGCCAGACGATGGCGAGGGTCTTGCCAAGATTCTGCACAGTTATTTCTCTCCAAGGAACAGATTGATTTTGCTGCTGAAAGCCGGTGAAGGCGGAAGCACGTCAAAGAATTTCGGGACATTATGTCGCTGCGTAATCTTGTCGCGGCGGTTGATTCGCTTCTAGCATAGGTACTTAGGGACCGAAGTCCGCCGGCCCCTTCATGTGGGAGGCAGCGTTATCCGGACGGCGTTCGCAGGGCAATCTTTCCAGAATCAACAACCCGTTAGGCAACTCGCGACAATTCCGCCCGAGGCGGCACAGGCGACAGGTTCTGTCTAACTTACAAAGGGTGGGGCAACGACAATGTGGAACCAAGTCTACAATCCGTTCGGCAATGCCGCACTATCAACGATCGCTGCGGCGATACCAGTCATCACGCTGTTGGTGTTGATCGCCAGCGGCAAGGTCAAGGCTCATATTGCGGCGATTACGGCGCTCATCGTCGCCAACCTGATCGCGATCTTCGTCTTCACGATGCCAGCCAATATGTCGATCCGCGCCTCACTGCTCGGTGTCGTCGTCGGTTTCTTTCCCATCGGCTGGATCGTTCTCAACGTCATCTTCATGTACCAATTGACGCTGGCGTCGGGCCGATTTGAGACGCTCCAGCGTGCGATCGGCAGCGTGACTACTGATCGGCGAATTCAGATCCTGCTGATCGCATTCTCATTCGGCGCCTTCTTCGAGGGCGCATCCGGTTTCGGTACTCCGGTGGCAATTACCGGCGCCATCCTGATCGGATTGGGTTTCTCGCCGCTTGCAGCGTCTGGCCTGTCGCTGATCGCGAACACCGCACCGGTTGCGTACGGTGCGCTGGGTACGCCGATCCAGGGCCTCGCCTCGGTGACCGGTCTCGATCCCTATCTGCTCGGCGCGATGGTGGGTCGGCAATTGCCGATCTTCTCGCTGATCGTGCCGTTCTGGGTGATCTGGGCGTTTGCCGGTTGGAAGGGGATGAAGGAAGTCTGGCCTGCCATTCTAGTCACCGGCGTTTCGTTCGCTATCCCGCAGTTCCTGATCTCGAACTACATCAACCCATGGATCGTCGATATCGGCGCTTCGCTGATTTCGATGGGCGCCTTGATCCTGTTCCTGCGGGTCTGGCAGCCCAAGACATTGTGGACGTCACCTGCACTGCGCAGTCACGACATCTCCGCAGATCTCGCCAAGCCGGACAAGAGCACGACGTTGCCCAAGCTGTCCCAAGCGGAGGTCTGGTCGTCGGTGCTGCCGTGGATCATCGTCTGCGCCGTGCTGCTGATCTGGGGCACCGGCTGGTTCAAGGCGGCGGTCAATCCGATCTTCACTTGGAACTACGCTGTTCCTGAACTGCATCACATGATCAACAAGGTCGCACCGATCGTCGCCAAGCCGACGCCTGAAGCCGCCGTGTTCTCGTTCCAGTACCTGTCGTTTACGGGAACCGGCATGCTGATTGCCGCGATCATTTCCGGGTTGGTGATGGGTTTCTCACCGGTCAAGATTCTCTCGGTCTATGGCAAGACCATCCGGATCTGTGCGGTGTCGCTCATCACGATCTCGGCGATGCTGGCGATCGGTACGCTGACCAGGCTGTCCGGGATCGATGCGACGCTCGGACTGGCCTTCGCGGCAACGGGAGTGCTTTACCCGTTCTTCGGCACGTTGCTCGGCTGGTTGGGTGTAGCGTTGACCGGTTCGGACACCGCGTCGAACGTGTTGTTCGGCAATCTGCAGAGGATCACGTCGGAGCAACTCGGTCTGTCGCCGATCCTGATGAGCGCGGCGAATTCGTCGGGCGGCGTCATGGGCAAGATGATCGATGCGCAATCGATCGTCGTGGCTTCGACGGCAACCAACTGGTACGGACATGAGGGCAGCATCTTGCGCTTCGTGTTCAAGCACTCGATCACGCTGGCCTGCCTTGTCGGCGTGTTGGTGATGTTGCAAGCCTACGTCTACCCGTTCACCGCGATGGTCATCAAATAAAACGGTGGCATTCAAACAACGGAAATCCCCGCAGCTTTCGCTGCGGGGATTTCTTTTGCGTTGTCGCAGGTTCCGTCGCCGTTGCCCCGACAATGCCGCGACTTGACCGTCTGGCTTCGCCGGTATCTCTATCGGGAAAGGATCAATGAGAGGCGATATGTTTGTTACACATCTTAGGATAGTGCTGGCAGTGACGATCATGCTGGCGGCAGGTTGCGGCGTTGTTCCAGCCACAGCGGCAGAAGAATTTCCATTCGGGCTGGAAATGACGTTGGACGTGTCGCCGCAGCCCGGCTCGAAACGGATTCCAAATCTTGAGATTGGAGATCGTGGCGAGGTGAGGTTGGAGTTATGGTGCAAAGGCGGGGTTGGCCAGTTCTCTGTTGCCGGCAATACGGTGATCTTCGTGCCGGGCGCGATGGAGAACCGGACCTGCTCACCGGCGCAGGTGGAAATGGACGATGCCTTGCTGGCAGAACTGGCGGAGGCGACGACCTGGTCACGAAAGGGCGATCACGTGTCCTTCATCGGCCGTACAACGCTGCGGTTTCATTTGAATACCAACTAGCGTGAAGGTGCAGCGAAAAGTCCTGACGTGTCGTTCTTCTGGGCGTCGCTCAGAATGATATCCGCGCAGGCACCAGCGGCCTCGATCACGCCGCTGTAACCGCCGGAGCCAGCGTAGGCCGACGCCAGATAGACCCGAGGCAATGGTGTGCGGGGCGAACCCGGCCCGGTGTTCGGCGCGAAGCCGTAGACGGCCCCCTGTGGCGCGCCGAGATAATTTTGCACCGAGTGCGCGGTGTTGAACGAAGACGCGACAACCGCATTCTCAAGGCCGGGAAAGTGCGTATCGAGATGGCGTACAAGCGCAGCCTGCCAGTTCGCCCGCTTGGCGGCGTAACGCGCGGCGGTCGGCTCTCGCCAGTTGTCAATATGATCCGGCCCGATGATCGACAGCACGTAAGGCGGCGTGGGAATTCCGGAATCAATGGCGTCGTAGTTGGCGATTGCCAGCGGCGGCATCCGGCCGTCAGGTTCGTTTGCCATCAGTCGTGTCGTAGCCGGATAATCGGTAAGGCGCATCATCCAGTCCGGCAGCAATTGCGTTGAATAGCTCGTGATGCCGTATTGGCGCGGCGGTTCAGCTAGCCCCAGGGTCAAGGTGAACAACGAGATCGACGGTTGCCGTTGTGTGTAAGCCTTCGACCAACTCGCGACGGCCGAAGCGGGCAGCATCGCTGTCACTGCAGTGGGCGCGGCGTTGATCACGATGCGATCGCATGTCACGGTTTGCGGGTTGGTACCGTCACGCGACGTATGCGTGACGCTGACGGGATTGTCATTGGCTGCGAATGCGAGGCTTGTCGCGGTGCGACGCAGCAGGACGTTGCCGCCGGCGTTTCGGATCGAACGCGCCAGAGCGCTCGACAGGCGCTGAGAGCCGCCGCGAATGAAACAGCCGCCGCTTTGCAGATATCGCCCCTGAGCCTGTGCAAAGAAACGCCACGGCAACGAGGCCGGATCGTCATGATAGTAACAGAGATTGGCGGCCAGAATGCATTTGATGGCTTCGTCATCGCCGAACAGGCCGTCGAGCTTCCGCGCGAGCGATAGCTCGCCACCGACATCCAATTCACTGGACGTGTGGCGCGAGGCGGCGGATCGCATCTCGTCAACGAGTTGCCGGATGGCGTCGCGATGATGCGGAAACTGTGCCGTTAGCGCGTCGCAAGCATCAGCAAAGCGGTCGGGAAGCACGAACGGCTGCGGCAAAACGCTTCCGCGCACCTCATAGAAATCCTTAACCGGAATCCACTCGACCGCATCACATACACCGGCGCGGTCGAGAATGTGATGCTTCGGATCGTTGGGATGGTGCGGGTCACTGGTTTCGTGCAGCGACCCTTCGACGAACAGATCGCCGACCTTGTAACTCGACGCGGCGCCGCCGACCGAATTGCCCCGCTCGATCACCAAGACCTTGCAGCCAGCTCGCGCCAGAATTGCGCCGGCGGTCAAACCTCCGAGGCCGGCACCAATAATCACGGCATCATACTGCGTCATCGAATATCCGTATTGCCGACGTCCGCGGCACGTGGGCTCGCTGCGGTCATCGGCGTTGATAGTGCAAGTGAGTGAGGGATGCCGGGTGGAAGCAGGTGGCGCCTGACCCTGCTATTTCCATACCGTGTTTTCCAGGTCCCAGCGTTGCGCCTTGAATTCTTTCGCAAGGGCTTCGACAATTCCGTATTCGTCGTTCTGGTCGCCTTCGTCGTCATCGGCGCTGGTATCGATCAGATTCAACCTGGGCGGTGTCGATTCGTCGGCGGTGGTGATCGACGGGCCGCTGATCCAAAGCATCAGATGATCGAACGTGCCTGGGCGATCAGGTGCGATCATGGCATTCAGTTCGATGGTTTCGGTGAGGGCCAGTGTCGGAAACATCTCGCTTGGTCGCTTGAGCGTGAGAATCAATTTTCCGGTGTCCTCGCTCCATGATGAGGATGCCAGGTTGGCGGACAGCACTTTTGTAGCGACGGCCCCGATTGCCGTAGCCAACTTGTCGCGATTGGGCTTGGTGCCATCCTGCCAGTCGGCTGCAGCAAATCGAATCGTACGCTCCATATCGAAAAGCCCGCTGGTCCATCCGGCTCCGGTGACGCCAGGTTGCGATTTCACTTGCGTGAGCAGGTCGGCGGTGCGCTGCGGGTCGACACTGAGATTGAACGTCATCTGGCCGCTGCGGAGTGACTCACATGATATTGCCAGGCTGTTAGCTGCGATTCCGACATTCTTGTCCTTGAGGTATTTGAGCACATCGGCAGCATTTTCGAGCTTGACCTTGACCGCAACGGCTTCCGGCGAGACCAGCGTGAAATCCTTGGGCGCGGCGACGATGCCGTCGTCGTTGGTCTGATTTTCCTGGAATTCCCTCTCGCTGAGATCAGCGTTGTCGGTCGAGACAACATTGGTGACGGTTTGCCCGACGCGGATCTGGCCCTTGAATTCGAAAGTATCGCCGGTCGGCTTGCGTGTGAGGTTGATCGATACGGGCAACTTGTCGCCGAGGCTTTGCGTCGTCCCGGACATGGTCTGGCCGTTGACGGCGAGGTTGGCGACAAAGCGGTCCTTGCGGTCGGAGCCTTTCGCGGCCGGGTAGCAGACATCGAGCACCGCGGAGGTGACGGTCTTGCCCTGATAATTCTCTTTGAGGATCACATCCGCGTTGCCGTCCATCAGACCATCGATGGACGTGAAATAGCGAGTCTCATTGGTCGATGCCGGCAGCTTGGCGTTGGTCTTGTTCTGAGCCAATGCAGGTCCGGCGGCCGCTATCGTCAAGCCGATCAGACAAGCGGAAAATACGCGCATGCGAATGTCTCTCGTGGAGTGAACGCGGCGGAGCTTATAGGGTTTTCGGGCGAAGTGGAAATCGGGCATCCGGAATCAGAACGGGCATCCGGAATCAGAATCGAGTCTGCGCGTCTGCGTTTCCTGCACATGCGGCGGATATCCGTACTTGGATTGATGGATAAAGCAAAAGGCCGCCCGAGGGCGGCCTTCGCGTTTTGTAGAGAGATGGTCGGAAACAGGCGAGATCAGAAGCCCATTCCGCCCATGCCACCCATTCCGCCCATGCCACCGCCAGCGGGCATGGCGGGCGCCGGATCTTTCGGTAGTTCGGCGACCATCGCTTCCGTTGTCACCAGAAGGCCCGCCACCGAGGCGGCGTCCTGAAGCGCAGTGCGCACGACCTTGGCCGGGTCGACGATGCCCTTGGCAACGAGATCGACATAGTCCTCGTTCTGGGCGTCGAAACCGAAGGTCTCCGACTTGTTTTCGAGCACCTTGCCGACCACGATCGATCCTTCGACACCGGCGTTTTCGGCGATCTGGCGCATCGGAGCTTCGAGCGCCTTCAGCACGATGTTGATGCCGGCCTGGACGTCCGCGTTGTCGTTGGAAATGCGGCCGACGGCTTTCTTCGCCCGCAGCAGCGCGGTGCCACCACCCGGAACGATGCCTTCCTGAACGGCTGCACGGGTCGCATTGAGCGCGTCCTCAACGCGGTCCTTCTTTTCCTTGACCTCGATCTCGGTCGCGCCACCGACGCGGATTACCGCGACGCCGCCCGCGAGCTTGGCCAGACGCTCCTGCAACTTCTCGCGGTCGTAGTCCGAGGTGGTTTCCTCGATCTGTGCCTTGATCTGCTGCACGCGCGCTTCGATAGCCGCCTTCTTGCCGGCGCCGTTGACGACGGTGGTGTTTTCCTTGTCGATCACCACCTTCTTGGCGCGGCCGAGCATGTTGATGGTGACGCTCTCGAGCTTCATGCCGAGTTCGTCGGAGATCAACTGACCGCCGGTCAGGATGGCGATGTCTTCCAGCATCGCCTTGCGGCGATCGCCGAAGCCCGGCGCCTTGACGGCGGCAACCTTGAGGCCGCCACGCAGGCGGTTGACCACCAGCGTCGCCAGCGCCTCACCCTCGACGTCTTCCGCGATGATCAAGAGCGGCTTGCCCGACTGCACCACGGCTTCGAGCACCGGCAGCATCGCCTGCAGGCCGGACAGCTTCTTTTCGTGCAGCAGCACGTAGACGTCTTCCAGTTCCGCGGTCATCTTTTCGGCGTTGGTGACGAAGTAAGGCGACAGGTAGCCGCGATCGAACTTCATGCCCTCGACGATATCGACTTCGGTTTCGAGCGACTTGTTTTCCTCGACGGTGATGACGCCCTCGTTGCCGACCTTCTGCATCGCCTGTGCGATCATCTTGCCGATGTTGACGTCGCCGTTGGCGGAGATGGTGCCGACCTGCGCGACTTCGGCGGAGGAGGCGACCGGCTTGGCGCGCTTCTCGATGTCCTTGATCACGGCGGCGACCGCGATGTCGATGCCGCGCTTGAGGTCCATCGGGTTCATGCCGGCGGCGACCGACTTGGCGCCTTCGCGGACGATGGCCTGAGCCAGCACGGTCGCGGTGGTGGTGCCGTCGCCGGCCAGATCGTTGGTCTTGGAGGCGACTTCGCGCACCATCTGCGCGCCCATGTTCTCGAACTTGTCCTCAAGCTCGATTTCCTTGGCGACGGTGACGCCGTCCTTGGTGATGCGTGGCGCACCGAACGACTTGTCGATGACGACGTTGCGGCCCTTGGGGCCGAGCGTGACCTTCACCGCATTGGCGAGAATGTCGACGCCGCGCAGCATGCGATCGCGCGCGTCTCCAGAAAATTTCACGTCTTTGGCGGACATAGATGACTCCTGAATAGAATGAAATGGTCGCCGCGCTGCTTTCCGCGTCGTTGTCGGGCTTGACCCGGCAATCCATCGTTTTTGCCATCGCTTTTGCAAGATGGATGCCCGGATCAGGTCCGGGCATGACGCATCAAATTGCGGCTCGGTGAATTTGGATGAAGGTGGTTAGCCCACCACGCCCATGATGTCGGATTCCTTCATGATCAGCAGATCCTCGCCATCGAGCTTGATCTCGGTGCCGGACCACTTGCCGAACAGCACGCGGTCGCCGACCTTGATGTCGATCGGGATCAGCTTGCCGGCCTCGTCGCGGCCGCCGGGGCCGACCGCTACCACCTGGCCCTCGGAGGGCTTTTCCTTGGCGCTATCCGGGATAATGATGCCGCCCTTGGTTTTTTCTTCGGCGTCGATACGCTTCACCACGACACGGTCATGCAGTGGACGAAATTTGGTTTTAGCCATGACGTTCCTTTGAGGTTCGGTTACGGTCTGAATCGCCTGTAAATGCGTGGATGCGGTGCCGGGATGCGGTTGTCACCGGATCGGCGTGCCGCGTTTTGGCAATCGGAAGCCGAGAGTGCCAATCAAGGGTCGAAATATGGGCTACCGCTGGTCCTGTCAAGCAAGGGCTTAAGGCCTTGGTGAGACGAATCGCGGATGGTGAAGAAACCCGGCAATAACCATGATGTTGTCGGTGGTCGTAACGTTGCTCCGGCAGGACGGGCGGGTTGTCCGGGACATTCGGCGAGAATACGATCTCGCTCGGGGGATATGATGGTCGATACGAAATTTCGTCACGGGCGCAAGCTGCTCAATGCCGGTCTGGTGTCGCTTTTTGCGGTCTTCCTTGCAGGGTGTGAGACGTTTGGAACCTCGCAGCCCGCCGCTGTACCCGAGCCGGCCGCGCCGCCGGAAATTCCCTCCACCATTCGGCCGAGCGAACTGGTCGGCCGCTGGGGCCTCGCCTCCTACCAGAATCCGAACGACCGGGCGCGCACCGAAGCGGCCGCCAAAGGCCAGTGCAAGAATCCTTACGTGATCGGCCAAGGCGCTAATGGCGGCGTCATCATGCACCTCGCCGACGAGGCAACGCCGCAGGAACTGCGGCTCAAGGGCAGCCAGAGCGGCAAGAACTACATCGGGCCGGAAGGCCCGGCGGGCGGCGAGAAGGACCGCGAGATCATTTCGTTCGATGGCCGCGTGCTGGTCACCCGGTTCCTCGACAAGGATGCCGGCACCCGCTACGGCAACATGGTCTATGTCCGTTGCGCGCCGCACGCCTGATCCGACGGGCGAAATGTCTTGCTCTGAAAACGTGATGTGATGGCTTGATCTGATGGCTTGGCCTCGCGATCTGATTGCTGGGCCGGGCCGCGCCGTCACTGTTCTCTCGTTTACCCAGATATTGGGCTGGGGAATCCTGATCTATCCGCCGGTGCTGATGATGCCGCTGATCGCGGCCGAGCGCGGCTGGTCGCTGGCCTTTTGCATGAGCGGACTGTCTGTCGCGTTGGCGACATCGGGGCTGCTGTCGCCGACCTCCTGCGGTCTGATCGATCGCTACGGCGGCAACGTGGTCATGTCGCTCGGCGCGCTGACCGGAATGGCGGGAATGATCGGGCTCGCGTTCGCCGATCATTGGCAGGTCTACCTGCTGTGCTGGCTGCTGATCGGCGCGGCAATGTCGTCGACGCTTTACGATCCCGCCTTCACCACGCTGACGCGGATTTTTGGCGCCTCCGCTAGGCGCCAGATCACCTTCGTGACGTTTGCAGGTGGCTTCGCATCGACTGTGGGGTGGCCGGCGACACACGTCCTCCTCGCGCACTTCGGATGGCGCGGCACCTATATCGTGTTTGCGATTGTGCTCGGGCTGGTGATCGCGCCGCTGCATGCGTTTGCCTTGCCGCGCGCTGTGCCAAATGCTCCGCTGCCGGCGCAGGGAAGCGCGGCTCCCGCATCGGGAAAATTTATGTCGCCGCACGGCTGGCCATTTCTTCTGTTGGCGGCGGCCTTCGCGTGCCATGCATTCCTGCTTTCGGGCGTTACCTCGAACCTGCTGGCGATGCTGACGCGCGGTGGTATCGATTCCGCGACGGTGGTGGTGATCGGTGCGCTGTTCGGCCCGGCGCAGGTGATGGCGCGGCTCGGCGACTTTACCTTCGCCAGCAAGACCAGTCCGCTGTGGGTCGCGCGAGCCGCGATGATCTGCATGGTGATCGCGTTCACGGCGCTGGCGTTGGCCGGAGTATCCGTTGTCGTTGCCGGACTGTTCTGCATCCTGTTCGGCGCGGCCAACGGCGTCATGACGATCGCGCGCGGCGCCGTTCCGCTGGCGATGTTCGGCCCCGCCGGATACGGCCGAGTGATCGGGCGCATCGCGCGGCCGGCGTTGCTCTTGCAGGCGTCGGCGCCGTTCGCCGTTGCGGCGGTGGCCGAGCGCTTGTCGGATGGAACGGTTCTGGAACTCGGAGCCATCGGCGCGGTGGTCGCGCTCGGTTGTTTGCTGGCGCTCCGGCTGCCGCGAGCGCCAACGTAACGGCGGATCAAGTCCGCCCTAGCACCTCGCGACTATCAACCGAACATCGCATCGATGTCATCCTGCGAGGCGTGATCGGTCTCACCCTCGCTCTTCGGTCCGTTGAGCAGGCGTGCGTCGCCGACGCGATCGTCGATCGCGGTCGGTGCATGTGCCTTGATGGCGTCGACGCCACCCCAGATATCCATCATGACATTGATGTGATGCTCGATGAATTTCATCGTGTTCATCACCTTGCTGATGCGTTGTCCGGTCAAGTCCTGAAAATTGCAGGCCTCGAAAATGGCGACGACCCGATCCTGGATTTCCTCGCTGAGGCGGTGCTGCTGGTCGAGCGAGGTGACGGCGGCAAGCGCCGCGGCGGACTGATCGATCGCCTCGGCGGCTTCCAGAATCTGTTGCGTCGCTTCTTCGGTGCCGCCGACAACGGCGCCGAGTTCGCCCGTCACCTTCGCCATCTCGGCGCCGCTGAAGCTCTTGCCGTGAAGCACGGCGATTTCCTGCTTGGTGCGGTTGATGGCGTCGTAGATCAGGTCGAGTTCGATCTTCAGTTTCTCGCACTGCTCGATCTGGGCGCGATAGGTTTGGAGCAGAAGGTGCGCCTCGCTGGCCTGCCGTGACGCATCTTCGTCATGCGGGATGTCGATCCGGTTCGGCTTGGCCATCTGGTCGCGGATCGCGCGTAACTCCGCCATGATCTGGCTATGCGTCGGAATGGCGTCGTTGCTCGCCTGTTCCGGAAGCGGCGTGCCGCCGACAATATCTTCAATGCGAAAGCGCTTGCGCTGAACCATCGACCCCATCCCCCACATCAATGTCGATGTTGTAGAGCGATGGCCTTTAACATCAGGTTCACAACCGGAACTCGCTCGAACGGATTCCACGGCAACCGACGGTTAACCATCGCGAGTCGGGGTTGACGGAAAATAAACGCTGTCCGCAACAACACGCGCTTTCATCGGGTGTGGTGAATCCGAAGGCCGATTCCGTTTACCAAACCGACGCTGTTTTGAACTTTATTGATCAGGCGCGGGCCGCCCTCGTGACAGTCCCCAGCGCGTTCACGACGAAACAGTGCAGAGTACGTCGATGCTGAAGAATTTTTCCCTGGTGATGTGTGTTGGTGTGGTCGGTTTAGGTGCGGGGCTTTGTCCCGCTACGGCGCTCGAGAGATCGTATCCGGTCGCGTCGTCGGCCGTCGGCTATGCCGGCCAGCCGGCCCCGGCGCGGGTTGCCTATGCTCAACGCTCGAATATGGGTGGCGGCTTCATCGAATTTCTGTTCGGAGACGAGCAGGGGCAGCCGCGAGGTTATCATGCGCAGCCCTCCTATGATCGCCGCCCGATCTATCCGCCGTCGCCCGAAAGCATGATGCCCGAGCCCGCGCCGCAACAGACAATGTATCGTCGTGGCGACCCGATGGAAGCGGCGCGTCCAAGCTTCGATCCGAAGTACGAAAAGCAGCTCGTCGAGTATCACGGCAAGGAACGTCCCGGCACCATCGTCGTCGATACGCCCAACAAGTTTCTCTACTTCGTGCAGCCCGGTGGCACGGCGCTGCGCTACGGCATCGGCGTCGGTCGCCCCGGCTTCGCCTGGTCGGGTGTGAAGTCGATCACCGCGAAAAAGGAATGGCCGTCATGGACGCCGCCGGCGGAGATGCTCAAGCGTCGTCCGGATCTGCCGCGCTTCATGGAGGGCGGACCGGAAAATCCACTCGGCGCGCGCGCGATGTATCTCGGTTCGTCGCTCTATCGCATCCATGGTTCGAACGAACCGTGGACCATCGGCACCAACGTGTCGTCCGGTTGCATCCGCATGCGCAACGAGGACGTCATCGATCTCTATGAACGCGTCCATGTTGGTGCGCGCGTCGTCGTGATTTGATTCGTGCATCCCTGAAAGCACAACGGCCGCTCATTTGAGCGGCCGTTGTTGTTTGTGAGCGGGCGGATTACGCGAAATCGGTATCGCCGTCGTCGTCGTAACCGTCATCGTTTTCGGCGAAATCGTCCTCGTCGTCCTGATCTTGATCCTGGTCCTGATCGGCATCGGCTTGCGCCTGATCGAACTGGCCGGCCCGGCTGGTGTCGCCAGCGCGTTCGCCTGAACCGATATCGTTGACGCCGGCATCGCGGGCGAGATTGCCGCCGGATTGATCAGAACTCCATGGGCCGCCGCTGCCGCCCTTGTTGCCGAGCGCGGAGGCGTCGCCGAAGCCGTGCTGGCTGCCGCCCATCATCGACCGAATGCTGTTCAACAGCAGCGAGCCGCCGACAACGCCTGCAGCCGCGGCCGCCGCCGTTCCCAGAAACGATCCGCCACCGCCGCCGGCGGCCTGCGGTTGCTGCTGCGGAGGATATGAATCCGGTCCGCCGCCTTGCCCCAATACCTGTCCGGTGTTCCAGGCCGGGCGGCCGGACGCATTGCCGGGCGGAGGAACGTTGGGGACCGATCCGCGCCCCTGGCCAAGCAGATTGTCGCGCATGGAGTCGAGAAATCCGCCGGCGGGCTTTTGCTCGGGGTCGCCGCGTGCTTCGAGCGCCTCGATGCGCTCGTGTGCTCGCTTCAAAGCCTCGTTCTGAACCAGCACCGTCTGCACCAGCGCGTAGGCTGCGTTCGGCGCGCGCTGCCAGGCCTGGGCAATCGCGGCCTCGGCTGCGGGATCGCGCGTGGCGCTTTCGACGCGGGCCAGCCGGTCGAAAAGGTCATCGATCATCTGGCGTTCTTGCGGTGTCATGGCCTTCTCCAATGCAGAACCGGAAGAAGATGTAGGCGCGCTTTGTGTCGCAATAAGTAGCGGCCAGAAATATTTCGCGCCGGATTACATTTCCGCAATGTCAGTGCAGTTCGGTCTGTGTTTCGTTCAGCAGGGCTGGGAAGTCGTCGCCGGCGAGGTAAGCGTATTCCCGCTCGCGTTGATCGGTCAGGGGGTCGAGGTCGCGCAGCGTATCGTCGACGAATCCGGGATGGCACATAATCAGCCCGCCGTCAGGAAGGCCGTCGAGAAATTGGCGCATCAGCGCCCCGAAGTCGCGGCTCTCGGAAAAGTCATAGGCGCCAGCGAAGCCCGGATTGAAGGGGAGCCCCGCGCTCGTGGCCTTGCGGCGGAACTGTCGGCTCAATCCATCAAGTAACAGCGCCTTGGGCGACCCGAGGCCACGGCGGAACGGTTGCACGCGGCCGCACTGGCGAACCCAGACGCCGGGCGCGCCGCTTCTCGCAGCGTCGAGAAAAGCGTCGCAGACCTGCGGAAACAACTGGACGTGTTGATGCCCGTCGAGATAGTCCGGCGCGCGGCCGAACAGTTCGATGAATTTAGCGATCTGCGCGCTCACTTCCGTGCGGATTATTTCACGATCGAGGCGTCGCAGCAGGCTGACCCGCAGCATCTTCGCCAACGGCAGGAACTGGCCACCCTCGATCGGCTTGAAATGCATCGTCAACGGGTGAAACGGCGCGGTCAGCACGGCGTGCAGCCCGATCGCGCAACGTCCGTTGGTCGCGACCGCTGCCTGCAAGGCTGCGATGTCCTCGCGTGCGACCGCGGGGCCCACCACCATCGCCGACGTCGCATTCAGGCGTTTGCGTTCGATCAGTTCGCGAATGCCGCGATTGACGCCGGGACTGATGCCGTAGTCATCGGCGCACAGCCAGATGCGGCGCGGCGAGGGGGCGCTCATTCAATTGCGGCCCGCTCGTTGCTTGTGGTTTCAATAAGAGGTGTGCTTCGCTTGACGTCGTGTTCGGCAACGAAATAGATCGGACGCGCTTTCAGCTCCGACAGTATCTTGCCGATATACTCGCCGACGATGCCGATCATGATCAGTTGCACGCCTCCGATGGTCATCAGTCCGACGATCAGGGACGGATAACCGGGGACGCTCTCGCCCTTGATCCAGGTTTCCCAGAGGATTGAGAGCCCGAACAGGAAGGCGCCGAATGCCAGCAGCAATCCCAACAGGCTGGCAAAGCGCAGCGGTGCGACCGAAAAAGAGGTGAGCCCTTCGATCGAAAGCCCGAGCAGGCGCGCCGGGCTGAAGCTGGTGATGCCGTGCGCGCGTGGCGCGGGCTCATAGTCGACGCGGATTTGCCGAAAGCCGATCCAGCTCGCGAGCCCTTTGAAGAACCGGTTGCGTTCGGGAAGGCGGCGCAGCGCGGCGGCGGCACGCGGCGACAGCAGCCGGAAATCCCCGGCGTCTTCGGGGATTTTCTGCCGCGCACCCCAGTTGATCAGCGCATAGAAGCCGTGCACAGCGAAGCGACGCAATGCGGATTCGTTATTGCGGTGCGCCTTGGCGGTGTAGACGACATCGTAACCATCATCGAGCCAGTGGCTGACCAGCTTGCCGACAAGGTCGGGCGAATGTTGGCCGTCGCCGTCCATGAACAGGATGGCGCCGTCCTCGGCGTGATCGAGGCCCGCCATCAGCGCGGCTTCCTTGCCGAAGTTGCGCGACAGCGACACTACCTGGACGTCGATTGCGCTGGCGGGAAGGTCGCGCGCGATCGACAATGTCGCATCCTTGCTGCCGTCGTCGACATAGATCACTTCGGATGCAAGCGCATAGTCGCGGCGTAACTTGTCCGCAAGGCGGCACAGCCGTTCGTGCAACAGGGCAAGCCCGGCGGCCTCGTTGTAGAGCGGTACGACGATCGAAAGCCGACGGGTATTGCGGTCGGCGGCCTCGCCGCGCGCACCTGTGATGTGCCTGTCCTCCGCCATCGGTTGATTTCCGCCACCGTTATTCCTGCCCCGGTCAGCAATATGAGGCCGAGGAATAAATTCGGCAATGAGTCCTATTGGTGAATTTCGACGGGAGGAAGGAAGGCAGCCAGTTTCGCGAACAGCGGGTTCTCGCGGTCCAGCACGTAGTCGAGCGATGCAACCGAAACGGTGTCGGCGCCATGGTCGCGCAGGAAACTGCCGAGCGCATAAATCTGCGCCGGCGGGCAGTGCAAGGTCACCATGCCGGACGAGGTCGGTCCGCCGAACGGCGACACCACGCCGAAGCGGTTGTGCGCCTCGGCCAGCAGTTCGGCGTTGCAGCCTTTGAAGCGGGTGCGGACTTCCTTGTATTTGCTGGCGCGCGCGCGGGCGGCGATGTGGTCGAGGATGATGCGCGCGGTTTCGCGCGCGTCGGCGGACCAGTCGGCGTTGCGCGAGGCAACGAGATTGGCCTGGCTGCGCAACATCACGCCGTCGTCCAGCACCTTGAGGCCGTTGGCGGCGAGCGTCGCGCCGGTGGTGGTGATATCGACGATCATCTCGGCGGTGCCGGTCGCGGGCGCGCCTTCGGTCGCGCCGGCGCTTTCGACGATGCGATAATCGACGATGCCTTGCGCGGCAAAGAATGCGCGCGTGAGGTTGATATACTTGGTGGCGATGCGCATGCGCCGGTTGTGCTGCGCGCGGAATTCCGTGGTGACATCGTCGAGGTCGGCCATGGTGCGGACGTCGATCCACGCTTGCGGCACGGCGACGACGACGTTGGCGTAACCGAAGCCGAGCGGATTGATCAGCGCCACGCGACGATCGGCGTCGAGGATGCTTTCGCGGATCAGGTCTTCGCCGGTGATGCCAAGATGCACGCTGCCGCGCGCAAGTTGCGATGCAATCTCGCTCGCGGAGAGATAGGCGATCTCGACGTTGTCCAATCCGGCGATGGTGCCGCGATAATCGCGCGCGCCGCCGGGTTTCGACAATGTGAGGCCGGCGCGGCTGAAGAATGCCTCGGCATTTTCCTGCAAGCGGCCCTTGGAGGGGACCGCGAGAACGAACGGCGTGGTCATGAAACAGCCCCGGGGATTCTTGCGGCAAACTGGTGACGAAGTTGTGTCAGCGCTTCGACCCAGATCGAGAAGCCGACAGCGGGGATAGGCGCGGCCGCGCCAAGCTGGGTGAGCAGCCCGTCGTAGCGTCCGCCGGCGACCAGCGGGTCGTCGCCGTTGCCCTTGCGATGCAATTCGAACTCGAAGCCGGTGTAGTAATCGACCCCGCGGCCGAAGGCGGTGGCGAAGCGCACCGTGCCGAGGTCGATGCCGCGCGCCTTCATGAATTGCGTGCGGCTTTCGAACTGATCGATCGCGGCATCGATATCGAGCTTGCCGTCCGTCGCGAGCGCGCGCAACTGACGCAGCGCGTCGTCGGGTGTGCCGGCGATGGTCAGGAAGCGGTTGATGAGTTGCAACGCGTCGCGCGGCAGTGCGCCGCCTTTCAAGGTCGACTGTTCGAGGAAGCGGTCGGCGATTTCCGCGACGGTGCGGCCGCCGACATTGGTGGTGCCGGCGATCGACATCAGGTCGGTGACCAGTGCCAGCGCGGCCTTGCGGTCGGAGCCGGCGAGGGCCGCCAGCACGCCCTCGTATTCGTTATGCGTCGGGCTGGCCGCAAGCGTCAGTTGCTCGATGTCCTTGGCGAGGCTGACCTTGCGGTTGAAATCCTTGATCAGCCGGCGCCGCCACACCGGATAGAGTTTCAGCGCGTCGATCAATGCGATGAACAGCGCGACGTCGCCGGTCCTGATCTCGACGTCGGTGACGCCGAAGGCGGCGGTCGCTTCCAGTCCGAGCGCCAGCATCTCGGCGTCGGCGGCGGCGCGGTCTGGCCGGCCGAAGGATTCGACGCCGGCCTGCAGGAATTCGCTGGGCTTGCCGCCGCGATAGCGGAACACCGGCCCGAGATAGCAGAACCCCGCCGGCTGCCCGCTGCGGGGGGAGGCGAGGTAGTCGCGTGCGACCGGAATGGTGAGGTCGGGGCGCAGGCACAGTTCCTCGTTGCCGGGATCGCTGGTGAGATACAGGCTGCGGCGGATGCCTTCGCCGGACAGGTCGAGGAACGGTTCGGCCGGTTGCAGGATCGCCGGTTCGGCGCGGATGTAGCCGGCCTGCGCGAACGACGACAGCAGGGCCGCCGCCCAGGCGGCGGATCCGGTCGCCTCTGGGGCTCGCGTGTCAGTCATTGGCGTCGTCCAGGGTCTCGTCGAGGCGTCGCGCGCGTTCTCAAATCGGTGCCGCGCGATTTGCCTAACATATTGAGGTTAAATCTGTTTCAGTGTTGCGGCGAGGTCGCCGCGCCACCGGGCGCATTCGCTGCGGAAGCCCTTAGCACGGCAGACGGCGAGTTTCGACCTCGTTCCGCGCCCCGTCTGGCGGAAAGGTTGATAGCAGCCGAAGACGAACTCCGCCGGTCAGAACTTCATCGATGCGAACAGGCGGACGTTACGGCCGGGCTGCAGCACCTCGTCCTTCTTGTAGGACTGGTGGAAACGGATGTCGTCATCCAACAGGTTCTCGCCCTTGAGGCCGACGGTGAGCGTCACCGGCCAGTCGCCGTTCGGCAACGTCGTCGTGTGGCTGACCTCGGCATTGAGCAGGTTGAAGCCTGGCGTCGGCGTCTCGAACGCGCCGAGGTTGGTCTGGGCGAAGGCGTGCAGCAGGTTGATGCGTGCCGTCCAGTTCGCGTCGCGATAATAGACGCCGCCGCCGAGCCGCTGCGGTGGAATCTTCGGCACGAAACTGCCGTCGGCGAACGTCGCGTGGACGATGTCGTATTGCGCCTCGATGCCGAACACGCCGTTCCACACCCGCGCCACGTCATGCGCGATCTGGATTTCGCCGCCGACGAAGCGGGCGTCGCGCTGCGAATAGATGATCTGGTCGTAACTCGCGCCGGGCGTGCCGCAGGAGGCGAAGCTCTCGTTGCAGCGGATGCCGGTGAAATTCTTGAAGATGAAGTTCTGATAGCGCGAGTAATAGATCGACGCTTCAAAGCGCGTATCGCCGCGTGCGCGCTTCAGTCCGAGTTCGACCGTATCGGCTTTCTCAAGCGTCATGGTCGGATCGCCGATCTCGAACGTGCGCGGCGTATCATGCGGGCCCTTGTAGAACATCTCGATGGGATCGGGCGCGCGCTCGACATGCTGCACGGTGATGCGCGCGACGATGTCGTGCGGCAGATCGTAGAGCAGCCCCGCGCTGGCGCTGACCGGCATGAAGTGGCGATCGACCGGGAAGACTGTGGGCTGATCCGGCGGCGGCAGGAACGTGGCGGGGAAACGCGCGCCGGTGCCGTCGGTTTCGGTCTGCTCAAAACGTAACGCCGCCTGTGCTCGCAGATTTCGCGTCACTCGCAATTCCTCGAACAGGAACGCTGCGAGGTTGCTGGTTTGCGCCGGCGCCAGCAGAGGTTCCGTCGCACCCGCGACCGAGAGATCACGCTGGCCCCATTGCACGCCCGCCGACCCCCGCAACTCGCCGAAGGCGGTCGCGAACGGCAGGTGCGCGACCTCGATGCGCGATTCCAATTCGCGGTTCTTGAATCGCGAACCGATCAGCGCGGCGGCGCCGATACCGTTGATCTCGTTGTGCTTGTAGTCGTTGTAGCCGAGCCAATAGCGTACCGTGTCGATGCCGCCTTCACCGACGCGCCATTCGCCGCGGCTCGCCCATTTTGTCTGGCGCAGGTCGATGTGGTTTTTCACCCTGGCGGACTCGATGCCGGGGATGAAGTAGGTCATCGCGGTGTCCTGAAACGACAGGCCGACGAAACCGCGCTCGAAGATGTAGGAGCCGCCGACGGCATGGCCCTCGGCGCGATAGTTCGAATTGGTCTGCACGCCGCCGGGGATACGGTAATCGCCCGCCTGACGCCGATAGGCGTCGGCGTGGATCGCGACGTTGGCGCCGCCGGCATCGAGCAGCACCACGCCGTCGGTGCCGTCGCTCACGCTGTTAAGGCCGCCGCGTGCTTCGAACGATACGCCCTTCCGGGGCGCGGCGGTGGGGATGCGGCCGTTGCTGGCGCTGATCACGCCGCCGATGGCCTGCGAGCCGTAACGCAGCGTGCCGGGGCCACGGATCACCTCGACGCTCTGCGCGGCGAGCGGATCGATCGCCACCGCGTGGTCCTCGCCGAGATTGGCCATGTCGGCGGAGCCGATGCCGTTCTCCTGCGTGCGAACCCGAAAGCCGCCGAGGCCCCGGATCACCGGGCGGCTTGCCACCGGCGAGAATGAGGTCGCGGATACGCCGGGCGTGGTGCCGAGCGTATCGCCAAGCGAGGCCGCGCCGCGCGCGAGCACCTGCTCCGCCGTCAGCCGGCTCGTGGACGCCAGTGGCGCGTCGGGGCGCGGTTCTTCCGGAACGGAGGGCAGGGGCGCGGTTGCGGAAACCGGCGCGGGGACCGGTGGCCGGGTAACGACACGGGCGCGCTTTTTGGTGGGCTTCGGTGCGCGGACGGTGATCTCCGGCAGTTCCTCCTGGGCGCGGACCTCGCAGGATGGCGCGCCGATCAGGCACGCCAGTCCCGCCACCCAAATCGTCCGCCTCATTAAATTCTCCTGCGACTAATGTGCAATCGCACTAAAGGTGCAGATGAAAGTCATTTGCAAGTAGAATTTGGAACCAGTTCTTTGCAATGAGTGGAATATCGTCGCGGCTGAACGGAAAGAGGCGGATTGGTTTGCCGGTCAGGGGCGGCGAGCGTCGAAAGCCGCCCGCCCTGAGAGTCAAATGAGGTCGTCCAACTTCGTCATGGCCCGATTTATTCCGGCCATCCACGTCTTAGCGCCGGCAGCAAGGACGACGTAGGTGGGCCGGACGAGGACATGATCGATTTGGATGGAAACGCGGTCCCCATATCGAGGTGCGCCCGGCGAAGCCGCGAGCTAGAAAGGTGACCGTCGAGCAACTCGATTGCGGAACTTTATGCTCAGGCTAGAACCGCCCGGCATCGGCACCGGAGGCGGCCTGCCAGTCGCCCAGCGTCGCCTGAACCAGCGTCAGTGCGGCCACGGCGGCGGTGTCGGCGCGGAGGATGCGCGGGCCGAGGGACAGCCGCAGGATATTCGGCTGCTTCACCAACAAGGCGCGCTCCGCTTCGGCAAAGCCGCCCTCGGGACCGATCAGGACGTCGATGCCGCCTTGGATGCCGCTGCCGCCCAATGCCGCGACGGGGGAGGCGACCTCGGCCGTCTCATCGCAGAACACCAGCAATCGCCGGGCATCGCGCCCGCTGAGATAGCGTTCCAGCGTGAGCGGTTCGCAGACCGCCGCGATGCTGAGGATGCCGCATTGTTCCGCGGCCTCGATCGCGTTGGCGCGCATTCGTTCGCCATTGATGCGGCTGACTTGCGTATGCTGGGTCAATACCGGTTGCAGCGTAGCCGCGCCCATCTCGACGGCCTTCTGCACCATGTAGTCGAGGCGCGCGTGTTTCAGCGGCGCGAACACGTAAGCAAGATCGGGAAGGGTGTCCTGCGGCCGGGTCTGGTGCAGGATCTCGAGACGATCCGGCCGCTTGCCACCGGCGATGGCGGCGCGCCATTCGCCGTCGCGGCCATTGAACACCAGAATGGGGCTGCCGGCGCCGAGGCGCAGCACGTTGCCGAGATAATTGGCCTGCGACCGTTCCAGCGAAACCTGCGCGCCAGCGGACAACGTCGCATCGACGAACAGGCGGGGACTGCGGAAATCGGCAAGCGGCATGGTCTAAAATCCAATGGTCGGCGCGCGTTTGCGGCTGTTTGGAAACATTTGCTTCCTGGGTTTCCCGGGCACGCCGCACCGCGTCCGGGGCACGGAGTCTTTTTTCCATCAATCCTTTAACGCATCGGCGCGCTATTGCCAGTTTGTCGCGAATTACGCCGTGCTCTCGCCCTATTCGGTGGGTTGTTATGCGGGTGCGGGAGCCGTAAAAGGTTCGGAAACCGCAAATCGCTTCTATCTTGAGAACCTTGCAGCGTCGGATTTGCCGGAGGAGAACCTGTGAGCAGCCGCAGCCTGATCGTGCCCTTGACTGTCGCCGTCCTGCTTGGCGTGGCGGGCCCGGTTTACGCGCAAGGCGCGTTCCCCGCGCCGCTGCCGGCGGGAGTCACGCCGGCGCAGAAGCCGTCGCCGTTTCCCCCGGTCAACGGCAATGGCGGCGTCATCAAGAACGATCCTGCATTTCCGCCGGTGAACGGCGCGGCCGCCAGTTCGCCGTTCCCGCCGGTCAACGGTGCGCCGGCGGCTTCGCTCGCAGGACCGAGTCCGTTTCCGTCGAACGGCGCCCCGCCTGTCGCCGGTGGTTCGTTCGGCGCGCCGCAGGGCGGTCCGCCACCGGGCGCGGAAAACTGCATGAAGGAGTTCATGCCGCTGCGTAAGGAAGCGGAGCGGCGCGGCAACCTGATCAAGGCCGCCAGCGATCGCCGCGCGCCGGCCGCCGAAGCCTGCAAGCTGATCGGCAACTTCTCGCAGGCCGAAGTGAAGATGATCAAGTACGTTCAGGCCAACCAGCAGAAATGCGGAATCCCGGCGCAGGTCGCCGATCAGCTCAAGAACGGGCACAAGAACACTCAGAAGATGCAGAAGCAGGTTTGCGCGGCGGCGCATCAGCAGGCGCAGCAGCCGCGCGGCCCGGCCGCCCCAAGCCTGTCCGACGTGCTCGGCTCCTCCGCGTCGATGCCCACGCCCACCAGTAAATCGCGGCACGGCGGCAGCACCTTCGATACGCTCAGCGGCAACGTGCTGACGCGATGAGACCGGCGCGCGCCATCGCGGTGCGGCCAACGGTGCTGTCATGAGCGGCGCGACCGCCCGCGTCGCCGATTCCGTCGGCAACTGGGTCGACAACCGCGCGCCGCTGTGGACGCGCCCCTATCTCCGCCTTGCGCGTTACGATCGCCCGATCGGGTCGTGGCTGCTGCTGATGCCGTGCTGGTGGTCGGCGGCGCTCGCCGCAGGCGTCGCCCACGATGTCGGCGATCTTCCGCGTACGGTCGTGCTGTTCTTCATCGGCGCCTTCGTGATGCGCGGTGCGGGCTGCACCTGGAACGACATCACCGACCGCAATCTCGACACCAAGGTGGAGCGCACCCGCTCGCGGCCGATCCCGGCGGGGCAGGTGAGCGTGACGCAGGCGCTGGCGTTTCTGGTGTTGCAGGCGTTGGTCGGTCTCGCGGTACTGGTGCAGTTCAACCGCTTCGCGATTCTCACCGGCATCGCATCGCTCGTCATCGTCGCGGTCTATCCGTTTATGAAGCGCATCACCTACTGGCCGCAGATCACGCTCGGGCTCGCGTTCTCATGGGGCGCACTGATGGGTTTCGCGGTGATACTTGGGCGCCTGGATCCGGCGGCGCTGGTGCTCTATGCGGGATCGATCTGCTGGGTGATCGCCTACGACACTATCTACGCGCATCAGGACACCGAGGACGACGTGCTGGTCGGCATCAAGTCGACGGCGCTGTTGTTCGGCGACAAGACAAAACCGGCGCTGACGATGTTCTATTCAGCCGCCGTCGTATTGATCGGCCTTGCGTTATGGCTCGCCGGCGCGGGCTGGCCGGCGGCGCTCGGGCTGATGGCCTTCGCCGCGCATCTGGCGTGGCAGGTGCGCCGGCTGGATATTTCGGACTCCGCGCTGTGCCTGCGCATCTTCAAGTCCAACCGCGACGCCGGACTGTTGCTGTTCGCGATGCTGGTCATCGACGCCGTGTTGCGGGCGGCGTGATTCCTGTCGTGGTGGGGGCGGCGACCCCGGGGGGGGCGGGGGGGTG
>JAEWIX010000096.1 GCA_023386885.1 Pseudomonadota bacterium
CTTCGCCGACCCCGCCGGCGGCGACATGTTGAGCAAACTCGCCAACGCGCAGGAGTCCCACGGCGCACCGCCGTTGACTTACATCGTGCTGTTCTGGGTGACGTTCTGGCCCGGGGCGCCGTTGGCCGGCATGGCGGCACCTGCGATCTGGCGCGCGCGCCGCGAACCCGGCGTGCAATTCCTGCTGGCGTGGCTGGTCCCGTCGTGGATCGTGTTCGAACTCGTCATCACCAAGCTGCCGCACTACGTGCTGCCGCTCTATCCCGCCATCGCGATCCTGATTGCGGGCGCGCTGGAGCGCCGTATCCTGTCGCGCTCGTGGGTGATCCGCGGCGCGGCGTGGTGGTTTGCCGTCCCGGCGATCACGTCGGTGATCGCGGTGGTCGCGGCGATCAACTTTACCCATCAGCCGGTGTTTTTCGCATGGCCGTTCGTGGCGGTATCGCTGATCTTCGGGCTGTTCGCGTGGTGGATGTACGACGATTATCGTGCCGAGCGCTCGCTGCTGAACGCAGTGGCATCGTCGCTGTTTCTCGGGATGGCATTCTACGGCGTCATCGTGCCGGCGCTGACCCCGCTGTTTCCCAGCGTCGAGATCGCGCGCGCGTTGCGCAACGTGGTGTGTGTCGGGCCGAAGGCGGCCGCCGCCGGTTATCATGAGCCGAGTCTCGTGTTCATGACGGGAACATCGACGCTGTTGACCGACGGCTCGCGAGCGGCCGACTTCCTGTTGCAGGGCAGTTGCCGCTTCGCGCTGGTGGAGCAGCGCTCGGAGCGCGCCTTCGCACAACGCGCGGAGGCGATCGGCCTGCGCTACAACGTGGCGACGCGCATCGACGGCTACAACTACTCGCAAGGCAAGCAGGTCTCGATCGCGGTGTTTCGCTCCGAAGGCACCGAGTGAAATGACCGCGCCCGTGCGCCTCGACGAGACATCGTCCTATCCGGCGCGGTTGGCCGCAACGCTGGGCCAGGGATGGCGACGGCTGACGCGGACGCCGTCGCACTCGCGTCGTGCGGAGGCGGCGCGGCGATCGTCACGCCACGTCTTGATCATGAGCGCGCTGATCGCGGTCGTGATCGTGGCCTTGATGTTCATGCTCGATGCGCGCGCGATTCAACTGATGCCGCCGCGCGGCACCGCCAGCTTGTGGCCGGTGCGTATCGTCTCGGACTTCGGCAAGTCGGAATACGTGTTGTGGGCGCTGCTCGCGGCGCTGGCGATCACGGCGTTGACCTTGCCACGCTTGCGCGGCCGGCCGCGCGCCATCCTGATCGGATGGGGTGACCGCCTGCTGTTTCTGTTTTGCGCGGTGGCGGTGCCGGTGCTCGCCGGCGACATTCTCAAGGGCGTGATCGGGCGAGGGCGGCCGTTCGTCGGCGGTCACGCCAACCCGTTCAACTATTCGCATTTCGCGTGGACCGAAGCCTACGCGAGCTTTCCGTCCGGTCATGCCATGACCAGTGCGGCGCTCGCATTCGGCATTGCATCGCTGTGGCCCCGATTGCGCTTGTGGATGGCGGGCTACGTGATCGTGATCCTCGCGACGCGTCTGGTGTTGCTGGCGCATCACCCGAGCGACGTGGTGGCGGGCGCGCTGGTCGGCGTCGTCGGCGCCATGGCCGTGCGGCACTGGTTCGCGGCGCGGCGCCTTGCGTTCACGATTGCGACGGACGGAGTGATTTCAGCGCTGCCCGGCTCCCCCGCCGCCGACTTCAAAAAGGTTGCCCGCGCGGCGTTTGCGCCATATGAAGCGCCATCCGCGAGACGTGTCTGACCGGACCTGCGGCGGATCGATAATCAACCCAGATTCCATGAGTGGTTCCGTGCCGCCGTCCGATACGCCCCCCGTCGAGGTTTCGATTGTCGTTCCCGTACGCAACGAAGCCGACAACATCGCGCCGCTGGTGACCGAGATCGCCGCCGCGCTGGGCGATCGCTGGCCCTATGAAATCATCTACGTCAATGACGGATCGACCGACGCCACGGCGGATCGGTTGGCGACCTTGATGCAGCAGCGGCGCAACCTGCGGCATATCCGCCATGCGGAATCGCGCGGCCAGTCGGCTGCCGTGCGCACCGGTGCGCGCGTCGCGCGCGGTGCTATCGTCGCAACCCTCGATGGCGACGGCCAGAACAATCCGGCCTTCCTGCCGGACCTGATCCTGGCGCTGGAACATGGCGGCGAGGGGGTTGGGCTTGCGGCAGGGCAGCGGGTCGGGCGCAAGGATACCGGGTTCAAGAAACTGCAATCACGCATCGCCAACGGCGTGCGTAACGGCATCCTGCGCGACGGCACCCGCGACACCGGCTGCGGCCTCAAGGCGATCCGCCGCGATATCTTCCTCACGCTGCCGTACTTCGACGGATTGCATCGCTTCCTGCCGGCGCTGGTGCGACGGGAAGGACACAACATTGCCTATATCGACGTGATCGATCGACCGCGCCATTCCGGCGTGTCCAATTACGGCTTCTTCGATCGACTCTGGATCGGCATCATGGATCTCGCGGGTGTGTGGTGGCTGATCCGCCGCAAGAAGCCGAATCCGGTTGCAACCGAGGTTTTCCGGCATGATTGAACTCATGAATTCAATCAGCATCTACCTGCACGATGTTTTCATTACCAGGTTCGATGGCTGGGTTGTGCTCGGCTTCGTCGCGCAGGCATTCTTCACCATGCGCTTCGTGGTGCAGTGGATCGCCTCCGAACGCGCGCGGCAGAGCGTCATTCCCGTCGCGTTCTGGTTCTTCTCGATCGGCGGCGGCGTACTGCTCTTGATCTACGCGCTGTATCGTCGCGATCCGGTGTTCATTGCCGGGCAGGGGCTCGGCCTGGTCGTCTATTTCCGCAATCTGTATTTCATTCTGCTCAACGGCAAGCAGACGTCGCAGCCGTGAATTGTCGAATGCTCTAGTTCGCCGACGGACGCGCTGTCGGATTCGGCGATGGCAGCAGGCTTGTTGCCTCCACGGGTTCGCTTGCCTCGCCGGCAGCATCGAGTACCGGGTAGGCGACCGAGCAGATGTGCGAATGAATCCGCTTGAGGTCGCGCAGCACGTCGAGATGCAGCGACGTGGTTTCGATGGATTCGGGTCGTCCCTCGCGTAGGCGGTCGAGGTGGCGTTCGGTGGCCTCGAGTTCGGCGCTTCGCAACGTGGTCTTTTCGGCCAGCAGTTTCCGTGCTTCCGTGACATCGCCCGACATGAACACGCCGAACGCGATGCGCAGCGATTCCATCGTCAGCCGGTGAAAATCGGATAGCTCGGCGGCGCCTTCCGGCGAGAAATGGAAGCGGTGCTTGATCTTCTTGGTGGCGAGTTCGCACAGGTTCTTGTCGACGATATCGCCGATATGTTCGAGGTTGATGGCGAAAGCGATGATTTCCATCGCCCGCTGTCCCTCGCGCTCGTCGAGGCTGCCGCGCGTCAACTTGGTGACGTAGAGCTTGATTGCCTCGTCGAGGCGATCGACGCCGTTGTCCATCCGCGACACTTCGTCGACGAGGCCGCGGTCGTTGGTCATGATCGCCGCCATCACTTGCCGCAGCATCGTCTCGACCAGGTCGCCCATGTGCAGCGTTTCGCGGGCGGCGTCCGCCAGCGCCAGCGACGGCGTCGCAAGCGCGCTCTCGTCGAGATAGCGTGGCTGCGCCGGGTCGAGGCTCTGCACGCGCGCCGGGAACAGCCGCGTCATCAGCGCGGCGATGCCATCGAGCGCACCGATGAAGAGAAGCGCGGTCGCGACGTTGAAGGCGATGTGGAACAGCGCGGTCATCTTGGCGAGATCGGGCTGCCAGGACTGCATGGCATCGGCTAGCGGATGCAGGAACGGCGCAACCAGCACGACCCCGATCAAGCGGTTGAGCAGATTGCCGACCGGCAGCCGGTAACTCGCCGGATTGTCGCGGCGCGCGCCTTCGAATACCGGATTGATGGCGCTACCGAGATTGGCGCCGAGCACCAAAGCGAGCGCGGCGAACGGCGTGACGAACTGCGCGTAGGCCAGCGACATGATCAGCAGCACGGTGGCGACGCTGGAATGTACCGCCCACGTCACGGCAGCGCCGATCAGGATGCACAGCACCGGATCGCCGGTGATCGCTGTCATGAAGACGCGCACCGCCGGCGCGTTTTCTGCTGGCTCCAGCGTGCCGAGCAGGATGTGCAACGCCAGCAACATCAGCCCAAGCCCGATGGAGACGCGGCCGAGATCCTTGATGCGCGAGCGCGCGCCGCTCCGGAACGCGACAAGGCCGATGATAAACAGCGCCGGTGCGACGGCAGAGATGTTGAACGACAGCACCTGCACGATCAGCGTGGTGCCGATATTGGCGCCAAGCATGATGGCGAGCGCGGGTATCAGGCCGACGATGCCTTCGGCGGTGAAGGAACTGACGATCAGCGCAGTGGCGGTGCTGCTTTGCAGGAGCGCAGTGAGGCCGAGGCCGGCGGCGAGCGCGGAGACACGGTTGCCGAGCGCGCGCGACAGCAACAGCCGGAGGTCGGAGCCGAACGCGCGCAGAATGCCGCTGTGGACCATATGCAGGCCCCATAGCAGCAGCGCGACGCCGCCCATCAAGTCAAGAAGAACGATCGATCCCAACAGTCTCGGTCCTTGATGCGAGTCAAACGATCAAGGTATCGCTAAACCGTCACGGATCAATGGCTTAATCTGTGTAGCCGCGTTGCGGAGGACGTCGAGCCCATCGGGAACCGGTCAGGCAGCGCGGTCACGTGCGGCGTTGAAAGCTTCAAATCCGCGTGACAGGTCGGCCTTGAGATCATCGGTATTTTCGAGCCCGATATGCAGCCGCAGCGTCGGGCCAGCGGGCGCCCACGTCGTCACCGTTCGATACGAGGTGCAGTCGAACGGGATCACGAGGCTTTCGAAGCCGCCCCACGAATAACCCATGCCGAACAGTTGCACGGTGTCGAGCAGGGCATCCACGGCTTTCTGCGGCGCGGGTTGCAGCACGATGCTGAACAGGCCGGAGGCGCCGGTGAAATCGCGTTTCCAGATCGCATGGCCCGGCGAGGTCTCCAGCCCCGGATGCAGCACGGCGGTGACTTCGGGGCGGCTGGCGAGCCAGCGCGCCATCTCGAGACCCGCGCGTTGGTGGTGCGCGAGACGCACCGCGAGCGTTCGCAGGCCGCGCAAGGCGAGGAATACGTCGTCCGGTCCGGCGCAGACGCCCAACTGGCGGACTCCGTCGGCCACCAGCGGCCATGCCTTTTCGTTCGCCGCGATGGTGCCGAACATGATGTCGGAGTGGCCGCCGATATATTTCGTCGCGGCCTGAATGCTGATGTCGACGCCTTGCTCCAGCGAGCGATGAAACAGCGGTGTCGCCCAGGTGTTGTCGTCGAGCACGATGATGTCGCGGGCGTGTGCGGCCTTGGCGATGGCCCGGATGTCCGGCATCTCGAAGGTTTGCGAACCCGGCGCCTCGACCAGCACCGCGCGGGTGTTGGGTTTGAAATGCGCCGCGATGCCGTCGCCGATCAGCGGATCGAAATAGCTGGTCTCGATGCCGTAGCGCTTCAGCATGCCGTCGCAGAACAGCCGTGTCGGCCGATAGGCGTTGTCGCACACCAGGACATGATCGCCGGTTTTGAGCACCGCGAGCAGCGCCGTGGTGATCGCCGACACGCCGGACGGGGTCAGGCCGACGCCGGCGCATTGCGGCCCCTCCAGCGCTTGCAGCGCCTCGCGCAGCGCCTTGGTGGTCGGCGTGCCGTGGCGGCCGTACTGGAACTCGCCGCGATGCGCGTGGAGGTCGTCGGCGGTCGGATACAGAACTGTGGAGCCGCGCACCACCGGTGGATTGACGAAGCCCTTTTGCGCCGCGGTATCGCGCCCAGAGGTGACGAGCGCGGTTTCGATGCGCAACGATTGCGCGGACGCGGAATCTTTCGAATGTGTCATGCGACGGCCTTGTTCGGCGGGCGTAGCCCCGGTTGCCGCAGCCGGCACTTGCATCGCGGCGCCGCGACCTCAGGCTGTGGTTGATCTTAATAACAGGACACATGAGATTGCCGTCAACCCCTTGACCCGGCTGACGAGTCGTTCTGTGATGCGGCGCGGCGAGATATCCGGGCCGCGACCTTTCGGTTGGCGGCATCGTTCGGGGATTTCTGTCGATTCCCGATCCCCGCGGATCGTTCGGTTGAAGGACGGGTTGGTTCGATTCTCGCACGAACCCTAAACGCTGGTGTCTGTCGTGCCGGCTTCTGCGGTGTTCCTTGAAGGGGGTTGTCATGAAACGTGTGTTTGTCGTTGCCGCTGTTGTCGTCGCCACGGCGTTGGGAGTGCAGGCGGCCGCTGCGCAAACGCTCAAGAGCGTCAAGGATCGCGGCAGTCTGTCATGCGGCGTCAGCCAGGGCCTGCCGGGATTCTCAACCCCGGACGACAAGGGCAACTGGACCGGGCTGGATGTGGATGTCTGCCGGGCAATTGCAGCCGCGGTGCTGAACGATCCGACCAAGGTGAAGTTCGTGCCGCTCTCGGCGAAGGATCGTTTCACCGCATTGCAATCCGGCGAGATCGACGTGCTGTCGCGCAATACGACGTGGACGCTGTCGCGCGACACCTCGCTCGGCGTCAATTTCACCGGCGTGACCTATTATGACGGCCAAGGCTTCCTGATCCGCAAGTCGCTCAAGGTGAATTCCGCGCTGGAATTGAACGGCGCCTCGATCTGCGTGCAGACCGGCACCACCAACGAGCAGAACGTCAGCGATTATTTCAACGGCAATCACATGAAGTACGAACTGATTGCCTTCGGTACCGCCGACGAAACCGTCAAGGCTTATGAAAGCGGACGGTGCGACGTCTTCACCTCGGATATCTCGCAGCTCTATTCCATCCGCTTGAAACTGGCGGCACCGGGCGATCATGTCGTGCTACCGGAAGTTATCTCGAAGGAGCCGCTCGGGCCGCTGGTGCGCCATGGCGACGACCAGTGGTTCGATATCGTCAAATGGACTCTGTTCGCGATGATCAACGCCGAGGAACTCGGCGTCACCCAGCAGAACGTCGATGAAATGGCGAAATCGAACAAGCCGGACCTGAAGCGGATGTTCGGGACCGACGGCAATCTCGGTGAGCAACTCGGTCTGACCAAGGATTGGGTCACCCGCATCGTCAAGGCGGTGGGCAACTACGGCGAGTCGTTCGATCGCAACGTCGGCGCGGGTTCGAAACTCGGCATCTCGCGCGGCCTCAACCAGCTCTGGAACAAGGGCGGCATTCAGTACGCGCCGCCTATTCGCTAGTCGCGCGCGTCGCGTTCGATGGCGTCGGAAGCCCGCAAAGCGCCCGCCCAGTTCGGTATCAGGCTGCGCCGCATTCTCTGCGGCCGGGCCGGCTGGACTGGCTTGGTGCTACAGATCGTCTTCGCCGCGCTGATCGTCTGGCTGGGATACGAAATCTTCGCCAACGTGAAAGCCAACCTGCAGAACCAGAGGATCGCGTCCGGATTTGGTTTCCTGTCGCAGACGGCGGGCTTCGGTGTCAGCCAGAGTCTGATCCCCTATAGCGAGTCCGATACTTACGCGCGCGTTTTTCTCGTCGGTCTGGTCAATACGCTGGTGGTGGCTGCGGTCGGTATCGTCTTCGCGACGCTGATCGGCTTCGCTGTCGGCATCGGCCGGCTGTCGCCAAATTGGCTGGTGGCGCGCATCAGCGGCGGTTACGTCGAACTGATCCGAAACCTGCCGCTGCTGTTCCAGATCCTGTTCTGGTATCTCGCGGTGCTCGGCGCGTTGCCGGGTCCGCGGCAAAGCATTTCGTTGTTCGACGAGATTTTCATCAGCAACCGTGGCCTGGTGATACCGAAGCCGATCCCGCAGGACGGCTTGACGATCTTTCTCGCGGCAATCGCCGTGGCGCTGATCGCGACTATGGCTTTGCGCGGTTACGCGCGACGGCGGCTGTTCCGCGCCGGCCAACCGATGACGATCTGGCCCTATGTCCTGGCGCTCCTGATCGGATTGCCGCTGATCGCGATCCTGCTGTTCGGCATGCCGTTCTCGATCGAGGTGCCGCAACTGAAAGGCTTCAATTTCGCCGGCGGGCTGCGCGTGGTGCCAGAATTCGTCGCGCTCGCGCTGGCATTGTCCACGTACACGGCGGCTTTCATCGCTGAGAACGTGCGGGCCGGCATTCAGGCTGTTCCGCGCGGTCAGATGGAGGCGGGAGAATCGCTCGGGCTGTCGCACGGCGCGACGTTGCGTCTGATCGTGGTGCCGCAGGCGATGCGGGTGATCCTGCCGCCGCTCACCAATCAATATTTGAATCTCACCAAGAATTCCTCGCTGGCGGTCGCGATCGGCTATCCCGATCTTTTCTCCGTCTTTGCAGGAACGACACTGAGCCAGACCGGACAAGCCATCGAGATCATCGCCATCACCATGGGCGTCTATCTGCTGATCTCGATCGCAACCAGCGTGGCGATGGGTCTCTATGGGCGCCGCGTCAACCGGAGCCTCGGCCGATGAGCGAGCAGGCAGCGCCCTTCGTCCGGAACGAACTCGCGCCCGAGCGCCGTGCACCGGTGCGGACCACCGGCATTGTCGGTTTTCTTCGCACGCGCCTGTTCAACACGCCGCTCAACGCAGTGCTCACCGTGCTCGGTGTTGCATTGTTGGTCGCGCTGATCGTGCCGAGCATCCGCTTTCTGTTGATCGACGCGGTATGGACGGGGAGTGACCGCAACGCCTGCCTTGCGCAGACCGCCGGGCATCCGGTCGGCGCCTGCTGGCCTTTCGTGCAAGCCAAGTTCACGCAATTCATCTACGGCTTCTATCCCGAACCGGAACGATGGCGAGTCAATCTCACGTTCCTGCTGGCGGCGCTGTTGCTGTTGCCGCTGTTGATCCCAAGGCTGCCGACCAAGGCGTTGAATGCGGCGCTGTTTTTTGTCGCGTTTCCGTTCGTGGCGTTCTTCCTGCTGTATGGCGGTGGCCTCAACGGTTTCGGTGTCGGCTGGGTCACGCATATCGTCTCCACCTTCATCGTCGGCATCGGGGATGCCGGTGCGCGGCTTGCCGAACTCGGTGCGTCGTCGCCCTCGTGGTTCGGAGCGCCGCTGAATCTGATTGGCGATGCCATCGTCTGGCTCAGCACGGGGCTGTTGTACGTCAGCTTCCCGTTGTACTGGCTGCGGGACCAGATCGTCGCCTCCGGCCAACCGCTATGGGCGGATTTCGCGGCCACCGCAGTCATCGTATCCGTCCTGTTGTTTCTGCTCGGAGGCGGACTGCGGAACGGCTGGCGTGCTCTGCTGATCAGCCTCGCCACCTTTGCCGGCATCGGTCTCGTCATTCAGGCGATGGGACTGGATCGTGGCGGCCTGCCGGTGGTCGACACGCGACTATGGGGCGGATTGCTGGTCACGCTGGTGGTGTCGGTGACCGGCATCGTGGCGTCGATGCCGGTCGGCATCGCGCTGGCGCTGGGACGCCGCTCGACGATTCCGTTGATCCGTTTGTTCTCGGTCGGCTTCATCGAGTTCTGGCGCGGTGTGCCGCTGATCACCGTGCTGTTCTTCGCCACCTACATGCTGCCGCTGTTCCTGCCGGGCAATTTCACGGTGGACGGGCTGGTGCGCGTGCTGATCGGCATCGCGCTGTTCGCCGGCGCCTATAATGCCGAAGTCATTCGCGGCGGTTTGCAGGCGATCGCGCGTGGGCAGGAAGAGGCGGCCGATGCACTCGGTCTGTCGTACTGGAAGACGACGCGGCTGATTGTGCTGCCGCAAGCGCTGCGTCATGTCATCCCGGGCCTCGTCAACAGTTTCATCGCGCTGTTCAAGGATACCTCGCTGGTGTCGATCGTGGCGCTGTTCGATCTTCTCGGCATCCTGCGCGCGGCGTTCTCCGATCCGGCATGGGCGGGACCGACGACGCTGTTCACCGGATTTGCCTTCACCGGCCTGATCTATTTCGTGGGTTGCTTCGCGATGTCGCGTTATTCGCTGTTCGTCGAACGTCGCCTGAACGCCCATCGCCGGCATTGAAAGAGGTTCCCCATGGCAGGCAGTATGTCAGGCAGTACGGCAGGCAGCCCCATCGTCACCGTCGCGGGCCTCAACAAGTGGTTTGGTGACTTTCACGTCTTGCGCGACATCGATCTCCAGGTCGGGCGCGGCGAGCGCATCGTCATCTGTGGTCCGTCGGGTTCGGGAAAGTCGACCCTGATCCGCTGCATCAACGCACTGGAGGAATTTCAGGAAGGCAAGATCGTCGTCGACGGCATCGAACTTGGTCCTAACCTGCGCCGCGTTCATGAAGTGCGGCGCGAGGTCGGCATGGTGTTCCAGAACTTCAACCTGTTTCCGCATCTCACCGTGCTGGAAAACTGCACGCTGGCGCCGATCTGGGTGCGTCACATTCCGCAGAAGGACGCGGAAGCGACCGCGATGAAATATCTCGAGCGCGTTCGCATTCCTGACAAGGCAAAAAGCTATCCCGGCCAGTTGTCTGGCGGCCAGCAGCAGCGCGTGGCGATTGCGCGCGCGCTGACGATGAATCCGAAGGTGATGTTGTTCGACGAACCGACCTCGGCGCTCGACCCGGAGATGGTGAAGGAAGTGCTCGACACCATGGTGGATCTCGCCAATGAAGGCATGACCATGCTGGTGGTGACGCACGAAATGGGTTTCGCGCGGGAAGTCGCCAACCGGGTCGTGTTCATGGACGCGGGGCAGATCATCGAGGCGAATACGCCGGCCAGCTTCTTCGCCAACCCGCAGCACGCGCGGACCAAGCTGTTTCTCAGTCAGATCCTGCGCTGAATATGTGACGGCATCCGTTTCGACGGCTGCGGTGCTCGCTCAAACCTTCTCGAAGGGAATCGCGAAATCGGTGCGCCGCTCCAGCCACGCCGGCACCGGCAGGTTCTTCGAGCGCATGAAATCCGGATTGAACAGCTTCGACTGATAGCGGTTGCCGGAGTCGCACAGGATGGTCACGATGGTGTGGCCCGGTCCCAGTTGCTTGGCGAGACGGATCGCGCCTGCGACATTGACGCCGGTGGAGCCGCCGAGGCACAGACCCTCGTGCTCCAGCAGATCGTAGATGACCGGCACGGCCTCCTCGTCGGGGATGAGATAGGCTTCATCGACCTTTGCGTTGGCGATGACGGGGGTGACGCGCCCAAGCCCGATTCCCTCGGTGATCGAGCCGCCCGGCGTCGCCTTGGCTGCGCCGTTCTTGAATAACTCGTACATCGCGGCGCCGCGCGGGTCTGCGACCCCGATCACGATGTCCTTTTTCTTTTCCTGCAGGAAGGCGCTGGTCCCCGCCAGCGTGCCGCCGGTTCCGACCGAGCAGATGAATCCGTCGACCTTGCCGCCCGTCTGCTCCCAGATTTCCGGTCCTGTCGAGACGTAATGCGCCTTGGGATTGTCGAGATTGTTCCACTGGTCGCCGAACAGCACGCCGTTCGATTCGGACTTGCGCAACTGATCCGCGAGCCGCCTCGCGACGTGCTGATAGTTGTTGGGATTGCTGTAGGGCAGCGCCGGCACCTCGACCAGTTCCGCGCCGCACAGGCGAAGCATGTCCTTCTTTTCCTGGCTCTGGGTTTCCGGAATGACGATGATGGTCCGATAACCGCGCGCGGATGCGACGACGGCAAGGCCGATGCCGGTGTTACCCGCCGTACCCTCGACGACCAGACCGCCGGGCTTCAGCTCGCCGCGCTTTTCCGCTTCCAGGATCATCTGCTTGCCGGCGCGATCCTTCACCGATTGTCCGGGATTCATGAACTCGGCCTTGCCGAGAATGGTGCAGCCTGTCGCCTCGGAGGCGCGATTGAGCTTGATGAGCGGCGTGTGGCCGATGGCGTCGACCACGTCTTTGTTGATTTTCATGGGATCTTGGTTCTTGCAGCGGTTGCGGACGATGGTTGAACCTAGTCCACGGAACAGTGCGGCACAAGCAATGCGGACGCGGCACGTCTTCCGCATTTCCACGGGATGCGAGACGATTCTTCTTTGGAAGCGGGCGACAGGGAAAGATCGTCATTTTCGCCGTCGATGGTTCCGACGCGAGAGCGATTCGATTGCTCCGGGAGCTGGAAAATCCCGGTGAACAAGGCTTCATCAACATGAAACCTTCGTAAGCAGCGTGGCGCCGAGCCGGGCGATTCCCGACTTCGTCAATGAATCGGGCGTTATCTGCACTGTGGCGGCTTTGACATTCCTAGATTAATTCGAAGCAATATCGCTTTGGAAAGCGCGTGCGGGCCTGTCCGCTGTCAGCGCGGGCCGCTAAAATGGGCGAGTCTGGGCAACAGGGATTCTTCCGTTGAACGTCGTATCGCCAACCGCCGCCGGCCACCGTTGGGTGCGTGTCGGCCAGTCGCGTCTGCCGGGTTGCTGGCGCCGGCGGGGTGCGATGTGATCAAGTCCGCGCGACATCGGGTGGCATTGCGACATCGGGAGGCATGGAGGCCGGGACGGCTGGTCGCCGCGACCTGTCTCGCGCTCGGCCTGTCGGGCTGCATCCTGACCACGGACATTCCCGATCCGGCCTTGCAGGTGCCGGCCGCGTACAAGGAAGCCGGACGGACCCATGCCGGCGCCACGCCGCAGATCGATTGGTGGCGCGGTTTCAAATCGCGCGAGCTGACCTCACTGATGGAGGAAGCGCAGACCGTCAATCTCGATATCGCGGCGGCGGTGGCGCGGATTGTTCAGGCCGATGCGCAGGCGCGGATCACCGGCGCGGCGCTGTTGCCGACGCTCAATGCCGGCGATCAAGCCAGCCGCTCGAAATCGTCGGGGTCGAGTTCGAACGGTCTCACCAACAGCGGCCATGAAACCACCAACTACTCATCGTCGCTCTCGACGAGCTACGAAATCGACTTCTGGGGCAAGAATCGCGACGCGGCGCTGGCCGCCAGCGAGACCGCCACCGCCAGCCGGTTCGATCGCGACGTGGTGGCGCTGACGACGATGGCTGCCGTGGCCAATGCCTATTTTCAGGTGGTGGCGGCGCAGGATCGCATCCGCACCGCCAATCGCAACATCGCCAGCGCGCAACGCATCTTCGATGCCATCAAGCAGCGCGTCGATGCCGGCACCGGCACCGACCTCGATCTGGCCCAGCAGCAAAGCGTGCTCGCCAATCAGCGCGCGGCGGTGCCGCCGTTGCGGCAGACGCTGGCGCAGAATACCCATGCACTGGCGACGCTGGTGGGGCGGCCGCCGGAAGCGGTCCGCGTGGCCGGCGGTTCGCTCAACAACATCGCGGCACCGCGCGTCACGCCCGGCCTGCCGTCCGAATTGCTGATCCAGCGTCCCGATATCCGCCGTCAGGAAGCCAACCTCGCGGCTGCCACGGCCAATGTCGGAAGCGCGCGTGCGCAGTTTTTCCCGAGCATCCAGTTGACCGGGCAAGGCGGCTATCAGAGTGCCGCGCTGGCGTCGCTGTTCTCGCCGCAAGCGGCCTTCTTCAGCCTCGCCGCCGGACTGACGCAGCCGATCTTCGATGGCGGCCGGATTCAGGCCAACTTCGAACTGACCAAGGCGCGTCAGGACGAATTGCTGCAGACCTATCGCATGACCGTGGTGTCGGCCTTCGCCGACGTCGACAATGCTCTGGTCGCCATCAAGCAGACCAACGAGAGGCTGCGCCTGCAGCGCGAGGTCGTCACGGCGTCGCGCCGGGCGTTTCAGCTCGCCGAGCAGCAGCTTCGTGCGGGCACGGCGGACATCGTGACCGTGCTAAACACGCAATTGACGTTATTTCAGGCTGAGGATTCGTTGTCGCAGGCCCAATTGGCGCGTCTGCAAGCCATCGTCAGCCTTTACCAGGCGCTCGGTGGCGGCTGGGGTCCGACAGCAGCAGGGACGACCAATGCTCTTTAAACCCGAACAGACGGAGTCTGCGGCCGATGCGCCGACAACGCCGCCGCCCGCCAAGCGGCGACGCGCTGTCCCGTTGCTGATCACGCTTCTGATCCTGGCCGGGCTCGGCTACGTCGCCTGGAGCGCGTTCCAGACCAGACAGCCAACCCGCACCGGCCGCTTCCAGATGCCGGTGAGCGCGACCGTGCCGGTGCTTGCGGCGACACCGCGCACCGAGGACGTTCCGGTCTATCTCGACGGCGTCGGCACGGTGCGCGCGCTTTATACCGTGACGGTGCGGGCGCAGGTCGACGGCAAACTGCTCAGCGTCAACTTCACCGAAGGTCAGGATGTCAAGAAGGGCGACGTGCTGGCCGAAATCGATCCGGCGATCTATCAGGCGCAGTACGATCAGGCACTCGCCAAGAAGGCGCAGGACGAGGCGCAACTGGCAAACGCGCGTATCGATCTGACGCGTTACCAGCAACTGGCGGCGTCGAACGCCGGGTCCAAGCAACAGGCCGATACCCAGAAGGCGACCGTGGCGCAACTCGAGGCGCTGGTGCGCTCGGATCAGGCCGCGATCGACAACGCCCAGACCACGCTCGGCTATACCAAGATCGTTGCGCCACTGTCGGGGCGCGCGGGCCTGCGCCAGATCGATCAGGGCAACATCATTCACGCGTCCGACGCGACCGGCCTCGTCGTCATCACGCAATTGCAGCCGATCGCGGTGCAATTCAGCCTGCCGCAACAGCAGATCGTCCGCGTCAACGCGGCCTTCGCAAAGGGGCCGCTCGTCGTCGAAGTCTTTGGCAACGACGGCAAGACCATTGTCGATACCGGCACGCTGAAAGGCCTCGACAATCAGGTCGACCCGACCACGGGTACGGTCAAGCTGAAAGCGGAGTTCCCCAACGCCGGATACCAGCTCTGGCCGGGGCAGTTCGTCAGCGTGCGGCTCAAGGTCGAGACCCTGTCGCAGGTGCTTGTCGTTCCGACGTCGGCGGTGCAGCGCGGTCCGGCCGGCACCTTCAGCTATGTGATTGGCGAGGACGATATCGTTCATGCGCGGCCGATCACGGTGACGCAGCAGAACGAGAAGGACGCGGTGATCGCCAAGGGCCTGAGCGCATCCGACCGCGTCGTGACCACCGGCTTCGCCAACCTGTCCGATGGTGCGAAAGTCAGTGTCGGCACCGGCGATCAGGTCATCACGCCCGATCTCGCGCCGCGCAAACGCGAACGCCGCGGCGAGAAGGGTCAGCGCGGCAATGGTGAACGCGGCAAGGGCAAAGCCGGCCACGCAAGCGAGCAGACCAAGGATGGCGCAGGCGACGGAGCCGGGAAGGCAGCGCCCGCCGATGGAAATTCCAAGGCCCGGCAGTAAGCCGCGCCGCGTCCCTGAATCTGGACGTGCAGCATTGAGTGCGCAGCGATGAGCGTTTCCGAACCATTCATTCGCCGTCCCATCGCGACGTCGCTGCTCGGCATCGCGCTGATGATCGGCGGCGCGCTGGGTTATTGGGCGATGCCGGTGTCGGCGTTGCCGCAGGTCGATTTCCCGACGGTGCAGGTGTCGACCCGGTTGCCGGGCGCCAGCCCCGAGGTGGTGGCATCGCTGCTCACCGCGCCGCTGGAGCGGCAACTCGGGCAAATCCCGTCGCTGACGGCGATGACCTCGAACAGTTCGTTCGGCGTCAGTCAAATATCGCTCCAGTTCGATCTCAACCGCGATATCGACGGCGCGACGCAGGACGTGCAGGCCGCGATCAACGCGGCGGCGGGCATCCTGCCGAAGAACCTGCCGTATCCGCCGACCTACGCCAAGGTGAACCCGGCCGACGCGCCGGTGATGACGCTGGCGCTGACTTCGCCGACGGTGTCGCTGCGCGCGATGAGCGATCTCGCCGACACGTTGCTGACGCAACGCCTCAGCCAGCTCACCGGCGTCGGTCGCGTCTCCGTGCTCGGCGGCTTGAAACCGGCGGTGCGGGTGCAGGCCGACCTGTCGCGGCTTGCCGCCTATGGCATCGCCATGGAGGATCTGCGAACCGCCATCGCCAGCGCCAACGTCTCCGGACCGAAAGGCTCGCTCGACGGCGCGCAGCAGGCCTACACCATCGCCGCCAACGACCAGATCACCGCTGCCGACGCCTACAAGCCGATCATCATCGCCTATCGTAACAATGCGCCAGTCACCATCGGCGATGTCGCCCGCATCGTCGACGGGCTGGAGAACGACCGCACCGCCGGCTGGTATCAGGGAACACCTGCCGTCATCATCGACATTCAGCGCCAGCCGGGCGCCAACGTCATCGATGTCGTCAACCAGATCCAGGCCCAGATTCCGAAACTGAAACAGGCAATCCCGGCCGGCGTCGATCTCACCGTCGTCAGCGATCGCACCGTCACCATCCGCGCTTCCGTGCATGACGTGCAGTTCACGCTGATCCTCAGCGTCATCCTGGTGACGCTGGTGGTGCTGTTGTTCCTGCGTTCGATGCGGGCGACGATCATCGCCGGCGTGGCGCTGCCGCTGTCGCTGATTACCAGTTTCGGCATCATGTATTTTGCCGGTTTCAGCCTCGATAATCTTTCGTTGATGGCGCTGACCATCGGCACGGGCTTCGTCGTCGACGATGCCATCGTCATGATCGAGAACATCGTTCGCCATATGGAGAACGGCGAGAACGCGATGGAGGCGGCGCTCAGTGGCGCGCGTGAAATCGGCTTCACCGTGATCTCGCTGACCGTGTCGTTGATCGCGGTGTTCATTCCGCTGTTGTTCATGTCGGGACTGGTCGGCCGCATGTTTCGGGAATTCGCGCTGACCCTGACCATTGCGGTGGTGACCTCGGCGGTGGTGTCGCTGACATTGACGCCGATGATGTGTTCGCGGCTGCTCAAGCACGCCGGCGAGGAGCGGCCGGTGCCCGGACTGGCATGGATCAGCGGCGGCATCGACAAGATGGTGGAGGCCTATCACCGCACCTTGCTGTGGGTGCTGCGGCATCAGCGCGCCACGCTGGTTGTCACCTTCGCCACCATCGTCGCGACGCTGGCGCTCTACATCGTCGCGCCGAAGGGATTCCTGCCGTTGCAGGACACGTCTTCGATCACGGCGGTGACGCAGGCCGGCCCCGACGTGTCGTTCTTTGAGATGGAAAGCCGCCAGACCGAAATTGCGGCCGCCATCAAGGCCGATCCCGACGTCACCGGCGTGGTGTCGGTGATCGGCGCAGGCACGGTCAATCCGACCACCAATGTCGGCCGGCTGGTGCTGTCACTGAAGCCGCGCAACGAGCGCAAGGCGGGCGTCGCCGAAGTGATCGAGCGGTTGAAGGAGCGCGTGGCGTCGATTCCCGGCATGACCGTGTATTTCCAGCCGGTGCAGGACATTCAGATCAGCACGCAGGCAAGCCGCTCGCAGTATCAATACACATTGACCGCGACCGACGCCGCCGAAGTGACGGAGTGGGCCAACAAGCTGGTGCAGGAAATGCGCCGCGACCCGCTGTTCCGCGATGTGTCGTCGGAAGCCCAGGAGGGCGGCTTGCGCGCCGCGCTCGACATCGACCGGACCCGCGCCGGGCAGCTCGGCGTGTCGCTACAGGCTGTGACCGATACGCTGAACGATGCCTTCGCGCAGCGGCAGATTTCCACCATCTACGGGCAGGCCAATCAGTATCGCGTGGTGCTGGAAGCATTGCCGGAGGATCAGCGCGATCCCACGGTGCTCTCGAAGCTCTATGTGCCGGGCGCGGCCGGCGCTCAGGTGCCGATCTCGGCGGTTGCGACGTTGAAGCGCACCACCGCGCCGCTGGTGATCTCGCACCACGCGCAATTCCCGGCGGTGACGCTGAGCTTCAATCTCGGACCCGGCGAGGCGCTTGGCGACGCCGTGACGGCGGTGAAATCCATCGAGAAGCAGATCGGCATGCCGAACAACATCGTCGGCCTGTTTTCCGGTGACGCGGCTGAATTCTCGCGCTCGCTCGCCGGGCAGCCGTGGCTGATCCTCGCCGCCATCATCACCATCTACATCGTGCTGGGCGTGCTCTATGAGAGCTACATCCATCCGATCACCATTCTCTCGACGCTGCCCTCGGCGGGTGTCGGCGCGATCCTGGCGCTGATGCTGTGCGGCGAGGACCTCTCGGTGATCGGGCTGATCGGCATCATCCTGCTGATGGGCATCGTCAAGAAAAACGCCATCATGATGATCGACTTCGCGCTGGAAGCCGAACGCCATCAGGGCATGTCGTCCTACGACGCCATCGTGCAGGCGTGTCTGCTCCGCTTCCGTCCCATTATGATGACGACGCTGGCCGCACTGTTCGGCGCGCTGCCGCTGGCGCTGGAAAGCGGCACCGGCGCGGAACTGCGCTTTCCGCTCGGCGTGTCGATCATCGGCGGCCTGCTGCTGAGCCAGTTGCTGACGCTCTACACCACACCGGTGATCTATCTCGCGCTCGACCGCCTCAACCGGCGGATCGAGAAGGCGGTGCCGCCGGTTGGTCCCGCGAACCCGCCTGTCGCCGGCGCGACCGAGGGGATGCAGTAACATGGCTTCGCTGTCCGAGCCTTTCATCAGGCGGCCGGTCGGCACCACGTTGCTGGCGATCGGCCTGTTCCTGCTGGGCGCGGTGGCCTATCAGTTTCTCCCCGTCGCCTCGGTTCCCAACGTCGATTTCCCGATGATCCGGGTGTCGGCATCGCGGCCCGGCGCCGCCCCGGCGGTGATGGCGGCGACGGTCGCCGCGCCGCTCGAGCGGCGGCTCGGTGAAATATCCGGCATCGATCAGATCACCTCGAACAGTTCGCTCGGCTCGACCAGCATCCAGTTGCAGTTCGCCATCGGCCGCGATATCGACCGCGCCGCGCGCGACGTGCAAGCGGCGATCAATGCCTCGATGGCCGATCTGCCGACCGATCTGCCGTCGCTCCCGACGTTCCGCAAGGCCAATTCCGCGGCGGCGCCGGTGTTCATCCTGGCGCTGACGTCGAAGACGATTTCCTCCAGCGCCATTTACGATGTCGCCGACACCGTGATCGCGCAGCGGATATCGCAAGTGCCGGGCGTCGGCGAAGTCAACGTCAGCGGTGCCGATCAGCCGGCGGTGCGGATCGCGCTCAATCCGGTGGCGTTGTCCAATGCCGGAATTTCCACCGACGATGTGCGCGCCGCCATCGTCGCCGCCAATCCGCTCGGGCCGGTCGGCATTTTCGAGGGCGGACGGCAGAGCGAAACGCTGTCGATCAATCCGCAGATGCGCACCGCCGCGCAATATCGCGACATCGTCATCAAGAGCGCCAGCGGCAATTTCCTGCGGCTCTCGGACGTCGCCGAGGTGAAGGACGCCACGCGCAACAGCCGTTCCATCGCCTGGTTCAACAAGCAGCCGGCGGTGTTGCTGCTGATCACCAAGCAAGGCGACGCCAACGTCATCGAGACGGTCGACCGGGTCAAGGCGCTGATCCCCGAACTCAAGCAATGGATTCCGGCAAGCGTCGAGATTTCGGTTCTGACCGATCGCACCGGCACCATCCGCGCCAGCGTCGAGGACATGCAATGGACGCTGGGTGCCACGGCGCTGCTGGTCATGCTGGTGGTGTTCGTGTTTCTGCGGCGGATCACGCCGACCATTGCGGCCGGCATATCGGTGCCGCTGGCGCTGGCCGGCACCTGCGCCGGCATGTGGCTGGCCGGCTTCTCCATCGACAACCTGTCGCTGATGGCGCTGGCGATCTCGATCGGCTTCGTGGTCGACGACGCCATCGTCATGATCGAGAACATGTACCGCAATCTCGAACGCGGGCTGCCGCCTTATCAGGCGGCGCTGGAAGGGGCACGTCAGATCGGTTTTACGGTGCTGTCCATCAGCCTGTCGCTGGTCGCGGCCTTCACGCCGCTGATCTTCATGGATGGCGTCGTCGGGCGATTGCTGCGCGAGTTCTCGCTGACGCTGACTTTCGCCATCGCCGTCTCGACCGTGGTGTCGCTGACCATCACGCCGATGATCTGCGCGCATTATATCAAGCCGGAGTCGCTGCACCGGGAAACCTGGTTCGACCGGATCGTCGAACGCACGCTGGCCCGTATCGTCAGCTTCTATGAACGCACGCTGCGCATCGTGCTCGATTTTCCGGTCCTCACGATGATCGTGTTTTTCGCGACCATCGCTTTGACCATGACGCTCTATGTGAAGACCCCGAAGGGCTATTTCCCGAGCGACGACAGCGGATTCATCATCGGATCGACCCGCGCTTCGGCCGACGTGTCGTTTCAGGCGATGCGCGAATTGCAGGAGCAGATCGCCAATATCGTAATGGCCGACGACGCGGTTGCCGCGCTCGGCTCCAGCGTCGGCGGCAGCAGTGGCCGCGGCGGGCAGAACCGCGGCCGCATGTTCATCAGCCTCAAGCCGCCGGAGGAGCGGCCCGGTGTCACCACGCAGAACGTCATCGACCGGATGCGTCCGAAACTGACTGCGATCCCCGGCATCCGGCTTTTCATGTTTCCCTCGCAGGACATCCGCACCGGCGGACGGCAGAGCGATTCAAACTATCAGTACACGCTGACCAGTCCCGACCTCGATTTGTTGCAGACCTGGGCGCCGCTGGTGGCGAAGCGCCTCGAGACGGTGGAGGGCGTCACCGATGTCTCGGGCGACCGCGATCCTGGCGGGCTGCAACTCAACCTGTCGATCGACCGCAAGGCGGCCGCGAGCCTTGGCGTCAAGGTTCAGGATATCGACAACGCGCTCAACAACGCGCTGTCGCAGCGCCAGATCTCGACGATCTACACCCAACGCAACCAGTACAAGGTGGTGCTGGAAACGGTGCCGCAGTATCAGGCCGATCCGGCGGACCTCGCGCATATCTATGTTGCCGGCGCCAACGACGCGCAGGTGCCGCTGTCGGCGGTGGTGAGCACGTCGCGCGGCATCGCGCCGCTGGCGGTGAATCACACCGGCTCGTTCCCCTCGACCACAATCTCGTTCGGTTTGTTGCCGGGTGTCGAACTGGAGACCGGCATCGCCAATATCCAGCAGGCGGTCGCCGAGATGCATATGCCGGAAGGCATCCGCGCCGGCTTCGAGGGCAACGCGGGCGATCTTCAGAAGACCGCCAGCCGGCAGCCGCTGCTGATCCTCGCGGCGCTGATCGCGATGTATATCGTGCTGGGCGTGCTCTACGAGAGCCTGATCCACCCGCTCACCATCATCTCGACCTTGCCGGCGGGCGGGCTCGGCGCGCTTCTGGCACTGCAGTTGACCAACTCGCCGCTGACCATCATCGCCTTTATCGGCATCATCCTGCTGATCGGAATCGTCAAGAAGAACGGCATCATGATGGTGGATTTCGCGCTGGAGGCGGAGCGCCATCGCGGGCTGTCGGCACGCGACGCGATCTTTGAAGCGTGCATCGCGCGCTTCCGGCCGATCCTGATGACGACGATGGCGGCGCTGTTCGCCGGCATTCCGCTGGTTCTTGCTACCGGCCCCGGCACCGAACTGAGGCGGCCGCTCGGCATCACCATCATCGGCGGTCTGTTCGTGTCGCAAATCCTGACGCTCTACACGACGCCGGTGATCTACCTGCTGATGGATCGCCTGCGCCGCAAGCGCGAGCCCGTGCCTGTCGCGGCACCCGCCGAATAGTTGCTGTCGCAAGCGGCGCAGCGTATAGCGGGCCGCATGTCCGACAGTCCCGCCGCCAAATCCGCCGATAGCAAGGCCCCCGACGCCATCCCGGAATGTGAGCATTGCCGCAAGCCGCAGCCGCTGTGCATCTGCGACAGCGTCACGCCGCTGGAGAACCGGTTGTCGCTCCTGATCCTGCAGCATCCGCAGGAGCAGGACAGGGCGCTCGGCACCGCACGGCTCGCGGCGCTGCATTTTGAGGATGCGGCGGTGAAGGTCGGGCTGTCGTGGCCGAGCCTCAACAAGCTGCTCGGGCAGCAGGTCGATCCGTCGCGCTGGGCGGTGCTTTATCTGGGTTCCGCCAAGGCAGCCGATCTCGCCACCGATCGCACCGTGGTGGCGCTGGATCGCAAGGGAGAGGTGGCCGACGATCAGCGCGGCATCCTGCGGGACATCGAAGGCGTCATCGTGCTCGACGGCACCTGGAGCCAGGCCAAGGCACTGTGGTGGCGCAATGCGTGGATGCTGAAGTGCCAGCGCGTCATTCTCAATCCGCCGCGCCCCTCGCGCTACGGCAAGCTGCGGCGGGAGCCGCGCCGCGACGGGCTCTCCACCATCGAGGCAGCGGGGATGCTGATCGCCGATCTGGAGAAACGGCCCGACATCGAGGCGGCGCTCAATGCGAGTTTCGAGCGGATGCTGGCGAAATATCGCGACGTGCAGGCGACGATGCCGGAACTCACCGACCGCCCAAAGCCGAAGCGGGACTATCGCCGCAGGAAAAAACCGCACTGAACGCGGATTGGTTGCCTATCGCGCCGAGGCCGTATAAGAGACCCCCGTTGGGGCCACGTGGCGGAGTGGTTACGCAGCGGTCTGCAAAACCGTTTACTCCGGTTCAATTCCGGACGTGGCCTCCATCATTCAATTCATCAACTTAATCCGTACTTTCCAGTTTCGATCGAGCCGGGTTTCCGGTTATGGGGGCTCGACGGCAGCCCGCTACCCCATCGTTTCGTTGCCGTTTTCAGGCGCTCACGCGCCGGCACGCATTCGTTCGACAGTTTGACATTGGACAACGATCCAAGACGATCGGCGCGGCAATCAGGAAAGCACCAAAGGAGACCAGCCCATGTTGATCACTGCCCCGTTCTGGATTGCCGCTACCACGATCGAAACCTACAATCGCCTCGCGACCTTGATGTTTTGGGGAATGTTGACGCCTCCGGTCGAGCTTCAGCCGAAGCCGGTCGAGGTGAAGGAGCAAAACCAGCTTCAGCTCGAAGCGCTGCCGCTCGCGGCGTAAATCCGGCTATCGGCATCGTCGATGCCGCCGAGAAAATTCTCGGCGAGCAGGAGGCTGGCGATTTCGTAATGGCGGGAGGGGGCGATATGCGCTTCATCATCGCGGCCGCGATTGTTTTCGCCGCAAGCTTTTTGCCGCTTTACATTGTCGGAACGCTCGACCCGACGTCCAATCCCATCGGTCTGGGTTTGCTGTTTATGGCCGGCTCGTCGCTTGCCAGCATCCTTGCCGTGATCGGGATCGTCCAGATCCTCTGGCAATGGATTTTCCGCCGATAGGGCCGGACCAATCCATTGTAGACAAGTTTATATAGAAAAATCAGCTACTAGCTTATATTTTTCGATATTCTGATTTAGCTGAGAGCCGCCCCTCAGCAGGATGCGTACCATCCATCGGGAAAGGGCAGCAGCGGCCAGGCTACGTCATTGTCGTTGGCCGGCTGCGGAAACAACGCGCGGACGATACCGACCGACGAACGGTGCAGGGACATCGGGCTCTGGTCCACGTCATCGTCCTGAACGGCAGCGCTCATCGACGACCGGACGCTCTCCAGCAATTCCTCGAACTCAACTTCGCTCATGACGAACCCCTCTGTTGAGGGCACCATGGCAAAGAGGTTTTGTTTCCCGATTGCAGAAACCGCTAAAATTGTAGCAAACCTGCATTTTCGGGCTTTCGGGATTCAGACGTGACGCGTTTTCTTCACGCGAACCGGGATCCACTACGCTTGAAAGCGCTATGGACGAGGACACCAGGATGAACCAATTGCAAAGCGATGCGGCCAATGCCGATCAGGTGGCCTACTGGAACGGCCATGCCGGCGAGCGCTGGGCCAGCCAGCAGGCGGTGCAGGACACGATCTTCATCCCGGTCACCGAACTGTTGATCGATCGCGCCAGGCCGCAACCGGGCGAACGGGTGATCGATGTCGGGTGCGGCTGCGGCGATACCACGGTAGCTTTCGCGAAACGGGTCGGTACGGCGGGGCAGGTGCTCGGCGTCGATATCTCAGAGCAGATGCTGGCGCGGGCGCGCGAAGTCGCGCCGGCGGACCTGCCGGTCACGTTCGCGCTGGCCGATGCCACCACCTATGCCTTTCCGGAAGGCGCGGCCGATCTTCTGGTGTCGCGCTTCGGGGTGATGTTCTTTGCCGAGCCCGCGCGGTCTTTCGCCAATCTGCGCAAGGGCATGCGGCGCGGTGGACGACTGACCTTCATCTGCTGGCGCTCGCCGAAGGAAAATCCGTGGCTGATGGTGCCGCTGCAGGCGGTCTATCGGCACGTCCCCCGGATGCCGCCGGTTGGCCCCGAGGATCCGGGACCGTTCGCCTTCGCGTCGTCGGAGCGGGTCGAACGCATCCTGCGCGATGCCGGCTTCGTCGACATTGGTATCGCGCCGCACGACTTGTCGCTGGATGTCGCAGCCGGCGGCGGATTTGAATCCGCGGTGCAGACCGCGGTGATTATCGGCCCCGCCAACCGGGCCCTGGAAGGTGCGGCTCCTGACGTCAGGGCGGCGGCGACGGAAGCCGTGCGGCACGACCTCAAGCCGTTCGCCAAGGGTAACGGCGTCTGGCTCGGCGGCGCCGTCTGGATCGTCTCGGCGACGGTGCCGTGAGGCGAATGTCGCAAGCTCCCTTTTGCTTTCGGCCGGACTCTGCCACCCTGTCGCGACAGATTCACAGCGAAGGACGACGGCTATGCGTGCGCTCGGAATGAGAACGGCTCTGATCGGTCTATTGGCGATGGCGGGAGCATGCGTCGCGGGTGTCGCGCACGCCGATAGCGGCACCATCCGCATTTCGGTGCTCAAGGGCGGCTGGTTCATCGGTGCGTCGGGCGGCAGCGGCACGCTGACGTTTCACGGCCGGCGCTATCCGTTGTCGATCGGCGGCATCGACGCCGGCCTGGTATTCGGCGCCTCGCAGACCAATCTGTCCGGCCGCGTGACCAACATCCGGCGTCCCTCGGATGTTGCCGGCGTCTACGGCGCGGGCGGTGCGGGCGCTGCCATCGGCGTCGGCGCGCGGGCCATCGTGCTCACCAACGAGAAGGGTGCAGTGTTGCAACTCAGCGGCCGTCAGACCGGGCTGATGCTCAATGCCGATCTGAGCGGGCTGGCGATCTCGCTGCGCTGACGCGGCTGCGACGGTCGACCGGAGCTATTCGGCCGGAACCGCCTTGCTGGCGGTCGCGGCCGGATGCGGATCGGCCAGGGTCGCGCAGTCGCGCAACAGGCCGCCGAAATAGCCGTGGGTGACGTGCGCGAGTTGCGGAAACGGCTCACGCGTCATCAAGAGGCGGTGCAGTTCGGCAAGGCGGAAGCAGGGCACGCCCGGAAACAGGTGGTGCTCGAGATGATAGTTCAGGCCCCACGGTGCGATGAGATAAAGCTGCCACCACGGCGCCAGCACGGTGCGGCTCTCGTTGAGCACGTTCTCATGCTCGACCGCGTAATGCTCAGCGACGTTGCGGATATAGCGGATCGCGACGAACACCGTCATCACCGGCACGATCCAGTAAAGCAGCAACTGCTTCCAGAATCCGAACGCGATCGACGCAACCAATAATGCGACGAAGAACACCAGCCGTGACCGCGCGACGATCGCGGGAATGTCGCGGGTTTCCTTGTTCTTGTGAAAGCCTGTAACTGCCGCGTAAATCTTCAGGCCGGTGAGATATTGCAGGATGTATTTCACCATGCCCGGACGCGGCTTGGGGAATTCGAATTCCTCCAGCCCGATGTTGCGGGTCCAGTCCGGATCGCGCTCGCTGTTGAGTTCGCGATGATGCGCGAAATGGCTGTTGCGATAACCGGCCATCGAGGCCGTGGTCGGCAGCGCGATGATCTCGCCGACGATGTCGTTCAGTGTGCGGTTGGCGTAGCCGCGATAATGCGCGGCGTCGTGCATCAAGCCGCCGAGGCCGTTGATCCGCGAGCCGATGATAATCACAGCCAGCAGATAGATGACCGGATGCCACCAGATCTCGCTGATCGTGACGGCTGCCGCGATGGTCACGATTTCGATCAGGACGGCGAGCGTGAATTTCCGGCTGTCGATCCGCGACAGATTGCGGATCTCCTCCTTGGTCAAAAGGCGCGGGATATCCCGCACGCAGTCGTCGCCAAGTTTCGCCGATTTCGCGATGACGGTGGTATCCACGGCAGCACGTCCAGGTTGGAAAGGCCGTAGAATACCGCATTCGGAGAGATGCTCCTATGCGATTAGCATAGCGGCAACCATGTATTTTAAGGAATTAGTTAAGATGTCCGCCGGGTGCGGGCGAGAAGAAACCCGTGCGGTTTACCTGAACTGGGCGCGGCAGGCGCGCCGCTGTTCCGGAGTTCCGGCCGCGTCGGCGGAGAAAGACATGCCGGCGATGAGCGACGCGAGAACATTGTGCAGGCCAGTTTCATCGCATCCTCCACGCGTGTTCGATTTCGATCCCGATGTCCCGTCGGTGTTCCGGGCCCGACGCTCGCTTCGTAGTACGGAAGTACTCTACCGAATTTTGGATTCGAACGCATACTGACACCTTGAAACGCCACGCGAGTGGAGCGGATACGGCATCGCTGCCGGTTGCTGGCATGGCGGCGCGGCATTCCGCGAGGTGATTCATGGCAACGCGTTCCGCAATGCGCCTCATCTTCGTCGCGGTAGCGACGTGCACGATGTTGACTGCGCCGCTCGCTCCGTCACACGCGGAATCGGATCGGCAGGAACTCAAACTGGTGACGCCGCCGCTCAGTCTGTACCGGAAGCAGATACGGCCGCCGGTCGACACGCTGCCGGTGCCGGCCGGATTCACGAGGGAACATATCATTCACGGTGACAAAGTCTTCCACGGCGAAGCCGCGAACGGACAATGTAGCGTCTGTCACGCCATCGACGGCAAGGGGACGACGAACGGCAACGACCTGACCGCCGGCATGTTCATCTGGAGCGATGGCAGCGTGAAGGAGTTGAAGCGGACCATCCTGCACAACATGGCGGTGGCGCCGGGCAGGGACGGCGATCTGGAGCCGGCCGACGTCGAGGCGGTGTCGGCGTACGTCTGGGCCATCAGTCGTCAGTCGCCGTAGGACACCGGTCGATATCTCCTGATGTAGAGCGCGAGGACCGTGCGCGCGTAACCCGATCGGACCTCGACGCGCGCGCGGCGGTCTGGGTCCTCGCTGGCATCGGCGCGGGGCCCGACGAATCCCCCGGCGACAGCAACAGCCAGATCGCGTTGCGCATCTGCGTTTCGAATTCCACCGTCATGTCACCACCTGAAAAGCCTGAAGCAAATCGTGCGGTGATGATTGGCCCTTTCGCCTCGGGGTGGCTGTGATGTCGATCACATAGCGGCGGTCGGCAAAGCCGTTCGGCGGAATCCGTCACACGGTTGTCGGCGATCGCCTTGATTGACCGGGGCGCCATCGACATTGGGCTGTCTTAATTTTTTGTTAGGCATGTCGGTGCGAGAATCAGTCAAGCGAGCGAGGGCCGGATGTACGCCCAGCTCAGAATGGTCCGAGGCGACAAGCTTCGGGCCATTTTTCGTTGGGGACCGGCAAGGCGGCATGGCGACGCGCGCCGTCGTTCCTCGTCGTTTGGCTTTGGGATCGGCACCACGCCCGATCGCGCGGCGAACGCCTGCGCTATTCCGTCCGACGGGTTTTCTGTTGCGCCGCTTCGTTCTCGCCATTCTAATCCTCCGGCAAATTGCAGGCTGGGAGGAGACACAATGAAAACGATTGTTGCGATGGTGACGTTGGTTGCCGCTTTGGCGCTGAGCGGTTGTGGCAAAGACCCTGGTCCGAAGGGTGATCCGGGGCCGCAAGGTCCAGCCGGCGCCCAAGGGGCGCAAGGGATTCAAGGCGTTCCCGGTCCCCAAGGCATTGCCGGCGCTCAAGGGCCGCAGGGCGCAAAGGGCGACAAGGGGGATAAAGGCGACAAGGGAGAGAAGGGGGATAAAGGCGATTCGACACCGTCAAACATTCGCGCGGTGCAGGCTGACGGCGCCGTCAGCTGCGATAGCAGCGAAATGCTTGTGTCGGTGTTCTGCCCCGGCGGTGGTGCCGTGGACGGTGCAAAATGCGCGACCGCACCAACAATCGGGCTCTGCTTGAAAAAGTAAGGAGAGGCGGAGCATCGCGGCAGCAGCGTTGACGCGATGATCTGGAACGCTGACTTGAAACCAAACCCGCCGACTTCGGCCGGCGGGTGCCTCGCGGAGCGGTGAGCGCGAAGAGGACCTCGTCCCGTTGAACGGATATCAGCGGACGTTCGGGGGCGTCCTCACGTCCGGCATGTCGCGATCCGAGAAGAGCACGCGAAGTACTCAGAAAGGATTCTGCTGAGGCGATCCTGCGGATCTGACGTTTGACCGAAAATTCAAGGCTTGCGGGAGGTGGCCTTGCATGTGGCCCCAGCGGAATGTCCGGGAATTTCAGGGGAGAGGAAAATCAAGCTGTGTGCTTGACCGTGCAGGCGGCATCATAAATGGCTCCCCGGGCCGGATTCGAACCAGCGACCAACCGGTTAACAGCCGGTTGCTCTACCACTGAGCTACCAGGGAACAGAGCCGCAGCTAAGCTTGCGTTGCGGGAGCGTATAACAAAGCCTTCGCGGCTTGCAAAGAGAAATAGAGAGGGTTCCGGCATCTTCGAAACTTCGCGGGATTACCCCGATTTGTCCGCTTGGGACCGCTGGAAACACAGCGTTTGGCGCGCCGGCGTCGATAGTCTTGCATCGATGCACGCGCTGCCCTACTGCTCCGGTTCTTACATTCCCGTCGGTTTCGGCGGCCGTCTCCGGCCCCGCATTCGAATCGATATAAGCTTCCACGGGCGCTCCAAAGGAGCGCCCAAAATGGATCGGCAAAAGGATCGCCTATGTCCGACTTCGCGACGTCCGATTTCGTGACCGCCCGCCAGAAAATGGTCGATGGCCAGGTCCGCACCAGCGACGTGACCGACCAGCGCGTCATCGACGCCATGCTGGCGGTGCCGCGCGAAGCCTTCGTTCCCGGCGACAAGACGGCCATGGCCTATCTCGACCTCGATCTGGAGGTTGGGGACAACCGCTTCCTGCTTAAGCCGGTCGTCGCCGCGCGGCTGCTACAGGCCGCAGAGGTGCGGCATACCGACACCGTTCTCGTGGTCGGTTGCGCGTCCGGCTATACGGCGGCGCTGGCGGCCAAGCTGGCCCAACAGGTCCGTGCCACCGATCCCGACGCGGGACTGGTGGCGCGGGCCAAAGCGTCGCTGGACAAGTTGGGGATCACCAATGCGTCTGCCTCGGTTGCCGCGCCGGCGGAGGGCGATTCGGCCCATGCCCCGTACGATGTGATCGTTCTGGAAGGCGCCACCGAGGTCGTTCCGGAAAGCCTCTATCGCCAGTTGAAGGAGGGCGGGCGGCTGGTCGGCGTGTTCGCCACCGGAAACGTCCAGCGCGCCACCTTGGTGACGCATTCCCACGACGATTTCGGCAGCCGCATCCTGTTCGATGCCTCTGCACGCCTCCTTCCAGGGATGCAACGAACTCCGGAATTCGTTTTCTAAACAACGGGAATCAGACATTTCTTCGCGCGCCGGGCTGGCCGTAGCCGACCGTGTCGGGCCTTCCCGGGGCGCTGTGGCTCTCTTGCCCCACTTGTGGAGTTTCCGCGCTCCGCAACTCCCGAGGGGTTCCGTCCCTTTGCGGCAGTAACTATGATTGCGCCCGGCGGGGCATGACCGATACTGGCCGATTCGAGAGATGCCGGATCGGTTTCCAAGAAGAAATGGATGTCTGGATGGGTGGGTTTAAGAAGATCACCGGAGTAGCGGTAGCGGCTCTGCTGTTGGGCTTTGCCGGAACGACTCCCGTTCTTGCCGAGACCATCGAGGCCGCGCTCGTGCGGGCCTACCAGACCAATCCGCAGCTCAACGCCCAGCGGGCGCAGGTGCGCGCGACCGACGAAAACGTGCCGCAGGCCCTGTCCGGCTACCGGCCGAAAGTCGCCATCACGGCAAGCGCGGGCTATCAATATACCGATGCGACCGTGTCGTCCGGCGGGGTCAACGCGCATGGTACCGGCGCGCAGGTCCCGCGCGCGGTCGGCATCACCGCGACCCAGACGCTCTATAACGGACAACAGACAGCCAACCGCACCCGGGCGGCGGAAAGCCAGGTTTCGTCGGCGCGCGAAGGTCTTCGCGTTCTGGAGCAGAGCGTGTTGCTCGCGGCTTCGACCATCTACATGGACTACCTGCGCGACTCGGCGATCGTTGAGGTTCAGCACAGCAACGTTCGCGTGCTGGAACAAACGCTGAAGCAGACCCGCGACCGCTTCAATGTCGGCGAAGTGACACGAACGGACGTTGCGCAATCCGAAGCGCGGCTTGCCGCCGGCAAAACGCAGGAGCGAGCCGCCGAAGCGACGCTGAATACGACGCGGTCGAACTATCGTCGCATCATCGGCAGCGAACCATCCGCGCTGGCGCCGGGATCGCCGGTTGACCGTTACTTGCCGAGCACGCTGGCCGGTGCGGTCAATCTCGGTCTGGTCGAAAATCCGAATGTCACCGCCGCGATGTTCGGCATCGATGTCAGTCACCTTCAGGTGAAGGTCGCCGAGGGTGCACTGTTCCCGACGGTCAGTCTGCAAGTCGGCGCGCAGCAGGGCTACGAGCAACAGCTTTCGACGCCGAAGAGTTTCGTGGCCTCGGCCATCGCTCAGGTTTCGGTGCCGATCTATCAGGGCGGCGGCGAGTACGCCTTGATTCGCCAATCCAAGGAGACGCTGGCGCAACAACGTCTTGCGCTGGAGCAGGTCCGCGACCAGACCCGTGCGACGGTGGTGCAAAGCTGGGGGCAGTTGCAGGCCGCGAAGTCGCAGGTCACATCGGCGCAGGCGCAGGTGCAGGCTTCGGAAATTGCATTGAACGGCGTTCGCGAGGAAGCGAAGGCCGGTCAGCGCACCACGCTCGACGTCCTCAACGCGCAGCAGGATCTGGTCAACGCGCGCGTGGCACTGGTCACCGCGCAACACGACCGCGTGGTCGCCTCCTATGCGGTGCTCAGTTCGGTCGGTCGGCTGTCGCCGCAGGTGCTGAAACTGCGGACCACCATCTACGACCCCAGCGTCCACTATCATCAGGTGCGTGATAGCTGGGGCGGGATTCGCACGCCGGATGGCCGCTAGTGTCCTGAATCCGAAGTTCGCCTAACGGGCTCGCAGAAGTAGTGAAGCGAACTTCTGAACCGCCGCACTAAATCCGTTTCACTTTAGATTGTTTGGAACGGTCCGTTTCGCGGACCGTTGCTTGCAATCGTTTGTGACGGTGACATACCTTTGATTGTCGCGTGAAAAGCGATTCGTGCGATGCCGTCGTCATGGGAACGTGCGTCATGGGGACATGAAGACGGTGACCGGTCTTTGCCGGTGGACCGAACAAATTGAAGCCGCGCAACGCGTGTGCGTATACGTCGGTGCTGCGGCAGAGGGCGTGAAGCGAAGGCCGTGATCGTGATGATGTGGAGCCGGATATGAGCCAGCCCGCGAAGGTTCAGGAACCCTCGATGGAGGAGATTCTGGCATCGATCCGGCGTATCATTGCCGACGACGAAACCAAGGCGCCCGCTGCGACTCAGCCGCCCTTGGCCAAGCCTGCACCTGCGGCCGCCGCCACAGCGAAGCCTGCGCCGGTCGCGGGCACAGCCGGACCATCCGCCATGACCAGTCAATCGGCCAATGAATCGCCGAAGCCGGCGGCGCAAGCCGCACCGAACAATCAGGACGACATCGACGCGCTGCTCGCCGATTTCGATGCGCCGGCGGCTCCGCCGACACCAGCCGCACCCGAGGACGATGTTCTCGAACTGACCGACGACATGGCGTTGCCCGATATGCCGGACCCGACGTTCGACAAAGCCGAGCCCGCCAACGATCTTGAGTTCAACGAGGTTGCGATGGCGAGCGAGCGCCGCTATCCGGCGGCCGAGCGGCCGTCCAGCGCGGGGCGGGGCAGCATGGACGCCTTCTCGCCGGAGATGCTGTCGCAATCGACCGTATCCGCAGTGGAATCGGCCTTCAGTTCGCTCGCCAACACCGTTCTCAGCAACAACGCCCGGACTCTCGAGGATCTGGTGCGGGAGATGCTGCGGCCGATGCTGAAATCCTGGCTCGACGACAATCTGCCGGGATTGGTTGAGCGCATCGTCAAGGCCGAGATCGAGCGGGTTTCTCGCGGCCGATAACGCGGCCGTCACCCATCCGGATCATCGCATAGGCATCCCGGCAGACGGGCGTTGCTGTTTCCGAGGTTGACTTAGGTCCAAGCGGCGGCTCTACATTCTTGATCTGACGCGTTTTCTTCATGCGGACCGGTGTTCCCGTCGCTCGAAAACGCTATAAGGCGGATTGACTCGGGAGCCGTCATCCAGAGGCGCAAACGGGCTCTCGTCGCTCCGGCTGCTCGGGATGCCCGATCTCGTTTCGACCTGAATTTCATACGTGTCCGCCGGCGCGCTGCTGCGAGTCGGTTGCCGACGATCGCAACTTCGTAACCCGTATCTGCATCGCAATTGTCATGATCGAGAAAACCTATCAGCCCGCCGACATCGAGAACCGCATCGCACGCGCGTGGGACGACGCCGACGCCTTCAAGGCCGGGCGCGCGGACCGCCTCGACGCCGAGCCGTTCACCATCGTCATCCCGCCGCCGAACGTCACCGGCTCGCTGCATATGGGCCACGCGCTCAACAACACCCTGCAGGACGTGCTGTGCCGCTTTGAACGGATGCGCGGCCGCGACGTTCTGTGGCAGCCCGGAATGGATCATGCCGGCATCGCGACCCAGATGGTGGTCGAGCGGCAACTGGCCGAACGGCAGGAGCCATCGCGCCGCGACATGGGGCGCGCGCAGTTTGTCGAGCGGGTCTGGCAGTGGAAGGCCGAAAGCGGCGGCATGATCGTCAACCAGCTCAAGCGGCTGGGGGCGTCCTGCGACTGGTCGCGCGAGCGCTTCACCATGGACGAAGGCCTGTCGCGCGCCGTCGCGAAGGTGTTCGTCGAACTGCATCGCGACGGGCTGATTTACAAAGACAAGCGGCTGGTCAACTGGGACCCGAAGCTGCTTACCGCGATCTCCGATCTCGAAGTGCAGCAGATCGAGGTCAAGGGCAGCCTGTGGCACCTGCGCTATCCGCTCGAGGGCAAGACGTTCAATCCCGAAGACCCGTCGACGTTCATCGTGGTCGCGACGACGCGGCCTGAAACGATGCTGGGCGACAGCGCCGTCGCGGTGCATCCGGACGACGAGCGCTATCGGCATCTGGTCGGCAAGCACGTCATTCTGCCGCTGGTCGGCCGCCGTATTCCGATCGTCGCCGACGAATACTCCGATCCGGAGAAGGGCTCGGGCGCGGTGAAGATCACGCCGGCGCACGACTTCAACGACTTCGAGGTCGGCAAGCGGCACAGCCTGCCGCAGATCAACGTCCTCGACATCGAGGGTCGCATCGCGCTCACCGACAACGAAGCCTATTGGCACGGTCTGCCGCAGAACGCATCACCGCAGGCCGCGACCTTGCACGGCATGGATCGCTTCGCCGCGCGCAAGCAGATCGTTGCCTGGCTCGAGGAAAGCGGCATTCTCGAAAAGATCGAACCGAACGTGCACATGGTCCCGCACGGCGACCGCTCCGGTGTGGTGATCGAGCCGTATCTCACCGATCAGTGGTATGTTGACGCCAAGACGATGGCGCAGCCGGCGATTGCGGCGGTGCGCAGCGGCGCCACCGAGTTCGTGCCGAAGAACTGGGAGAAGACCTACTTCGAGTGGATGGAGAACATCCAGCCGTGGTGCATCTCGCGGCAATTGTGGTGGGGTCACCAGATCCCGGCGTGGTACGGCCCGGACGGCAAGGTGTTCGTCGCCGAGACCGAGGAAGAGGCGGTCGGCCACGCGCTCGGCTACTACGTCGAGCAGGAAGTCATCACCGCGGAGCAGGGCCATGACATGGCGCTGGACCCGGCGTTGCGCGAAGGCTTCATCACCCGCGACGAGGACGTGCTGGACACATGGTTCTCGTCGGCGCTGTGGCCATTCTCGACGCTGGGCTGGCCGGACGAAACCAAGGACGTCGAGCGCTACTACCCGACCGACGTGCTGGTGACCGGCTTCGACATCATCTTCTTCTGGGTCGCCCGGATGATGATGATGGGCCTGCACTTCATGAAGGACGTGCCGTTCCCGACCGTCTACATCCACGCCCTCGTCCGTGATGAGAAGGGCGCCAAGATGTCGAAGTCGAAAGGCAACGTCATCGATCCGCTCAACCTGATCGATCAATATGGCGCCGACGCGTTGCGGTTCACGCTGGCCGCGATGGCGGCGCAGGGCCGCGACATCAAGCTCGCCACCAGCCGCGTCGAAGGCTATCGCAACTTCGCGACCAAGCTGTGGAACGCCTGCCGCTTTGCCGAGATGAATCACTGCGCGCTGCCGGAGGGATTCGATCCGACACAGGCGAAGGAGACGCTCAACCGCTGGATCGTGCATGAGACGATGGTGGCGGCGCGCGAGGCGACGCAGGCGATCGAGAGCTATCGCTTCAACGATGCGGCCGGCGCGATCTATCGTTTCGTCTGGAACGTGTTCTGCGACTGGTATCTCGAACTCGCCAAGCCCGTGATGATGGGCGCCGACGGCCCGGCGAAGGACGAGACGCGCGCCATGGTGGCGTGGGCGCGCGACGAGATCCTCAAGCTGCTGCATCCGTTCATGCCGTTCATCACCGAGGAATTGTGGGCGGTGACGGCGAAGCGCGAGCAACTGCTGGCGCTCACCGAATGGCCGCTGCGGCCGCAGACCACCGTGGTCATCCCGACCTCGGGCGTGCCCGGCGATCTCGCCGGCGTCGCGCTGGTGGTGCCGACCGAGATCGAGGCGTTTTCCGATCCGGAGGCGGAAGCGGAAATCGGCTGGGCGGTCGACCTCATCACGGCGATCCGTTCCGCGCGTGCCGAGATGAACATTCCGCCGGCGACGTTGATGCCGTTGATGCTCGCCAATGCATCGACGGTGACGAAAGCCCGCGCCGAACGCTGGAGCGACGTCATCAAGCGGCTGGCGCGGCTGGCCGACATCTCCTTCGTCGATCGCGCGCCCGATGGCGCCATGCAACTTCTGGTGCGCGGCGAGGTTGCCGCCTTGCCGCTGAAGGGCGTGATCGATCTCGGTGCGGAGAAGGCGCGCCTTGCCAAGGAAATGGCCAAGGCCGAGGCCGACATCAAGCGCGTCGACGCCAAGCTCGGCAACGAAAAGTTCGTCGCCAACGCGCCGGAAGACGTGGTCGAGGAAGAACGCGAAAAGCGCGAGGATGCCATGGCTCGGAAAGCGAAGATCGCCGAGGCGCTCGACCGGCTGAAGGCCGCGGAGTGACGACGCAGGACACGACGCAGCCGGCATCGTCAGCGATGCCGCTGCTGCTGCTCTGGCTCGCCGGCAATGCCGCGCGGCTGACCATTCTGGCCATTCCGCCGATCCTGGCGCTGATCATCGTCGACCTCAAGCTCACCGGCACCGAGGTCGGCATTCTCAATGCCATCCCGCCGGCGCTGTTCGCGCTCGCCGCCATTCCCGGTTCGCTGTTGATCGCGCGGGTCGGCGCCACCAACGCGCTGGTGGTCGGACTTGTCATCGCGGCTATCGGCTCGGCGCTGCGTGGAATGGCGTTCGATACGCTGGTGCTGTTCGGCGCCACCATCGTCATGAGTGCGGGCGTCGCGGTGATGCAGCCGGCGCTGCCGCCGCTGGTGCGCCAATGGGTGCCGCACCGCATCGGCTTCGCCACCGCGCTTTACACCAACGGCCTTCTGGTCGGCGAAATCCTTCCGGTGGTGTTCGCCGGTGCGCTGTTGATGCTGCTGGCGGGAAGCTGGCGCGGCAGCCTGGTGTTCTGGTCGATCTGGCCGGCGTTGATCGCCTTGATGATCATCCTGGTACAGCCGCGCGGCGAGGGCCGGGTGTCGGCCCAGCATCGGCACTGGATGCCGGACTGGCGCGACCCTGTGTTGTGGAAGATCGCACTGGCGATGAGCGCCAACAACCAGGCTTACTTCTGCACCAACGCGTTCCTGCCGGGTTTCCTGCTGCAACAGGGCCAGACCGATTTCATCGGCCCGGCGCTGTCGGCGCTCAACGCCGGGCAATTGCCGGCCTCGTTCATCCTGCTGCTCGCCGCGGGCCGGCTGGAGCGCAGGAAGTGGCCGCTGGTTGCCGCTGGCATCTTCAGCCTCGTCGGCGTCGCCATCATCGTATTCTCGACGTCTGTGTGGACGGTCGCGCTCGGCGCGGCGGTCGTCGGATTCAGTTGCGCCTGGGGCCTGACCCTGCTGCTCAGCCTGCCGGCCTTGCTGTTCGCACCCGACGACGTGCCGCGCGTCTCGGCTGGCATGTTCACGGTCGGCTACGGCGTCGCGGTGCTGGTCTCGATCGTCGGCGGCAGGATCTGGGACATGACCGGGCACGCGGCGTTCGCCTTCCTGCCGATCGCGATCGCGATCTTGCCGCTGGTGCTCTGTCCGCTATGGACCGATTTCAAGCAGCGCCACAGTTAGCGTTCTTTCACTTGAACGGCTTGCTGACGAAGCGCGAGCCTTTCAGTCCGTAACGCCACGGCAAGTCCGCCGCCTTGGTGATGCCGATGCGGACGCCGGTGACGATCTCCGGCGTCAGCGTCCGCGCATGGATGGCAAACGGCGGCGCGGTCAGCGCCAGACCGTTCTGTGCATTGGTGATGGCGAGCGCGCTGGCGAGTTTGCCCGGCCCCGAGCACAGCATCCGCTCGTCCTCGAGGCCACGGCGGCGGCGCATTGCGGCAAGGCCGTGGATCGGTTGCAACGCACGGATCAGCACTGCGGCGGCCGAGCCTTCCTTTTCGCAGACGAAATTGATGCACCAGTGCATGCCGTAGGACCGGTACACATAGGCGAAGCCGGGCGGGCCGAACATCACCAACGTGCGTGGCGTCGGCCCGCGGTAGGAGTGCGCGGCCGGCTCGGTCTGATGATAGGCCTCGACTTCGACGATGACGCCGCCGACGCCACCCACCAGCATCGTCGCGCCGATCAGGTCCGGCGCCACCTCGTGCACGCTGCGCGCGAAGAATTTCTGCGGCAGCGGCGGCCCGAGTTTCCCCGGAGCGACGGGCGCGGGAACGGCAAATTTGCTGCGGCTGGAAACGGTAGAACGGGACGGCATCGGGGCGGATTGTGGTCGTGAGAGCTGTTCCACCGGCATATAGCGTTTTCGAGCGAAGTGGAATCCGGTTCGCGTGAAGAAAAGACATCAAAACGAGAATCCGGAGCCCCGC
>JAEWIX010000098.1 GCA_023386885.1 Pseudomonadota bacterium
TCAGCCGCACCGCCGGCCGGGTCGAACCGGGACTGACACACGCCGCACCGAGGCTGGGCCGGGGCAGGCGAACGCCTACGCTTGGACACGTCACTACCTCTCTCGACAGAGCAGGGGGAAGAGACAGGGGGCGGGGGGGGCCGGCCCCCCGCCCCGGCCGCCCCCCCCCCCCGATGCGGTGGAGGAAGGCGGATGCGCTACGAACTCTATTACTGGCCGTCGATTCAGGGGCGGGGCGAGTTCGTGCGCCTCGCGCTTGAAGACGCCGGCGCAAGCTATGTCGACGTCGCGCGCGAGCGCGGCACCGCCAGCATGATGGCGATGATGAACGGTGGGACGATATCGACGCTGCCTTTCGCGCCGCCGTTTCTCAAGGCGGGCAAGCTGGTGATCGGCCAGACCGCCAACATCCTGCTCTACCTCGGATCGCGGCACGGTCTTGCTCCGACCACCGAAGCCGGGCGGCTGTGGCTGCATCAGCTTCAACTGACCATCGCGGACCTCGTGCTGGAAATCCACGACACGCACCATCCGCTTGGGCCGACCCTGTATTACGAGGATCAACGCACGCCCGCGAAAAAGCGCACGGCCGAATTCTGGGCCGAGCGCGTGCCGAAATATCTTGGATACTTCGAAGGGCTGCTCCGCCAGCGCAAACAGCCCTACATTACCGGCCGCAAGGTCACCTATGTCGATCTGTCGTTGTTCCAGATCGTCGCCGGGCTGCGCTACGCGTTTCCGAAGCACATGGATGCCTACGAGCGTCACATCCCGGCGCTGATGGAGCTTCACGACCGCGTCGCCGCGCGGCCGAGCATCGAAGCCTATCTCGCCAGCGATCGCCGCATTCCCTTCAACGAGGATGGCATCTTCCGGCACTACAAGGCATTGGATGCGTGAACCGTGCCGGCATTACCAGATGCCTGGCATAAGCCGATAACGCACGCGCGTGCGGTAATTCGCGTAGCCCGGCAGACCTTCGATCAGGACCCGCTCCTCGATGCCGGAGCGGTAGCCGAACAGCAGGGCGAACACGGGTATCAGGGCAAGCCCCCACCCCGACCCCAGCATCAGCGGTACGCCGGCGAAGAACACCAGAGCGCCGCTGTACATCGGGTGCCGCACCCACGCATATGGGCCGCCGCTGATGACATGATGGCCGCGTTCGGACTGGATTTTCACCACCGGCGCCGCGAATGAATTTGTCCGCATGACCCATAGTGAGAAGCCGAGCGACACCAGCAGTAAAATGAATCCGAACGCTTGAAGAGGAATCGAAAAATCCGATCCGTTCACGCGATGGTCCAGCCCGATGACGATGAACCAGATCAGGATGAGGCTGGCGATCACCAGTACGAAAATCTTGTCCGAGGCAGGCTGATTTTTCTGCAGCGTCACGTTCATGCGTTCAGCAAAGAGCGCGGGGTCGATTTTGAGCAGCCAGAAACTGGTCGCGATACCGATGACGGCGATGGTTGCGAGGAACAGCCATGCCGCCGGCCAGCGCAACGTCCCGGCCGACGCGAACAGCAGCACGCCCATGCCGATGACCCAGAGGGCATTCTGAACGAGCAGACGAACAATCATGCGATGACCCCGCAATTTTTGCGTGTCATCGCACTGCATCTTCGCGGCATTCGTTGGACCGGCGGACGTTGTTGGTAAAATATATCGAAGGACTCAGGCTAGAATATCGATGCGCCGTCCCTGTCCGGGCGGCAGCGGCGCGCGCGGCGGGGGCTGTTCGGCACGCTCGCGCGCCTCGTCGGCAGCGCTCCGGGAGCTACCGTTCGTTGTCGCGACTTCGGGCGACTGGACCGGAGCCGGGGTGCCAACACTGGCGATGCTCATTGCTATGTCCTTCGTGACGTTACCTGAATAGCCGCTGGTATTTTGTGCCAGCGGCCGCCAAGAAAAGGTCAAGCCAACCGTTAAATTGCGATGGATCGCACCGGTCTGCGGCCGGGCCGTCAGCAGCGACCGTGTCGGAATGGCGGGACGCGGCCTGACCGGTGGGTGTTTTGAATGCTTCAAAAGTGCGACGAATGGGCCTAAAGAGGGCGGAAATTCCGTCTCCAGAGGCTGTTCCGATGAATGCACCGACCGCAATCCCCGACCAGAAGCCCGTCCCGCCCTATAAGCACACCCCGCTGTTCCCGCTCGGCAAGGACGAGACGCCGTACCGGAAGATTTCCAGCGAGGGCGTGCGGGTCGAGAAGGTGCTTGGCAAGGACATGCTGGTGGTGTCGCGCGAGGCGCTCAAGGCGCTCAGCGAGGCTGCATTCGGTGATATCAACCACTACCTGCGACCGGGGCATTTGAAGCAACTTCGCAATATCCTCGACGACAAGGAAGCCAGCGACAACGACAAGTTCGTCGCTTTCGACTTCCTGAAGAACGCCAACATCGCGGCTGGCGGCGTGCTGCCGATGTGTCAGGACACCGGCACCGCGATCATCATGGGTAAGAAGGGCTGCAACGTCATCACCGACGGCGAGGACGAGGCGGCGCTGTCGGAAGGCGCGCGCGACGCTTATCTCCGCCGCAACCTGCGCTATTCGCAGGTCGCGCCGCTGTCGATGTACGAGGAGAAGAACACCGCCAACAACATGCCGGCGCAGTGCGAGATTTACGCCGAGGGCGACGACGCCTACAAGTTCATGTTCATGGCCAAAGGCGGCGGCTCCGCCAACAAGAGCTTCCTGTTTCAGGCGACCCCGTCGGTGCTGACGCGCGACCGTCTGCTGGCATTCCTCAAAGAGAAGATCATGACCCTCGGCACCGCCGCGTGTCCGCCGTATCACCTCGCCATCGTCATCGGCGGCACCTCGGCCGAGTTGTGCATGAAGACGGTGAAGCTTGCTTCCGCACGCTATCTCGATGCGTTGCCGACGCAGGGCAGCGAGAACGGCAACGCCTTCCGCGATCTCGAGATGGAGCAGGAAGTTCTGAAGATGACGCAAAGCTCCGGCGTCGGCGCGCAGTTCGGTGGCAAGTATTTCTGCCACGACGTCCGCGTGATCCGGATGCCGCGCCATGGTGCATCATTGCCGATCGGTTTGGGCGTGTCGTGCTCGGCGGATCGCCAGGTGCTCGGCAAGATCACCAAGGACGGCGTGTTCCTTGAAGAGCTGGAGCATAATCCGGCGCAGTATCTGCCGCCGGTCGAAGGCAAGCTCGGCGGCGAGGTGGTGAAGATCGATCTCAACCGACCGATGAAGGATATTCTCGCGACCTTGTCGAAGTATCCGACCAAGACGCGCCTGTCCCTCACCGGGAACATGGTCGTGGCGCGCGACGCCGCGCATGCCAAGCTGCGCGAGCGGCTGGAGAAGGGCGAGCCGCTGCCGGATTACTTCAAGAACCATCCGGTGTACTATGCCGGTCCCGCGAAGACGCCGGAAGGCTATGCTTCGGGTGCGTTCGGGCCGACCACGGCGGGCCGCATGGATTCCTTCGTCGATCAATTCCAGGCCGCGGGCGGCTCGATGGTGATGGTTGCCAAGGGCAATCGCTCGGTGCAGGTGCGCGAAGCGTGCAAGAAGCACGGCGGATTCTATCTCGGCTCGATCGGCGGCGCGGCGGCGAACCTCGCCGAGCACTGCATCAAGAAGGTCGAGGTGGTCGAGTATCCTGAACTCGGCATGGAAGCGATCTGGCGCATCGAGGTCGAGGATTTTCCGGCCTTCATCATCATGGACGACAAAGGCAACGACTTCTTCAAGGAACTGAATCTCGGCTGATTGGCTGAGTCGTTAACCGGATGACAAGATTCGGCGCACGATTCGCCGGGCCCATTCGAGGGGTGTTTGCGGGACTCGATTCTGTCCGGAGTCGCAAGGGTCGCGGCGAAAAAGAATCCGGGTGACGTTCCCGTTCGTCCTGCTTCAATGGTTCCAACGAAGCAGGACGATTCGGAAGCCGCACATGACCATGGACGCTGTCAGATTGAATGCCGTACTGATCGCGCTGCTGGCGACTGCGAGCACGATTAATGGAATTATCGTTTACAGCTACCTGTAGTCCGCCGTGACGATCCGTCGCCGCGTCGCGGTCCGGCGGATCGGGTTTCCTGTTTGAACGCGCCTGCGTCATTCCGACATATTCCACCCCGCGATCTTGTGCTAACAATTAGCCGGTTGAACGTCCTCGGTTCGGGGCTGGCACGCAGTTCTTGCGTACCTCCGAGACGAGGAGGGCCGTCATGCAGGCCGGGTTTTTTAAACACACGATTTTGCCGGGCTTCTTGCTCCTTGTGGGCGTCGGCTGGCTGACGAACGCAGCGCGCGCACAATCTGAAATGACCATCGTGCGGACCGTCGTGAATTTGACGGCGTCGGATCAATTGTTGCTGCCGGGTCAGCAGCTGAAACTGATCGCGTCGGTGGCGATGGAAGATGGCGGCGAGGTGCCCGGTGGGCTCATCGAATTCATCGATGAAACGCACAAGCGGGTCATCGGTCTCACCGACACCAGCTCGCCGTGGATTGTGCTTCATCGCCTGTCGGATGGGACACATACATTTCGCGCCCGCTATAGCGGGTTGCAAAGTTATTTTCCGTTCGTGATCGACCCCAGCACGTCGGCGCCGATGGTCTACACGGTGCGCACCGTACCACATGTCGTGATTTCGTCGTCGCAAAACCCCAGCACGCCGGGGCAGGCGGTGACACTGACGGTCGCGGTGAAAAGCCGGGACGGCACGCCCAGGGGCAATGTGACCATTCGCGATGTCGCGCTCGATAGCGTGCTGGCGGATCGGGTCATGCTCGATAGCAACGGTACGGTATCATTCACCACATCCGGGCTGGAGCAGGGCTCGCGTTCCATTGTGGCGAGCTATCACGGCGATGCCAAAAACAAGTCGGCGACGTCGACGCATTTGATGCAGATCGTGTCGCCAGCGCAATAGTTTGAGCAGATGACGGCTTTGGGAGATCGTGCGCGAATGGCGATATGACACCGCGATCACGCACGATCGTATTGGGTGGGCTTAAGCCCGGGTGCCGTTGAAGGGGAAGCTGCCCATCGGCCCGATGCCCATTTCGCCGCTCATTGCATCGCCATCCACCGTGCCGGTGAAGGTCAATGTCAGCGGCATCGGATTGGTGATGGAGATCTTCCACGCGACGTCGTTGCCGTTCACGCTGCCGTCGAAGATTTCGCCGGAATTGCCGTCCGCCGCCTGCGTGCCGGTCAGGGTGCCGCCTGCGCTTGTCAGCGTCAGCGTCGCGTTGCGCTCGCCCATCGGCGTGCTCATGGTGATGTTCCAGTTTCCGTCGACCGACATTCCGTTTCTCCAATGCGTCGCGCGTCGGTTTGAGGCGCGAGGTGAACCTCTATATCGCAAAATCGCCGCCACGCGAATGACCGGTGGTTGATCTTGAGCCTTCAGCGGGCCGGTTGCCCGGCGGCCAACGCCTCGGCCCGCAGCTTGCGTTTGATGATGAGACGGAAGGTCACGTACTGGATCGCGAAGGCCGCGATCTTGGCGCCGAGCGCCACCACCGACACGTAGAACGCCCACAGTTTGAGGTCGCCGGTCATCGCCACTGCAATGGTGCCGAGGCCGAGAACAAACATCAGCGCCGCCCAGACGTAGCCGGCCGCGATCGCGAGATGTGGGATGGTGTTGCGCACCATGTCGGGCGAATACCGCAGTATCCAGCCCTTCCGCAGCATGATGAAGCCGATGGCGAAATGGCCGATGGCGGGCTTGGCCAGAACGAAACGCGGATCGCTGGTGAGCAGCGTCATGCCGCCGAGTACGATCACCAGCGCGAGACTGGCATAGGTCATGACGTCCAGCGTCTGTCCCTTGATGCGTGCGTAGATCACCTGCGCGATCGCCGAGGCGATCGCCACCAGCGTGGCGATGATGACGTTGTCGGTGACGACATAGACCACCAGGAAGACGATGGTGGACAGAAAGTCGGTGCCGAGTTTGATGAAGACGCTTTTCATGGGGTCACCAGATCCGACAGGGCTTACCGGGCTTGGCCGGCAAATTGCGCGCGGCGGCGGGCGGAATACCAGGTGGTGAAATAGACCGCGCAGTTGCGGGCGGCGAAAGCGACGCCGACGCCGATCCACACCGGCAGCGACGGCCAGTAGATCAACAGGATATCCGCGACGAGCATCAGGATGAAGGCACTGACCCAGGCCCACGTCAAAATGTAGTTGGTGGTCATGAAACCGGGCTGGGCGATGATCTCGGGTTCGACCACCTCGCGGGCATATTGCAGCGTGAACGGCAGCCGCAGGGCGATCGATCCCAGCGCGATCGCGAGCACGCCGAGATCGACGGCGAGGCGGATGCCGTGGCCTCCCATGTTCCCGTCGGACAGCACCAGATAGGTGCCGATGGCAGCGAATAGGACCGCTGCGCCCGCCGCCAGCGCCTTCACCGAGCGGCCGCGGGCGACGTCATAAACGATGGTGGCGACAGCGATGGCCGCCGCCGCGAACAGGCTGATCGCCGGCGTGGTCAGCATCATCAGGACGCCGAAGACGGCGAACGGGGCAAGGATCAGGAACAGCATCATCGCAGTGCTCCGGGCTTTATCTTGACAATGTCAAGTTTATAAAGCGGCGCGGAGGCCGGCGTCAAGCGAAATCTTTACAGTGTCAACATTTGGCGAGACGAGGTTCCGTGGCCGGCTTTTGGCTAGTCGGCGCGGCACCGCGACCTCAGGGCGTGATCGGGAATTCGTTTTGTGCGTGTGCTCTCAACACGAAAACCGTCGTCCCCGCGAAGGCGGGGATCCATACGCCGCAGCGGAAGTGAGACGGAAAGAGTGCGTTGTCAGCGCCTCGCATAGCAATCAAGGCTAGGGGTTATAGGCCCCCGCCTGCGCGGGGGCGACGCTGTGAGCGGGGATACGTTTTGCGGCGAACGGCTTTCAACCAAACCGTCACGCGGCCCCGACCCAGTTGCCATGGAAGCCGTCGGGGACGCGGTGGCCGAGTTTCACCAGCGCCACCGGACCGCTGCCGACGTCCTGGGCGTTGAACACCGCGAGGTCGCTGCGGTTCTCGCGGGCCCGCCAGACTACGGCGAGTAGCCAGCCGTCACCTTCGACGGCGTCGGCACCGCGTTCGACGAACACCGGCTCGGAGATGCTGTCGCCTTTCGGCAGCATGTATTGCGCCTTGCGCGCGCCGTGGCCGTCGACATGGACGATGCCGTGCAGCGCGGTCGAGGCGGTGAGGTCGGGATTGGCGCAGGCGTACCAGCCGTGGGCCGTGGCAAGCCCGGCGCGCCGCTCGTCGACGCGGGGAAATTCGCCGGTGACGTCGTCGAGATAAACGCGCGAAAACTGATCTGTGTTGGCGGCGAGGTCGAAGGTCCAGCGGCACAGCCGCGCGCGGGATTTCGCCGGATCGGTCTTGCCGCCGTCGGGAAGCGGAAACAGCGGCGCCTCCTCGTATTGCATCACGTCGGCAATGATGCGGCTGCCGTCGTCCCAGGCGTTAAGGACATGAAACACGTAACAGGCCTCGGCGCGGAACCAGCGGATCTCCGAGGTTTGTCCGTTGCGCGGCATCACCCCGACATAGCCGCCCTTGGCGGGCTCCCATGCATAGGCCGGCTGCCCCTTCATGGCGCGCTCCATGCTGCCGGTGAGCGGCAGGATCGGGAACAGCACATGGTTTGCGGTGACGATGAAATCGTGGACCATGCTCGAATAGGGCGTGTCGAAATGCTCGAAGCGTGAGACGCGGCCGCCGGAATCGACGATGCCGTAAGATAGCGCCGAACTGAATGGGCCTTTCGCGTTGTAGCCGAAGAACATCATCTCGCCGGTGAGGGGATCGACTTTCGGATGCGCGGTGAACGGCCCGGCGATGCGGCTGTCGTAATTGCAATAGCCGCGCGTCGCCAGTGTCGTCGGGTCGATCTCGGTCGGCAAGTGGCCTTCCTCGAGCGCGAGCAGGCGGCCGGCGTGCGAGACGATGTTGGTGTTGGCGACGCCGCTGTCGTTGCACGAAGTCTGCGGCGCGTCGCGCAGCTTGATCGGGCCGAAGCCGGCGAAGATGGCGCGGCCGGCATCGTGCTCGGCCAGCCATTTCGGCGTGCGGACCCAGCGGTTGCGATAACTGGCACGGCCATTTTCGATATGGAATGCGTGCAACATGCCGTCGCCGACGAACCAGTGCGCGCCGGGCACGTCGAACTGCGGATTGGGGCCATTGCGATACAGCGTGCCGTTCAATTCGCGCGGCAACTCGCCCTCGACCTTGAGGAACGGTGCGTCGCACTCCATCGGGATCGGCGCGAGGTTGTTCAATTCGGCGGCGCTGTCGGCCTGGGGCATGGGTATCTCCCTCGGTCAAATATCTTTACGATGTAAAGATAAGCTATTGGGAAATCTTCGATCCCGTCAAGCGAAATCTTTACAGTGTAAAAATGCCGTTCTATAAGAAACACATGGCACACAAGACTGCATCCCGCCGCAAAACGCCTCCGACGGACGGCGTGGCTTCGCGGCCGGCGACATCGCGCGCCGCGAAAATCTCCGCCAAGACCGCGATGAAGCCCGCGTCCACGGCAAAAGCCTCGCGCAAGGCGAAAGTCGCCGCGCCCTATCACCACGGCGATCTGCACGATGCGTTGCTCAAGGCGGCCGAAACCATTCTGGAGCGCGACGGCCTCATCGGCCTGACGCTGCGCGCGGTGGCGCGCGAGGCGGGCGTGTCGCACGCGGCGCCGGCGCATCACTTCCGCGATCTCGCCGGGCTTGTCAGCGAGTTGGCGGCGATCGGTTATCGCCGTTTCGGCGCGGCGATGAATGCGGCAGTCGTGCCGGGGCGGTCATGGGCGGAGATCGGGCTGGCGCGCGCGCACGCCTATCTCGATTTCGCCCGCGAGCATCCGGCGATGTATCAACTGATGTTCCGCGCCGAACGGCTCGACATGAGCAATCCGGTGCTGAAGGAAGCCGCGAACGCATCCTTCGCCGGATTGGTCGCGGCGGTCGGCATGGGGCGCGGCGAGATCGTCACAAACGAGGCGCTGACATTGGGACAGGCAGCGGACGCCGCGCGCGCATGGTCGCTGATGCACGGCTTCTCTACCCTGCTGCTCGACGGGCGCCTGTCGGATATCCTTGAGCGGTTGCCGGCGGGAAGCACGGTCGATCAATTGCTCGACGTCATGCTGCGTGGCGGCGGGCCGCTCGGCCCACGCGCGGGCTGATGCGCTGAGGCAGTTAACGTGCCAACGTCGTGGCGCGGCCGCTGTTGCCGACGACGGAAGCTTTGCCTTTCGCGCAATCGAAGTCTTTTGCCAGCCGGTCGGCGGCATCGCGCGCCACCTCGTTGGCGTTCGGATTGGCTTTCACGTCGACATAGGCGACGTGACACACCGCACCGGGCGGCAATCGCGTCACCACCAGCATCTGCGCCGAGCGCGGACGCCCATCCTTGTCGGTGTCATCGTTGTCGGCGATATACCAGCGCTGGATGGTGGCGAACGGCTTGCCCGCGCCGTCGCGACGCCATTCGATGGTATCGGCGGTATAGTTGAACGGGCCGAACCAGTGGTTCGCCGCGGGTTCCTTCTCGGCTTGCTTCGCGGTGCGTCCGATCGAGACAGTGCGGCGCAGGTCGTCTTCCTGCACCAGCACGATCAGGCCATCGATGCCTTTGCAGATTGTCGCGTTGGCACGGCAATCCTTTTCCGCGGTCGATGTATAGGCGCTGCTGAAGGTTTCAGCGAAAGCGGGAGATGCCGCGAGCAGGATGCCGGCAGCGGCTATCGTGACGACGAGCGGACCAAGACGGCGCGCGATGTGCGGAAAGATTGCGATCATGCGCTTTGGACGGCTGCAAACTGGGGAAGGTTCAATGGTGTGTACCAGAAAGACCTGACAATCCGGCGAAAATTGCGATAGAAAGCCGACTCACGGCAACTCCGCCGCTTCAGAGCCTGCATTTTCCAAACCATGCCCGCCATCTCCTCCAATAAACCGTATCGCATTGGCCGTTCCAAGACCGGACTGGGCCTCTTCGCCACCAAGCCGATCAAGAAGGGAACGAAGATCATCCGTTACTTCGGTCCAATGCTGGATTGCCGGAAGGAGAAGGATGACGCGATCGAGAACAAGTATCTGTTCCAGATCAATGGCCGCTGGACCATCGACGGTTCGGTGCGCAAGAACATCGCACGCTACATCAACCATTCGTGCCGGCCGAACGCGGAGTCCGATGTCAGCGCCCGCAAGCGCACCGTTCACATCCGCGCTATCAAGAACATCGCGCCGGGCGAGGAAATCAATTACGATTACGGCACCGAGTATTTTAAAGAATACCTGAAGCCGATCGGTTGCAAGTGCGCTTCCTGCGAACGCAAGCGCGCGAAACAGCGCGCCGAGGCACGCGCCGCGAAAACCTCCACGGCAAAATCTGCGGCGAAGGCCAAGAAAACCAAAGCCGCAAAGCCGGTTGCGAAGGCCAAGAGCAAGGCCGCGAATGTGCCCGGCAAAAGCCGCGCGCCGAAAGCTGCCGCGAACAGGCGCGCCGGAACCAAATCCCGTGCGCCGACGAAAGCCGCTCAAAAGAAGCAAGCCCGCGCGGCCTGACGCGCGCGGTCGCACGAAATCCATGACCTCGCAGGTAATGGAACGGCGGATGGCGGCCTGCTAGGCTCCCGCCATGAACAGTCAGCTTTCCATTGCGCGGGGGGCGACCTCCGCACCAGTCCACGTCGGCGAACATCTGCGACAATGGCGGCAGCGCCGCCATCTGAGCCAACTCGATCTCGCGGGCGAGGCGGAGGTCTCCGCCCGTCATCTTTCCTTCGTCGAGACAGGCCGCGCCGCGCCTTCGCGCGACATGGTGCTTCGCTTGGCCGAACGCCTCGACGTGCCGCTGCGCGAGCGCAACGTCCTGCTCGTTGCGGCCGGCTTCGCGCCCGCGTTTCCTCAACGCACCCTCGACGATCCAGCGCTCGCCTCGGCGCGTCAGGCGGTCGATCAGGTGCTCAAGGCGCACGAACCCAATCCCGCTTTGGCGGTCGATCGTCACTGGAATCTGGTGGCGGCCAATCAGATGGTCGGCGCGCTGCTGGATGGCGTTGCGCCGTATCTGCTGGCACCGCCGGTCAATGTCTTGCGTCTCAGCTTCCATCCGGAAGGGCTGGCGCCGCACACCGTCAATCTCGCGGAATGGTGCGCACATCTCTTGGAGCGCCTGCATCGCCAATGTGAAGCTACGGCCGATCCTGAACTGTTGAAGCTCTATCAGGAACTGAAAAGCTTCCCGATTCCGGCACGGCAGCGCCCGGTGAACAGCAGCGCCGTGGCGATCCCGTTCCAGTTGCGACGTGACGGCGTGGTGCTGAGCTTCATCTCGACGACGATGGTGTTCGGCACGCCGGTCGATATCACCTTGTCGGAATTGGCCATCGAAACCTTCTTCCCGGCGGATCAGGCGACCGTCGCCAGGTTGAAGGACATAGCGGATCACCGCAATTAGCGCCTTGCGGCCAACCGGGTCGGCTGATTAGCTCTATGCTCTCTGGAGCAAGGAGGCTCGCCATGAGCGCCATCAAGCCGTTGACCCTCGATATCGTCTCCGATGTCGTCTGCCCGTGGTGTTACATCGGCAAGCATCGCATCGAAAGTGCGCTGGCGCTGGTGACCGACGTTCCGGTGGAGGTGCGCTGGCGTCCGTTCTTCCTCAATCCGTGGGTGCCGCGCGAAGGCATCAGCCGCGATGAGTATCTCACCACGAAGTTCGGCTCGGTCGAAGCCTACGGCAAGATCGCCTCGCGCGTGGTCGAAGCCGCGAGCGAAGAAGGGCTGGTGTACCGGCCCGATCAGGTCAAGCGTCAACCCAACACGCTCGATTGCCATCGCCTGATCCATTGGGCGGCGCACGATCCGTCCGGTGACAAGGCGGCGGCGGTCAAGCAGCGGCTGATGGAACTGTACTTCCGCGACGGCGGCGATTTGACCGATTCCGAGGTGCTGGTGCGAGCAGCGGCCGACTGCGGCATGGACGCCGCGACGGTTCGCCAACGTCTCGCCACCGATGAGGACGTCGACGTGGTTTCGTCGCAGGCACAGGAGGCGGCCGACAAGGGTATCGGTGGCGTGCCGACTTATGTGTTCGCCGGAAAGTATGCGGTGTCTGGCGCACAGCCGCCGGAGCAGTTGGCGCGCGCGATCCGTCAGGTGTCGGCCGAGGTCAACGCGGAAGCGGCGGAATAGGTCGCCGGCGTGCGCCGGTTGCGATCCGGCCGCAAACGTCGTGCCGCGTCGCGCAGCCGGGTTCGCGCTGCCAGTGCAGCATGGGCGATCGTAACCGTCGGATCGCGCCGATACAGCGGCAGCAGTACATCGCCGATCCTCAGTCGTCCGCGCCAGATCGGTTCGATCATGGTGTGACCGGCGTCCGCGGTCGAGTCAGCGGTAGCGATGAAAGGATCGGCGCAGAGGTGGCGCGTCAGGTCCAGGGTCAATTGCACGCCCGGTGAGAATTTCGCGAACGCCTCATCAATGCCAATCTTGAAATAGAAGGCACGGTCCTGATGGCGGACCACAATGGCGGCGGCGATCGGCGTTGCTCCGGCGTGGAGCGATACGATCTCGCATGCGCCGGTTTTCGCCAGCATCGGCGCAGCGACACGAATGAACCGGCTATCGCCTGCGCGCTGCAGCAACGCTGTGCCGCGCTGACCCTTCCATCCACTCGCTTCCAGCGTCAGGAAGATTTCGAGTGCGCGGCTCACCTCGTCCGGCGTGTGCGCGACAGCGAAGGCCACCGGGCCGTGATCGGCGAGGCGTCGTCGTTGTCGCCGTAACTCCTTCAATTTTTTCGAGCCCAAAGCACGCTGCAACAGCATATCGGCATCTTGCGTCGCATCGAGGCAGGCGCGCGCAGAAGCATTGATCAGATGCGGGCGCAGATCATCGCGCGCCAGCGCCGTCGTTAATGCGGCGAGTGACTTGCCGTCGAGCGCGACGTCGCGCAGCAGCAGCGCTCGAGCGCCGGCCTCCCGTGCCTGTTTCAGAAGAGAGCCTGAGGCATCGAGCGAAGCGTCGCGATCCAGCAGCGGAGTGCCGAGGGTGCCGTAAGGGTCGGCGCTGACCAGCACAGGTAAGGGTATCCGATAGGCCCGCCAAAACGATATGACAGGCACGAGGCCGTTCAGCGCAGGAGCGGATATGGAAGGCGAAGTATTCCAGCTTGCCAACGCTGATGCACCGGTGCGGCCGGTCGCGAAGGCGTCGACCGCGAGTTCCCAATCGGCCAAATGATAGCCGTTCGGCTCGATGGCGCGCCCCGCGAGATTGTTCCAGCCGGCGCGGGACACCGAGGCGAGGGGCTTCAGCCCGCGCGTGGGCACAGCGCGGCCGGCATGCGCCGCATCCGCGTGCTCCAATGCTCCCCGCTGCTGCGAGGCGATGTGCCCTAGTTCGACCAATCCTGTTGTTCCGCCATCATCGATCGCTGTCATCTTAGATGAGACATTTCAATTTAGCGTTGGTTGGTAGATCGAAATTTCAGAGCACGATTAACGGCCGATTCATCAACAGATCCGGGTGCCTGTATTGAGCGTTCGTGGTTCCGGAGCGGGCGACATTCGGTCACGCCCGCGATGACGTTATCTCGCTGATGGGATCAACCGGTTGCAGTAGCCTCTAAATTCGAACCGTTGCGTTGTCTGCTGCGACGAATGACATGCCGGCTCTCATGCAGCCGTGCCCATGCCTTGATTGAATTGCGACGAGGGGTAATGTGATGTTTCGCCGAACCGTAATGAGCGTCGTGGCCGCGACTGGCCTGTTATGGAGCACCGCGGCGTCGATGGCGGAAAGCCGGATGGCGTTGGTGATCGGCCAATCTGCCTATCGTGCGGTGACGCCGCTTCCGAATCCGACCAACGATGCCAAGGCGATGGCTCAGCTTCTTGGCGAGGCCGGTTTCGAGGTCACGTCGGCGTCCGACCTTTCGCAGAATGCGATGCGGCAGACGGTCAGCGATTTTGCCGCCCAAGTCGCGGCCAAAGGAAAGGACACTGTGGCGCTGGTGTTCTATGCCGGCCACGGCATGCAGATCGATGGCGAAAACTTCCTGATTCCGATCGATATCGATCCGAAGCGCGAGGCCGACATTCCGCTGCAGGCGGTTCGCCTCAATGACATCCTCAACACGCTGACGTCGGTGCCGAGCCGGATGCGTCTCGTGCTGCTGGATGCCTGCCGCAACAATCCGTTCCCCGAGATCGGCAAGACCGCCGGTCGGGGGCTTGCGATCGTCGATGCCAAATTCGGCGCGCCGGGCACCTTCCTGTCGTTTTCTACGTCTCCGGGTGCGGAGGCCGAGGATGGCAGCGGCGCCAACAGCCCTTACACCACAGCTCTGCTCACCGCGGCCAAGGAGCCTGGACTGTCGATCGAGGATGCTTTCAAGCGGGTTCGTGTCTCGGTGAACAAGGCGACCGAAGGCCGGCAGACACCGTGGGAAAGCTCCTCGCTTACCGACGATTTCCGGTTCTTCACGGTCACCGATGCGTCAGCTAAACCGACCGAAGCGAAATCCACGGACGCCGCGCCGGCTGGCACCAAGCCCGCTGAGCAAAAGCGGACACTCGAGCAGTGGAAAGTGGCATTGAAGGGCAAGTCGCCCGAAACCGCTCATGAGATGATCGTGGCGGATGGCTCGGTCGATGCTTACGAGGCCTTTGTCACGCTTTATAGCGATGAGGTCTTTGCCCCCCGCGCTCGTTCCTGGCTCAATCGACACCTACGGATGATCGCCTGGAATAAGGCGGTGATCGAGAACACCGCTGCCGGCTATCGCGCTTTTCTTCTGGCCTATCCCGATAGCGACCTGACCGCGACTGCGCGCAAGCTCGAGGAACGGCTGCGTAACCGGCCTGAATTCGCGCCGGCCGCGGGCAGTGCGGCGATGGCTTCGTTGCAACCGGCCAATGCATCGGTGGCGCCGACCTGTTCCTGCAGCAAGCCGGTCGCACCGAGCAAGAAGGTCGAGAAACCGGAGAAGCCTTCGAAGAAGCGCGCCAGTTCAAGGCCATCGCATCGCTCGTCGCTGCCGCCTCCGCCGCGATATGCTTCAGAGCCGGACGACGTGGTGATCTATCGTCGCCCGCCACCGGCCTATGTCCCGATGCCCGGCATTTCCATCGGCGGAGGGATGATCGGTGGCGGAATGACGGGCGGCGGTGGTCGCGGCGGCTATCATTCGCCGAGCCGTTCCCCGGGCATGTCCACCACGGGGGGATCGCGCGGCGGACTGTACTGACGTCGAACATTCCCTTCACAAGCGTTGAAGCCTCGCGTCTGGTCGCAAAGACGCGAGGCTTCCTCATTTGATGCCATCTCGTTGCGCGAACCGGTTCCCACCTTGTTCGAAACCGCTATAACTACGTGAAGAACAAGCAGTCTTGAAGGAGACGCGGAATGGCGGACGGGCTTCGCAAAGGATTGACCAGTTACGGCGATGCCGGGTTCTCGCTATTTCTCCGCAAGGCTTTCATCAAGGCGGCGGGCTATTCCGACGACGCGCTGGATCGCCCCATCGTCGGCATCACCAACACCTACAGCGACTACAATCCCTGTCATGGCAACGTGCCGGCCCTGATCGAGGCGGCGAAGCGCGGCGTGATGCTGGCGGGCGCGATGCCGATGGTGTTCCCGACCATCTCCATCGCAGAGAGCTTCTCGCATCCGACCTCGATGTATCTGCGCAACCTGATGGCGATGGACACCGAGGAGATGATCCGCGCCCAGCCGATGGACGCAGTGATCATGATCGGTGGCTGCGATAAGACCTTGCCGGCGCAGATCATGGCGGCGGTGAGCGCCGATCTGCCCACCGTGGTCATCCCGGTGGGGCCGATGGTGGTCGGTCATCACAAGGGCGAGGTGTTGGGTGCCTGCACCGATTGCCGAAGGTTGTGGGCGAAGTATCGCGCCGGCGAAATCGACGATGCCGAGATCGAGGCAGTGAACGGCCGCCTTGCGCCGTCGGTCGGCACCTGCATGGTGATGGGCACCGCCAGCACAATGGCTTGCGTCACCGAGGCGATGGGGCTGTCGCTGCCGATGAGCGCGACGATCCCGGCGCCGCATGCCGAGCGCGTACGCTCGGCCGAAGCGAGCGGCAAATGCGCGGCGGAGATGGCGAAGCGCAAGGGACCGAAGCCGAGCGAATTTCTGACGCCGGCCTCGTTTCGCAATGCGCAGGTGGTGTTGCAGGCGATCGGCGGCTCCACCAACGGGCTGGTGCATCTCACCGCGATCGCGGGCCGCACGTCATATCGCATCGATCTCGATGCGTTCGATGCGCTGGGCCGCGAGGTGCCGGTGCTGGTCGATCTCAAGCCCTCCGGCGCGCATTACATGGAGCACTTCCACCACGCCGGCGGCGTGCCGAAGTTGATGAAGCAACTCGGCGACCTGATCGATCTCGATGCCAAGACCATCACCGGCGCGACCTTGCGCGATGTTGTCGCTGGCGCGGAGGAGGTGCCGGGACAGGATGCGATCCGTCCACGAGACAACCCGATCCGGCGCGAAGGCGCAATGGCCGTGCTACGCGGCAACCTCGCGCCACGCGGCGCGGTCATCAAACATTCCGCCGCAAGCGAGCGATTGTTGCAGCACACCGGCCGCGCGGTGGTGTTCGAGTCTGTCGAGGACATGGCGTTGCGGATCGACGATCCGGCCCTCGATGTCTCCGCCGACGATGTGTTGGTGTTGCGCAATGCCGGGCCGAAAGGCGCGCCGGGCATGCCGGAGGCGGGCTATCTGCCGATCCCGATGAAGCTCGCGCGCACGGGTGTGAAGGACATGGTGCGAATATCGGATGCGCGGATGAGCGGCACCGCGTTCGGCACCATCGTACTGCACATCACACCGGAATCGGCGGTAGGCGGCCCGTTGGCGCTGGTGCGAACCGGCGACACGATTCGTCTCGATGTCGCGAAGCGCCGTATCGATTTGCTGGTGGACGATGCCGAGTTGGAGCGCCGTCGCGCGGCGGCCGTGGAGTCGAGACGACCGGAATGGGCGGAGCGTGGCTACGCACGACTGTTCCACGACACGATCACGCAGGCCGACGATGGCTGCGATTTCGATTTCATGCGCGCCGACAGCAAAACATAAAGCTGTTTTCTAGGCACACTCCTCCCAGATCATCGCCAGATGCACGATGGTCTGCACGGCCTTTTCCATATCCTGCACGCTGACCCATTCGGTGCGCGAATGGAAGGCGTGTTCGCCGGCGAAGATGTTGGGGCAGGGCAGGCCCATGAACGACAGCCGCGAACCGTCGGTGCCACCGCGAATGCTGCTGCGGGCCGGCTTCAGTCCAGCGCGGCGGATCGCTTCAAGCGCATGGTCCACGACTTGTGGATGCGCGTCGATTACTTGCTTCATATTGCGATACTGTTGCGTGATTTCGATCCTGTAGGTCGAGTGCGGAAAATCACGCATCACGTCTTTCACTGTCGCTTCCAGCAGCGCTTCCTTGTCGCGCAATCCCTGCTCGGTGAAATCGCGCACGATGAACGCGAGCGTCACTTGTTCGAGTGCGCCGTTGATGCCGACCGGATGCAGGAAGCCCTCGCGATCTTCGGTGGTTTCCGGCGAGCACGTATTCTGTGGCAACCGCTCGACGATCCGCGATGCGATCTTGATGGCGTGCTCCATCTTGCCCTTGGCGAAGCCCGGGTGAACGCTGACGCCGGTGATGGTGACGGTTGCAGCATCAGCGGAAAAGGTTTCATCTTCGAGATGCCCGGCGGTCTCGCCATCGATGGTGTAACCGAAATCGGCGCCGAGTTTCTTGAGGTCCACCTTGTCAACGCCGCGACCGATCTCCTCGTCCGGCGTGAACAGGATCTTGATGGTGCCGTGCTTGATTTCCGGGTGCGCGATCAGGAAGCGCGCAGCATCCATGATTTCGGCGACGCCGGCTTTGTTGTCCGCGCCGAGCAGCGTGGTGCCGTCGGAGGTGACGATGTCGTTGCCGATCTGATCGGCCAGCGCCGGATTGTCACGCAGGCGGATCACTTGTGCCGGATCGCCCGGCAGCACGATGTCGCCGCCCTGATAGTTGCGCACGATCTGCGGTTTGACGTTTTCGCCCGAGCAATCCGGCGAGGTGTCCATATGCGAGCAGAAGCAGATCACCGGCACCGCTTTGTCGGTGTTGGCGGGAATGGTGCCGTAGACGTAGCCGTGGTCGTCGAGATGCGCGTCCGCGATGCCGAGTTCGCGCAGTTCACGCGCCAGCAGGTTGCCGAGGTTCTTCTGCTTCTCGGTGGACGGGCAGGTCGGAGAGGCGGGATCGGATTGCGTATCGATCACCACGTAACGCAGAAAGCGCGCGGTGACATCGTGATCGAATGTGAGAGCAGAGGTCACGGCAGATATCCTTCGTGCGGACGGAGCGGGTTCGGATGCGGTCGGCTCAAAATAAATCGGCTCAAAATAAAAACGTCACCCCGGGCGGCCGCGCGCGGCGGCGGCCCGGGATGACGTTCCAGAACGCAAATTCCATCGGGAAAGGCAAGCGAGGCATGTCCCTCGCAAGCATGGCCCGAGGCGCGATCAGATCGCTTCCTTGAGTTCCTTGGCGGCGCGGAAGGCGACCTTCTTGCTGGCCTTGATCTGGATGGTTTCGCCGGTGGCGGGGTTGCGGCCGGTGCGGGCGGCGCGCTTGCGAACCTGCAGAATGCCGAGGCCGACGATGCGGACGCGTTCGCCCTTCTTCAGGTGCTTGGTGACGCGGGTGACGAGATCGCCGAGAATCGCTTCGGCCTGCTTCTTCGACAGTTCGTGTTCTTCGGCCAGCGCGGCAGCCAGATGCTTGAGCGTGATGGTGGTCGGGGTCGCAGCTTTCTTCGCCATTTCCAGGCCCTCCTCGTTGTTCGAATCTCAGAAACGCAGACGTATCAGGCATTATTTGATTCGGGGGTGGGCTGACTACGCTGTTTTGCCCGTAAAACGCCTATTATTTGCGCGGACAGTGGCAGAAATGACCGGTCCACAACGGTCTTTTCGGGCGTTTTCCGAACCAGCTTGACTTGCGATGGCCGCCCCTTTAAGTCCCACCTCCACGACACGACTGGACCGGCAACGGTCCGTGCGGGAGTAGCTCAGTTGGTTAGAGTGCCGGCCTGTCACGCCGGAGGTCGCGGGTTCGAGCCCCGTCTCTCGCGCCATTGATTTCAATGGCTTAGCAATATGTAGTCGGTCGAGTTTCAACTTTTTTCTCCCCCGAGTTTCAACTTTTTGAACTCGTTCTGTTCCGAGGCCAGCCGCCTCCGGCCAACCTTCCGAGCCTCATCGGCCGCACGTACGGCTGCGATGTTCACCGGCATGTAGGTTTTTTGCAGTTTTCGGTTCTGATCGATGCTGTTCGCCATTTTCGCGGCGATAGCCTCGACGGATGCCCCGCCGGCGTTCGCCTCAACGGCGCCTGTGCGGCGCATATCCATCAAACGACGCTTCTCGCCTTGGCCAAATACCGTCCGCCGAAGGTCGGCAAAATCGTCAATCAAGGAATTCTTGGTGTAGGGCACAGGCAGGCGAGGGCGGCCGCCCTTGCTCTTCGGTTTGAAACCCTTGGTCCGGAAAATCGGGGTATTGTCGAGCAGGTCGAAGTCCAGTCCTGCCACATAGGTCTCCACAAGGCGCTGGGAGCGTCGTGTAAGCGTACCGAGTGCAGGTTCACCCGTCTTGGCTCGATCGCTCGTAAAGGCCATGTCTGCGCCGTTGGTGATGGCCTGAGCGGGGGTCAGGGTGCGAACATCGACAGGGGCGAAGCCAGTATCCCAGGCCACCGCGATGATGCACGCCAGCCCTCTGTGACCTGAGCGCCACGCCGCCTTCACGAGCCGTACCACCTCGCCTTCGCGCCATGTCTCCGTGCGCCCAGGAACTCCAGTCTTCCGGATAGCCTGCGACGGATCGGCGTTGGGCGTGCACAGTCTCATGCTGGCTAGAATGTTGTAGAGGGCCCGCCAGATCTTTAGAGCGCGTCCAGCTTCGCCAACGCCTTTCGTGGTTTTGAGTTGTCCATACCACCGATCCAGCATCTCGAATGTAACGGTTCGGGGATCGACGTCGCCGAATACAGGTTCGATGTATTTCCAGCCGCGGTCCCAATCTTCCCGGGTACCCTGAGCCTTTGCTCTCCATTCGTTGGTGCGTCGGAAACGCTCGAAGCCGTCACCAATGCTTCCCGTTGGGAAGGAGTGAGCGGGTGGTTTCTCCAACCCTCTATGCGCTCGTCGGTATCGCTCTTCCCATGTCTGCGCGATCGCCCATGCGGCGGGACCATCGTGGCCACAGGCAACGATCTGAAATCCCATGGCGCGCATTTTCGGGGTGGGAAGCCAGTACCCATACTTCCCTTTCCGCACCACATAATGCTTGAGCTTAATGCTTCCCAAGGCCCGCCAACCGTTCTTCGAATACGTCCTGGGCATTCATCGCGACGCCAGCTGCAGCACCAATACCTGCGCGGCGATCCAGCCAAGCATCAATGGCGTGAAGGTCGTAGTGACCCGTCACTGGACAGGCGTCCGGAAAGCCGATGCGCCGAAGGGCAGAGAGCTTTGCAGCGAATTCCGACCCCGTGAGATGCAGCCTTCGCGCCGCTTTCTGCGGTGGGATGAGGCGTGGCAGAACAGGAAACCGGATCGAACTGCCATGCGGGTGAACCACGGTCATGCTGTGGCCCTCCAACAGGACCTGAACCGTTCGCTCTCCTTGCGACCGCGGGAAGCCTCAGTCGCTACTGTTGTGGACCAAGCGCCATCCCCGCCAAACAAAATACTGATCGCACCCCAATCCCACATCGGTAACGACCTGTTGGTCGATCCTCCATTTCCCGCGTCGCTCTTTTTGGCGACCGTCCAAATCGGTTGGCTGCCTACCGCGCCATCACTCGTTGTCTCAAAGTTATCGATGAGTTCTCGTCCAGAAGCCTGGCGCCAATGGACAGGCGAGGCAAGGGGGCCCCGATCGAGAATCTGCCGGTTACCGACGAATGCGGTTTCTGGACGCGAGTGAACCTCGCGTGCCACGCGGTTGCTCGCACGAACGCTTGCGGCAGTCAGAACGTTGATGGCTGCCGACGACGTCTCATCATCACGCCGCCGTTCGCCAAGGCGAGGTGCGTCGTTCCACAAGAACTGATCTTCCCGGATTGCCGACGTCACATCGCCAGTGTCGCCGAAAAAGGAATCCACTCGATCGGTCTTATCCGCGCCAGCTACCGCGCACCTCTTTGTCCGACCCGTGCTCCATAAAGAGCCGTCGGTCGATGCTCTAATCTTCATGACAACGTCTGCTGCCCGCACTGACCGACGATCTACGCTGCCAGGGTTGATCGCCGACCAGTGCGGTCGTGTGCCTCGCCTTCCCTGCGCGATCCACATCCCGATGTTCATCACACGACATGCAGATAATTAATGCTGACTCTGATCTCTATCGGCGGCAAGCGCTATTTTCGCCTGCAAAATAAGGGATTTTTTGCGCGCAAGAGATTCGAGGTCCTTGTAGGATGCGCTCGTAGGAGCCTGCTTCCCATGCGTCTCTGCGCGTCGGCCGAGACTCAATGAATGATCCACACCGCCCATCAATGTTCCGGGAAAACGATCGAAGTCAGAGCTATTCGACCGATCCGCCGATGCTTCTGACTTCACGGCATTCGGAATGCCTCTGGGGGTCGATGGCATCTTCCTCGGATACGATTTCGTTCTCCGAATTTCTCATAAAGCGCACGGATATCTTCGTTATGTTTTTGCGGCCGGTTGATCGGTCTGTTTCAACAAGCGCGCCGTCGGCATGGACGTATTCGATGTCCCCAATTCTGACCGGCGTCGTTGCGGTTCTTCGATAATCACCGCGTGGATGAACCTGATCAGAACCCCTAAAACCAGCCAGTGGAGCGCTTCGTGGGGCTTCCGGGATCGGATGACGGCCACCCACATCCAATACGTTGGCGCACTCGATTGCGGTATTTAAGCACCATTTTTAGCAAAAGAGTATTATTTTACCAAAAAGAAACGCGTTTGCGCGGCGTTTTAAAGCCCTTCCTTGGATCGGTTGGGGTGATAACCCATGGAAAAAAGTCCCCCTTCAAACGACGCGCAATCGAGTGCCGTGGTCGTCGGCACCTTTATCGTTGTTCCGGAAAGCTGCTTCCGCAGCATCGGCGGCAATGACCATATGGCCATGGATGCGTGTGGTGGCTTCACGGTCGTTGGTGAGCAGATCGATGGTTCGTTCCAGTTCGGTGGCGACACCTACCTGCTTGAGGCGAACTGGCATCGTGCGAAGGATCGTAGACTTCGTGACCGACCTCGCTCTCCTGGCGCTGCTCACGGATTTTCGGACGTCGGGCGATCCTACGATCGCGCGACTGAGCTACATCTTCCGGAAGAAAGCGGACGTCACGCGTCCCCGCAAAGAGCTCAGCCTGATATTTCAGGAGCATGATCACTCGCCGCGGGTGAAGGAGCTCTTTGACAGAAGCCAGAATTAGACCGTCTATGGTATCAACCTCCAATCGCAGACACCGAAGTATCTGGCGGACGCAATCAATCGGCACAATCAGGCCCTTCACGATCTGGAGCGAGCCCAGCTTGACTGCGAGGCGACGGAGGGGAACGTTCCGCGCACGTTTGCCCATGATGGTCTGCTCCTGATGGCTTCGACGGTTCGGCTATGCTCAGGCCATTGATCTCGCGTCAGAGCGGCTGCAGAAGCCATTTCTTTGTCCGCAAGGGTACTGTGCAGGAAGACGAGTGCGATCGAAGACCGTTTTGGGGCGATTGTGTTGAAGAAGTCGGCGAGCCGACTGTTCCCCGAATTCTCCATCAAAACGAACGGATTTCTCCGTTACGCTTTTGCGGTGGCTGATCGGTCTATTTCAATAAGCGTGCCGCCGGCATGGATGTATTCGAGGTCCGTGATTCTGGGTGGCTTCGTTGCGGTTCGTCGATAATCACCGCGTGCATGAATCTGATCAGAACCCCTAGAACCAGCCAGCGGAGCACCTCATGGGGCTTCTGGATCGGATGACTGCCATCCACATCCCATGCCTCGGATTCGCGGTATTGAGGCACCAGTTCTGGCGCCGGAATACTATTTTACCAATCAGAAACGCGTTTGCGCGTGGTTTTAAGGCCCCTCCTCGGGTCGGTTGGGGTAACGACCCACGGAAAAAAGATCCCCTTCAAACGAACGCGCAATCGACCCTCGGCAAGGACCCGTGCTTTGGCGGGGTTCGTGAAGCATGTCGTTTGAACGACCGCGGTCCCTCCCCCACCCTCGTCGGCAGTCTCCAGCCAGCCAGTACCGATGCACCGAATCCTGC
>JAEWIX010000022.1 GCA_023386885.1 Pseudomonadota bacterium
AGGGTCAGGTGATCGACGGCGTCGTCAAGAACATCACCGATTACGGTGCGTTCGTTGATCTCGGCGGCATCGACGGCCTGCTGCACGTCACCGATATCGCGTGGCGTCGCGTCAACCATCCGACCGAGGTGCTCTCCATCGGTCAGACGGTGAAGGTCAAGATCATCAAGATCAACCACGAGACCCACCGCATCTCGCTCGGCATGAAGCAGTTGCTGGACGATCCGTGGCAGGGCATCGAGGCGAAGTATCCGCTCAATGCGCGCTTCACCGGCCGCGTCACCAACATCACCGACTACGGCGCGTTCGTCGAACTGGAGCCGGGCATCGAAGGCCTGATCCACGTCTCGGAGATGTCGTGGACCAAGAAGAACATGCACCCCGGCAAGATCGTGTCGACTTCGCAGGAAGTCGAAGTGCAGGTGCTGGAAGTCGATTCCGTCAAGCGCCGGATTTCGCTGGGCCTCAAGCAGACCATGCGTAATCCGTGGGAAGTCTTCGTCGAGAAGTTCCCGGTCGGCTCCACCGTCGAAGGCGAAGTCAAGAACAAGACCGAGTTCGGTCTGTTCCTCGGCCTCGAAGGCGACGTGGACGGCATGGTGCATCTGTCCGACCTCGACTGGAAGCAACCGGGCGAGCAGGTCATCGACAACTTCAAGAAGGGCGACATGGTCAAGGCCATCGTCCTCGATGTTGATGTCGAGAAGGAACGCATTTCGCTCGGCATCAAGCAGCTCGAAGGCGCCCCCTTCGCCGAGCCGGGCGATGTCAGGAAGGGCGCTGTCGTGACCTGCGAAGTGCTCGATGTGAAGGATGGCGGCATCGACGTGCAGATCGCCGGCACCGACTTCACCACCTTCATCAAGCGCTCGGAACTGGCGCGCGACCGCAACGACCAGCGCTCTGAGCGTTTCGCCGTCGGCGAAAAGGTCGATGCCCGCGTCATCCAGTTCGACAAGAAGGCCCGCAAGGTCCAGGTGTCGATCAAGGCGCTGGAAGTGGCGGAAGAGAAGGAAGCCATCGCGCAGTACGGCTCGTCGGATTCCGGCGCGACGCTGGGCGACATTCTCGGCACCGCGCTCAAGCAGCAGCGCGACACCAAGTAAGCCGATCGTATTGCGAGGCAGCGCGGCTGCCCCGCACGACACATCAAGGCCCCGGTGCGAACCGGGGCCTTTTTATTTTGGGTTGTCTGCTCCACGAGTGTCGGTCCCGCCTGCGCGGGGACGACGAAAGGTCGCTTTCTTCAAATTGCCGCGCAATTGATGTATTGCAGGGACGAGATATCAACGTCGCCGAGAGCGTTTTCGAGCGAAGTGGATACCGGTTCGCGTCAAGAAAACGCATCGAAACCAGAATCCGGAGCCCCGTTCCGATTCCATCGGAACGGAAATGGCTCTGGGCACAACCGCGCGGCTTGCACGCGAGGGCGTGCAGTCAACCGCTCAGGAGCCTGCCATGTCGCTCGATTCCGATGCGATCCTCGATCGCCGCCGCATTCGCCGCAAGCTGACGTTCTGGCGTGTCACCGCCGTCGCGGTGGCGATTGCCGCCGTGGTCGGCGTCGGGTTGATGGCCGCGCCGTCGGCGCGCTCGGCGCTGTCGCGTTCGGGCTCGATCGCACGCGTCAATATCGAAGGTTTGATCCGCAGCGACCAGGCTCGCGTCGAGGCGCTGGAGCGGCTGGAGAAGTCATCCGCCGCCGCTGTCGTGGTGCACATCAATTCGCCCGGCGGCACCACCGCCGGCTCCGAGCAGCTTTACGATTCGCTGGTGCGGCTGAAAGCCAAGAAGCCGCTGGTGGTCGTGGTCGAAGGTCTCGCCGCATCGGGCGGCTACATCGCCGCGCTGGCGTCCGATCATATCGTGGCGCAGCAAAGCTCGCTGGTCGGCTCGATCGGCGTGCTGTTTCAGTATCCCAACTTCACCGAACTGCTGAAGACCGTCGGCGTGCAGGTAGAATCGGTCAAATCCTCGCCGCTGAAAGCCGCGCCGAGCGGTTACGAGCCCACCAGCCCCGAGGCCCGCGCGGCGCTCGATGCGCTGGTGAAGGATTCCTACGCATGGTTTCGCGATCTCGTCCGCAACCGGCGCGGCATGGATGCGACGCAACTGGACAAGGTCGCGGACGGTCGCGTTTTCACCGGGCGTCAGGCGATCGATCTCAAGCTGATCGATCAGCTTGGCGACGAGAAAACCGCGGTGGCGTGGCTGGTCAAGGAAAAGAAGGTGAAGTCCGATCTGCCGGTGCGGGATTACAAGTTGTCGCCGCGTTTCGGCGATCTGACATTCCTGCGCGCGACGGCGTCGGTGACGCTGCACGCGCTCGGTCTTGAAGGGCTTGCGCGCCGCATCGAACAGTCGAATGTCGCACAGGCGGTGGATCGGCTGACCCTCGATGGCATGATCGCGCTGTGGCAACCCGCCGCGTCCGATTGAGGGTACTATTGCATCTGCGTTGAATGATGTGAATCGCGTTTCAGCGAGAAGTACAGCCAGCGATGCTGCATCCGCGTTACGTCAACTTGCTTGCCGTCCGACGATTTGCGATGATCAGAGGCCAATTAGCCGCTTGACAGTCCGCGACTTTTTCAAGGAAATGTCGCCTGCACGCCACGGGTCCCTATATCAATGATCAAATCCGAACTCGTTCAGCGCATCGCCGAGCACAATCCACACCTGTATCAACGCGATGTCGAGAACATCGTGAATGCCATTCTCGACGAAATTGTCGCGGCATTGGCGCGGGGTGATCGTGTCGAATTGCGCGGGTTCGGCGCGTTTTCGGTGAAGCATCGTCCGGCGCGCGCGGGACGCAATCCGCGCACCGGCGAGCATGTGCCGGTGGATCAGAAAAGCGTGCCGTTTTTCAAGACAGGCAAGGAAATGCGCGAGCGACTCAACCGCGATGCGCCCGCCGCCGAGGCCGCGCAACCCAGCGCCTGATTATTTCGCGAGTCGACAGCTTCGTGTTGTGCGTTTGACGACCGCCTTCAACGAAGGCGCCCGATGGATTGCGCGCTGGATTTTCGCAAGCACGCATGGTCCAATCGTCGCAGCGGCTTCAATCATGTTCGGCTTCAACATGTTCGACCGTGCGCTGGCCACCTGTGAGAGAGGCGATGCGTAAGTTCTTCACCGCGCTGGTGCTGATTCCACTCGGCGTCATCTTCCTGGCTTTCGCCATCGCTAACCGGCGGCTGGTGACGGTGTCGTTTGACCCCTTCAATGCCACCGATCCATCGGTCGGGCTCACGCTGCCACTGTTCATGGTGATCATCGTCGTGGCGATCCTCGGGGTGTTGGCGGGAAGTTTTGCAACCTGGCTGCGGCAGCGGCATTGGCGCCGCGCGGCCCGCCAGAACGAGGCCGATGCGCGGGATGCGCGGGCGCAACTGGCGCAATTGCAGGCGGCGATGCAGCCGCAGCGAACCCCGAGCAGCCCGGTTTTGCTGCCGGATCTCACCGGAACCGGCCTCGGCACCCGCGACAAGCACGGCGCGACGTTGTAGAACCCGCCGAAGCGGCCGCTGCGGGCATTGAGCCCGGTCCATCGGCGCCGCGACCCGCGACATCGTCCCGAATCGAAAGCAACGCGCCAAAGCCATGTCCCTGACCGTCAAAATCTGCGGCCTGTCGACGCCCGAGACGCTCGCGGCGGCGCTGGAGGCGGGAGCCGACATGGTGGGCTTCGTGTTCTTCCCGCCGTCGCCGCGCCACATCGATCTCGGGACGGCGGAGCGACTGGGTCGGCAGGCCAAGGGCCGCGCGCTGAAGGTGGCACTGTCGGTCGATGCCGACGACGCGCTGCTCGCCAACAGCATCGAGGCGCTGCGGCCCGATCTGCTGCAACTGCACGGCAAGGAAACCACCGCGCGCGTCCGCGACATCAAACAGAAATTCGACCTGCCGGTGATGAAGGCGATCCCGGTCGCGGTCGCCGCCGATCTCGCGCCGCTGTCCGGTTACGCGGCGGTGGCCGACCGTGTTCTGTTCGACGCCCGCGCGCCGAAGGACGCGACGCGGCCGGGCGGGCTTGGTGCTGCGTTCGATTGGCACCTGCTGGAAAATCTTCGGCTCGATGTGCCGTTCATGGTGTCCGGCGGGCTTCACGCGGACAATGTCGCGGAAGCCGTGCGCGTCACCCGTGCCGGCGGCGTCGATGTGTCGTCGGGTGTCGAAAGCGCGCCGGGCGTCAAGGACATCGAAATGATCCGCGCCTTCATTCGCGCCGCGCGCGCGGCCGATAGTAATTTACATGAAGCGGTCCCGCATGTCGGTTAGCTTCGCACCGTCGCAACAGTCGTCATGCCCGGACCTGTTCCGGGCATCCACGTCTGTCGGAATTCACAACAAGCAAGACGTGGATGGCCGGGACGAGCCCGGCCATGACGAAGGATGACAATGAACTCCCGTCCCAATTCCTTCCGGTCCGGTCCCGACGAGCGCGGGCATTTCGGCATGTTCGGCGGACGCTTCGTCGCCGAGACCTTGATGCCGCTGATCCTCGATCTCGAAAAAGCCTATGCCGAAGCCAAGGCCGATCCCGCGTTCCAGCGCGAGATGAACGGCTATCTGAAAGACTATGTCGGTCGTCCGTCGCCGCTGTATTTCGCGCAACGCCTCACCGAGCATCTCGGCGGCGCGAAGATTTACTTGAAGCGCGAGGAGCTGAATCACACCGGCTCGCACAAGGTCAACAACGTGCTCGGCCAGATCATGGTTGCGCGCCGCATGGGCAAGAAGCGCATCATCGCGGAAACCGGCGCCGGCCAGCACGGCGTCGCCACCGCCACGCTGTGCGCGCGCTTCGGGCTCGATTGCGTTGTCTACATGGGCGCGGTCGACGTGGCGCGGCAGGAGCCGAATGTCATCCGCATGGAGATGCTGGGCGCGAAAGTCGTGCCGGTGCAGTCCGGCACGCGCACGCTCAAGGACGCGATGAACGAGGCGCTGCGCGACTGGGTCACCAACGTGCATGACACGTTCTATTGCATCGGCACGGTGGCGGGGCCGCATCCCTATCCAGCGATGGTGCGCGACTTCCAGTCGATCATCGGCCATGAGACCCGCGCGCAGATGCAGGACGCCGAAGGCCGGCTGCCGGACTCGCTGATTGCCTGCATCGGCGGAGGCTCCAATGCGATGGGGCTGTTTCATCCGTTCCTCGACGATCCGAGCGTCGAGATATTCGGCGTCGAGGCAGCCGGCCACGGGCTCGACAAGCTGCACGCGGCATCGCTCACCGGCGGACGTCCCGGTGTCCTGCACGGCAATCGCACCTATCTGCTGATGGATGCCGATGGGCAGATTCAGGACGCGCATTCGATCTCGGCGGGGCTGGATTATCCCGGCATCGGGCCGGAGCATTCGTGGCTGCACGAGACCGGCCGCGTGACGTATCTCTCCGCGACCGACGAGGAAGCGCTCGCGGCATTTCAACTGCTGTCGCGGCTCGAAGGCATCATCCCGGCGCTGGAATCGGCACACGCCATCGCGCGCGTGATCGAACTCGCGCCGAAGCGGCCAAAGGATCACCTGATGGTGGTCAATCTCTCCGGCCGCGGCGACAAGGACGTGCCGCAGGTCGGCGACATTCTGAAGGGCAGGAAGGCACAGTGACCACCCGCATCGACACACGTCTGGCCGATCTCAAGAAGCAAGGCCGCGCCGCTTTCGTCACCTTCCTGATGGCCGGTGATCCCGATCCCGCGACATCGCTCGCGATCGTCAAGGCGCTGCCGCAGGCCGGCGCCGACATCGTCGAGATCGGAATGCCGTTCACCGATCCGATGGCCGACGGTCCCGCGATCCAGGCAGCGGGCTTGCGCGCGTTGAAGGGCGGCATGACGCTGCATAAGACGCTCGATTTGGTGCGCGGCTTCCGCAAGGACGACGACGCGACGCCGATCGTTCTGATGGGTTACTACAATCCGATCTACATCTACGGCGTCGAGGCGTTTCTCGCCGACGCCAAGACCGCCGGCGTCGATGGCCTGATCATCGTCGACCTGCCGCCGGAGGAAGATGACGAGTTGTGCTTGCCGGCAATGAAGGCGGGACTGAACTTCATCCGCCTCGCGACGCCGACCACCGACGACAAGCGGTTGCCCGCCGTGCTCGCGAATACGTCGGGCTTCGTCTACTACGTCTCGATCACCGGCATCACCGGCTCGGCCGCCGCTAACGCAACGCAGGTCGGTGAGGCGGTGGCGCGCATCAAACGTCACACGTCGCTTCCGGTCTGTGTCGGCTTCGGCATCCGCACCCCGGACATGGCGCGCGACATCGCCCGCGCGGCGGACGGTGCGGTGGTCGGCACCGCGCTGGTCGATGCTTTGGCGAAAAGCCTCGATGCGGAGGGCCGCGCGACGCCTTCCACCGTCAAGGCGGTGGCCGATCTGACGGCAGCGCTGGCGCAGGGCGTCCGTGGCGCGGCGCAGGCCGCCGAATAACGCCACAATCGCGGCCCAAACGGGCTCGGCGGGTTGCCCCAAGCTGATCCCCGCGCCATATAAGGCGGATCGACGGAGCAAGATATGAACTGGTTGACGAACGTTGTCCGGCCGAAAATTCGCAGCATTCTCAAGCGCGATACGCCGGAGAATCTGTGGATCAAATGCCCGGATTCCGGGCAACTGGTGTTCTACAAGGACGTCGAGGCCAATCAGTTCGTCATTCCCGGCTCGAACTACCACATGCGCATGGGTGCGGTGGCGCGGCTGAAATCGATCTTCGATAACGAGACCTGGTACGATGTGGCGCTGCCGGACGTCGCCGCCGATCCGCTGAAGTTTCGCGACGAGCGCAAGTATGTCGACCGCATCAAGGATGCGCGCACCAAGACCGGCCTGAACGATTCGGTGAAGGTCGGCTATGGCAAGCTGGAAGGCCAGGGCGTCGTCGTCACCGTGCAGGATTTCGATTTCATGGGCGGCTCGCTCGGCATGGCGGCGGGCGAGGCCATCGTGCGCGGCTTCGAACTGGCGATCGAGAAGCATGCGCCGTGCATCGTGTTCGCGGCGTCGGGCGGCGCGCGGATGCAGGAAGGCATTCTGTCGCTGATGCAACTGCCGCGCACTACCGTCGCGGTGGAGATGCTGCGCGAGGCGGGTCTGCCTTACATTGTGGTGCTGACCAACCCGACCACCGGCGGCGTCACCGCGTCCTACGCGATGCTGGGCGATATCCATATCGCCGAGCCCGGCGCGCTGATCGGCTTTGCCGGCGCGCGCGTGATCGAGCAGACTATTCGCGAAAAGCTGCCGGAAGGATTCCAGCGCGCCGAGTACCTCAAGGACCACGGCATGGTGGACATGGTGGTGCATCGCCACGATCTGCGGCCGACATTGGCGCGGCTCTGTCGTTTGCTGACACGCGCGCCGGCGCTGGAAGTTGTCGGTGAGCCGAAGACCATGCCGGTCGCGGTCGATACGCCGGCGGATGTTGCCTCCGAAGGCGCCGCCCCGGCTGTGCCACAGGCGTGAACGCGTCCGCCGCCGCGCCGCTGTCGTCACCGTCGCTGGACGAGTTGCTGGCACGGCTGTCGCGGCTTCATCCCCATCGCATCGATCTGACGCTGGAGCGCGTCGAACGGTTGCTAGCGGCCCTCGATCACCCCGAGCGCAAACTGCCGCGGGTGATCCATATCGCCGGCACCAACGGCAAGGGTTCGACGCTCGCCTTCCTGCGCGCGATGCTGGAAGCGGCAGGCTTGCGCGTGCATGTCTACACCTCGCCGTGGCTGGTGCGGATCAATGAGAGCATTCGCCTTGATGGTGCGCTCGTCAGCGACGATGAATTGCGCGAGGCGCTGCTGGAATGCGAACGCGTCAACGCGGGTCACCCGATCACCCGTTTCGAGATCGAAACCGTTGCGGCATTGCTGCTGTTCGCGCGGCATGAGGCCGATGCGGTGTTGCTGGAAACCGGCCTTGGCGGCCGGCTCGACGCCACCAATGTGATCGAGAAGCCCGCTGCCTGCGTGCTGACGCCGATCGGCATGGATCACACCGAGTTTCTCGGGCCAACAATTGAAACCATCGCCGCTGAAAAGGCCGGCATCATCAAGCGCGGCGTGCCGGTGATCAGCGCGGCGCAATCGTCCGAGGCGCTGGCGGTGATCGAGGCGCAGGCGAAGCGGATGCGCGCGCCGCTGCATGCCGCGGAAGAGACGTGGCATGTCGGCGTCGAGCACGGGCGCTTGGTCTATCAGGACGAACGCGGCTTGCTCGATCTCGCCGCGCCGAAACTGTTCGGCCGCCACCAGATCGACAATGCGGGGCTGGCGATCGCAACGCTGCGCGCGATCGATGCCTTCCGCCTCGACCATGCGGCGTTCGAGGGCGGCATCGCCGCCGTGCAATGGCCGGCGCGGATGCAGCGCCTCACAGCGGGCGCGTTGGTGGCGCGGGCGCCGCGCGACGCCGAGATCTGGCTCGACGGCGGCCACAACGCCGATGGTGGGCGCGTGGTTTCAGCAGCTATTGGCGATCTCGAGGAACGAGTGTCGCGGCCTTTGGTGCTGATCGTCGGCATGATGGCCAACAAGGACGCCGATGCGTTCCTTAGTAACTTTGCCGGACTGACACGCCACATCATCGCGGTGCCGATTTCCGATCGCGACGGCGCGATGCCGGTGGCGCAACTGGCCGACGCAATTCGGCGGCTCGGGATGCGCGCGGAAACGGCAGTGAGCGTCGATGCCGCGCTGCAATTTCTGGCGCAACTGGCCTACGAAATTCCGCCACGCATCCTCATCACCGGCTCGCTCTATCTCGCCGGCCACGTGCTGGCCGCGAATGGCACGGCGGTGAATTGAATCTCTTCGTCATTGCGAGTGCAGCGAAAATCCAGCCTTTCTTGATCAGTCTGGATTGCTTCGTCGCTGCCGCGCGTCGCAATGACGAGAAGCAAAACAAAAGCGGCCGGCGGATTTCGCCGGCCGCGTTGTTAGCTTTTTTTAGCGTG